>DATJPZ010000121.1:0-9702 GCA_035506175.1 Thermoanaerobaculia bacterium | reverse complement strand
CGGAGGAGGCTCGACGCGACCTTATCGTGGAGGACGGCGCCTGTTGTGTCGGCAAGAGTCCCGTGTCGCAGGGAAACGGCCGCGTCGCGGCGTCGACGAGCCGGGGCGAGGAAAGGTTTTGGTGGCGGTGCAGGGATTTGAACCCCGGACCTAGCGGATATGAGCCGCGTGCTCTGACCAGCTGAGCTACACCGCCATTTGGGACGGCGGATCATAGCAGACCCGTCCCGCTCTGGACCCCGGGCCTATACTGTTGTCATGGCGGATCTTGCCGACCGCTGCGGCGTCTGCGGCACCGAGATGGCGTTCTCGCTTCCGATCTGCCCGATCTGCAAGAAAGCCGTCTGCGAGGGCTGCGCTTTTCGGATGGGCGGCAGCGTCTTCTGCGGCAACGCGTGCGCGAACGCCTTCTTTTTCGGCGGGCAGGAGGACGTCGAGGACGAGTCCGATCTGCACCGGATCGAAGATGGAGAATGAGCACCGCTGATCCCGTGATTCCGCGGCGGCCGTCCCCGTTCGGCCGCTTCTTCTGGCGCGACCCCAACACCCAGTTCCTCATCCTGGCGGCGGCCGCGGGCCTGCTGGGCGGCGTCGGCGCGATCGCATTCCGGCTCCTGACCCACGCGCTCACCGACCTGCTCCACGGCACCGGCGACATCGTCCGCGGCGTCGGGATGCTCGCGCCGTGGGAGCGCGTGGCGCTGCCGGCCGCCGGCGGCCTCGTCGGTGGCCTGATCGCCCACTTCTTCTTCATGGAGAAGGGGCCGAGCGGCATCTCGCACTTGATCGAGGTCGTCTCGCTCGGCCGGCGGTCGGTGCGGCTGCGTCCCTCGCTCGCGCGCGGCGCGTCGTCGGTGTTCGTGATCGCCTCGGGCGGCTCCGAGGGCCGCGAAGGGCCGATCATCCAGATCGGCGCGGCCTGCGCCTCGGCGCTCGCCCGGCGCTGGAAAGTGTCTCCCGAGCGTGTCCGGATCCTGACGGCGTGCGGCATGGCCGCCGGCGTGGCCGGCGCCTACAACACGCCGATCGCCGCGACGCTCTTCGTCCTCGAGGTCGTCGTCGGGTCGTTCTCGATGGCGCTCTTCGGGCCGGCGGTCGTCGCGGCCGTCGTCTCGACGCTCCTCGTGCGCTCGGTCCTCGGCGACGAGCCCGTCTACCACGTGGCCCCCTTCTCGGTCGGCTCGATTCTCGAGTATCTGCCGTTCGTCGCGATCGGCCTCGCCGCCGGCCCGGTCTCGGCGTTCTTCGTGCAGGCGCTGTCGGTGGGCAAGAAGCTCTTCCGCGCGCTGAACTGGCCGGTCTGGCTCTCGATGGCGGCCGGCGGCGCGATCGTCGGCGCGATCGCGCTCGGGTTGCCCGAGGTCTCCGGCAACGGCTTCGAGGCGACGGACCGCATCCTCCACGGCAATCCGCCCGCGCTTTTTCTCCTGCTGCTGTTCGCGGGCAAGACCGTCGCGACCTCGTCCACGATCGGTTCGGGCGGCGTCGGCGGCGTCTTCACCCCGTCCCTCATGGTCGGGGCGACGCTCGGCGGGCTCGCGGCGCAGGCGTGCCATGCGATCGCGCCGTCGCTCGACGCCGCCGTCGGCGGGTTCGCGCTGCTCGGCATGGGCGGGATGCTCGCGGGCGTGACGCGGGCGCCGCTGCTCGCCGTCATCATGATCTTCGAGCTGACGCAGAACACGGCGGTGCTGCTGCCGATGATGGTCGTGTCGGTCCTGGCCGTGACGTCGGCCCGGTTCTTCCGCAAGGAGTCGATCTACATCGAGAGCCTGCGCTCGGCCGGCATCGTCTGGGAAAAGACCGCCGAGGCGACCGCGCTCGCGAGCCTGAAAGTCGCCGACATCATGCGGCGCGACGTGTCGCTGATTCCGCGGACGATGCCGCTCTCCGAGATCGTGGCCCAGTTCCTGCGCTCGCGGAGTCTCTTCCTCTACGTCGGCGACGAGAACGGCCGCCTGCTCGGCGCGGTCGACATCCACAACATCAAGGAGTCGTTCCCCGACCGCGACCTCTCGACCGTCGTCCTCGCCGAAGACCTGATGACCGAGATTCCCTTCGCGACGGCCGACGAGCCGCTGACCTCGGTCAACGAGAAGCTGTGGTTCCGCGACGTCGGGCAGCTTCCCGTCGTCGACGGGGCCGAGAGCCGGCGCTTCCTCGGGATCGTCGCGCAGCGAGACCTGCTCGGCGCCTTCGACACGGAGATCCTGAAGCGCAGCCGCCTGCTCGCCCGCGTGCATACGGCCGGGACGGCCGAAGGCGACGTGGATCTTCTGGAGCTTCCCGAGAAACATCGCCTCGCCGAGATCGACGTGCCGCCGCCGATCACGGGCCTCACGGTCGCCGAGGCCGGTCTGCGCGCCCGCTACGGCGTTTCGGTGCTCGCCGTGAAGCGGCTCACCCGCGAAGGGTTCGTGCGGCGCTTCGTCCCCGAGCCGACCGAACGCTTCTCGCCGGGCGACGTGCTGGTCGTCCTCGGCAGCGACGACGCCATCGAGCGGCTGCGCGAGGGCGCGCCCCTGCCCGCGACCGCCGCCCCGTAGTTCTTCGGGTGACCCGCCGAACGCCGAATTCACGGCGGAGTGCTATTCTGACCACGTAGCTTGGACAAGGATCGTCAGGCCGCGCTGGCCAAGGAAAAGCAGAGCGAGCTCGTCGCGCTTCGCGGCAAGTGGTTCAAGGAGCGCACACGACTCTACGACCGCGAGACCGGCCTCCCGACGGTCGCGGTGCTGGTGGACGATCTCAAGACGCAGCTCGACGAGCGGGGAAGCATCTCGGTGCTCGTCTTTCGCCCGAGCTCCGAGGGTCACGTCGAAGAGGTCTGGGGCTGGGAGGCCTACGACGATCTCCTCCTCGACTTCGTCCGGAGGCTCAAGGCGTTCCAGACCGACGGGATCGTGCCGGGCGGGACGTTGTGCCTGCCGTACGTGCGCTCGGACGAGATCATCCTCTTCGTCAGCCCCGACGGGGGAGGGCTCCCGGAAGGACCGACCGTTCTCGGCCAGAAGGCGGCCGAGCTCGACCAGCTGATCCGCGGCTACCTCGCCGAGCGCGCGGACGTGTCCGCGCGATTCCGGTCGTTCGTCGGCTCGGCGCGCATCATGAAAGACCCGAAGCACCGCATCGAGCGCCTGGTCTATCGCGGCGTCCAGGAAGCGCGCGATCAGGTCACCCGTCAGACGGTGCGCCAGGAGATCCGGGGCGGCGAGCTGCTGCAGGACGTCATCTCGCGCCGCGACATCCGCCCCGTCTTCCAGCCGGTGTTCGACCTCGCGACCGGCAACATGATCGGGATGGAGGCGCTCTCGCGCGGCCCGCGGGGGAGTGAGTTCGAGAGCGGCGAGACCCTCTTCTCGCTGGCCGACCGCACGGAGCTGCTCGTGCCGCTCGAACGCGTGTGCCGGCAGCGCTCGCTCGAGGCGGCGGCGGAAGCGAACCCGCGGCGCCAGATCTTCCTGAACCTGTCGCCGGCCGCGGCGTCCGATCCGGAGTTTCTCGGGCCGGTCTTCCGCGACCAGGTGCGGGCGCTCGGGCTCGAGCCCGACCGGATCGTCCTCGAGATCACCGAGCGCACGTACGCGGTGTACGAGGGGCTCTTCCGCGAAGTCTTGTCGAAGTTCCGCTCGCAGAACTTCCGCATCGCCGTCGACGACGTCGGCACCGGCTATTCGAACCTCTCCTCGCTCGCCGACATCGAGCCCGACTACCTGAAATTCGACAACGTCTTCGTCCGCGGCATCGACCGCCGCCAGGTCAAGCAGGACCTGCTCGAGGCGCTCATGAGCTTCGCGCGCAAGATGCACACGAAGGTCATCGCCGAGGGGATCGAGACGCGCGAGGAGCTTCGTGTCCTGCAGTCGCTCGGCGTGCCCTACGGCCAGGGATTCCTCCTCGCCCGCCCCATGCCCGTCGGCGACATCGAGCGCTTTGCCTCGATCGCCATCTAAAGACGTCCCCCGTTCCCTCCGGAAGAGGCGCGCGGGGGTGAGAGACGCGGTAGACTGCGGCGATTTTTTTGGAGGAGCGCCATGAAATCCCGGTTCGCCGTTCTCTGTCTGCTCGCGGCTGCCGCGGCGATGACGGGGGCTCCGGCCCCGACCCGGGCCGCGGATCGCCGTCCCAACATCGTCTACATCGTGGCCGACGACCTCGGATGGAAGGACGTCGGCTTCAACGGCGCCGGGGATCTGAAGACCCCGAACCTCGACGCGCTCGCCGCCGGCGGCGCACGACTCTTGCAGTTTTACGTCGAGCCGATGTGCACGCCGACGCGCGCCGCGGTCATGACGGGCCGGTACCCGTTCCGGTACGGGCTCCAGACGGCGGTCATTCCCGCGGTCTCGGCCTACGGCCTCGACACGAGCGAGTGGCTGTTGCCCCAGGCCTTGAAGGACGCGGGTTACGAGACGGCGATCATCGGGAAGTGGCACCTCGGCCACGCGGACAAGAAGTACTGGCCGCGCCAGCGCGGATTCGACTACCAGTACGGCCCCATGATCGGCGAAGTCGACTACTTCACGCACGAAGTGGAGGGCCGGCTCGACTGGTTCCGCGACAACGAGCCCGTCAAGGAGACCGGCTACACGACGACGCTCCTGGGGAACGACGCGGTGCGCCTCATCGAGCGGCACGACGTCGGCAAGCCGCTCTATCTCTACCTCGCGTTCAACGCGGTGCACACGCCGTATCAGGCGCCCCGGGAGTACGTCGACCGCTTCCCGAACATCGCGGACCCGACGCGGCGCACGTACGCCGGGATGATCGCCGCCATGGACGAACAGATCGGGCGCGTCGTCGCCGCGCTGGACAAGAAGAAGATGCGCGACAACACGCTGATCGTCTTTCACAGCGACAACGGCGGCACCCGCGACGCGATGTTCGCGGGCGTGATCGCGGACATGTCCAAGATCAGGATCCCGTGCGACAACGCGCCGTATCGCGACGGCAAGGGCACGCTCTACGAGGGCGCCACGCGCGTCGCCGGAATCGCCAACTGGCCGCGACACATCCCCCCGGGAACGGTCGACGGCCTGATCCACGTCGTCGACATGTATCCGACGCTGACGGCCCTGGCCGGCGCGTCGACGGCGAAGAGCAAGCCGCTCGACGGCGTGAACATGTGGGACGTCCTGGCGAAGGGCGCGCCGTCGCCGCGCACGGAGATCGTGTACAACGTCGAGCCGTTCCGGGCCGCGATCCGCCAGGGCGACTGGAAGCTCGTCTGGAAGACTTTCCTGCCCTCGAGCGTCGAGCTCTACGACATCGCGAAGGATCCTTCCGAGACGAAGAACGTCGCCGCGGACCATCCCGAGACGGTCGCCGCGCTCCAGAAGCGCCTCGAAGCGCTCGCGAAGGAGAGCGCGAAGCCGCTCTTTCTCGTCGACCAGTTCAAGGTCATCCAGAAGAACATGCACGGCGAGCCGGTCCTCCCGACCGACGACGACTTCGCGAGCGTCGAGGAGCCGTAAGGGCTCCCCGCCGTCGTCGCGCCGTCGACGGGCTCGCCCGTGTCGCTGTCGACGACGAGTAGGGGCGGCAGGCCGGCGCGGTAAAGCGCCCGGTCCGCGGCGGTTAGACTAGAGGCGGGGGAGGTTAGCTCAGCGGTAGAGCGCCTGCTTTACACGCAGGATGTCGGGGGTTCGAAACCCTCACCTCCCACCAGAAACGCGAGAGGGAGAGCGGACGATGCGGCGTCTCCTGGGAATCGGCGGCCTCGTGCTCCTCGTGGCCTGCGCGAGCGACGGCATCAACACGAGCTCGTTCGCTCCGCCGCAACGATTCGGCGCGTTGACGGTGGTCCGTTGTCTCTACAAGGGTTCGATGCCGGTGACCGTCGACCAGCTCGCGCAGGTCTACGAGTCCGAGTACGGGTGCGTGATGACGCTGCCCGTGGCGGGGAGCTGGACCGTCGACGCCTCCCCGACGAACCCGGCCGCCGTCGTCGCCGCCGCGGTGGCCGACGTGCCGAAACACCCCGAGTTCAAGGACGGCGACACCGTGATCCTCTACGGAACGAGTTACCAGGTGCTCGCCTGCGCGCCGGGAAACGTCGTGAAGGTGAACGCCCGCCTCGCCGCGATGAACGCCGCGATCGAGAAGGTGCGGGTGACCGAGAATCAGTCGGCCGTCCGGGACTGCACGCTCGTCCGCAACGCGAACCTGGAGCATGCCAGTCCGTACGCGCAGCGATGGACGGCCGTTTCCGACGGCGGCGACACGCTTTACGTGCCGCGAGGGCCGGACGGACCCGCGAGGGCGGCGGTCTATCGCTGCCACTGACCCGGGCGGACGCCAGAATCCGGACGCCGCGTCGGCCGAATTGGAGTAGCCTTTCCGGAAGCAATTGCCGACTCGTCCTGGCCCGGTCCCCGGCGGTCGATTCGTTTTTTCGTGCGCTCCGCGGTTTTGTTTCAGGAGGAGCTCATGGGGGTCGCGTACCGACGGAGCTTGATCCTCGGTTTCTGCCTGCTCGTCGTGTCGGGTCCGGTGTTCGGGCAAACGACGGGAACGCTCGAGGGCCGTGTCGCCGACCAGAACGGTGGCGCGCTCCCGGGCGTCACCGTGGAGCTTTCGGGGCCGCGGCTCCAGGGTCCGCGCACGACGGTCACGACCGCCGCCGGCGAATACCGGTTCCTGAGCCTCATCCCGGGCGACTACCAGGTCACGGCGACCCTCGAGGGGTTTGCTCGCGCGCAGAAGAAGGCGACCGTCTCCCTCGACGCCCTGACGACGGCGAACCTCGAGATGAAGGTGTCGGCCAGCGCCGAGGTCCTGGTCACGGGCGAGGCGCCGTTGATCGACCGTTCGTCGACGACCTCGGGCTCCAGCTACGCCGGCAAGGTGATCGACAAGCTGCCGCTGCCCTCCCGCAACTACGCCGACATCGTCTTCACGCAGCCGGGCACCCAGGCCGACAACGGCGAGACGCAGGGGAGGTCGCTCGCGATCTCGATCTACGGCTCGACCTCGGCCGAGAACTCGTTCCTGATCGACGGCGTCAACACCACCAACGTCATCAAGGGCATCCAGGGCAAGGACATCAACAGCGAGTTCATCCAGGAAGTCGAGGTCAAGACCTCGGGCTACCAGGCCGAGTACGGCCGCAACACCGGCGGCGTGATCAACGTGATCACGAAGTCGGGCGGCAACGAGTTTCACGGCGGGATCTTCGGGTATTACAACAACCTGTCGCTGGCCGCCGACCAGAAGAACCTCGTCACGCCGGATTTCTCGGAAACGGGCAACTCGCTGGCGACGACGCTCACGACGAAGAACACGCGCTCGGAGGGCGGGCTCGACCTCGGCGGCTTCATGGTCAAGGACCGGGTGTGGTTCTTTGCCGCCTACGACCGCGTCATCACCGGCACCGAGATCCAGCCGACCGGCGGCGTCACCGCCGGCTACGATTTTCCCGCCACTTACACCGAGAACAAGTACTCCCTGAAGCTGACGCTGAACCTCGCGCCGTCGACCACGCTGCAGGGCGTGTACTTCTCGGACCGCCAGTCCCAGGTCGGCACCGTCTGGGCCAACCCGCAGAGCTTCGACCCGTTCGTCTACGACGGTCGGATCGACGTCGGCGGGCCGGACTACGGAGCGCGGCTGAATCAGCTCTTCGGGGCCGGCGGCCTTCTGACGCTCGCGTACGGCCAGCACGCCGATCGTTACGAGACGAAGCCGAAGGGCCCTGGCGTGGCTTACGTCGATCAGACGACGGTCGCCAGCTCCGGATACGCCAACGTTTTCGGCGGGTACGGGTCGGTTTTCGGGGCGACGCAGAACAACCATTCCTCCCGCAACGCCTACGCCGCCACCTACACCGGCTACGTGGGCGGGCACGAGTTCAAGGTGGGCGCCGACTACGAGAGGGTCTCGACCTCGGGATCCAGCTATTACACGGGCGGGCAGGGAGTGATCATTCGCGCCTGCACGCAAACCGGTACGCGGACCTGTGATCTTTCGCAGGCGCCCCTCTGGACGAACGCGGACGGCGACACGTTACCGGTCTTCTTCGAGCATCTCTACTACTCGGCCAACGCGGACCCCTCGACGTTCATCCCGGTGGCGCCCTTCCAAACGCCGACGAAGCGCTACAGCGGCTTCGCGCAGGACCAGTGGCGCATCATTCCGGCGCTGACCGTGAATTTCGGCGTTCGCTACGACGCCGAGACTCTGTACAACAGCCTGGGCGGCAAGGCGTTCAGCCTCACCAACGAGTGGGCCCCGCGGCTCGGCGTGACCTGGGACTGGGCGGGCGACGGCACGTCCAAGCTGTACGCCTCGGCGGGCCGTTTCTACTATGCGATTCCGACCGACCTCAACGTGCGTGTCTTTGCGCCCAACACGTCCCAGGACACGTTCAACTACAGTCCTACGGATCTCGCCCGCGTTTCGTCAGTCTGCCAGCCCGGCGCCCCGACTCCCGGCTGCGTTCCTCGACACTTCCAGGTGCAGGTCGGCACGCTCTCCGGCGACCCGCCCGATCCCGGCCTCAAGGCTTCGTACCAGGACGAGTTCACGATCGGCGTCGAAAAGGCGCTCGACCCGACTCTCTCGGTCGGTCTGAAGGGCACGTACCGCTCGCTCGGCCGCACCGTCGAAGATCGCTGCGACTTGAACTACAACACCGCCCCCAACGGCTCTTCCTGCGCCCTGATGAACCCGGGCGCCACGGGGATCGAGAATCCCGGGGCGATCGGGGCCTACGGGAGCTGCGATGGCTCGGGCAATCCGATCACCAACCCGACGGGCTACGCGTGCTCCGATCCCGGCCAGGGGACACCGATCCCGCCCGCCAAACGCATCTTCAAGGGCATCGAGCTCGTCGTCCGCAAACAGTTCACCAACGAAATCTGGGCGCAGCTCTCGTACCTCGGCTCTTCGCTCCGCGGCAACTATTCCGGCGCCATTCGCGAATCCTCCGGGCAGACGGACCCGGGGATCAACGCCGACTTCGACTACGCGGGACTCCTGGCCAACGCCTACGGCATCCTCGAGCTCGACCGCCCGAACCAGGGTCGCCTCGACGCCGTCTACAACGCGCCGTGGGGGCTGTCGGCCGGCCTGCAGTTCTACATCCGCACCGGGACGCCGACGTCGATCGGCGGGTTCTACAACGGGGGCTATCCGCAGGACCTCTACCTCGAACAGCGCGGCTACGCGGGGCGGCTGCCGACGGACTACGAGATGAATCTGTCGCTCGCCTACAACTTCCTCCTGGGTCCCGTGACCGTGACGCCGCAGGCCTACGCGTTCCAGCTCCTGAATCGCCAGACGACGACCGCCGTCAACATCGCCTTCAACCCGTCGGGAACGTTCGTCACGGACCCGGCGAGCCCCTTCTACGGGCAGGCCGGCGTCCAGCCGGGGACGACCGGCCCGAACGGAAACGATTGTCCCGCGAACGCGCCGCATCCCTGCACCGACAACCCGAACTACCGGAAAACGACGGCGCAGATCTCCCCGAGGCAGCTGCGCTTCGCGCTCAAGGTGACTTTCTGAGGGCGGGGTAGCCGCCGGCGTAGAGTCTTCGCAACCGTCAACGTCGCGGGGGGATCTGTATGACCCCGGGACCCCTGGAGAGCCGACATTCGCCGATCGCGCCGTCGAGCCGACGCGCGAGAGGCGCGCGCGTCCGCTTTTGTCGTTCGCGTGTGCGACGGGATGAAGACCGCCCGTGAGCTTGACCGCCGGCAC
>DATJPZ010000120.1:0-43871 GCA_035506175.1 Thermoanaerobaculia bacterium | reverse complement strand
GGGATAACAGGCTGATCTTGCCCAAGAGTTCACATCGACGGCAAGGTTTGGCACCTCGATGTCGGCTCATCGCATCCTGGGGCTGAAGCAGGTCCCAAGGGTCCGGCTGTTCGCCGGTTAAAGCGGTACGTGAGCTGGGTTTAGAACGTCGTGAGACAGTTCGGTCCCTATCTCGTGTGGGCGCAGGAAATTTGTGAGGATCCGTCCTTAGTACGAGAGGACCGGGACGGGCGAACCTCTTGTGCACCGGTTGTCGCGCCAGCGGCACGGCCGGGTAGCGAAGTTCGAAAGGATAACCGCTGAAAGCATATAAGCGGGAAGCCTTCCTCGAGATGAGATTTCCCGGGAGCAATCCCCTGAAGGCCCGTGGGAGACGACCACGTTGATAGGCGGGGTGTGGAAGCGCTGTGAGGCGTGAAGCTGACCCGTACTAATCGGCCGAGCGGCTTGACCATAAAATATTTAAGGCGCGAATCGTAAGTGCATTACCGACGACTCTCTTGACCGCCCGTAGGGGCGGGGCTTGTCCCCGCCCGCGGGAGGTAATGAATTTGGAAACAGAGTTTCCCGGTGACCTTAGCGAAGGGGCCACACCCGTTCCCATTCCGAACACGGCCGTTAAGCCCTTCAGCCCCGATGGTACTTCACGGTAGACCGTGTGGGAGAGTAGGACGTTGCCGGGGAATTATTTCGAAGCTCAGGACTCGTTCCTGAGCTTTTCTTTTTTGCGCAGATTCGGGTCCCGGGTTAGAACGAACGGCAAATGAGGTCGCGCTCGATCGGGACCGCGCTCGTCTTCGGCGGCGCCATCGCCTACGGTGTCTTCGCCTGCGCGCATCGCACCGTGGCCGTCGGCGGTTCGGACACCGCGGGCTACGCCTGCACGGCGCGGGACATCGCCGCCGGCACCCTGGTTCTTCCCGTGGAGGCACCGTCGAGACTCGGCCTCGACGAACGACTGACGATGGAGTTCATCCCCCTCGCCCACGAGCTCGGGCCGAAGCCGGGCACGATGGTCCCGTATTACCCGCCCGGCTTTCCGATCCACATTGCTCTTGCCGCGACGGCGTTTGGCTGGGAGTCCGCTCCGTTTCTCGTGAGCCCGATTCTGGCAGTCCTGTGTCTGTTGCTGGTTTACCAGCTCGGACGCGAGCTCGGGCTGTCGCGTCCGGAGGCGGCGGCGGGGGCACTGATCCTGGGTGCCTGGGCGGTTTTCGTCTTTCATGCCATCCAGCCGATGAGCGACATGGCGGCGACTGTATGGGCGACGGCGGCCGTCGTCGCGGGCCTGCGGGCCCGGCAGACTCCCGGCTGGGCTTTGGCCGCGGGCGCCGCGTTCGGGCTCGCGGTGCTCGTGCGCCCGACCAACGGTCTCCTGCTTCCGGCGCTCCTGCTGGCGTTGCCGTCCACCCGGCGCGCCCTGGTCCTGTTCCTGTCCGGTGCGGCGCCGCTGGCGGCCTTCTATGGCTTCTGGAATCGGGCGGCCTTCGGCAGCCCGTTCCGAACCGGCTACACGCACCAGTTCCAGGGAGAGCTCGCTCTCGAGAACTTTCCTCTTCGGATCCGGCGGTATGGAGCCTGGCTCGTCGCCGAGTTGTCGCTCGTGGTGCCGCTCGGATGGCTGTTGGCCGTCGCGGGAGTCAATCGGCACGTTCGGCGGCGCGACCGGGCCCTGCTCGGAACCTGGTTCGGTGCCATTTTCGGCTTCTACTGCTTCTGGGGCCCGTCGGACAATTGGACCTACGGCCGCTACTTCCTGCCGGCGGCGCCGGCCCTGGTGGTCGGTTTGCTCCTCGCGGTCCGCGGCCTGACGGCGCGCTTGTCGACGCCGCTCCGTGCCGCCGTCGCGTCGGCCGTCGTGGCGGTCGTGCTCGCCGTCGAGTGGCGGGCCGTGCGGAGCCTGGGGGCGCGAGGAGGCGGAGACCGGGGCGCGGAGTTCGAACTCGGGAGCCGCGCGGCTGCCAAGCGGGCCGGGCGCCGCCCGGCCATCGTCGTCTCGATGGAGACTTCGGCGGCGTTGCGCTATTACACGGATCTGATGCCGTTGAGGTGGGATCGGATCTCGCCCGAGGACTTCGCGCTGGTCCGGGCGCGCGCTGGAGAGCGCGGCGTTCCGGTCTACGCGTTCGTCTTCGATCGGGAGATCCCCGACGCCCTCCCGCGCGTGCCCGGCTCTTGGGTTCTCCTCGAGAAGACGCGCACGGGCGGCCTCTGGGCGCTGCCGGCGCCCTGACGCCCTAGCCCCGGCCCGGGTGCGTCGGGAGCCGCCGGGACGTGGCCGTCTCGGGAGGCGGCGTCCCGCGCAGGCGGTACAGGGCCGTCCGCCGCTCGCCGCAGCCCGCGCAGGTGCCGATCGGCTCGCCCGAGCGCAGGCCTTCGCGGATTCGCGCGAGCGGCGCGCCCGCGGCAATGCGCTCGAGGTCGTCGGCCGGGTAGAAACCGATCGGCTCCTGGTCCCAGTAGATGCAGGGATGAACGGCGCCGTTGGGACGGATGACGTAGTTGCGGGCCGGGTACGCGCACCCGAAGAGGCCCTGGTACCAGGCGTAACGGAGGTACTCGTACCGGTCCATCCCCGCACGCCAGCGCCACAGCCGGCGCTTCGCGCGCGCGACGAGGCTCCGCGACCCTTCGCCCTGCTTTTCGAACTCGGGGTAGGACGAGAGCTTCAATCCGCGTCGCACCGCTTCGCGCGCCGCCGACGCGAGCTCGGCGTTCACGGTCTCCGGATCCTCGTCCGAGAGGAGCTCCGGGGAGACGTCCACGCCCGAGGTCGGCGACACGAAGCGCACGTCGATCTCGGCAGCGCCGTGCGCGGCCGCGAACTCGGGCAGCGCCGCGAGCTCGGCCCGGTTCGAGCGCATCCACGTGAAGATGATGCGCAGCCGCGGCGTCTTCGACTTCCGGTCGCGCCGGACCGCACCGAGGAGATCCAGGCACGCGAGGAGCCGCTCCCACTTCGCGGGGACGCGGATCTTCTCGTAGGTCTCCTTCGTCACGCCGTCGATCGACGCCGCGACCGTCGTGACGTGGTTCGTGACGAGCGCCTCGGCGGTCGGCGGCGAGAGCGCGAGCAGGTTCGTCGGAAACCAGAGGTCCGGGACGCCGTAGCGGCCGGCGATCGCCAGGATGTCGCGGAATCGCGGGTGGATCATCGGCTCGGCCGCGCAGGCCAGGGCCACGCGCCACGCCCGCGGAAAGAGATCCGCGGCAATCCGCTCGAACACCTCGACCGGCAGGTTGCCGTCCTCGGAGAGCTGACGGTCGTACGGAGGGAACAGGAGTCGGTCGGTCGCCGCGAAGTAGCACATGACGCACTTCAGGTTGCAGCGCGCCGTCAGGTCGAGGATGACGTTCAGAGGCCGTGGCACCCCGGAATTATGTCACCCGGCGTCGGCCGACGAAGACGGCGAAGGCGTCGCCGAGCGCGCCGCGACGCCGCGAATCTTCCTCGGCAGCGCCGAGGACTTCGAGCGTGCGCTCGTCTCCGGGAGGGTCCTGGCCGAAGTTCCCTTCGAGTCCCGAGAGCAGCGGATGGAGCAGGCCGCCGCCGAGGCCATACGTGGCCTCTTCGACGAAGGTGCGCCGCGCCTGCGCGAGGAGCTTCTCGCTCTGCGCCGCCTCGTGCGGCCAGATTCGCGTGAACGAATCGGCGTCCGCCGCGGCGCGTCGCGCGCGCCAGGCGCCGGTTTCCGGGTCGCGGCGCAGGCGCTCCGGAAGCAGCCGGAAGCAGCGGTCGAGCATCGCGGCTTCCGCCTCCGCGGTCCGAAAGCGATTCGGGCCGACGTAGTCGACCAGGGCGACCCGGCCCGACGGCGCGAGCGCGTCGTGGAGCCGGCGCAGGAGCGCTTCGGGATCCTCGGCGTGGTGAAGCACGCCGACGGCGTAGACGGCGTCCCAGGGTCCCTCGGGCAGCGGCGCCGCGTCCGGGTCGAGGACCTCGTGCCGGACCGCCGAAAGGCCGCGCCGCTCCGCCCGCCGCCGCGCGCGCGCGAGGGCTTCCGGGTCGGCGTCGACCGCGACGAACGACCCCGCCGCCGGCACGCGGGCGAGCGCGATCTCGAGGAACCCTTCGCCGCAGCCGACGACGAGCGTGCGCCGCGGCTCCGCGCGAAAGTGCCGGGAGCGCACGTGCGTCAGCCAGTCGACGGCGGGATCTCCGGTCGCCATCCGATTCGTGTGCCGCTGCAGGGCTGCCGAGGGAACCCAGAACGGAGCGCCGGGGTGTCTCATCGGGAGTTGGACGAGGGTCCGGGGACCGGCCGCCGTCAACGGGCGGCGATCGCCTCGCGAAACTCCCGGAGCAGGTTCTCCGGCACGCCCTCGCCGCGCGCCGCGCCCGACGCCTCGACGATCAGGACGTGGGGGAGCTCGGGCGTGTCGTCCCAGGTCTCGTGCCGCTCGAGCGCGCGGAGCTCGACCGTGTCGCTCTCGCCGTAACGGAAGAACGCGGTGCGCGCGAAGCCCGCCTGGCGGACCGCCGACGCCAGCATCGTCCGGTTGTAGAGGAACTGGTGACCCCAGCCGTGGAAAGCGCGGTTGAGACGAAAGCAGTCGACGAGCGCGTCCTCGCCGGTGGTCTCGGGGCCGCGCCAGTGCGTCTGCATGACCCAGTCGAGATTCGGCGTCGAGAGGCGAAGCACGCCGTCGGGCGCCAGCACGCGGCGGCATTCGGCGAGAAACCGCAGGCCGTCGTCGAAGGCGAGGTGCTCGAGGAAGTGCTCCGCGTAGATCGAGGCGACTCCGGCGAAGGGCAGGCCGCGGCGCACGTCGAGGACCTGGTCCACTCCCGGCAGTCCCTGGTTGTCGATGTTGATCCAGCCGGAGAGGGCCTGCTGGCCGCAGCCGATGTGGAGCCGCGTCGGTTGCGCGGGAGCTTTGGGGTCGGCGGCGCGGTTTCGGCGGAAGAGTCCCATGGCGATCCGCGGGTGTTTACCACAGTCCGGGCCGGCCGGCCGGTCGGACCCGTGCTACGATCCGCCCCAAAGTAACCGGAGGAGCTCCCATGCGACGTCTCTCTCTGGCGATTCTCTTCCTCGCGCTCGCCTTCACGGCATCTTCAGGTCTGGCCCAGACGACCGGCGACATCACCGGCCACATCACCGACGAGCAGGGAGGCGTACTTCCTGGCGTCACGGTCGAGGCCCGAGGGCCCGCGTTCCAGGGCACGCGCACGAACGTGACCGACGCGAACGGCGTCTATCGCCTCGTCCTGCTGCCGCCCGGGACGTACAAGGTCACGGCGAGCCTGCAGGGGTTCGCGAAAATCGAGTCGACGATCATCGTGAGCCTCGGCAAGACCTCCTCGGGAGACTTCAAGCTGCGGCCCACGGCGACGGCCGAGGTCGTCGTCTCGGGTAACGCGCCGCTGATCGACCAGGAGTCGGCGACGATCGGCAACAACATCGACAGCCGCCAGATCAAGTCGCTGCCCACCGGCCGCGACTACTCGTCGGTCGTGCAGATCTCGGCGGGCGTCTCCCAGCAGACCTCGAACACGGCCGCGTTCGCGAACACGATCGTCATCAACGGCTCGACGGGCCTCGAGAACGGGTTCGTCATCGACGGCGTCAACACGACGGGCGTCGAGTACGGACAGCAGGGCAAGGACCTCAACTACGAGTTCATCCAGGAAGTCGAGGTCAAGACCGGCGGCTACCAGGCGGAGTTCGGCGGCTCGACCGGCGGCATCGTCAACGTCATCACGAAGTCGGGGGGGAACGAATACCACGGCGAGGGTTTCGTCTACTACAGCAACAACAACGTGCAGGCCGCCAACAAGCACCCCGAGGATTCCGAGCTCTTCTCCTTCATCTCCGGCTACAACCGGCTCGATTACGGCTTCGACCTCGGCGGCTTCGCGCTGAAAGACCGACTCTGGTTCTTCGGCGCCTACGACCGCGTCCAGAACACGACGAAGCAGACGCTGACGAGCGGACCCAACGTCGGCCAGCCCGCGAATACCGACAGCCACACGACTCTCGGCTCCGCGAAGCTGACCTGGATGCTCAACGCGTCGAACTCGCTCGTCGCGAGCTACTTCCAGGACCCGCAGGGCTCCACGGGTGCGGTCAACGACGGCGCGCATCCCGTCAATGGCCCTTACACGAGCTTCATCGGCCTGCAGACGCTCGGCGGCAGCGACTATTCGCTCCGTTACAACGGGATCTTCGGCTCCAACTGGGTGGTCTCCGCGCAGGGCGCGCTGCACCAGGAGCAGAACTCGGTCGATCCGGGTCTGCCGGGCGGCGACACCATCCAGTACGTCAACACGATGACGAACCTCCAGGAGGGTGGGTTCGGACTGATCCAGGAAAAGAACTTCAAGCGCTGGCTCGGGGACATTTCGGTGACGAAGTACCTCGGGCCCAACGAGATCAAGGCCGGGTTCGGGTACCAGAGCGACCAGGCGGACGTGATCAAGCGCATGTCGGGCGGGCAGCAGGTCACGATCTACGAGAACCCCAACGATCCGAACCAGCCCGTGTACTCCCACTTCTACTGGACGATCCCGACCGCGAGTCTGCCGGACAACGTGCCGACGTCCCAGCTCAACGCGTCGCCGTATCACCACACCTACTCGTTCTACCTGCAGGACACGATCACCGCGCTCCCGAACCTGACGTTCAACGTCGGCATCCGCTACGACAACCAGCAGGTCTTCTCGAGCGACGGCACGCGGCAGATCGACCTGACCGGCAGCTGGGCGCCGCGAATCGGGTTCACGTGGGATCCGACGAAGGACAGCAAGACGAAGGTCTTCGGCTCCTTCGGCTATTTCTACGAGCAGATCCCGATGGACCTGGTCATCCGCTCGTACAGCTCGGAGCGCCAGCCGGTCATCTACAACTTCGATCCGACGTCGATCGTGCCCGACGTCAACGCGGCGACGATCATCGGCGATACGAGCGCGATCTCGCAGGGCGGCGGCAAGATCCTCGGCGGTTTCAACGACATCACCGACGCCAACCTCAAGGGCCAGTACCTGCGGGAAGGCATCATCGGCGTCGAGCGGGAGATCGTCCCGTCCGTCGCGGTGGGCGCCCGCTACATCTACCGGGACCTGCCGCGCGTCGTCGAGGACTTCCTCTGCGACACCGAGGGCGACTACTGCGTGGGCAACCCGACCGTCGGCACGATGGCGAACCTGATCTCGCTCGACTACGGGTCGCAGTTCCCGGCTCCCAAGGCGCAGCGCATCTATCGGGGATTCCAGTTCGACGCGACCAAGCGCTTCTCGGACAACTGGACGGTGCTCGCGTCCTACGTGTACTCGACGCTGAAGGGCAACTACGACGGGCTCTTCGCCCCGTACACCCAGCCCCGCGGCAGCGCGGACCCGAACATCTCGGCGCTCTACGACTATTACGACTTCTTCACCGCCGGGCGCGTCATCAACGGGGTGGCGCAGCCCGTGACGTCGAGCGGCTATCTCTCCAACGACCGCCGTAGCGTCGCGAAGCTCTCCGGCGTCTACGTGACGCCCTTCAATCTGTCGGTCGGCCTCGTCACGTACTACCAGACGGGGACCCCGATCTCGGCCATCGGGTTTTCCGACGCCTACACGCGGCCCGAGTTCTTCCTGACGCCGCGCGGCTCGGTCGGCCGCGTGCCGGATTCGTACGACGCGGACCTGCACCTCGGATATCCGCTGCAGCTCGGGCCCGCGACGTTGACGTTCCTCGTCGACGTCTTCAACATCCTCAACACGCAGCGGATCATCGCGGTCGACCAGCGCTACAACCTCGCGGAGTTCTACGATCCCAACACGAACACGACCAATCCCACCTACGTCTGCGGAAGCAATTCCAACCCGATCTACGAATCCAAGTGCAACCCGACTTACGGCCAGCCGATCGCACGGACGCTGCCGACGTCGGTCCGATTCGGTCTGAAGGTGGGGTTCTAGTCCGGCCCCCCTCACGCTGAGCCTCTCCCCCCGACGGGGGGAGAGGGAGGCGGGGCGCTCCCGAGAGCACCCGCGAAAAAGTCGCCGAGCGCCGCGGCCACGGCGCCGGGGCGCTCCATCGGGGTCAGGTGGCCGGCGGCCGGAATCGTGACGAGCCGCGCCCCCGGAATCGCGGAGGCCATGGCCTCGGAGTCCGCGGGAGGCGTCAGGGCGTCGGCCGCGCCGACGACCACGAGGGTCGGGACGCCGATGCCGGGCAGCGCCGCGAGCGAGTCCGAGCGGTCGCGCATCGCCGTGAGGTCGCCTTCGATCGTTTCGGGCTTCTGGCGCTGCATGATGCGGCGCACCCGCTCGGCGAGGTCGCCGTGGGCGAGCGACGCCGGCGACAGCAGGCGCGGCAGCATCGCGTCGGCGACGGCCGTCGGTCCCTGCGCGCGCACGAGCGCGATCGCCTCGTCGCGCCTGGCCCGGCCGGCCTCGTCGTCGGCGCCGGCGCGCGTGTCGACCAGGGCGAGCGCGGCAAGCCCGGGTCGGGCGCGGCGCGCGAGGATGAGCGCCACGTAGCCGCCCATCGAGAAGCCGGCGAGGCCCGCCGGGCCCGGGAGCGCCTCGAGGATCGCCCCCACGAAGTCGGCGTAGTCGTCCAGGCGGCCTTCCGACGGCGCCGCGGTCTCGCCGCGGCCGGGGAAGTCCGGCTTCAGGACCCGGAAGCGCGGCGCGAGAGCGCGCGCCACGCCCGACCACATCGCGCCGTCGAGCGGATAGCCGTGGAGGAGGACGAGCGGCGGTCCCGCGCCGAGCTCGCGGATTCGGACCGGCGTGCCCTTCCAGACGAGGTCCACCGGCCCGCTCCCGGCGCCGTCTAGCCCGCGGCGAGACCGCCGGCCCCGCCGGAGGCCGAGAGCCCGATTTCGTCGACGACCGCGCGGAGGAGGGCGACCGCGTCGCGATCCCACCAGTTCTTCGTCACGCCCTCGGTCAGGATTTCGAAGGCGGTGTCCACGCGCAGGGCGCCGCGGTACGCGCGGTCGGTCGTCAGCGCGTCGAAGATGTCGGCGATCGTCACGATGCGCACCGTCATCGGGATTGCCGCGCCGGAGATGCCCTCGGGATAGCCCGAGCCGTCGAGCCGCTCGTGGTGGTGGTACACGACCGGCAGCGTCCGGCGCATGGTCTTCATGGGCGACAGAAGCTCGTGGCCGACGACCGGGTGCTCCTCGATGATCGCGCGCTCGTCGGCCGTCAGGGCCCCGGGCTTTCGCAGGATGGCATCCGGAATGACGATCTTGCCGAGGTCGTGGAAGAGGGCCCCGCGGCGCATGTCGTTGCGCGCGGCGGCGTCGAGTCCCATGCGGACCGCGATGTGATCGGCGTACTCGGCGACGCGGCCGCTGTGGCCCGCGGTATAGGGATCGCGCGCGTCGATCGTCCGGGCGAGCGTCAGGATCACGTGCTCGGCGTGCTCGTGCTCGTCGGCGAAGAGCTTGAGCATCACGAGCGCGCGCACGCGCGGCAGGAGCTCCTCCTGGGAGAACGGCTTCGCGATGAAGTCGGTGACGCCCTCGGCCTGCGCCCGCATTTTCTCGGCCGCCGTGGCCATGCCCGTCAGCATGACGACGGGCAGCAGGCGCGTGGCCGGGTCGGCGCGGATCGCCTCGAGCACTTCGTGGCCGCTGCGGTCGGGCAGGTGGAGATCGAGCAGGACCAGATCCGGCGGGTCGGCCCGCACCTGGAGCATGCCCTCCTCGGCCGTGGAGGCCTCTTCGACCGTGTAGCCGACCGGCCCGAGCAGGCGCCGGAGCAGACGGCGGACGTACTCGTCGTCGTCGATGACGAGGATGCGGGCGGATTGAGGCTCGGTGAAAAGCACTCTCTTGGCGCGACTTTGGCGCAAATGATAGCAGACGGCGCGAGTCGGGCGCCCGGAACTAGCCGCGGGAGGGCTCGGCGAGGAACCCGGCCGCCCGGGCGACCCGCCGCGTCAGCGTCGGGATCGCCGCCACGGCGAGTCGTTTCGCCGAGAACCACCGCACGGATTTCGGGTCCGGGGTCTCGAATGTCGGGTTTCGCGAGGCCGCCCGCGCCGGATAGACGCGGATCTCGAGCCGCCGGTGGACCATGGTGTGTCGCGTCAGGCCCGGAACCGCGCCCCGCTCGAGCTCGAGCCCGAGAGGGGCGAGCGCCCGGCGCAGGCGCCGCGCGGCATCTTGCGGCGAGCGGCCCTCGGCGGCCGGAAACTGCCACAGGCCTCGGAGCAGGACGTCGTCGCCGCGGACGAGCAGGGCTCGGCCGCCGCGAACCGCGCACGCCGCGGCGACGCAGGCCCGCCGGGTCTCGGGTCGCGCGCGAGGGCGCGGGAACGACCCGGCGGCGCCGCGCCGGCGGGCTTCGCAGTGCGTCTCGAGCGGGCAGGCGTCGCAGGCGGGACGCCGCGGCTTACAGACGAGCTGGCCGAGGTCCATGAGCGCCGCCGTCACATCGCCCGGACGGCCCCGCGCCAGGAGCGCGGTCGAGCGGGCGAGGACCTCTTTCGCGTGCGCGCTCGATCCCGCCGCGGCGCGGAGGGCATGAAGCCGCGACAGCACGCGCGCCACGTTGGCGTCGGCCGCGGGAACCCGGGCGCCGTAGGCGAGCGAGGCGACGGCCGCCGCGGTGTACCGCCCGAACCCCGGCAGCGTGCGAAGGACCTCGGGATCGCGGGGAAGCCGGCCCCCGTGGACGCGCCGGATCTCGCGTGCCGCGAGTCGGAGGTTGCGGGCGCGCGCGTAGTACCCGAGGCCGGACCAGGCCGCGAGCACGTCCTCTTCGGAGGCCCGGGCGAGCGCCGCGAGTGTCGGGAAGCGGCGCAGAAAGGCCGCGTATCGCGGCGTGACGGTCGCGACGGTGGTCTGCTGCAGCATGACCTCCGAGACCCAGATGCGATACGGGTCGCGCGTGCCTCGCCACGGGAGCTGGCGCCGTTCCCGCCGGAACCAGGAAAGCAGCGCCCCGCGCAGGGCGTCGGCGGGGGACGGCGGCGCGCCGGACCGGCTCAGGAGGCGGTGATCTCGGTGCGCGGAGCGATCCAGCCCGGCTCCTTCATCAGGGAGCGCACGAAGGCCTTCTCGTCCTCGTTCGGCAGCACCTCGGCGGCGTGCCGCGCGTAGGCCTCGGGCGAGAGCAGCTCACCCGTGACGGAGAACGGCTGCCCGACGAACTCGCCGATCGAGCGGTGGAACTTCATGTCGGGCGCGACGAGCGGCGCTTCGCCTTCGGGCAGGAGCTTGCTGATCGAGGCGAGAAGCTTGACCGCTTCCTGCCGGTAGAGCTCGCGCGAGAGCTCGTTCAAGTGGGCCTTGTCGGCCGCTTCGGTCTGCCGCGCCTCGTCGTAGCGGCCCTTGAGCCCCCAGACGTAGAACCACTCGGCCGACGAGGACGAATCCTTCCCGAAGAGGTCGTACGCGGTCGAGAGCCACTTGTTGATGTACTTCTGGAGGAGCTTCGGCGGCACGCGCCCGGCCTTCACGATGCGCTGCAGTCCCATGTGGCCGGTGCCGAGGTGAAAGCCCTCCTCGCGGAGCATCGGTCCCATCGAGCGTGCGAGCGGCGCGAAGCCGGAGGTCGAGAGCATGTTGAGCTGGAACTTCCCGTCGCGGTCGACGAACTCGGTGTAGGTGAAGAAGTCCACCCAGTTGTCCACGTCGACGTTGAAGGAGCCGAGGAGCCGGTTGTTCTGCCAGGAGCGGCGCTCGAGGAGCTTGCGCGCCTCGATCTTGCCGGTCTCGCCGAAGTAGTTGACGAGCAGGTGGCACATCTGCCACCCGTGCCGCATCTCCTCGACCATGATCCGGCAGACGCTGTCGGTGTCGTAGTCGGAGGGCGAGGTCTCGAGAAGGTTGCGCTGCTGTTCGACCGACGCGAACTCGGTGTCGCCCTGGTAGACGATGAGGTTGCAGAGCGCGTCCCGGATCTGCTGGTACGGGATCTGGGTGACCCGTTCCCACTTCTTCTGACCCCGGAAATCCCCGTACTCGATCTCGTCGGTCGGGATGTCGCCGTACTTCGCCTCGAACTGGTAATCGCCGTACCTGGGCAGGTGCAGGCCAATGTCGCCCTGCCACGCCCGGAAGGCGTCGATCCAGTCGTCGAACGTCGCGATCTTCTTCATCGGTCTTTCTCGTCTCCCGAAACCCGTATCATATCGGGTTTATGCCGCTGGCGATCGACTGGGAGGGGCTGACCGTCGCGTTCGAAAATCGCTCCCAGAAGATCACCCACTTCTTCGACCGGCAGACGGGCGACGTGGTCCAGGTCCTCGTCGGCGACGCCGAACGCCACGCCGCGCTCCTGGCGGACCCGCGCTACGCCGCGCTGCCCAAGGACGCGGGCGAGCGCTCGCGTGGCGACCTCGAGGCTTTCGCCGCGCACTGCGAGGACGCCGACTGCCGGCGCGACCTGAAGGCGGCGCTCGCCGTGACCGATCCGCGCGACGCGTTTCGAGCCGCGCTTCTGAAGCATCCGAAGGAAGAAGCGCATTTCTTCCAGTTCAAGGAGCGTCGGGCGCGCGAGCGGGCGGTCGCGTGGCTCCGCGAACAGGGCGTCGCGCACTGACGGCGCCGGCCGGCGCGCGCCTTCACACGGGCAGGCGGAGGACGCCGAAGCGCTCGGGACGGTGGAAGTCGGGCGGATCCGCGAACGTCGGCGACCAGGCCGAGTGCTCGTCCGGGTCGCCGCGGTCGATGCGGTAGAAGTTGGCGCGCCAGAACGGCGGGATCCGGCCGCCGCCGAGGGGCTCCAGCGGAATCCGGAGGCTCGCGGACCAGCGGCGCGGACCGCGCGTGACGCGCGCCTCGAAGCCGGGACAATCCCAGGCGGTCTCGACGCGCATCGTCCCGCGCGCGAGGTCCGGCGACTCGACGCGGGCGTCGAAGAGGGCGCCGAGCGGGTTGACCTCGAGCTCGTAGTAGAGGCGCGCGGGGCTCTCGGGAGACAGGAAGACCTCGAAGACGTCTTCCTCCCAGAGCGGCGCGTCGCGGCGGGTGTGGGTCGCGACGACGCCGTCGTCGCGGCCGTCGAAGCGGACCGCGAGCACGCCGGCGCGGCAGCCGACGCGCAGGGCGGTCCTGAGCCGGGGAGAACCGCCGGTGCGGGCGTCGCGCAGCCAGACCGGGTCGAGCGCGACGAGGCGGTCGGTCGCCGCCAGGCGCGGCACGACGAGCTCGGGAACTTCGGGCATGCGCGAAACGTATCCTGTCCTCCCGAACCCGGCGAGGGATCCCTCGGGAGTCCGGGTGTCGCTCAGAAAGGAATCCCTCGGCCGTGCGGGCCCCGGGATGCCTTTCCGCGCCGCGGTTCCCGCGCGCGCGAAGTCACCTGAAGTTCCAGGCCCGGAACAGGTTGAAGCCGAGGTAGACGTTGCTCGCCGATCGGCCGAGCGGAACGGCCTGCATGTATTCGTCCACGGTCGTCTGGCGCTGGTTGCCGGCGAAGAAGGCGAACCGGTGCCGCAGGAGCGACTTCTCCACGGTCACGCTCCAGCCGACGCCGTTCGAGTTGACCTTCGACAGCCTGGGGATGACCTCGCCGTGGACCGTGATCGAGTGCGTGATCGCGATCGACGCCGCGATGGGAACGTTGAAGACGTTCTTGTAGTAACCGGAGCACCGGTACGGGTTGAACTGGTCGGGGACGAAGACGCACGACTGGTCCCCCGGGATCGGTTGCTGCACGAAGATCGGGAAGCCGTTGGTGTCCTGCAGGTACGTCGGCACCGCGGTCAGGCGCACGTACTGCCCGAAGGAGTACGCGAGCACCGCCTGGGCGAAGAAGCTCGACTTCGGGCTCGCGACGCCCGGCTCGGTGCGCCAGTCCTCGCCGACCCGCAGCGAGGACCCGAAGCCGCCGAGCGACGGCAGCTGGTATTGCGCGGAGCCCTCGTAGGTGTTCAGGTCCGACGTGCGGTAGAGCCCGACGTTCAGGTTCCTGACGGGCGCATACCAGAGGCCGAAGCCCCAGGTGTTCCCGCTGTCGAGCGTGAAGAAGTTGTTGATGTCGCCTTCCTGGATCCGCTGGACGAAGCGGTGCGTGATGAGGAACGTCAGCGTCTTCGCGGTCGGCACCTCGACGGAGGGCAGGTTGATGATGACGTTCGACTCGATCGGCCGGAAGGCCACCGGCTCGCGGAGCGCCTCGAGGGGGGACGGCTCGGCCGCGACGGCGGCGGGCGTCGGCGACGGCGCGGGGGCCGGCGCGGGCGGCGGCGTCGGTTCCTGCGCGGGCAGGAGCGTCGCCAGGAGCAGCGCGGCTCCGAGAGCCGCCCCCAGGGTCGTTCGGCGCACGAGCATCGTCGAGCCTCCCGTCGAAAGGTCGAGGATACGAGCCGGATTCCGGAGCGGTCTCCGGCCTGAGGAAGTCTTCAGGTTGCCGCCGGGCCGTCGAGGACCTCGCGGACCTTGCGCGCGAGAACCTCGGGCGTGAAGGGCTTGGAGAGGAAGGCCGTGCCGGGCGGCAGGATCCCGTGCTGGTTCATCGCCGCGTCGGCGTAGCCCGACATGTAGAGGACCTTCATCGCGGGGCGGCTCGGCGCGAGGACGCGCGCGAGCTCGCGGCCGTTCATCCCGGGCATGATGACGTCGGTCAGGAGGAGATCGATCGCGTCCACGCGCTGGCGCGAGAGCGCGATCGCCTCGGCCGGGCTCGCGGCGGAGAGCACGCGGTAGCCCTTCAGCCGCAGGAGCTTCTCGACGAGACGGCGGACCTCGGGCTCGTCCTCGACGAGGAGCACGGCCTCGGTTCCCGGCGCCGTCTCGCGCACCGGCGGTGCCGCGTGCGGCTCCTCGAGCGGCTCCTCGCAGCGCGGCAGGTAGATCTTGAACGTCGTCCCGTGGCCGGGCTCGCTGTAGACCCAGATCGAGCCGCCGCTCTGCTTGACGATGCCGTAGGTCGTCGAGAGGCCGAGGCCGGTTCCCTTGCCGTGCTCCTTCGTCGTGAAGAACGGCTCGAAGAGCCGTGCCTGGAGGTCCGCGTCCATGCCGATGCCGGTGTCGGAGACGGCGAGCATGACGTGCGGCCCGGGCTGGACGGAGGCGTAGCGGCCGGCGAACTTCTCGTCGAGCTCGACGTTGGCCGTCTCGAGCGTGAGGCGTCCGCCGCGCGGCATCGCGTCGCGGGCGTTGACGACGAGGTTCAGGATCGCCTGCTCGATCTGGCCGGGGTCGGCCTTGGCGCGCCAGAGCTCCGGGTCGAGCGCCGTCGTCAGCTCGATGTCTTCGCCGATGACGCGGCGCAGCATCTTCTCCATGCCCGCGATGACGGCGTTCAAGTCGAGGACGCGGGGCTCGAGGACCTGGCGGCGGCTGAAGGCGAGCAGCTGCTGCGTCAGCGCGGCCGCGCGGTTGCCGGCCTGGCGGATCTCCTCGGCGCTCTCGCGCCGGGCGTCGCCCTCCGGAAGCTCGCGCAGCAGCAGCTCGCTGTATCCGGCGACGGCCGTGAGGAGGTTGTTGAAGTCGTGGGCGATGCCGCCGGCCAGGCGCCCGACGGCCTCCATCTTCTGCGACTGCAGAAGCTGCTCCTCCAGCCGCCTTCGCTCCGTCATGTCGAAGACGGTCCCGAGGAGGATCTCCTCGCCGTCCTCGTCCGACCGGAAGAGCGAGACGTTCTCGACGATCCACAGGAGCGTTCCGTCCTTGCGCCGGACCTGGCTCTCGTAGCTGACGAGGCTGCCCTCGCGCCGCAGGGCGTCGAGAAACGTCTGCCGCGCCTCGGCGCTCGGATGGAAGGCGGGCCCGGGCTGCGCCATCGCCTCGGCGGGGGAGGCGTAACCCATCATCCGCGCGAACGCCCGATTGCACTCGAGGAGGCGTCCGTCGGGGGTCGAGCGGTAGACGCCGGCGAGGTTGCGCTCGAAGAGAGTCCGGTAGCGCTCCTCCGACTCGCGGATCTCGGCCTCCATGCGCTTGCGCTCGGTGACGTCCCGCAGGATGGTCTGGAAGCCCGGCTCCCCCTCGAACTCGACCGGCGTCACGCGCACCTCGATCGCGAACGTCGCGCCGTCGCCGCGCAGGCCCACCGCCTCGTAGAGCTCGGGCGCCGGGAGGTCGGGACGGCGCGTCTGGACGATCTCGTCGACCTGCTCGCGCGAGGCCGGCGCGAAGAGGATCGTGAGCGGCACGCCGACGAGCGGCTTCTGGTAGCCGAACATCTCGACGCAGGCGGGGTTGGCGTAGGCGACGCGCCCCTTCACGGCGACCGCCACGGCCTCCTGCGTCTGCTCGAGGAGGACGCGGTAGCGCGCGTCGCGCTCGGCGACCTGACGGTAGAAGCGGGCCCGGAGCGTGCGCCGCCACGCGAGCGCCGCGGCGAAGAGCGCGGCGATGGCGCTGCCGGCGCCGAGCAGGATCCAGAGACCGTGGCGGCGCGCGTCGGCGAGCGCCGAATCCCGGTCGACCTCGATCACGATCGCCCACCCGAGCTCGGGCAGGCGTCGCGCGGCGGCGAGCACCCGGTGGCCGTGCCCGTCGGTGAACTCGCCGTCGACCCGCGGCGCGGCGGCGGCGGCGGCGGCGAACGTGGCGCGGTCGGCGGCGGGCAGGCGGTCGGCGTTCCCGCCGGGAGGCCGGCCCGCGGCGACGACGAGGAGGGTCTCGCCTTCGGGCACGACGAGAAAGAGGCTCTCGGCCGCGGGCCCCCGCGTCAGCCGGAACAGGTCGGTGAACGCGCGGCGGGCGTCGACGACGAGAAAGACGGCGCCCGCCGCCTGGCCGCCGTCGCCGAGCACCGGCTCGGCGATCTCCACGTCGAGCGCGTCGGAGCCCGCGGGGGAGATCCGCCGCATCACGGGGCGGCGCTCGGCCATCGCGGCGCGGGCCGGTTCGAGGGCCTCGGAGCGTACGGCGGCCGTCGACGCCAGCACGATGTTTCCCGACTGGTCGGCGACCGAGGCGCCCGCGCCGCCGCCTTCGAGCCGGGCCGACTCTTCGAGCGCGGCGCGAGCCGGAGCGAGATCGTGCGCGGACCGGGCGAACGCCGAGACGCCCGGGAGGAGCGCGCGCACGCTCTCGGCCTGGCCGAGAAGGTGAACCTGGCCGCGCCACTCGGCGAGCGCGCGCGCCGCGAGGGCGAGGCGGTCGTCGGCGGCGCGTCCGAGGCGCGATTCCCACTGGGCGCGGGCGGCGCGGTGCTCGCTGCGGATCGCCGCGGCCGCCACGAGCGCGAGGATCGCGCCCGTGACGAGCCACGCGGCGAGCAGCCAGCCGGGAAGGGGCTCGGGCTCTTTCCGGCGCGGAGAAGGCGGCGCGGGGCTCATGCGGGCGCGCGTGACTCAGGCTCGCAGGAGCGCGGCGCCCCAGTGCAGTCCGGCGCCGAGGGCCGTGAACCCGACGAGGTCCCCCGGCCCGAAACGGCCCGCCGCGCGGGCCTCGTGGTACACGAGCGGCAGCGTCGCGGCCGTGGTGTTGCCGTACTTCTGGATGTTGTGGAAGACCTGCGATTCCGAGAGCCCCAGGTTCTTCTGCACCGCCTCGTTGATGCGCAGGTTGGCCTGGTGCATCAACAGCACCGAGAGGTCCGACAGCGCCGCGCCGTGGAGCGCGAGGACCTCGCGGACGATCTCGGGCATGGCGGTCGTCGCGAGGCGGAAGACCTGGCGTCCCTCGACGACGGGGACCGTCCGGTTCTCCTCGAACATCGCGGGCGAAAAGTAGGGAAAGCTCGCCGAGCCGCCGCCGGGCACGTGGAGCTTGTCCCAGTGGTTGCCGTCGGTGCGCATCAGGAAGCCGAGGAACCCCCGGCCGTCGTCGGCGTCGTGCGCTTCGAGGACGAAGGCGCCGGCGCCGTCCCCGAAGAGGACCGCCCGGTCGCGGTGGAGCGTGCCCCAGGCGCGGGCCTCGGGTCGGACGGGACCGTCGGACTCGCCGAACAGGACCGCCCAGTCCTCGTCCTTCCAGGGAAAGAGCGAGGCGTGGCACTCCGCGCCGACGAGCAGAACGCGGCGCGCGGCGCCCGAACGGATGAAGGCGTCGGCGACCTGGAGTCCCGACAGAAAGCCGGCGCACTGCATGCGGACGTCGATCGCGTGCGTCCGGTCGAGCCCGAGCGCCCGGGCGAGGAGCCCGCCGTTGCCCGGGAAGTAGTGATCGGGCGTCATCGTGGCGAAGACGAGGAGGTCGAGATCGCCGGGCTCGAGGCCGGCGTCGGCCAGGGCGCGTCGGGCGGCTTCGGCGCCGAGCACCGAGGAAGACTGGCCGCGCCGCGCGAAGCGCCGCTCGGCGATTCCCGTGCGCTGGCGTATCCACTCGTCGTTGGTGTCCATGAGTCGCGACAGGCGCTCGTTGGTCACGACGCCCTCGGGCACGGACATGCCCGAGCCGCGGACCACGGTTCTGACGGGAGGCACCTCCGGATTTTACCGGAGCGCGCTACTGGAGCGGGGTCAGGTCGATGTCGCCGGTCACCCCGTCGACGGCGGCGGCCCAGCCGAAGACGGTCATCCCCGCGGCGGCGTCGAGGCGCACGCGCCCCGCCTCCTGGTTCGAGACGCCGAGGGCGGCGAAGACCGGGCCGACGACCGCGGCCTGGTTCGTGCCGAGATTCACGGGGAGCGTTCCCGCCGTCGTGCCGTCGGCCTTGAAGCCGGTGACCGTCGCGGTGCCCGCCGCTCCGGAATTGAAGAAGAGGAGCAGGCCGCTGCGCGTCGCCGTTTGGGGGAGTCCGATGGCGGACTGCGGATGCCCGGCGGTCGCGCCGGCACTGGCGTCCAGGGCGTTGGCGAAGGTGCCGTAGTCGCCGGCGGCGACCTGTGTCGCGACCCGAGCGGAGGCCGCGACCGGAACGTTCGCCGTGAGCGTCAGCGCGCCCTGGCCGCCGGCCGTCACGCCGAAGAGCGCGGCGAGGACGTCGGGAATCGCCAGCGTCTGCAGCGGGTCGAGCAGGACGTTGGCCGGCGCCGACGGCGGCACGCCGATGCCGTAGAACGTGACGGTCACCTGCGCGGCGGTGTCGGCGGACGGGTTGGAGAGGTAGAGGTCGGAGACGAAGGAGCGGTCGCCGTTGGGGAAGTCCCCGACCCAGGGGATGACGGCGTTTGCGGAGGCGGCGGCCGGGAGCGACGGCAGGACGTCGGTCGTGCCGGCCGAGAAGACCAGCACCGAGCTCTGGAGGGTGCCGGTGGTGACGTCGATCACGACGGCGTCGCCGGGCTCGGCGGTCGTGCCGAACGCGGAGGCGGCGGGGTTGAACGAGAGCGACGCGTTCTTGGCGACGTCGAAGTTCCGGGTTGCTCGCATCGTCCCGTCGGGGCCGAAGAGCGTCAGCGTCGCCTTCGCGTCGTCGAGCGAGTAGAGATTCAGGATCGAGACGTCCCCGGTCTCGGCGCCCGTGAAGAGCGTGGTCACCGAGTCTTTCTGGAGCGACGTCGTGGTCGTCTGCGCCGGCAGCAGGTAGCCGAACGTCCCGCCATCCGGCTGCGTGCGCAGGGAGCGGACGGTGGCCGAAAGGAGCGTCGGGTCGCCGGACGTCAGGCCGAGGCGGATGGGGCCGTTCAGAAGCGTCGAGGTGCCCGCGAGCGTGCCGAAGCTGTCCGGGATGAGCGTCGTGCCTCCCGAGGCGATCTGGAACGTCAGCCGCGGCGTCGGCTGCGCCGGCGAGTACAGGTAGTAGCCCGCCCCGCTGATCGTGGCGGTCCCGCTGTTCGACACGGTCGTGTCGATGCGGACCCTCGAGTCGGCCGCGCCGGCGAGCGTCGTCGCCATCGGCACCGACCGGTCGGTCGGGACGCCGACGGTCTGGACGTTGAAGGCCGCGAGGTTTCCGTCGGTGCCGGCCCAGATGCGGCCGCCGACGACCTCGATCCCGTAGGTGTTGCTCGAGGGGAAGGTCATCGTCAGGTTGCCCGGGACGGGATTGGTGATCGTGAACTGCG
Organism: Thermoanaerobaculia bacterium; assembly: GCA_035506175.1. Taxonomy (GTDB): domain Bacteria; phylum Acidobacteriota; class Thermoanaerobaculia; order UBA5066; family Gp7-AA6; genus DAHUXD01. The sequence continues at coordinate 24,066 of DATJPZ010000120.1, read as the reverse complement.
TCGGGTCCATCGTCGCGGGCGCGGAGGTGAAGTCCGTCGGGACGACGACCGACTGGAGCTGCGTGACGGGGATCGTCGTGAGCGCGGAGCCGACCGAGAACGTGAACGGCGTGAGCGTCAGCGTGCCGTCGGGAACCGCGAGCGCCGGGTCGAGGACGGTCAACTGCGACGTCGTCTCGATCGACGTGATGTAGACCCGGCCCTGGAAGATCTCGAAGTGGATCGGGGCGAGGATGCCGGTGTAGGTCGAGAGGAGGTTCGTCGCCGGGTCGAAGCGGTCGACGCGATCGCCCGAGCGCTCCGTGATCCACAACATTCCCTGATCGTCGAAAGCGAGCTGCGAGGGGTTCAAACGCCCGGAGGTGAGCGGGAAGAAAGTCCACGAGGTCTCGGTCGGGGCCTCGGGCACCCAGCGCACGATCCGGTTGTTGCCGAAATCGATGAGCCAGAACGCGCCGTCCGGGGCGACGACCATGTCGGCGTAGGCATAGGTGGCGGACGAGCGCCAGTTGGTCACCTGGATGTTCGCCGGCGCGCAGCTGGTAAACGGCGTCACCTTGTCGGAGCACTCGAGCTCCTGCAAGATGGCGGCGCTCTGCGGGAGCCAGACTTTCAGCCCGTCCGGGGAACGGTAGAAAGTGGCCGGGATCGTCCCGGGGACGACCCACTCCGTCAGCTGGCCCGTCGACGTGTCCAGCCGCGCGTACCCGCACGTTCCGGCCGGGATCAGGCTCTCGCCGCTCTCGATGAACCAGATGATGTCGCCGTCGATCTCGTCGATCTGGAAGACGACCGGATTGGCGCCGAGGTTGGCCGTCGACCGGATCTGCCACTGCCGCATCACGCCGTCCTTGAGGCGGGCGATGATGTCGGCGGAGGACTCGAGGAACCACACGGTCCCGTCGGCGGTTTCCTGGATGGTGACGCCGTTGACGTGAGCGCTGTTCTGCGTGGGGAAGAGAACGCCGCCGGGCTGGGTGTTCGTCGTCTGGGCTTCGAGGGCGGCGCGAACCAGGAGCAGGATCCCGAAGAGGATGGGGGAGCGGCGTTTCATGCGACCGGCCGATGATAACGCAGCCCAGCCGCCCGGCATTTCGGGGAACGAGCGCGCGTTCTCTTCGGCGAGGACGTTCCCATGACCGCGGCGCCGCCTTCCTCCCTGGCCGAGATTCTTTCGCGGCGCACCGCGCCCGCCGCCCCCGAATTGACCGAGACGCTGCCCGACGGCCGTCTGCGCTGCCACGCCTGCGGGCACCGCTGCCCGATCCCGGAAGGGCGCGAGGGCGTCTGCCGTGTCCGCTTCCGCCGCGGCGGCGTCCTCGAGGCGCCGCGCGGGTACGTCGGCGCGCTCCAGTGCGACCCGATCGAGAAGAAGCCGTTCTTCCACGCTCTGCCGGGCAGCGACGCCCTTTCCTTCGGCATGCTCGGCTGCGACCTGCACTGCGCCTATTGTCAGAACTGGTTCACGTCCCAGTCGATCCGCGACCCCGCGGCCGCGGGCGGCCCCCGCGACGTGACGGCGGCGGCGCTCGTCCGCGAGGCGATCGCGTGCGGCGCGCCGACGGTCGTCTCCACCTACAACGAGCCCCTGATCACGTCGGAGTGGGCGGTCGAGGTCTTCCGCGAAGCGCGTCAGCGCGGGCTCCGGACGGGCTTCGTGTCCAACGGCAACGGGACGCCGCGCGTTCTCGACTACCTGAAGCCGTGGCTCGACTTCACCAAGGTGGACCTGAAGTCGATGGACGACCGCCGTTACCGCGAGCTCGGCGGCGTTCTCCAGAACGTGCTCGACACGATCGCCGGCATCCACGAGCGGGGAATCTGGCTCGAGGTCCTCACGCTCACGATTCCGGGGTTCAACGACTCGGACGAGGAGCTGACGAAGGCCGCGCGCTTCATCGCGTCGGTGTCGCGCGACATCCCGTGGCACGTGACCGCCTTCCACCCCGACTACAAGATGACCGACCGCGGCGCCACGCCGGCGTCGACGCTGCTCCGCGCGTGCGAGATCGGCACCGCCGAGGGGCTGCGCTACGTCTACGCCGGCAACCTTCCCGGCCTTCTCGAGAAGTGGGAGAACACGCGCTGCCCAGGCTGCGGCGAGACGGCGATCGAGCGGCGCGGCTTCCGCGTCCTGTCCAACCGGCTTCACGACGGCGCCTGCCCGCGCTGCGCCACGGCGATCCCCGGCCGCTGGGACCCGGCCGCCGAGGGCACGACGCGTACCCGCGGCGTTCCCCTGCCGGTCCTGTAGCGACCCTCGCCTCCTGATACCCTCCGCGCCGTGATTTCCGGAAGAGCTACGCTCGAGGGGACGCGCCGCTTCGCGGCGCGCTCGACCGCCGCGCCCGGCCATTTCCGCGACGCCATGGGCCTCTGCCTTTCCTCGCTCGGCCTCGGCACCTATCTCGGCCCGGAGGACGCGAAGACCGACGCCGGCTACGAGGCCTCCGTCGCCGTCGCCCTCGGGACCGCCGTCAACGTCTTCGACACGGCCATCAACTACCGCGGCCAGAAGAGCGAACGCGCGATCGGCCGGGCGCTCGCGCAGGCGTTCGCCGAAGGCCGCGCCCGGCGGGACGAAGTCTTCGTCTCCACGAAGGGCGGGTATCTCCCGCACGACGCCGACGATCCCCGCCCGGCGCGCCGCTACGGGCACGAGACGTTCGTCGTCTCCGGGCTCGCTCCGGAGGACGCGCTCGCGCAGGGATGTCACTGCATGGCGCCCGGGTACCTGCGAGACCAGGTCGCGCGCAGCCGCGCAAACCTCGGCCTCGAGACGATCGACCTCTACTATCTCCACAACGTCGAGACCCAGCTCGGCGCGGTCGACCGGGCGACGTTCGAGGCGCGCCTCTCGCTCGCGATCGAGACGCTCGAGGGCGAGGCCGCCGCGGGAAGGATCGGCGCGTGGGGGCTCGCGACCTGGGACGGCCTCCGAGTGCCCCCGGAGCATCCCGAGCACCTGGCGCTCGAAAAGATCCTCGCCGCCGCCCGGGACGTCGCCGGCGAGCGCCACCACTTTCGCGCGGTGCAGCTGCCGACGAACATGGGGATGGCGCAGAGCGTGGTTTTCCGATCGCAGGAAGTGGCGGGTCGGCGCCTTCCCGCCCTCGGGGCCTGCGCCGCGCTCGGCCTCGCGGCCTTCGGCTCGGCCTCGATCCTGCAGGGCCGGCTGGCGCGCTACGACTTTCCCGACGCCGTCGTCCAGGCCTTCCCGGAGGCGCCGAGCTCTCTCCTGCAGGCCCTGCAGTTCGCCCGTTCGGCGCCGGGGCTGACGACGTCGCTGGTCGGGGCGGCCAGCCCGGAACATGCGGCCGAGGACTTCGCGCTCGCCCGGGAGAACCCGGCCGCGTCCGAGGCGATTCTGGGCCTCTTCGTCTAAGATCTTGCGCCGGAGCGTCTTGGAGGCGCCCCGGCCGGTTCCGCAGATCGGCTGTTTTTTCGGATTCGTTTCGGCGTAGAATGGGCCGTTCCCGCCCGGACCTAGAGTCAGCGCGGCGGGGGTTTGGGAGTTCATGTCCGAAGATCCCTTGTCCCCGGAGAGTCTTACGTCCGTCGAGGTTCAACCGGAATCCCCTTCCCCGGCCGAAGGCCCCGCCTCCGACGGACACGATCGGCCTCACCGGCGCCGCCGGCGCCGCCGGCGTCGCGGAGGCCGCGGCGGAGGTCCCAACGGCGGCGGTGGAGGGAGCCATCCGGGCTTCGATCGCGCCGATGAGGCGGCGGCCACCGGGCCCGAGCGGCCGGCGGAGGGCGTTCTCTCGGTCCCGGCGAAGGAGAACGCCCCGGGCGTGCTCGTCTCGGCGCGCGCGAATTACCTGCCGTCCCCGAAGGATCCGCTGGTCCCGCGCGAGCTGATCAACCGGGAGGGCCTCGAGGCCGGCGCTTTCGTCACCGGTTTCGCCGCCGACGGCAACCGTCCGGTGCTCCGCCGCATCGAGACCGTCGAGGGGCTGGAGCCGGGCGCGTTCCGGCAGCGGCCGTCGTTCCAGGAGCTCGTCTCGATCGATCCGAACGCGCACCTCGTCCTCGAAACCGAACCCGACGAGATGTGCGGCCGCGTGGTCGACCTTCTCGCGCCGATCGGCCGCGGCCAGCGTTGCCTGATCGTCGCGCCGCCGAAGGCCGGCAAGACGACGCTCCTGAAGCGCATGGCCCACGCCGTCGAGGTCAACGACCCCGACGTGCACGTCATCGTCCTGCTCATCGACGAGCGCCCCGAGGAGATCACCGACTTCCGCCGCAGCGTCACCCGCGGTGAAGTCATCGCGTCGTCGGCGGATCTCTCGGCCGAGAATCACATCGCGGTCGCCGAGATCGTCGCCGAACGGGCGCGCCGCCTCATCGAGTGCGGCAAGCACGTCATCATCTTTCTCGACTCGATCACCCGGATGGCGCGCGCCTACAACCACATGCAGAAGGGCGGCGGCAAGATCATGTCGGGCGGCATCGACGCCCGCACCATGGAAAAGCCGCGGCGGTTCTTCGGCGCCGCGCGCAACGCCGAGGGCGGCGGGTCGCTGACGATCGTGGCGACCGCGCTCGTGGACACGGGCTCGCGGATGGACGAGATCATCTTCCAGGAGTTCAAGGGCACCGGCAACACGGAGATCGTTCTCGACCGCGACCTCTTCAACCGGCGGATCTTTCCCTGCATCAACATCCCGCAGTCGGGAACCCGCAAGGAAGAGAAGATCTACGACCCCGAGGAGCTGCCGAAGATCGTCAAGCTCCGCCGCGCTCTCGCCGCCGTGGACAAGATCCAGGCGATGGAGCTCGTGCTCGGGCGCCTGGGCAAGTTCCGGACGAACGCGGAGTTCCTGAAGAGCTTCTAGGAAAGCGCGGCCAGAGCCACGCCCAACACCCCTCCCCCTCCCCCTACCCGGGGAGGGGAGGCTCACCGCCTCCGGCTCTTCCTCTTCGTGCGTCCGAACGCGTCGTCGCCGGCCGGCGCGGGCCGCGGCGCCGGCTCCTCGCGGCGGGCCGCCGGGCGCGAGCGGAATCCCGCGTGCACGCGCGGCGCCTGGGAGACTCGGCCGGACCGGAACAGGGCCTCGGTCGGCCACTCGACCGGGATCTTGCGCCCGACCCGCTTCTCGATCGCATCGAGCGAGAAGACGTAGTCGTCGCACGCGAAGGACACCGCTGTCCCCCGGGCTCCCGCGCGCCCGGTGCGCCCGATGCGGTGGACGTAGTCCTCGGCGTCTTCGGGGAGGTCGTAGTTGATGACGTGCGACACGTTCTCGATGTGCAGGCCGCGCGAGGCGACGTCGGTGGCGACCAGGACCGCGAGCTTGCCGTCCTTGAACTCCTGGAGCATCTTCAGGCGCCGGTCCTGAGGGACGTTGCCCGCGAGCGCGCGCGTCGGATAGCCGTTGGCCGAGAGGCCGCGCACGAGGTCGGCCGCGGTCGTCCGGCGATTGACGAAGATCAGGACGCGCTGGCCGCCCTCCTGCTCGAGGAGACCGAGGAGGAGCCGGAATTTCTCGGCGGCCGACACGTGGTACAGCCGCTCGGTGATTCCGTGCGCGAGCACGCGATCGGGCTCGACCTCGATCTTCTCCGCGTTGTTGGTGTGCTCGTACGCGAGCTCCATCACGCGCAGCGACAGCGTCGCCGAGAAGAGCAGCGTCTGGCGCCGGTTGTAAGGCGGGCAGCGGCGCAGGATCCGGCGCAGGTCGCGGATGAAGCCCATGTCGAACATGCGATCGGCCTCGTCGATGACGAGGATCTCGACGTGCTTGAAGGAAACCGCGCCCTGCTGCTCGTAGTCGAGCAGGCGGCCGGGCGTTCCCACGAGCAGGTCCGGGATGCGTTTGACCGCCTCGCGCTGCAGCCGGTAGTCGATGCCGCCGAAGACCGCCAGCGTCGCCAGGCCCGTGTGGCGGCCGAGGACCTCCGCGTCGGCTCGGATCTGGGCGACGAGCTCGCGGGTCGGCGCGACGACGAGCGCGCGCGGTCCGCGGCGGCCGGGTGCGCCCGACTTCAGCAGGCGCGAGAAGATCGTGATGAGAAAGGCTGCCGTCTTCCCGGTGCCCGTCTGGGCCTGGCCCGCCACGTCCTTCCCGGCGAGGGCGATCGGCAGCGTCCTGGCCTGGATCGGCGTCGCGAAGACGAATCCGGCTTCGGCGATCCCCCAGCGCACCTCGTCCGGGATCGGATATTCGGAGAGCAGGACGTCCGTCAGGTGATGTTCGGAGGTGGGCGCGGTCATCGAAAGCAGGAGGATACTTCAGGAGGCCGGATCAGGCGATGCGCCGGCCGAAATCGCCGACGAGCGGCTTCCCGGTGGCCCGGGCGAGCGCGAGCCCGATCTCGCGCTTTTCCTTCGGTCCGGCCGCGCCGGCAACCGGGTGAAGCCGCCCGTCGGAGCGCGCCGCCAGGCGCGTGACGGCCCAGGTCCACCACGGGGGCAGCGGCCAGAGCGTTTCCCGCCAGCACTCGAGTTCGGCGGCGGGAATCTCGGCGGTCCGCGTCTTCTCGAACACCGTGCTTCGAATCGTCACGGCCTCGGGCCCGGCGTCGATGCGCTCCTCGGCGAAGGCGAGGGCCGTCAGGCCGATCAGCGACAGCGGCGCCGAGACCAGGACCGCGAGGCTCAGGAAGACGAGCAGGGGCAGCGGCAGGTCGCGGAAGTCGCCGCGCCGGAACGCCATCTCCCAGGCGCGCCCGAGGCGCAGGGAGCCGATCAGGGCCGCGGCGGCGACGGTGGCGCCGACGGCGAGCATCCGAAGGCGCCACCCCCGGTCCGCCGCGAGCGCGGGGATCAGCACGGTCACGCCGCCGGGTCGGGGCGTGATCGCGATGCGCGGGTCCTTACCCCTCGACAACACCCCGATTGTATGATCCGGGGTGCCGGCGGATGCCGGGCTTGAGGGAGGAATCGATCGTGGTGAAGAAGAAGAGCCAGACGAAAAAGACCGCCAAAAAGGTCAAGAAGGCCGCCCGGAAGCCGGTGAAGAAAGCCGCGCGCCAGGCGAAGGCCCCCGCCAGGAAGCCGGCCGCCAGGACCAAGGCTTCCGTCAAGAAGGCCGCGTCGTCCAGGCGCCCGACGGCGAAGACGAAGCCGAGGGCGGCGGCCCCGAAAGCCGTCCGGCCCGCTTCGGGACGGGAGGCGGCCGCCGCCGCGATCCCCATGGCCGCCGCGGCGTCCACGGCGGGCGAGGACTACGGCCGCGAGAGCTGGCGGGAGGAAGAGCTCTCGGCGGCGGAGATCGACGCGGACGCGCCGGAGCTCGACGAGCTCGAGGCCGAAATGGACGAGGCCGATCTGGGCGACGCGGAGGGCGAAGACGAGACGGAATGGTGACCCCCCGCCGGCCGAAAGGGGAGTAGGATCGGCGTGTCAGTGCTCCCATTGCCGGGCTCTTGCTCGGCTCGCGACAGGAAGGTCCCGAGGAATCGGGACCTTCGCTTTTTGAGCGGGCCGAATTCTCGGCGCCTAGCTCCGGCGCTGGATCGGAGCGGGACGGCGGTTCTTGTCGAGGTTGACGTAGGTCACTTCCGCCTCGGTGACTCGCACGCGGCCGCCGACCCCCTCGCCGGTCTGGGAGAAGACCTCGACCGCGACCGTGATCGACGTCCGGCCCACGCGCAGGAGGCGTGTGTAGAAGGAGACGAGGTCGCCGACGTAAACCGGCTCGTGGAAGACGACCTCGCGCATCGCGACCGTGACGAGAAAATCGGCGCCCTGCCGCTTGGCCTCCACGGCGCCCGCCTGGTCGATGTAGGAGAGGATGACGCCGCCGAAGATCGTCCCGTGAGCGTTGGTGTCCTTGGGCATCATGATGACGCGGATCGCGGGCTCCCGCGCGTCGTCGACGCCGGCCCGCGGCGCGAGCGCGGTCACCAGCCGCCGCCCTTCTTGGGTACGCGGGGGGTTCCGTAGATGGTCCCGACCCGGACGACCGAGCCGTCCGTCAGGTTGACCGTCATCGTGCCGTCCTTGTAGTAGTAGGTCCAGATCTCGTGCTTCGATTCCCGGCCGTCCGTGCCGACCGCGAACGACGGCTTGCCGATCGCCGCCACGACCTTGTCGCCGGTGAAGCCCGGGTCGATCTGGCGGCGCGCGTCGGTCATGCTGCCCTCCGCGAGGCGCGATCCGACGCCGGCGATGTCGCGGGCGGCCTGGAGCTCGCGCTTTTCCCACCAGCGCGGCAGCCAGAGGGCGGCGGCGAGGACCAGGGGAACGAGGACGATCGCGGTGAGCAGCGCCCGCCGGGTCTTCGCTTCGTCGTTCATCAGGAGAACGCCGACCCACGTCGGCCGAGCGTGCGGACGACCGACTCCTCGAGCCGCCGCGCCCGCCGGACCAGCGCTCGCGCCGTGCCCCCCCGCGTGGGCAGCTTTTCGGCGCGCGCGGCGACTTCCTCGATGGCCAGCCGCGCCTCTTCGGCCTCGGAAGCGCGGGAAGACGGCTCGTCGGCGACGAGGGCCCCGGCGACCCTCGCCGGAACCGTCACGGCGACCTTTCGCAACCGGAGCGCCTCGTCGGGCTCCCGCTCGGACACCTCGCTCGCGACGGCGTAGGCGGCGCGCGTCAGGGCCATCGCTTCGGTCCAGAGGGGGTCGTGCTTGTAATCGGGTCGATCCGACGGCACGCGGCCATTGTAGCCCGACGCATTCGCATCAGGGCGGGTCCGCCGTCTTTGGATACACTACGCGCCGCCATGAAACAGAAAGTCACCGTGGTCGGCGCCGGCAATGTCGGCGCGACCGCCGCCCAGCGCATCGTCGAGAAGGAGCTCGCGGACGTCGCCCTGATCGACATCGTCCCGGGGGTGCCCCAGGGCAAGTCGCTCGACATCATGGAGTCGGCGCCCGTCGAGAAGTTCGACGCGCGCATGACCGGTTCCAACGACTACGAGGCCACGAAGGGATCCGACATCGTCGTCATCACCGCGGGCGTGCCGCGCAAGCCCGGGATGAGCCGGGACGACCTGGTCGCCACCAACGAAGGCATCGTCGCCGACGTGGTGAAGAAAGTCCTGCCGGGCTCGCCGGACGCGATCCTCATCGTCGTCTCGAACCCCCTCGACGCGATGTGCGAGGTCGCGCGGCGCGTGTCGAAGCTGCCCCGCGAGCGCGTCTTCGGCATGGCCGGCGTGCTCGACTCGGCCCGCATGCGGTGGTTCATCGCCGAGGCCCTCGGCGTTTCCGTCGAGAACACCCACGCCTTCGTCCTCGGCGGGCACGGCGACACGATGGTGCCGCTGCCGCGCTTCTCGACGGTCGCCGGCATCCCGATCCCGGAGCTGCTGCCGAAGGAGAAGATCGACGCCATCGTCCAGCGTACGCGGGACGGCGGCGCCGAGATCGTCAACCTGCTGAAGACGTCGGCGTGGTATGCGCCGGCCTCGGCCGTCGTCGAGATGGTCGACGCGGTGCTGCGCGACAAGAAGAAGATCCTGCCGTGCGCGGCCTACCTGCAGGGCGAGTACGGCATGAAGGACGTGTATCTCGGCGTGCCCGTCCGCCTCGGCGCCGGCGGTCTCGAGAAGGTCGTCGAAATCGCGCTGACGCCGGAAGAGGCGCAGGCGCTCGGGAAATCGGCCGACGCCGTCCGGGAGCTCTTCCGGATCCTCAAGGTCTGACGGGGCCGGACTCGATATGATCCCGCGCTCCGTCTTGGGAAAACGATGAAAGTCCACGAGTACCAGGCCAAGGCTCTGCTCGCCCATTTCGGCGTCGCGGTGCCTCGCGGCGAGGTGACCGACAGCCCGGCCGAGGCCCGCGAGATCGCCAAGCGCCTCGGCGGCCGGGCCGTGGTCAAGGCCCAGATTCACGCCGGCGGCCGCGGCAAGGGCGGAGGCGTCAAGCTCGCGAAGGACCCGGAGGAGGCGCACGACCTCGCCCGGAAGATCCTGGGCATGACGCTCGTGACGCCGCAGACGGGGCCGGGAGGACGGGTCGTCCACAAGGTTCTCGTCGAGGAGGCGCTCGACATCGCGCGGGAGCTCTACCTCGGGATCACCCTCGACCGGTCGAAGGGCCTTCCGGTGATGATGGCGTCGCTCTCGGGCGGGATGGAGATCGAGGAGGTCGCGGCGAAGGACCCGAACGCGATCGTCCGCGAGGCGCTCGACCCGTCGGCGGGCATGTTCCCGTTCCAGGCCCGCAAGCTCGCCTTCGCGCTGAAGCTCTCCGGCGACAGCTTCAAGAAGGGCGTGGCGTTCATGCAGGCCCTGTTCCGCGGCTACGTCGAGACGGACGCGAGCCTCGCCGAGATCAACCCGCTGCTCGTCACGAAACAGGGCGAGGTGCTCGCGCTCGACGCCAAGATGAACTTCGACGACAACGCCCTCTTCCGGCACCCCGACATCAAGGAGATGCGGGACCTGGCGGAGGAGGACCCGCTCGAGGTCGAGGCCTCGCGGTTCGGTCTGAACTACATCAAGCTCGACGGCAACGTCGGCTGCATGGTCAACGGCGCGGGCCTGGCGATGGGCACGATGGACCTCGTCAAGCTCGCCGGCGGCGAGCCGGCCAACTTCCTCGACGTCGGCGGCGGCGCCAACGAGGAGCAGGTCAAGAACGCCTTCCGGATCATCCTGTCGGACAGGAACGTGAAAGCGGTGCTCATCAACATCTTCGGCGGGATCATGCGGTGCGACATCATCGCCAAGGGCGTCGTCGCGGCGGTGCGCGAGATGGGCCTGTCGATTCCCGTCGTCGTGCGCCTCGAGGGAACCAACGTCGACGAGGGCAAGGCGATCCTCCGCGACTCGGGTCTGAAGATCACGCCGGCCGACGGGCTCGCCGACGCCGCCCGGAAAGCCGTGCAGGCCGTCCGATGAGCGTCTGGGTCGGCAGGAACACGCGCCTCCTCGTCCAGGGCCTGACGGGCCGCGAGGGAACGTTCCACGCCCTCGCGTGCCGCGACTACGGGACGCAGGTCGTCGCGGGCGTGACGCCGGGCAAGGGGGGCACCACGCACGAAGGCATCCCCGTGTTCGACACGGTCGCCGAGGCGGCGCAGGCGACGGGCGCCAACGCGTCGATGATCTTCGTCCCGCCGCCTTTCGCGGCCGACGCGATCGTCGAAGCCGCCGACGCGGGCGTCGCGGTCATCGCGTGCATCACCGAAGGCATCCCGACCAACGACATGGTCCGGGCGAAGGCGTTCCTCGACCGCCAGGCGGCGGCGGGACGGCCGGTCCGCCTCATCGGTCCGAACTGCCCGGGCATCATCACGCCGGGCGAGTGCAAGATCGGCATCATGCCCGGCCGGATCCACCGGCCCGGCACGGTGGGCGTCGTCTCCCGCTCGGGAACGCTGACGTACGAGGCCGTGGACCAGCTCACGCGGCTCGGCCTCGGCCAGTCGACCGTGGTCGGCATCGGGGGCGACCCCGTCAACGGCACGAACTTCATCGACTGCCTGAAGGCGTTCAAGGACGACCCCGGAACCGAGGCGGTCGTTCTCATCGGCGAGATCGGCGGCATGGCGGAAGAAGAGGCGGCGTGCTGGGTGGCCGGCAACCTGAAGAAGCCCGTCGTCTCCTTCATCGCGGGCCAGACCGCGCCGCCGGGCCGACGCATGGGACACGCCGGCGCGATCATCTCGGGCGGCAAGGGCACCGCGGCCGACAAGATGAAGGCGCTCGAAGCGGCGGGCATCGGCGTCGTGAGATCGCCCGCGGACATCGGCAAGAAGGTCCGGGAGATGCTCGGCGCCTGACGCGTCCGGGCTCCCGGACTCGAGAAAAGGAGCGGCTGTTTGGAACGGACTCTGACCATCTTCAAACCGGACTCGGTGGCGGCCGGCAAGGCCGGCGCGATCCTCGCGCATCTCGAGAAAGAAGGCTTTCGCGTCGTCGGCCTGCGCCGCACGCGCCTCGCTCCCGAGCAGGCCCGCGCGTTCTACGCGGTGCACCGCGAGCGTCCGTTCTTCCAGGGGCTCGTCGCGTTCATGACCGAGGGCCCGGTCGTCGTCGCGGCGCTCGAACGCGCCGACGCCGTGGCGCACCTGCGCAAGACCATGGGGGCGACGGACTCCAAGAAGGCCGAGCCCGGCACCGTGCGCCAGCTCTACGGCACCGACATCGAGCGCAACGCCATCCACGGCAGCGACTCGGCCGAGAACGCGGCCCGCGAGATCGGCTTCTTCTTTTCGGAAGCCGAGCTGATCTAGATCGTCGCGACTCTCGGGGCGCCGCCCGGTTCGGGCGGCACCGCCGGGGAGGGGCGGAGCTTGGACGAGTCCGTCGTTCTGATCGACCCGGCGCTCAATCGGCATTTCGCCGCCTTCCTGCGGACCCTCTGGCGGGGCTCGTCCCTCGAAACGCGAATCCATCCGGCCGACGAGATGTTTCGCTACGAGCTGGCTCAACCCCATCGCGCGCCCGAAACGGCCTCGGTCTTTTACTTCCACACCGGTCGGACGATCTTCGAAACGCTCGAGCGGCTGGCGACGGGACGACCGGGCGGACTCTCCGACGCGCGAATCCTGGACTTCGCGAGCGGGTTCGGGCGATCGACGCGTTTTCTGGTCGATGCGATCGGCCCCGAACGGGTCCACGTCAGCGAGATCGACCCGGACGCCGTCTCCTTCCAGCAATCCGTGTTCGGAGTCCGGGGGACCGTCTCCGATCACGACCCGAGCCGGTTCGAGATGTCGGGCTCTTTCGACCTGGTCACGGCCTGGTCGTTCTTCAGTCACCTCCCGGGCCGGAGGTTCGAACCCTGGCTCGACTGTCTCTACCGTCTCCTGGCACCGGGCGGCTCGTTGATCCTTTCGGTTCACGGCATGAGCCTCCTGGCCGCCGCGGACCAGAGTCCGGCCGGGATCGTTTTCCGGCCGGTGAGCGAGACGCGGCGCCTCGCTTCGCAGGAATACGGCACCTCGTACGTGACCGCGGAATTCGTCCGACGCGCCGTGAGCGCGGCGGCACCCGACGCAACCCTGCGAACGTTCCCGTTCGGGCTCTGCGGGTTTCAGGACGTCTACGTCCTGAGGCGGCCACCCGTCTCGCCGCTGGCGTCATTGCGCCTGTTCCGATGTCCCTGGGGGGTCATGGATACGTCGGCGATCGAGAACGGGACGGTGTCCGTCGGGGGGTGGGCTTCGGGAGACGGAGACGAGACGCCCCCGCACGTGGCCCTCTATTTCGACGATGTTCTTCGTCAACGCTCGCCGGGAGAGGGAGAGGCCGGCGCGCCACGACGGTGGGCTTTCCAGTTTCCGGTCGACGGGACTCATCCCGACGCCATCGTGCGAATCGAGGCGACGAGCGTCAACGGCATGTCCCGCGTGTTCGTGGCGGAGACCCTGCGACCCTACCTGGGGTAACACACGGGAGCCGTTGCGGCGCGACCGGTCGGGGACCGGCCGGCCCGGCGACGGCTAGCTCTCGGTCCGAACGCGAAGACTGACCAGGATCCGGTTCGCGATGCCGCGCAGGATCGCCACGTCCCGCTCCGTGAGGGGACGGCTGGCGACCACGCGCCGCCAATCGCGCAGCGACCGGTCGCGGTGGCCGGTGTCGTAGAAGTCGATCGCCTCGAGCGCCCGGTCCCAGTGGGCGAGCGCCGCCTCGACCTCCCCGGCGGGCGCGGGGAGCTCCTCGGGAGCGGCCGCGGCTTCCGCGGAAAACCCGCGCGCCACCGCGAGGACGACGGCCACGGCGTGCGAGAGGTTCATCGTCGGAAAGCGCGCGTCCGTCGGCAGGCGCAGGCACGCGGTGGCTCGGGCGAGCTCGTCCTCGGTCAGGCCGCTGCGCTCGGGGCCAAAGACCAGCGCGGCCGGGACCGGGCCGGCTTCCGCCAGGTAGGCCGGCAGCTCCGCGAGCGCGAGGCTCGGCGCGCGCCCGCGGCCGCGCAGCGACGAAGTGGCGATGACGACGGGGACGTCGGCGACGGCTGCCGGAAGATCCTCGTGGCGCGCGAGGGTGGCCAGAAGGTCGTCGGCGCCGGCAGCCAGGCGCGAGGACTCCTCGTCCGGGGCGACGGCCGGCTCGACGACGCGCAGGCGCTCGATCCCGAAGTTCTTCGCCACGCGCGCCACCGAGCCGAGGTTCGAGGCCTTCTGAGGGCGGACCAGAACCAGATGGAGCCGCGGCGTGGGCAAGGGGAACCAGTGTAGAGCAGGTCGCCCGTGGCCGGCGAAGTTAAGCAGTCTGCCGTGAACGAGATACGGTCCGGGGAATCCCGACCTGCCCTCGGGCCTTATAATTTGCGGGTGAAACGGGTCCTGCTCCTCCTCTCGGTGACGCTGGCGGCCGCGGCGGCATACGCCCAGGCGCCCAAACCGCCGGAGGAGCCGCCGACCTTCAGCGATTCGGCCGGGGCCGAGTACGTGATGCTTCCCGTGCTCGTCACCGACAAGAACGGGCGCTTCGCGGACGGCCTGCGCAAGGAGGATTTCGTCCTCAAGGTCGGCGACACGCGCGTTCCGGTGGACACGTTCGACCGCGACGAGAGCGCGCCGGTCTCCTTCGCGTTCCTGGTGGACACGTCCGGCAGCATGGGCGTGGGCGACAAGCTCGAGAACGCCAAGAACGCGATCCGCTCGATCGTCCGGGCCCGGAAGCCGGGCGACGACTTCGCCCTCTTCGCCTTTTCGGAGGGCGAGGTTCGGATGATGGCGGACTTCGCGCCGGATCCGACGGCCCTGCTCGCGTCGCTCTGGGACCTCGAGGCCTCGGGCCAGACCGCGCTCTTCGACGCCGTCGCCTCGACGCCCGAACGGATGATGAAGGGCCGCAACAACAAGCGCGCGATCCTTCTCTTCACCGACGGCGTGGACAACGCGAGCGAGCTCACGGCGGAGAAGATGGCCGAGCTCTTGCAGAGGGTATCGGTGCCGGTGTACCCGATCGGCATGAAGAACTCGGCGTTCGATATCCTGACGGAAAAGCAGCGGCAGGAGCTGTCGGTGGACACGCTGCAGATGCTGGCGGCCTCGAGCGGGGGGCGCCTCCACCTGGTTTCGGGGGGAGACGACCTGAGGCCCCTGGCCGCCCAGATCTCCGGGGAGGTCCGGCAGCAGTACTTGCTGGGGTTTGCGCCCTCCGGCAAAGGCGACGTAAAATATAGGATTGTATTCGTGTCCGTCGCGAAACCCGGTTCCTGGGTCGTGCGGACACGTCGTGGCTATCGGGGAACCGCGCCCGGCGGTTCGTAATTTTTAGGAGGTGCAGATGGTCCAGGGACGACGGGTCAATTCCATCCTCTCGGTCGGAGCGCTTCTTTTGGGGTCCTTCGGGCTCACCGCGTGCGCGTCGAAGAAGTACGTGGGAGAGGAGGTCGCCAAAAGCAGCGCCGCCACGGAGAAGCGGATCAACGACGTCGAGTCGCAGGTCGAGGCCACGCAGACCAAGGTGAAGGCGCACGACACGAAGCTGGCCGAGCTCGACAACGCGACGCGGCAGGCGCTCGAGCGGGCGCAGGAGGCGGGCAAGCTCGCCGAGGGCAAGTTCGTGTACTCGCTCGTTCTCTCCGACGACGCGGCGAAGTTCCCGGTCAACAAGTACGAAGTTTCGAAGGAGGCTCAGGACGCGCTCAACGCCTTCGCCGAGCGCCTGAAGTCCGAGAACCGCAACGTGTACCTGGAGATCCAGGGCCACACGGACTCGACCGGATCCGAGGCGTACAACATGAAGCTCGGCTCCGAACGGGCCGAGGCGGTCCGCCGCTATCTCAACAAACAGGGCGTCGCGTTGAACCGCATGTCCACGATCTCCTACGGCAGCTCCGAGCCGGTCGAGTCGAACAAGACCAAGGAAGGCCGGTCGAAGAATCGCCGCGTGGTCATCATCGTCCTCGCGTAGCGCTCGGTTTTCTTTCCTCGGCATCGCGCGGCCCGGCTCTGCCGGGCCGCTTCTTTCTGGCGGCGCGGAGCGCGGCGAGGACGCGCTCGAAGTCCTCGGGCAGGGGCGAGTGCGCCGTGACCGGCTCGCCCGTGCGCGGGTGGGGGAAGCCGAGCGCGCGCGCGTGGAGCATCTGGCGCGGCGCCTGCGCCGCGGCGCCCCCGCCGCCGTAGACGCGGTCGCCGAGAACCGGATGGCCCCCGGCCGAGAAATGGACGCGGATCTGGTGCGTGCGCCCGGTCTCCGGCCGGATCGCCACGAGCGCGGCGCCCGGGAATCGCTCGAGGATTCGGTAGCGCGTGACCGCGCGCCGTCCCGTCTCGCCGCGGCCCGCCACGCTGCGGCGCAGGCCGGGCTCGCGGACGAGGTCGGCGTCGAACGTGCCCGAATCCTTCGGCGCTCCCAGGACGAGCGCGACGTACTCGCGGTCGATCGCGTGCGTGCGAAAGCGGTCCTGGAGGGCGTGAAGCGCGTCCCGGTTTCGCGCGAACACGAGGGCACCCGACGTGTCCTTGTCGAGACGGTGGACGATGCCGCCGTACGGGCGGCCGCCGTAGCGATGCTGCAGGTAGTGGAGTACCCGCGCCCACAGCGTGTCCTTCTCGCGGTCTTCCGTGGGCACGGTCAGAAGCCCGGCGGGCTTGTCGACGACGATGACGTCCTGGTCCTCGTAGAGAACGGAGAGGCGCGTGCGAACGCGCCGCTGGGGCGGCCGGTTCGGGTGGAGCTCGATCTTCGCGTCCGCCGGAAGCTCCCGCCCCGGTTCGTCCGCCGCCGCGCCGTCGACGTCGACGCGGCCCGCCCGCACCGCGTCGCGCGCGGCGCGCCGCGACAGGTGAAACGCGCGGGCGACGGCGAGGTCGAGTCTCACGGGCCCGCCTCCGTCCGGGGGACGGCGACCTCGACGAAAAACTGCGGGTCGCCGATGCGCGCCCCGGGGCTCGCCCCCGGGCCGAAGACGGCCACGGTCCGATAGCGCTCGCGCGCCGCCGCGTCGAGGCGCCCCAGGTAGTCGCGCCCGAAGGCGGGCGCGCCCTCGCCGACGGCGAGCACGTTGGCGAAGACGAGCGCGTCCGGAGGCCGCTCGCGCAGGCGCGCGACGATCCGCGCTTCGCCGGCGTCGTCGAGGTGGCCGGGAAAGAACTGTTCGACGGGGAACGGGCTGCGGCGGCCGAGGACGTAGCCGAAGAAACCGGCCTCCGGGAATCCGGAGAGCGTCTCCCGCGCGGGCAGCCTGGAGAGCGCGGTCAGCGCCGAAGCCGTCGTCTCCGCGACGGGGCCGGGCAGATAGAGGGCGCCGGCCGGCGTCTCGACGCGGCCCCACGGGATTCCGCGGTAGAAGTCCACGAGCGCGAGCCCGCGAAAGCCCGCGAAGACGACGAGGGCGGCGCCCACGAGGCGCGGGAGCGCGGCGCCGAGCGAGCGGGTGAATCGATCCGCAAGCCCGAAGAGGCCGGCCTGCGCGAGGACGAGCGGGAGCGGAAGGAAGAACGCGTCGTACGGGCCGACGTAGCCGGCCGCGAGGAGCACCCGGGCGGCGAAGACCGCGCCGAGCCACACGGCCGCATCCGGCACCGCGGCGAGGACTCCACGCGCCGGCAGGCCGCGCAGCGCGGGCACGAGGCGCCCGAGCGCCGCCGCGGCGACGGCGAGCGGCACGACGCGGACGAGCGGCGGCAGAAGCGCGAGCGAGTCCGCCAGACCCGCGGGAGGCCGCGCGGCGAGGGCGGCGGCGGCAAGCAGCGCCGCGACGGCGGCCCCGACGACGGCGAAGCCCGCGCCCGTCCGACCCGAAGCGGCCAGGCGCGCCGCCGCGACCGACGCCGCGACGATCAGGCACGCCAACAGGAGGAGGACGAAGGCGGCGAGCAGGAGCTCCGCGCCGCGGAGACCGGGCCGGTCCAGACCGGCGTAGGCGCGGTAGACGTTGGCGAACGCGGGCGGGGGCGCGAGCAGCGCGAGCCAGCCGTCGCGCACGAGCGTGTCGCGCGGGATGCCGAGCGAGAGCAGGCCGTAGCCGGCGGCCGCGCCGGCCAGCGGCGCCACCGCCAGCGGGACGAGCCGTCGCGGGCGCGCCCGGGCGGCGAAGGCGAAGACCGCGGCCCCGGCGAGGCCGAGCTCGAGCCGGGAGAGCAGGGCGGCGAGGACGCAGGCGCCCGCGGCCGCGTCCCAGGCCGTGGAGGGCTCGCGCGCGGCGAACACGAGCCCCCAGGTCAGCGCGGCGATCGCGACCGCGACGTCGAGGCTGAAAGGGAACAGCCAGCCGCCGGGACGGAGAAACATCGCCGTGACGACCGCCACGCTGGTGGCCAGGGCGGCGCGCCAGGGGGAGAGCCACCGGCGCGCGAGGCGGGCGAGGGCCGCGAGGTGCAGCAACGCCACGAGCGCGGCGAGCGCGGTCCGGGCCGGAAGCGAGGCTCCGGCGAAGTGGTCCGCGATGGCGGCGAGCCAGGGGCCGAGGGGGCCGTGGTTGAACTGGAGCTCGCCGTAGAGGCGTTCGCCGTGGGCGAGGCGCCAGGGCACCATCAGCTCGCGCCCCGAGTCGACGTACGGCTCGATCCAGCGCTGCCACGACACGGCGGCGAAGAGAGCGAACACCAGAAACGGCAGCGACGCCGCCGCCTGCCGACCGCCCTCTTCCGTCTGACGCGAGCCGATTCTCGTAGGATAACTCCCGTGCAGGAAAAGATGGCCACGCGCAATCCGGTGGCGCGGGCGATCGCCTCGGTGACCTCGCGGCTCTGGTTTCCCGCGGCGCTCTCGACTTCGCGCAACCTCCCGCGCCCCCTGATGCACCGCGGCGGTCGCGCGCTGGCCGCGGTCTACTACCGCCTGCGCCCGAAGTATCTCCGCGCCGCGCGCCGAAACCTCGCGGTCATCCTCGGCGAGCCGGAGGATTCGCCCCGCGTGCGCGCCCTGGCCTTCGAAATGGTCGCGTCGCATTTCCGCGCGTGGGTCGACTTCCTCCACTTCGCCACGCGCCCGCCGGAAGAAGCCGCCCGGCTGGTGGAAGGGGTCGTCGGGTACTCGCGCATCGTCCAGGCGCGTCTGGCGGGGAAAGGCGTTCTCCTGCTGACGGCCCACCTCGGCAACTGGGAGGTCGGGGGCCTGATGCTCGCCCGCGTCAACCAGCCGATCCACGTCGTTCTGGTGCCGGACATCTTTCCCGGCGTCGAGCGCGAGCGGCGCCGTCTCCACGAGCGGCTGGGCGTCGCCGAGATTCGCGTGGACCGCAGCTTCGTACCGACGCTCTCCGTCCTGCGCGTGCTCGGCGAGAACGGGATCGTCGCGATGCAGGGCGACCGCGACTTCGACAACACGGGCATCGCGATCCCGTTCTTCGGCCGGGAGGCCTATTTCCCCCGCGGACCGCTGCGCGTCGCGATGGCCTCCGGGGCGGTCGTGCTGCCGGCCTTCATCGTCGGGCTTCCCGACGGGCGCTACCGCGCGATCGTCGAGGAGCCGCTCGCCGTGGTTTCGGAGGGCGACCGCGACGCCGCGCTGCGGACGAACCTCGCGGCCTACGTCGCGCTGCTCGAGCGCTACGTCCGCGCGTTTCCGGAGCAGTGGTACTGCTTTTACCCGTTCTGGGACGACCCGTCGCGCAAGGGCCGGCGGGCGCTGACGGCCGCGACGAAGAACGCGTCGTAGTGCCGGGCGAGGCTCTCGACGTCGGGGAGGATCGCCGGATCCTCGAAGCCCGCCGCCGCGAAGGCGCGCCGCCAGTTTTCCGGCGTGAGGAAGCCGTGGTTGGGCCGCGTCGCGGGGTCCGTGGCGACGCCGGTGAAGTTCTCGAGGAAGTTGAAGACGAACTCGACGTAGATCGGCTGTCCCGGGAACGGGCGCACGCACTCGGAGAAGACCGCCGTGCCGCCGCCCCTCAGGGTCGCGCGGATGCGCGCGAGCGTTGCGGCGAGGTCGCGGGCGATGTGGACCGTGTTGACGGCGTAGACGAGGTCGGCCTGGCCGGGCGAGACGCCTTGCGCCGCGAAGTCGGCGTTCATGTCGAGGCGCACGAACTCGGCCGGCACCGTCGGGAAGCGCTGGCGGATCGTCCGCTCGGCCCGCCGCAGGAACGTCGGCACGATTTCGGTGAAGACGTAGCGCCCGATCCGGGCGAGGCCGCCGTCGCGGGCCAGGCGCTCGAAGACGGCGAGCGCCGCCGAGCCCGAGCCGCCTCCGATCTCGACGACGGTCGCCGGCCGAGTCGCGGGCAGCGCGCGCGCCACGGCCTCGGCGCCCAGGCGGTTGTTGATCTGGTAGAGCAGGTTGTCGTTCGAAAAGTAGTCGAACCAGAGGGGCAGGCGCGTGGGCGCGAACAGGATCTCTTCGCCGGTCTTCTCGCCGCGCAGGAACTCGGGGACGTGCGCGACCATCTCGCGCACGACGGCGAACGCCGGCAGCGACTGCGGGTCGAGAGCGCGGGCGCGGGCCTCGGCGGCGTCGGGGTCTCCGGGCGGGAGCGGTCCGCGCGCGCGATAGCGCGGTTCGCCGGCCTCCTCGAGCGCGTCGAGGTAGCCCGCGGCTTCGAGCTTCGCGAAAAACCAGCGGATCGGCACGGCGGCGCGCGGCGCGTAGCCCCGCGCCGCGACGAGCGCGGCCGCGGAGGTGCCGCCTCGCAGTTCCTCCGCGAAGTCGAGCTCGTGGACGAGCCGCAGCACGAAATCGACCGTGAACCGATCGAAGTGCTCGGCGCAGAGGATGAACTCCCGCGAGAAGAGCCCGCGGATCGCCGGATCCTCGATCCTGGAAAGAAGCGTCTCGAGATCCTCGGTCCGCTCGGTCACCGGCGCCGATTCTAGTGCCGCGGCCGGCCGCCGTCGGGCTACACTGGTGGTTCCACGCATGAAGCCTCTGGCCGCGGCGCTCGCCGCGCTCGCTCTGGCGGGACGGGCCTTCGCGGCGGCGCCGACCCCGGCGCCGGGACGCGTCGTCATCCTCGGGTTCGACGGGGTCGACGCGCATCTGGTCGAAGAGATGCTGTCCCGAGGCGAGCTGCCCAACCTGGCGGCCTTGAAGAGCCGGGGCGGCTACGCCCCCTTGACGCCCACCGTTCCGGCGCAGACGCCCGTCTCGTGGGCGACGTTCTCGACCGGCCTCGATCCGGGGGGCCACGAGATTTTCGACTTCCTCAAGCGCGACCCGGCCAACCGCATCCCGACCTTCGCCGTCGCGGAGGAGATCCAGGTGCCGTTTCTCTTCGGCGCCCGGAACCCGGTTCTCTTCGCCGCCGCGGCCGCGGCGTTGCTCGGCGCGCCGGCCCTGCTGCTCGCGCTCCGCCGCCAGCGGCTCGCCGCCGCCCTTCTCGCGGTCGTCGCGGCCGGCGCCGCCGCGGGCGTCTTTCTCGCTGCGCGCGCGTGGCTGCCGGTCAATCGGCCATGGGTCAAGAACAACCGCCGCGGCCCCGTTTTCTGGGCCGAAGAAGGCGCGCGCCCGGCGACCGTCATGCGGATGCCGGTCACGTTTCCCCCCGAGCCGTTCGTCGGCGGCCGGATGCTCTCGGGCCTCGGCGTTCCGGATCTCTCGGGCCGGATCGGCAAGCCCTCGTACTACACGTCCGACCCGTTCTTCGCGCCGCGCGAGGGCAACGACTTCTCGGTCGAGATCACGCGGCTCGAGTCCAACACCGGCCGGCAGATCACGAAAATCGTCGGGCCGCCGGCGCGCGCGTTCGGCCGCGAAGGGACGATCGACGTCCCGCTGACCCTGACGGTCTCGGATTCGCGCGACCGGCTCACGGTCGAGGCCTGCGGGCAGCGCGCGGAGCTCCAGCCGGGCCAGTGGACCGGGTGGATTCCGCTCGAGTTCCGCGTCAACCCCCTGATCACCGTGCACGGGTACGCGAGGCTGCGCCTGGCGTCGATCGCGCCCGAGATCGGCCTCTACCTCTCGCCGATCCAGTTCGACCCCGATCACCTGCCGCCGGGCTTCGCGATCTCATCGCCGGCGGGTTTCGCCGAAGAGCTCGTGAAGCGCTTCGGCCGCTACAAGACGATGGGCTGGGGGATCGACACGTGGTCGATCCAGTCGGCGACGCTTTCGGAAGAGGCCTTCCTGCAGGACGTCGAGCAGACCGCCAGGCAGGAGCGCCAGATGCTCGCGGGCCTTCTCGGCGGCGGGGAGAAGCTTCTCTTCCACTACTTCGAGTTCCCCGACCGCGTGGCGCACGTGTTCTGGCGCCTGCGCGACCCGCAGCACCCGGCCTACGACGCCGCGCTCGCCGCGAAGTACGGCGATGTCGTCGAGAAGTCCTACCGCACCATGGACGACATCGTCGGCGAGACGGCGAAGGCGCTCAAGCCCGAGGACGTCCTGATCGTTCTCTCCGACCACGGCTTCGCGACGTGGCGGCGCTCGGTCAACTACAACTCCTGGCTCGTCGAGAACGGCTACCTGGTTCTGAAAGGCAGCGCGCGCCGCCAGAACCTCGAGGCGCTCTTCTCGCGCGGCCAGTTCTGGGAAGCCGTCGACTGGACGAAGTCGAAGGCGTACGCCATGGGTCTCGGGGACGTCTACGTCAACCTCGCGGGGCGCGAGGCCGGCGGCATCGTCGCGCCGGGCGCGGAGTACGAAGCGCTGCGCAACGAGCTCGTGGCGAAACTCTCCGCCCTCGTCGACCCGAAGAACGGCGAGAGGGCCGTCTCGCGCGTCTTCAAGCGCGAGGACGTGTACCGGCGCTTCGACCCGCGGCTGATTCCGGATCTCATCGTGACGAATCGGCCGGGCTATCGGGTCTCGTGGCAGTCCTCCCTCGGCGTCCCGACGGGCAGCGTCTTCGAGGACAACCACGACGTCTGGAGCGGCGACCACTGCTCGCTCGACCCCGACCTCGTGAGAGGCGTGTTCTTCGCGTCGAAGGCCTTCCACACCGACGCGCCGCCCGGAATCGCCGACGTCACGGCGTCGGTCCGGGCCCTCGTGGGCGGCGCGGCCGTGCCCGACGCGGCGGGGAAGTCGCTCTGGTGAAGCGCGTCGCGGCGCTCCTGGTCCTCGCCGCGCTTCCCCTGGGCGCCCAGCAGGCCGTGACGCCCGCCGACTCCGAGCGGGCGGCGGATCTGGCCCGTCTCCAGACGCGCATCGCGACCTTGAAGGCCCGTCTTTCCGAGAGCCAGAAAAAGGAAGCGACGCTCGCCGAGGAGTTGAAGCGCCTCGAGCTCAAGCAGGAGATCGCCACGCGCGAGGGAGAGCTCGTCGCGGCCACGCGCGAGGAGTTCGCCCGTCGCCTGGCGGAGGTCACGCGCCAGCGGGGCGAGGTTTCGGTCGCCGCGGCCGACTACCGGCGCCAGCTGATCGCCCGCGCCCGCGTGCTCCAGCGCTTCGGCCGGTTCGGCTACTTCCGTGTCCTGCTCGAAGCCCGGGACGTGCCGGCGTTTCTGGACTCGATCGAGCGGCTCGACAGCCTCGCGCGGCGCGACGGCCGGCTTCTCGTGCAGTACCGCTTCGCCGAGACGCGCCTGCAGGAGAACCTCGCGCGCGAGCAGGCGCTCAAGGCCGAGATCGACCGGCTGTACCTGCGCAGCCGCCAGGAGGAGGCCCGCGTCGCGTCGCTGAAGACCGAGCGCGAGCGCCTCCTCGCCAGCGAGAAGAGCTCGATGGCCTCGAGGCAGCGCGAGGTCTCGGCCCTCACCGACAAGGCCGCTCGCCTCGAGCGCCTCCTCGACACGCTCTCGCGCCAGGCCGACGCCGAGGAGCCCGTCGGGCCGTCGGGTGGAATCCGGCCCTGGAAGGGAGTCCTCGATTGGCCCGTGCGCGGCACGATCATCGAGACGTTCGGCCGCCACCGGCACCCGAAGTTCGACGCATTTACCGTCTCCAACGGCGTCTCGCTCGCGGTTGCGGCGGGCACGCCGGTGCGGGCGGTTTATGGCGGCAAGACGGTCTATGCGCAGTGGCTGGCCGAATACGGCAACCTCGTCATCCTCGACCACGGCGACGGCATGCTGACGCTCTACGCCTGGCTGCAGGGGGTGTCCGTGCGGCCGGGAGACCAGGTTGCCGTCGGCGCCGAGATCGGCCAGGCCGGTTACGGCCCCGGCCGGGACGAGGCGGGCGTCTACTTCGAGGTCCGGGACCGGCAGAAGGCGCAGGATCCCGTTGCCTGGCTCCGCTGAGCTTCGCGTCATCCCGGGCGAAGCGAGGGATCCCCCGGACCGGCGGTCCTCGGGACGACGGCAGCAACGAGCGACCGGGAAGTAACTGATCCCAAACCGTGTTCTTCGCTCTGCTAGCATGAGATTGATGAAGTCCAACCGCT
>DATJPZ010000119.1:0-3320 GCA_035506175.1 Thermoanaerobaculia bacterium | reverse complement strand
CCGAAGCGTCTCCCCTTCGACGTGCTCCATCGCGATCCACGGAACGCCGTCGGCGGACCCCGTCTCGTAGATCGTCACGATGTTCGGGTGATTCAGGGCCGAGGCCGCGCGCGCTTCCTTCTCGAAACGCTTCAGGCGCTCCGGATCGGAAGACATCGCCTGCGGCAGCACCTTGATCGCGACGTCCCGGCCGAGGCGCGAGTCCCTCGCCCGGTACACCTCCCCCATCCCACCCGCGCCCAGGGGCGCGACGATCTCGAAGCCGCCGAGGCGGGACCCGCGGGAGAGCGGGCTTCCGTGGGAACTCATCGTGTCAGGGGCGTGACGGCGCGTGTCCCCGCGCGGACCAGGCCGACGACGAGGCGCGTCGATCGCCTCGACGCGCCACAAGGGCTGCCACCTTCCCACCTGCGCTGAGACATCTCGCGCTCGTTTCGCTCGAGTCTATCGTGGGGTTTTGAAGCCGATTTGCAGGTTTTTCCCGGCATTTTGGGCTCGATGTCGGGCGGCCCGACGAAATTGCGTTGATTCTGTATCCTTCCTGCCACTCGGAGGTGGCGATGAAGCTCGTCCCGGCGCTCCTTCTGCTCGGCCCGGCGGCCGTGGCCCTCGTGGCTCTCTCGGGGCTCGCTCCCTCCGCGCCGCCGTCCGGCCCGCGCTTCTCCGTCACCTACGGCGCCGACAAGAGCGCGTCGCCGCTCGACGGGCGCCTGCTCGTGATGCTCTCGACCGATCCGTCCGCCGAGCCGCGCTCGCAGATCAGCGAGTCGATCCCGAAGACGCAGCAGATCTTCGGCGTCGACGTCGAGAACTGGAGAGCCGGCTCGCCCGCGACCGTCGCCGGCGATGTCCTCGGCTACCCCGTCGAGAGCCTCGCGGCGATCCCGCCGGGCACCTACCAGGTCCAGGCGCTTCTTCACCGCTACGAGACCTTCCACCGCGCCGACGGCCACGTCGTGAAGCTGCCGATGGACCGCGGCGAGGGCCAACAGTGGAACAAGGCTCCCGGCAACCTTTACTCGACGCCGAAAGCGATCACGATCGAAGCCGGCAAGCCCGCCTCTTTCGCCATGGCGCTCGACCAGACGATCCCGCCGATTCCCGACCCGCCGACCACGAAGTACGTCCGCCACGAGAAGATCCAGTCCGAGCGCCTGTCGAAGTTCTGGGGCCAGCCGATGTACCTCGGCGCGCACGTCCTCCTGCCCGAAGGCTTCGACGAACACCCGAACGCGCGCTACCCGCTCGTGATCTTCCACGGGCACTTCCCCGACACGATCGGCGGCTTCCGCGAGACGCCGCCCGACCCGAACCTGAAGCCCGTGTACTCGGAGCGGTTCCACGTCGAGGGCTACAACCGCATCGAAGAGGAGCACGCCTGGCAGTTCTTCAAGGACTGGACCGGTCCGAACTACCCGCGCTACATCGTCGTCGAGATCCAGCACGCGAACCCGTACTACGACGACTCTTACGCCGTGAACTCCCAGAACCTCGGCCCGTACGGCGACGCGATCACGCACGAGCTCATTCCCTATCTCGAGAAGAAGTACCGCGCGATCGGCGCCGGCTGGGCGCGGTTCATGTACGGCGGCTCGACGGGCGGCTGGGAAGCGCTCGGCGTCCAGGTCCTCTATCCCGACGAGTACAACGGCTGCTGGGCCGCGTGCCCCGACCCGATCGACTTCCGCCAGTACGGCGTCACCAACCTCTACGAAGACGAGAACGCCTACTGGTGGAGCGGGCCGTGGGGCAGGATCGCCAAGCCGGCGCACCGCGACTACCTCGGCCACCTGCAGACGACGGTCGAGCAGTCCAACCGCCTCGAGCTCGTCCTCGGCACGAAGAGCCGCTCGGGAGGCCAGTGGGACATCTGGCAGGCCGTCTACTCGCCCGTCGGCGCCGACGGCTACCCGCAGCCGATCTGGGACAAGCGCACGGGCGTCATCGACAGGAAGGTCGCCGCGTTCTGGAAGGAGAACTACGACCTCGTCGACATCATGAAGCGCAACTGGGAACAGGGCCTCGGCGCGAAGCTCGCCGGCAAGATCCACATCTACGTCGGCGAGGCCGACAACTATTACCTGAACAACGCGGTCTATCTCGCCGACGACTTCCTGCGCTCGACCACGAACCCGCCCTACGGCGGCGTCATCGACTACGAGCCGCGCGCCGAGCACTGCTGGAACGGGGACCACACACGCCCGAACGCGACCGCGCGGCTGCGCTACCACCAGTTCTTCGCGCCGAAGATCGTCGAAAGGATCCTGAAGACCGCGCCGCCCGGCGGCGACGTCACGAGCTGGCGGTATTGAGGAAACAGCGGGACCCGTGGCGAGCGGCCTCGAGAATTTACTTCAGGTCATCGACGATCAGGAGTTCGCCGAGGCCCGGCTGTATTCCGCCACCCCCTTCGTTCGGAGATAGGGGGCGATGTCATGTGGGCCTTGAACGGCACCCTGGGCCGCCCGGAAAGCTCGGGAGTCATTGGAGACCTTCGATGAGTTGAAGCTCAGACGACTCACGAGAGTACCCGACAACCCAGGCCTGCTCATTCGCTGAGACTGCGAGCCCACTAGGTTGACCCTCACCCGAGACGTATCGCCAGAAGGATCGCCGGCCGGACGAGACCTCAAGGCGATCGACCCGAATGGGGAATCTGGACTCATCCGCGATGAGCAGCGCCCGACCGTCGGCGCTCCAATGGATGGGGCCTTCTTTCCCTGCCAGGCGTGCCACGGTGCGGGGGCTCGCTCCGGCTCCGGTGATGGAGTCCGTCCGCGCGATTATCAGGTTCCGATCGTTGTCCACCGTAGCCAGCTGTGAACCTTCAGGCGACAACGCACAATTGCACCCTTGGGGGACGTGCGTGATGAGCCTTTGTGCGCTGCTCTCCAGACTCTGCTCATAGATCGCCATGGCATCGCCTGGACGCTCTCCCATAAGGAAGATGCGCTTGCCGTCTGGATGAAATTGAGCCCAGAAGACGGGCACGGCCGAACCCGATGGAATCTCCTTTTCCTGGCCGGCACCCGTCGGAAGCAGAACCAGATGGCCTTTGGGTACCTCCCTGTGTACGAGAGCCCACTTCCCGTCCGGCGAGAGGTCGAGAGGAAAGCCCTCGCCGAGGCGAACCGCGGGCGAGCCATCGGTCTTGCGCAGATAAGCATCGACAACTCGCATGTCGGCGGCATCGCCGCGGTCCAGGAAGAGAAGCGTGAGACCATCGGCTGAGAGAGCGGCCGGACTGGAGGCGTCGAGCCACGTGAGGCTTCGCTCCGATCCCCCGGCGGCAAATGAACCCACCATTCCTCCTCTGTGCT
>DATJPZ010000118.1:0-3553 GCA_035506175.1 Thermoanaerobaculia bacterium | reverse complement strand
GATCCTCGTCAATCAGGCGACGGTCGCCGTGCGCAACGCCCAGCTCTATCAGCAGGTGCCACTCGCCGGATTCCTGCAGCCGCTCCTCGAGAAACGGCGGCAGCTTCTCGACATTCCGGCGCGGCGCCGGCAGGCGTGGCTCATCGGCGCCGCCGCGGCCGCGGTCCTCCTCGTCGTGGTCCCGTGGCGCATTCGACTGGAGGGACCCGTGCGCGTGCTCCCCGCCCGGCGCGCCGCCGTGACGGCCGCCGTCGACGGGGTCGTCAAGGAAGTGCTCCGGCGCGAGGGCGACCGGGTCGCCGCCGGCGACGTCGTCGCGACGCTGAAGGACGAGTCCTACCAGGCCGCGCTCGCCGAGGCCGCCGCGGCCCTCGCGATCGCCGAGAGCGACGTCGTGCAGCACACGCAGGAGGGCGACGCTGCGGCGATGTTCGCGGCGCGGGCGCGGCGCGACGAGCAGCGCGCCCGGCGGGCACTCGCCGAGGAGCGGCTGGCGCGGACGGTCCTGCGCGCCCCGGTCTCGGGCGTCTTGATCACGCCGCACATCGAGCAGCGGGTCGGCCAGACGCTCGCGCGCGGCGCCGAGCTCGCGATCGTCGCGGACACGGGCGGAGTGACGGCCGAGGTCGCGGTGCCGGAGGCGGACGCGGCGCTCGTCGCGACGGGTCAGCCGGTCGCGCTCAAGATGAATCCCTTCCCGACGCGGGTCTTCCGCGGGACCGTGGAGCGCGTCGGGGCCGAGCTCCGCCAGGAGGGCGACCAGAGCTTCGTCGTCGCCGAGGCGCGCGTCGAGAATCCCGGCGAAGCGCTGCGCGCGGGAATGCTCGGCACCGGCAAGGTCTCCGCCGCGACGCGGCCCCTCGGCTACGCCCTGTTCCGCAAGCCCCTGCGATATCTCTGGCTGAAGATCTGGCCGCTGCTGCCGTGAGCTCCGCGTCGCCCCGCGCCTCCGCACTCGTCTCGGCCGCGCCCATCGAGTCGGGAGTCGGGGCGCTCGCGGCGCGCCGCAAGGTCGCCGCCGACCGTCCCGCGCTCAAGTCGAACCTCGTCATCCGCCGTGTCGTCCAGATGGGCGAGGGGCACTGGATCGTCAAGAACCCCGACAAGACGCAGTACTACAGCTTCGAGGAGGCCAACTGGGAGCTGATCCGACTCTTCGATGGAACGCGCACGCTCGCCGAGATCCACGACGCGTACCAGGCTCAGTTCCGCGAGCCGCTCGATCCGGCGCTCGTCCCCGAGTACGAGGAGTCGCTGCGGGAGATGGACCTGCTGCAGAAGTCGACCGTCGAGCGCCACCTCGAGGAGCTGTCGCGCATCAAGGAGGCCCGCAAGCTCCGCGCCGAACAGAAGGCCGAGGGCGGCGACATCATGTTGATCCCGTTCAAGGTCGCCGACCCGAACGACTTCCTCGAGCGGACGCAGAAGTACGTGCGCTGGATCTGGCGCCCGCCGACCGTCATCGTCGCGCTCGTCGCCATCATGATGACGATCGGCGTCATCGTCCCGCGCTTCGACCAGATCTGGTCGCAGACGCTCGAGCTGTACGCCTTCCTGAGAAAGCCCTTCTGGGACGCCGTCCAGTTCTTCGCGATCCTGTCCTGCATCGGCGCGATTCACGAGCTCTCGCACGGTTACGTCTGCAAGTTCTACGGGGGCGAGGTGCACGACATCGGCGGTGCGCTCCTGTACTTCATGCCCGCCTTCTACTGCGACACGACCGACGCGCTGCTCTTCCCGAGCAAGTGGCAGCGCCTCTGGGTGCTCTTCGCCGGCATGTACATCGAGGCGATCATCTGTTGCATCGCCACGGGGCTCTGGGTCGCGTCGTACCCCGACACGCTGCTGCACGAGGTGTCCTACAAGATCCTGCTCTTCACCGGCGTCTCCACGATCTTCTTCAACATCAACCCGCTCCGGAAGATCGACGGCTACTACGCGCTCGCGAGCTACCTCGAGATTCCCGAGCTGCGCGAGGATTCCTTCTCCTACTGCGCCGCGCTCTTCAAGAAGCACGTGCTCCGTCTTCACGTGGAGGTGCCGGTCCTCTCGCGGCGAAAGCGCCGGATCTACCTGATCTACGGCCCGCTCGCGATCGCCTTCATGATCCTGATCATGGTCTTCATCGGAAAGCTCTTCTACAACCTCTACGCGAGGTACTTTCCGAACCTGGCGGGCGTGCTGCTGGTGCTGACGCTGCTCCGTCTCTTCCGAAAAGACGTGCGGGCCTTTCTCCAGGGTCTCCGCCTCGTCTACCTCGACAAGAAGGAGTTCATCATGTCCGGTCGCGCGCGGGTGGGCGTGCTCGTCGGCCTCGCGGTGCTCCTGCTCGTGCTGGCGGTCCCGTGGGCGCCCTGGACGCTCGAGACCGAGGCCGTCCTGCAGCCGTGGACGGAGGCGAGCCTCCAGGCGCCGGAGGGCGCGACGATCGCGTCCGTGCGCTTCCATGAAGGCGACCGCGTCGGCAAGGACGACGTCGTGGCCGTCCTGGAGAGCCCCGCGGCGATCTCGGATCTCGCGAGCGCGGCAGCGATTCGCGAGGCGCTCGTCAAGCGGACTGGCCGTGAGCGCGACGCCGGCGACGCGCCCGCGCTCTTCCAGGCCGAGAGCCGGGCCCAGGCGGCGGAGCTCGCGGTTCTGAGCGAGGAATCGCGGCTCGGCCTCCTTTCGGTGCGGAGCCCGATCGCCGGACGCCTCCTGACGCGCCGCACCCAGGACCTCGCCGGCCGCTTCGTCTCCGCCGGCGCCGAGATCGCCCGCGTCGGCGACTGCGCGCGGCTCAAGGCCGAGATCCCCGTGAGCGAGCGACTGCTCTCGTACCTGCGGCCGGGATCGCGGGTGTCGATGCAGGTACGGGCGCGGCCGATGCGGATCCTGCACGGAGAGATCGTCCGGGTCGGCGCGGCGGCCCACGAGCTTCCACCGACGGCCGACGGGAAGGTGCAGCTCCTCCGCGCCGGCGAGACGCCGGAGCGATTCATCGCCGTCGTCGCCTTCGCCAACGCCGAAGGGGAATGGCTTCCCGGGATGACCGGGAGGGCGAAGATTCTCCTCGGGCGGCGCGCGTTCCTCTGGCGCTCGTGGCGCGTCCTGCGCCACTGGTTCCAGACCGTGATCTGGTGGTAGGGGCTCCCAGTTCGCCCGGCCGCCGCGCAATAACCATCGGCTGGTAATCGGCGGCCGTTGATTCTCGTCGGCCGCGTCGAGCGGCCATAAGAAACGCCCCGCCGAGGCGGGGCGTTCGAACCGGGAAGTTGACGGGGGTTACTGGGCGCGCATCGCCTTGTGAGCCCGCATCGCCTTATGGGCCTTCATGGCCTTATGGGCCTTCATGGCCTTATGGGCTTTCATGGCCTTATGGGCCTTCATGGCCTTGTGGGCCTTCATGGCCTTGTGGGCCTTCATGGCCTTATGGGCGCGCATCGCCCGCGTGGCCTTGATCGGCTCGCTCGAGACCGGGGCCGTGCTGGGCGGCGGGTTCGAGCCCGGGAAACCCATGCGGACTTCCGAGTGATCCTGCCCGGTGGCCTGCTTGATCTTGGCCTTCTGGGCG
>DATJPZ010000117.1:0-7744 GCA_035506175.1 Thermoanaerobaculia bacterium | reverse complement strand
TGCAGCGTCGTCCCGATCTTGAGGTCGGCGAGGCCCGTCTCCTTGCCGTCGACCATCGCCGTCTTGCCCGGCGGCACCTGGATCTCACGGACGACGCCGTCGTCCATCTTGACGATGACGGAGTGGTCGGTCTTGCCGATCACGAGACCGGACTTGACCTCGGTGTCGACGACGGTCTGCGCGAACGCGGCGCCCGCGGCGCAAAGGACGAAGGCCATGGCGAGTTTCGAGAGCTTCATTTGAACTCCTCCTGCGGTTGTTGTCTCGAGTGACGGCATCACCAGACTGTTTGCTGACCGAGTCTATCCCGCATTTTGCCCTCGGAAAGCGACAATGATGCAAACGAATCAACCCGGGGCGGTGGACCGGCTCCCAGGCCACCCGGGGATGCATGTGGATCAACGCGGCGGCGAGGCAGGCAGGTTAGCGTTCGCAGGGTGATCGCCAATCCCCCTGCGCAGGGCCCGATGCGAAGTCTGCTCTCTCACTTCGCCTCGCTCAAGCTCACCGTCGTCCTGATCCTCCTGATCGGGCTCGTCCTGTCGGCCGGCACCATCCTGGAGTCGCTGCGCGGGGCCGAGGCCGCGAGGGCCGTCTACGAGGCGCCCTGGTTCTACGCCTTGCAGGGTGTCTTCGCGCTGAACCTCGCCGCCGCGCTCGTGGATCGCTGGCCGAAGAACCGCTGGCGGATCGGCTTCGCGATTACGCACCTTTCGATCCTCGTGATCCTCACCGGCGCTCTCGTGACGCTCGTCGCGAAAACCGAGGGACAGATGGAGATCCGGGAAGGCGAGCAGTCCAGCACCGTCAGCCAGGGCCGATCGGAGACCGACCCGCGGCCGCTTGCACTGCCCTTTGCCATCCACCTCGACGCGTTCGAGCTGGACACGTACCCCGGCACGGGCATGCCGTCCCAGTATCGCAGCCGCGTGCACGTCCTGGACGCGGCCCACGGCGCGCCGCAGGCGGGCGTGATCGAGATGAACAGGCCGCTCTCGTACGGCGGTTTCCGGTTCTTCCAGAGCAGTTACCGGATCGAGGAAGGGCGCCGCGCGACCATCCTGTCCGTATCACGCGACCCCGGCCAGCCGATCGTCTTCGCCGGCTACGTCCTCCT
The DNA here is from genome assembly GCA_035506175.1 of Thermoanaerobaculia bacterium. Lineage (GTDB taxonomy): Bacteria > Acidobacteriota > Thermoanaerobaculia > UBA5066 > Gp7-AA6 > DAHUXD01. Next base: position 6,627 of record DATJPZ010000117.1, on the reverse strand, counting down.
CGTCGCCGGCATGATCGTCGTCTTCGCGACGCGCCTCATCCAGTTCCGCCAGGCCGCCGCGATGCGCGCGCCCGTCCCGCTCACGGTCGGACTCCTCGCCGGGCTCTTCGCGGCCGCCACGCCCGCGCGCGCCGTCGAGGCGCCCGACGCGGCCACCGTCGAGAGGCTGCGCGTCCTGCCCGTCCAGCACGACGGGCGCACGATGCCGTTCGACACGCAGGCACGCGAGGCGGTCCGCACGGTCACCGGACGGTCTTCCTGGCCCGGCGTCGACCACGTCGCGATGGCGGCGGGCTGGACGTTCGATCCGCTGGGCTGGCAGAGCGAGCCGATCGTGAAGGTGGGCGGTAACGCGGTCGCGCGGGCGGCCGGGCTCCCGCCCGGCACGCGTTACGCGAGCTTTGCGCAGATCGTCTCCTCGCCGGCGCTGCGCGCCGCACTCGCGGCGGCGCACTCCGCCGAGAGCGAGGAGCGCAAACCCTCGGCCGTCGAGAAGGGTCTGCTCAAGCTGGAGGAGCGCCTCGAAACGCTCTACGGCTACCTTCACGGGGGCGCGATCCACCCGTTTCCCCCTTCCGACCCGGCGGGTGCATGGCTTCCCTCGACGGGCGTGAGGTCAGCTGCCGAGCTCGCGTCGATCGCGGGCCGCGTGCGGGCCTCGGGCGCCCCGGCCCACTACCCCGGCGAGAAGACGATGGCGCGGGAGGTCCTTTACAACCGGATGCGGCCGGGCCGGATCGCGTGGCTCCTCCTCGTGCCCGCCGCCGTGCTCGCGTCTTTCGCGGCCGGCGGCGGCCACGTCCGCCTTCGCCCGCTCGTGGCCTTCCTTCTCGTCGGGGGCTTCGCCGCGATGACCTGGGGCATCTCGATGCGCTGGCAGATCGCGGGCCGCATCCCGGCCTCGAACATGTACGAGTCGATGCTCTTCCTCGGCTGGGGTGTCGGCCTCTTCGGCGTCGTCGCGCTCTTCCTGAAGCAACGACTGCTCCTCGCGAATGCCGCCGGCATGGGGGCCCTCTCGATGATGCTCGTCGACCTCCTGCCGATGGACCCGTTCATCCACCCGATGATGCCGGTCCTCTCGGGCACGCCCTGGCTCGCGATCCACGTTCCGATCATCGTCGTGAGCTACTCGGTCCTGGCGATGGCGACCGGGCTCGCGCACCTCGTCGTCGGCGTCGCGATCTTCGCGCCGGCGCGGCGGGACCTTTCCGCGCGCTGGGGCGAGCTTCTCTACTGGTACATCCACGTCGGCTCGATCCTGCTCATCACCGGCATCTTCACGGGCTCGATCTGGGCCGCCTCGTCGTGGGGGCGCTACTGGGGCTGGGACCCGAAGGAGGTCTGGTCGCTCGTCGCGTTCCTCGCGTACATGGCGATCCTTCACGCGCGCTTCGACGAGCAGATCCGCGGCTTCGGCGTCGCGGTCCTGTCGATCGCGGCGTTCTGGACGATCCTCATGACGTACCTCGGCGTCAACTTCGTCCTCGCGACGGGCCTCCACGCCTACGGGTTCGGGAACTCGAACCTCGTCCTCGTCCTCGCGACCGTCGCCGTCGCCGAGAGCGCCTTTCTCCTCACGGGCTGGTTCTCGTTCCGAAAGACGCTCGCCCGGTGACGTCCCGTCACTCGGCGCGGACGATGTACCGCTGCGGAGCGCTCCCCACGTAGTAGAACGGGTAGCACGTCACGAGAGTGAGCGCGTCCTCGGGCGAGTCGTCCAGCACGGACACGTCGTCCTGCTCGACGATGCGCACGCTCTTCACGACGTAGTCGCGGCTGCCCGCGCGCGATCGCAGCGTGATCCCGTCGCCGGGGCCGACGTCCTTCAAGCCGCGGAAGAACCCGTCCCGGTGGCCGGCGATCCCGATGTTCCCCCTTTCACCCGGACGGGGCGTGCCCTCGATCAGGCCGACGGCGCGGTTGAGCGTGAAATCGTCCGTCCCGTCGAGGACGGGGACCTCGAGGTGGATCTTCGGGATCGCGAGGACGGCGAGCGGAAGTCCGGCGGACGCGGCCTGGCTTTCCGCGAAGGCCTTGCGCCGCTCCGGCGACCAGAGGCTCATGTCGGGGCCGGGCACACTCTCCAGGAACGCGGCGCCGGGGGGCGGCGGAACGTTCGCGGCGGCGGGACGTGCTTCGGACCCGGGGCGTGCCGCGGTTGCGGCGTCGAACCGGCGGACGTCGCGCGCCCGGAGGTACGCGGCGGAGAAGCGCGCGGCCGCGTAAACCGCCAGCAGGACGATCCCGAGCGCGAAGAAAACCCGCTCGGGGACCTTCGACCTCAGAAGCGCCACGCCCCGAGTCTACGGATTTCGACGGGCCCCGGCGTGCGCCCGCCGTAACGCCGCGACGTCGAGGACCGGCCTCGGGCCGGCGGCGCCCGGAGTCACCTGCTGAGCCAGAGGTACTGGTACGCGAACCCGATCGTGTCGAATCGCGACCCGATCCGCGCATCCACGCCCCTCGAGGCGGACACCTTGACGGTGTGCCCCTTCCCGAGGGGAACGGAGGCCGTCACGCCGGCCCGGCTGTTCGCCTGGCGCGTGTCGCCGGGGACGCCGTCCGCGTACGTCTTGCCGCCCGCGTAATACGTCGCGTCCGCGGCGACCCAGAGGCCGGGCCGGACCGTGTAGCCGACGTGAGCCTGGAAGCTGTAAAGCGGGTCCTGCGAGCGGACGACGCTCCCGGGATAGGTCGCCGTGTTGTCCATGAAGAGCCAGACGCCCGCCGCGCCCTCGAGCGTCCAGCGGCCGACCGGGAACGAAAGTCCGAATTCGGGCCGGAACGCCCAGCGGTTCGTCCCGATGTTGACGAGCTTCTCGCTGCTGTACTGACCCGTCGGGACGACGGTGACGAGGCTGAAGCCGAGCGTCGGCTCCGGCTTGCGGGCCATGAACTCGCGCATCGGAAGCGCCGGCCCGCCGAGGAGGTTCACGACGAAGCGAAGGCGCGGGTCGCCGAGGCCGGAGCGCGTGATCGCCTGGTACGTCTCTCCCACGTTGCCGTCCACCGACGCCCAGACGTACGGCACCCCGATCGCAAGGGACGAGATCCGCCCGAAGAGGCTGAACGTGTGGCCGTAGCCGGCGGTCGCCGCGTTGATGAACGCCCGGACGTTCGAGAACGGCAGCGAAGGATCGAAGAGGACGTCGCCGGACTGGTACGAGTAGCTCGCGAGGAAGAAGTTCGCGTCCTTCGGCACCGGAGCGTACGCGCGCGGCTCGAGATCCTGCGCCCGGGATCCCCGGGACACGAGCAGGCACGCGAGCGCAAGGGCCACGGCCGCCGCAGTTCCAACCTGGCGCTTCATGTGCCGCGATCGTAGCTGAAATCCGGGCTGCGACCGCGTCGCGCTACCCTTCGCGCGTGGACCCCCTCTCGACGGCGCGAGCGCTCCTCCCTTCGTGGCTGCCGTTCGTCTCGCTCCTCGCGCTCCCCCTCGCCGGCCTCGCCGGCTGGCTCGTGCGGAAGCGATCCCGCTTCGCCGCCGTCATGGCGTCATCCGTCGTCGGCGCCCTCTTCGCGCACCTCGGCGGGCCGCTCTCGCTCCTCGGCCAGGGGGTGACGGGCTTCCTCGGAAGCGCAGCCGCTCTCGCGGGCTACGCAGTCGGGTCGCGGCGGGCTCCCTCGCCGCCCGCGGGACGAATTGCCGGCAGAATCGCCCTCTTCTCGGCATCCGTCCTCGTCCTCGCGGCCGCCGAGGTGGGCCGTCCGATGGCCGTGGCCGAAGTCACCCGCCGGAGCCCTCTTACGGCAGTCGCCCTGACAGGCGGCGACGCGTGGACCCTGTCGGCGCTCGCGCAGGCGAGAGCCGCGGGGGGAAAGCCGAAAGACGCCGTCGCGTTCTACCGCGCCGCGTTCGCGCTCGACGGGCGGCCGGGCCACCTCGCGAACGCCGCGTTCGTCGAGAGCGGCCGCGACCGGTGCGCCGAGGCAAGGAGTCTCGCCGGAGAGGCGGCCGCCGCCGCCTCGCGGGCCGGGACCGCGGAGCTCGACCGGTATCTCGCAACCCGGGCAAGGCGCGTAGCGGAGAACTGCCGGCCGGGGGCGCGGACGGCGCCCGAAATGGGCCCGCCGGACCTATAGTCCCGAAAACGTCAGTCGTGCCGCCCCGGATTCCGGGGCAAAAGGGAGGTCATCTTGGTCAGACGCCGGTTCCTCGCAACGTTCGCCGTGATCGTCACGCTCTCAGCCGCGGGCCGCGCCGCCGGACAGACGGAAGTCAAGTATCCGGTCCCGGACGTCCCGCAGATGATGACGCTCCAGGGCCAGTACGTGCGGCTGGCCTACAACAACGAGGGCTACGCCGTCATGGGCTATCGCATGGCCCAGCAGGAACGCGGAAACCCCTGGATCCTCCTGAACGCCGGCTTCGTGCTGCGCGAGGGCGTGAAGGACGAGACGCTGAAGAAGGAGGACTTCACGATCAAGACGCCGGACGGAAAGATCGTCCCGCTCCCGACGTGGGCGGAGGTCCAGGCGGACCACTCTCTCAGGGCCCTGAACGAGCGGTCGAAAAAATTCAACGACAACATCAACTACTTCCCGGTGGGCACGAAGTTCGGCTGCGCGATCCAGTTCTTCCCGGAGCTCACGGGCCCGGGCCTCGCCCGCGACGAGTTCGAAATCTCCGACCTCCGGGCCTGCGTCGGCCGCCTCTACTTCAAGGTCCCCGGCGGAATCCAGGTGGGCCAGTACTGGCTCAACGTGAAGTTCGCGGGCAGCACGGTGCAGGTGCCGTTTCGCATCTTCACCGACGAGCAGGAGAAGGAGTTCAAGAAGCGCTGGGAGAAGATCAAGAAGGACTACGACGAGCTGACGAAGTAGCTCAGAGCCTCTCCCAGAACTCCTCGTCGCTCTCGACAGACGCGAGGACGTGCCGCTCGTCCGGGGAGCCCTTCTCCTCGCCGCCGAGCGGCACGAAGCGCCGCCCCGTCGCGTCGAGGCCCTTCACGTTTCCGCTCGCGATGTCGTAGACCCAGCCATAGAGTTCGAGCTCGTTCCTCTCGACGAGCGGCCGCACGAACGGGAACGTGAGGATGTTGCGGACCTGCGCGATGACGTTGTAATCCACGACGTGCTCGAGCAACTCCTCGTCCGTCGCGCCCGGGTACGCCTCGACCGCCGCGCGCCGCGCGAGCTCCGCGTACGAGACCCACTGCCGCACCGCGGGCATCGCGCCGAGGTTCTCGGGATGGAGCACGCCCTTCATCGCGCCGCAGTTCGAGTGGCCGCAAAGGATGACGTCGCGGATCCCGAGGGCGACGATCGCATATTCCAGCGACGCCGTCGTCCCGCCGTACGAGGAGCCCGCCGGCGGGACGATGTTCCCCGCGTTGCGGATGATGAAGAGGTCCCCCGGCTCGGCCTGCACCATCAGGTTCGGCACGACGCGCGAGTCCGAGCACGAGATGAAGACCGCCTGCGGCGTCTGGTTCTTCGCGAGGCGCTCGAACAGGTCCTTGTGCGCCGGGTAGGCGAGCTTCTGAAAGAGCGTCAGCCCCTCGAGAACCCTCTTCACGCGAGCACAATACCCGACCCGGGGAAATTGGACCTTGGTCCAATGGCGATTTCCACGCCTGCCGTCGCCCCGCGGCCGGGCCGGGGACTATGCTGCCCCCAGATTGGGGGAGGCCATGGCCCAGAATTCTTCACGACCCCCGTGTTCACGACCGGCCCGCGCGCTTCTGGCTCTTCTCTGCGCCGCGCTTCTCGTCCCGGGCGAGGGGATTCTCCTCGCGCAGGCGGCCGCGCCCGCGGCGGCCCCGGACACGGCGAAGATCCCGCCGGACAAGCTCGATTCGCTGGTCGCCCCTGTCGCCCTCTACCCCGATGACCTCCTCGCCCAGACCCTCGTCGCGGCCACGTACCCGCTCGAGCTCATGCAGCTCCAGCAGTGGCTCGCGAAGAACAAGGGCTTGAAGGACAAGGCGCTCGCCGACGCGGTCGCGAAGCAGCCCTGGGACCCGAGCATCCAGTCGATGGCGCCGCTCCCCGACGTCGTCAAGCGGCTCTGCGACGACATCCAGTGGACGACCGACCTCGGGAACGCGTTCCTCGACCAGCAGAAGGACGTCATGGACGCCGTTCAGCGGATGCGCAAGAAGGCCGCGGACAAGGGCGCGCTGAAGACGAACGAGCAGCAGAAGGTCGAGACGAAGGTCGTCGAGTCGCAGACGGTCATCGTCGTGCAGTCCGCGAACCCCGAGGTCATCTACGTCCCGGTCTACAGCCCGACGGTCGTCTACCCGCCGCCGGTCTACCCGTACCCGCCGATCTACTACCCGCCCCCGCCTCCGCCGGGCGCCGCGTTCGTGACGTTCACGGCCGGCGTGATGATCGGCGCGGCCGTCTGGGGCGGCTCGTGCTGCGGGTGCGGCTGGGGCTCGAACAACACCGTCAACGTCAACGTGAACAACAACTACAACAAGAACACGAACGTGAAGGCCGGCAACGTCCAGCACAACTCCGCGCACCGCGGCGGCGCGCCCTACTCGAACAGCGCGACCGCGAACAAGTACGGCGGGTCGACGAAGGGCGGCGCGGCCGGGCGGCAGGCCGGCGCGAGCCCGAACGCGAACGCGGCGAATCGCAGCGGCGGCGGAGCGAGCCCCAGCGCGAGCA
>DATJPZ010000116.1:0-7679 GCA_035506175.1 Thermoanaerobaculia bacterium | reverse complement strand
CCGCGGCTGAAGCACCCATGCATTCCCGAGGCCGTCTTACTCTCGGACCTTCCCGTGCCGCCCATGGACCTCTCGCAGTGGGTGCTCAAGCCGCTCTTCTCGTTCGCAGGGTCCGGCGTCAAAGTGGACGTCACGGCGGATGACCTCGCGGCCGTTTCGCCGGAGAGGCGCTCGCAGACGCTCCTGATGCGCAAGGTCGACTACGCGCCGGCCATCCCGACCGCCGACGGGCATTTTTCGAAGGTCGAGGTGCGCGTCATATTCGTCGACCGCGGCGGCAAACCTTACCCGGTCATCACGCTCGCCCGCCTGGCGCAGGGCCAGATGATGGGAGTCAACTACAACAAAGACCGCACCTGGGTGGGCTCGAGCGCCTGTCTCTGGACGGCCTGAGGCTCAGGCCTGCCGCTCGGACTCGGTCGTCCCGGGAAACAGTTCCCGGAAGATCATCGTCTCGGGGCCGATGCGGATCGCGTCGCCGTCGGCGAGCGCCCTGCCGCGCTCGAGCTTCTCGTCGTTCAGAAACGTGCCGTTCTTGCTCCCGAGGTCCTCGAGGGTCGCCGCCTCGCTCCGGACCACGATCCGGGCATGGCGGCGCGAAACCGACGGATGGTCGATCCACAGCACCCCGTCGGGATCGCGGCCGAGCACGTTGTCGCCCGGGAGAAGCGGGACCTCCCGCCGCTCGAGAACGAGGCGAAATCGCAGGTCGCCCGGCGGCCGGGGGCCGTCCGTCGCCGCCTGGACGACCGCGTCGAAGCGATAGCCCTCGCCGCGGATCGTTCGCAAGGTGGCGTCGGCTTCCTTGCCGAGCGCGCGCCGCAGCTCGGCCACCTGAAAGCGCAGCGCATCGTCGCTGACGGCCACGTCCGGCCAGACGCGCTCCACGATCTCGTCGCGGGTCAGTAGCCGGCCCGGGTTCTCCAGAAAGAGCGTCAGCAGCGCGCGGACCTTGTGCGTGAGGGGAATCTCCGCGCCGTCGCGCGTCAACCCGCGCCGGACGGGATCGTAGAGGAACGGACCGAAGCGGTACGCCATCGTGAGGCCGAAAATCTCACGAAAATCTTATCTTCGCCTCCGGACCGGGGGTCCCGCGGGGAGCCACAGTGCTCCACGAAATCTTGGGCGAGTCGAGCCGAGAGTCGCCCTCGTCACGGCCGTCCCGGACGCGGAGCCCGGACGGCCGCCTTTTTCATCGAGGACCGGGTAGCGGAGCCGGGATCCGACGAATCTCACGCCGATCTCGCGCTTCTCTCCGGACCAATCGCGGGATTGCTTTCAGAGTCAGGCCCGAAAGGAGAACCGCATGAAGCTGTTGGTCGGCTCGCTCTTGCTCGAACTCGCTTCCCTGGGAATGGCTCTCCCGATGAGAGGTCAGGCGATCGCGGAGTTTCCGGTTTCTTACGCGCTCCTGGGCGGCATCGCGTCGGGCCCGGACGGGAACGTCTGGTATACGGAGTTCTCCACCAGCCCGACCCCGCCCCACAACCCGTCGTCCGCGGCCATCGGCCGAATCACGCCCTCGGGCGTCGTCACGCACTTCCCAATCCCGGTAGGGACCGCCGTCGACATCGGGAACCCCGCCGTCGGGATCGCCGCCGGACCCGATGGAAACCTGTGGATCACCAGGCAGATGGCAAACACGATTGGCCGACTCACGACCGACGGGGTCCTGACCGAGTTCGCGATTCCGACGCCCGCGAGCCTGCCTGGCGACATCACGGCCGGCCCCGACGGGAATCTCTGGTTCGTGGAACTTGGAACCGGAAAGATTGGCCGGATCACGACGGCCGGCATCGTGACCGAATTCTCGATTCCCGTGGCGGGCGCGTTGCCCTCCGACATCGCCGCCGGCCCCGACGGCAACCTCTGGTTCACCGACAACGGCAGCAACGGTGTCGGCCGGATCACCACGTCGGGCCAGGTCACGGTGTTCGCACTCCCGACCGCCGACGCCATCCCGAACGCCATCGCCGCCGGACCGGACGGCAATCTCTGGTTCGTCGAAACTCAGGGCATCAGCATCGGTCGCGTGACGCCGGCCGGCGTCATCACGGAGTTTCCCGTTCCCTCGAGCGCGGCGAACCCGATGAGCATCGCCGCCGGACCGGACGGCAACCTCTGGTTCACCGGCCTGAACAACAGCGTCGCGCGCATCACGACCTCCGGCGTCATCACGGTCTACCCCCTGCCGACGCCGTTTGCGCAAGGCGTCCACGTCGCGGCAGGACCCGACGGCAGCGTCTGGCTCACCCAGACTCAGGGCGACTTCGGGACGAGCGCCGCGATCGCCCGCGTGACGCCGGAGCCGTGCGGCAGCCCGACCACGATCTGCCTCAATGCCGGACGTTTTCTCGCCCAGGCCCTCTGGGAAGGCACGGCTCCCGTGCCGCCGCCCGCCACCGGCGTAAGGATGACCGACGCGACGGGATACTTCTGGTTCTACGACCCGAAGAACGTCGAAGTCGTGGTCAAGGTGATCGACGGCTGCGCGACCAACCACCATTACTGGGTGTTCGCCGCCGGCCTGACGAATGTCCTCGTCCACCTCTCCGTGCAGGATGCGACGACCGGCAAGGTTCAGAGCTACACGAACCCGCCGGGCACGCCCTTCCAGCCGATCCAGGACACGGCTGCTTTTCCCTGTCCGTGACGAAACGCCTTGCTACGGCACGTAGCTGCGAATCTGGGTCTTCCACCAGGGCCAGTCGTGCCCGTACGGCGCGTTCCACACGCTGCCGCGATTGCGGATGCCCTTTTCGTTCAGGATGCGGAGCATGTCGGTCGTGCCCGAAAGGATGTTGTCGGTCTGGCCCGTCACGATGCAGAGGTCCATCGAGCTCAACCGCGCGACCCAGCCGGCGTCCATGTTGGGAACGTTGGCCGTCGGGCAATGGAAGTAACAGAGCTCGTCCCAGTAGCCATCCAGGAACGAGTGGATGTCGTATTTGCCCGAGAACGCGACGACCTTGTCGACGACGTCGGGATGGCGGAAGCCGAAATTGGCCGCATGGTACGCGCCGAAGGACGCGCCGAGCGTCGTCACGCGCGCCGGCGTCCGCGCCTTGCTCCGCACGAAGGGGATGACTTCGCCGTAGACGTAGCGGTCGTACTGATCGTGACGGAGGATTCGCTCGGCCGGGGGCTTCTCCTTCGCATAGAAACTCTCCGCGTCGACGCTGTCCACGCACGCGACCTGGATCGCGCCGCCCTCGATCAGGTCGGCGACCGCGCCGATCAGGCCAAAGTCCTCGTTCTGGTAGAAGCGTCCGACCGACGTCGGGTACCAGATCATCGGCCGGCCCGCGTGGCCGAACCACAGCATTTCCATCCTGCGCCCCAGCGTGGGCGAATCCCAGGCGACGTATTCGCGGTGCATGTCCTCTCCTGAAAGCGAATTTTTGTGGCATGGGATAATCCCACGAACCGGGGCGTAGCGCAGCGGTAGCGTATCTGCTTTGGGAGCAGATGGTCGCCGGTTCGATCCCGGCCGCCCCGACCAGATCCCTCAGTGGCTTCGCAGTTCCGGCCTCGCCGACCCGTTCAGCCGCGCGCACTCACCGCGCACTCGCCTGCGACCACGGCACGATCAAGTCGCGCTACGGTCCGACCACTCGAGCCCTCGGGGCGAGCCCCTCTGTCCCTCCGGCGTCGACGCGGCCGGCTCTGCATCGGCAGGCCGACCATCTCGTCACCCGACCCGGCGCCCGCCAAGTCGCTGCCAACCTGGAAATTCAGGACTGGCCCGGCTCTCATCCACAAGACGTGAGCTGTCCGCCGTAACCGGGCAACCCCAATCGTGGCGCCGAAGCGCAGTCTCCAGAACGGCAGTACACGAGCCACCTCAGACCCTCGTGAACCCGCCGCTTCGCCTCCGTTTCATCATTGATTTCGGTCGAAGACCGGGGTGTCACTTTCCCTGACACGGAGAGGGTCCAAGGCCAGCCAGTATTGATGCCCGTCTGATCTCGATCGGCCCGACCCTCGAACGGCTGGCGGAATAGAATTCTCCCGGCGATCGTCAAAATGACTCTCTCTGCCGGGACCCGACTCGGCCCCTATGAAGTGCTGTCTCTCCTGGGTGCAGGAGGGATGGGCGAGGTGTACCGGGCGCGGGATACGCGTCTGAACCGCGAGGTGGCGATCAAGGTGCTGCCGGCCGAACTGGCGGGCGACGCGTCGCGACTGAGGCGGTTCGAGAAGGAGGCGCGGTCGGCGTCGGCCCTGAACCACCCGAACATCGTCACGGTCTATGACATCGGCTCCGAGGGCGGTGTCTCGTACATCGCGATGGAGAAGGTCGAGGGCGAAACGCTGCGGAAGCTTCTCGCCGGTGGAGCGCTCCCGATTCGGAAACTGCTTTCGACGGCCACGCAGATCGCGGAGGGTCTCGCCAAGGCGCACGAGGCGGGCATCGTCCACCGGGACCTGAAGCCCGAGAACCTGATGGTGACGAAGGACGGGCTGGTGAAGATCATGGACTTCGGGCTGGCCAAGCCGGCGCGCACGGTGTCGGGCAGCGACGAGGGCTCCCACCTGCCGACGGAGACCGAGACGAGCCCGGGAATCGTCGTCGGGACGGTCGGATACATGTCGCCGGAACAGGCGAGCGGGGAGCCGGTGGACTTCCACTCGGACCAGTTCGCCTTCGGTTCGATCCTGTACGAGATGGCGACGGGCAAGCGGGCGTTCCTGAAGAAGACGGGGGTGGACACGCTCGGAGCGATCCTCAACGAGGAACCGACGCCGATCGGGTCGATCAATCCGCAGCTCCCCGCCCCGCTGCGCTGGATCGTCGAGCGATGCCTGGCCAAAGAGGCGGGCAACCGCTATGTGGCCACCCGCGATCTTGCGCGCGAGCTCGCCAGCGTCCAGGCTCACCTGTCCGAGGCGACATCCGGGGCGCTTCCAGGCCAGATTGAGCCCCGACGCCGCTCGGCAATGCGTCTGCCCGCAATGGTCGCCGCGGCACTCGCGCTCCTCGTCATTGCGATTCTCGTCGGGCGCTGGGTGATCTCGCGAAACGTGAACGTGACGGTGCCCACGTTTCACCAGCTGACCTTCCGCCGGGGCAACATTTTGCAGGCGCGCTTTACGCCGGACGGAAGGACCGTCGTGTACTCGGCCGCGTGGGACGGAGCCCCTGCCGAGGTCTTCTCGGTTCGCCCCGACTCGACCGTGTCGACCCCAACGGGACTCACCGAGGCGGACGTCATGAGCGTCTCATCGAAGGGCGAGCTCGCGGTTCTGATCAAGAAGAAACTCAAGAACGTGCCCCTCGGAACGGGCACGCTGGCCCGGGTGCCGCTCGCGGGCGGTTCGCCGCGAGAGCTCCTTGAGAGTGTTTTCAGAGCGGATTGGGCCCCGAACGGCGAGGACCTCGCCGTAGGGCGGGTAATGCCGGACCGCCGCTACCGCCTGGAATACCCGATCGGAACGACGCTGTACGAGGGCTCGGACCCGTTCGAAATAAGGGTCTCACCTCGTGGCGACCTCGTCGCCATCGAGCCTGGCGGCACGCTCTTGACCGTGGACCGCAAGGGCGCGCGTCGGATCATTTCGACAGGCTGGCGCGAGACCGCTGGGCTGAAGTGGTCTGCCGGCGGCGATGAGCTCATCGTCTGCGGCAGTCGCGAACCCTCCCAGATGGCCATTTACGCCGTCTCCCTGGCAGGCAAGGAGCGCGTCCTTCTGCCGAACGCCCTCGGCATGTTTCTTCAGGACGGGTCTGCCGACGGCCGGTTGCTCGTGGAGAGCTGCCACTCTCGCAGCGGGATCCTGGTTCGTCTCAAGGGCGAGGCCCGAGAGCGCGAGCTCGGGTGGCTTCAGGACTCATCGCTCGAGGCCATCTCGCCCGACGCCTCGTACATCGTCTTCTTCTCTCGGGGCGAAAGCTTTCTGCGAAAGATGGACGGGGCTGCCCCGGTTCGGATCGGCGAAGGTTCTGTCGCGGACATCTCGCCTGACAGCCAGTGGCTGCTCCTTCAGAAACCCGGGCCTCCGCCCGAGCTCGTGATGGTCCCGGTCGGAGCCGGGGCGTCGAAAAAGATTCCAGTGGAAGGCCTCGAGCCGCAGGGAGCAGTTTTCCTGCCCCGCGGCAGGGGCTTTGTCGTCGCCAGCCGAGACAAGAACGGAAACGATGTCCTTGCGGTCGTCGGTCCGGACGGCGGGAAGGCACGAATTCTTGGAACGGAAGCGTACGCACCGAATCCGCGAACCGCGATATCCCCGGATGGGGACCACCTGGCATACGTCGGCAAGGACGGCAAGGTCCGGATCCTCGCGCTTTCGGACGGACGGACCAGTACGGTTCCGGGTGTCACCCTGGATCACACCGACAACATCATGAAGTGGACTTCCGACGGACGATTCCTTCTCCTCCGCCATCCCATCGAGATCCCGGCGCGCATCGATCGGCTCGAGATCTCGACCGGACGGCGAGAGATCTGGAGACGCCTGATGCCCGAGGATCCGACAGGGCTCATCGCGCTCGGCTGGATCCAAGCCTGTCCGGACGACGAGACCTACGCTTACACCTACATCCGAAATCTCGTCGACGACCTCTACCTGGTCGAGGGTGTGAAGTAGCCAGAGCGGTTCCGAACGGTTGCCGTCATGGCTCTTTCGACCGGTACTCGCTCCGGATCGGCGCGCTCCGCTCGCAACGCCGGCGAGCGGATGTTCCCTCCCGGCGAAAGACGGGATACCGTCTCGCCCGTGCGGCGGCGAGAGCCCTTTGCGACGCGACGTTCTCCCATCCACGGGCTCGGCGTCTTCGCGACGCGGAGGATCCGGGCGGGGCGGCGGCTGATCGTCTACGAAGGAGAAGAGCTGACCGAGGCGGCCGTCGACGCCCGGTACGGCGGTGAGGCCGCCAACGACCCGCACACGCTGCTCTTCCACGTCGGCGGCGACCGGTACATCGACGCCAGCGTCGGCGGCAACGACGCGCGGTTCATCAACCACTCCTGCGGCCCCAACTGCGAGTCCGTCATTCTCGACGGGCGCGTCGTGATCCGGGCCATCCGGAACATTCAGCCGGGCACCGAGCTGACTTACGACTACGCGCTCGAGATCGAGAAGGGCGCTTCGCGCGCGCGGCGCGCGCTGTTCGCCTGCCGCTGCGGGGCTCGGAGCTGCCGGGGAACGATGCTGGAGCCGAGAAGACGGTAGCGCCCGGCGCGGGGGCGCCACGCCCAAAACAAGATCGCCGGGGCCCTCGCGGACCCCGGCGAACGAGTCAGAAGGGTCGAGTTCGGGTTACGGCTGGTACGTGGCCGTCCACTGGCCGGCCGTGTTGCTCGGACCGTTCGCGCTGGCTTCCCGAACCGAGACGAGGTCGCCGGCGGCGAACGTCACGCTGTGCGTCGTGTCCGAGCAGATCTGGTTCGTCCCGGACACCGTGCAGGTCAGCGCCGTGTCGGCGCCGTTCTTGCGCAGCGTGAAGGTCCACGAGGCCGTCCCACCCGGAGCCGTCTCGATGAAGATGTAGAAATCTTCGACCGTGCCGGCCCTCGGCATGATGTTCTGGACGAGCCGCTCGGTCGAGCTCTGGTTGCCAGCGAACATTCCCATGAATCGGCCGTTGACGAGGTTCGACGTTCCGCTCGTGCCTCCGATCAGCGGAATGCCCGTGCTCGGTCCCGGAGGACCCTGCGGGCCAGTCGGACCCTGGGGAC
>DATJPZ010000115.1:0-16685 GCA_035506175.1 Thermoanaerobaculia bacterium | reverse complement strand
TTCGAGCGCGGCGCGGGGCGTGGCCGCCGCGAGCACGCGCTTTTCGTCGGAGAGAACGGGCATCGGGGCGTAGACGACGGCCACGTCCGACGGAAGCTGGGGCACGAGCTTCTTCAACTTCCAGAGGACCATCTCGGCGCCCGACTGCGGGTCGGCCGGCATCGCCTCGAGCTCGACCGGCAGGATCCGCGCCCAGGCGTCCGGGTACACGACCGACGCCCGCTGCAGGCGCCCGCCCGCGAGCGCGCGCGCCGCCTTGACGGCCTCCGCGACGGCCTCGCGCGTCACCAGCGGCACGCCGCCCGAAGGGCCGCCGAGCGCGCCCGCGGGATACCGGAAGTGCCGTGCCTCGACGAATCCCTCGGGCGCGGCGTCGCGGACACGCGCGTACGTGACGCCTTCGTCGAGGAGACAGAAGACGTGCGGCGGCACGACCGGGGCGAGGAAGGGCAGCTTCACGCGGCGGCGTCCTCAGTCAACGAACGTCACCTTGTTGATCTCCTTGAGCGTCGTCGATCCTTCGAAGACCTTCTCGAGGGCCGAGTCGCGGAGGAAGAGCATCCCTTCTTCCTTGGCCGCCTTCTTGATTTCGGCCGCCGGCCGCCGCTCGAGGATCAACCCGCGGATCCGGTCCGAGAGGTCGAGCAGCTCGGCAATCGCCATGCGGCCGTGAAATCCGGTCCCGTCGCACTCGAGGCAGCCCTTGCCCTCGTAGAGCGTCTTGCCCACCAGCTGCTCGGGATTCAGGCCCGCCTCGCGCATCTGTTCGGGCGTGATCTGGACCGGCGCCTTGCAGTGCGGGCAGATCTTGCGGACGAGGCGCTGAGCGAGCACGCAGTTCAAGGCCGAGACGAAGTTGTAGAGCTCGACCTTCATGTTCAGGAAGCGGCCGAGCACGTCGACGACGTTGTTGGCGTGGACGGTCGTGAAGACGAGGTGGCCCGTCAGCGCCGACTGGACGGCGATCTGCGCCGTCTCCTCGTCGCGGATCTCGCCGACCATGATCTTGTCGGGGTCGTGGCGGAGGATCGAGCGCAGCCCACGCGCGAAGGTCAGACCCTTCTTCTCGTTGACCGGGATCTGCGTGATGCCGCGCAGCTGGTACTCGACCGGGTCCTCGATCGTGACGATCTTGTCCTCGACCGACTGAATCTCCGAGAGGCACGCGTAGAGCGTCGTCGTCTTGCCCGATCCCGTGGGCCCCGTGACCAGCACCATGCCGTAGGGCTCACGGATGAACTTGCGGAGCTTCTTCTTCGTCTCGCCGTCGAAGCCGACGACCTCGAGGTTCAGGCTCTTGAACTCGGCGTTGGCCGACTCCTTGTCGAGGATGCGGATGACCGAGTCTTCGCCGTGGACCGTCGGCATGATCGACACGCGGAAGTCGATCGTGCGCCCGCGCACCCGCAGCTTGAAGCGGCCGTCCTGCGGCACGCGTTTCTCGGCGATGTCGAGCTCCGACATGACCTTGATGCGCGAAATGATCGTGCCGTGGTGGCGCTTGTCGATCGGGTCCATCGCCTGGTAGAGCACGCCGTCGATGCGGTACTTGATGAGGACGACGTGCTCCTGCGTCTCGATGTGGATGTCCGAGGCCCGGCGCTGGATCGCGTTGAAGACGACCGAGTCGACCAGCTTGATGATCGGCGAGCTGTCCTGCGCGATCCGGTCGATCGTGAGGGTTTCCTCGCCCTCCTCGTCCTCCTGGACGAGCTGCATCCGGAAGTCCTCGGTCGCCTCGTCGAGGACGCGCTGCGACGACTCGCTCTTCTGCAGGATGTCGGCGATCGCGGCGCGGCTGCCGACCTTGACCTTCAGCGGCAGGCCGACGAGGAGCTCCAGCTCGTCCAGGCGCACGACGTCGGTCGGGTCGGCGCAGATCACCGTCATCGCGCGTTCCGTGCGCGACTCGGGCACGAACGTGTAGCGCAGCATCCACTCGACCGGGATCGAGCGGAAGAGATCCGCGTCCACGCGGAAGGACGCGAGATCCACGAACGGGAGGCCGAGACGCTCGGACAGCGCCAGCGCCTGGGCCTCTTCCTCGGCGCGCGAGTTGAAACGCACCGCCTCGGGAATCGTCTTGCCGTTCGCGACCTGCTTGGCCATCAGCGCCTCACGACTTGATCGCCGACATGAGTCGGAACATCGGGAGATAGACCGACAGGAGGATCGTCACGATGACGCCGCCCATGAGGACGAGGATCGCGGGCTCGACGAACGAGATGACGCGGGCGAGCAGGAGATCGATCTCCTCGTCGTAGAACTCCGACACCGAGGAAAGCATCTCTTCGAGCGCGCCGGAGGACTCGCCCACCTTGATCATCTCGATCGTCAGGTCGGTGAAAATGCCGGTCTCCTCGAGCGTCTTCCACAGCTCGCGTCCCTCGCGGACCTTGGGCACGACCTCGCGCACCTTGCGCGAGACCGAGCGGTTCCCGATCGCGTCGGCGGCGTTTTCGAGCGCCGGGACGAGCGGGGTGCCGCCGCCGAGCAGCGTCGCGAGGCTGCGCGTGAACTGCGTGATGGCGAACCGCCGGAAGATCCCGCCGACGATCGGCAGCCTCAGGATCAGGGCGTCGAACCACTGCCGCCCGACCGAGGTCTTCAGCCAGCGCGACACGAAGAACCCGCCCCCGATCAGCCCGCCGAAGATCCAGAGCACGTTGGCCCGGAGAAACGTCGCGGCGCCCAGGACCACGACCGTCAGGAGGGGAAGGTCGGCGTTGAAGTCGGCGAAGAACTCGGTGAAACGCGGGATGACGTAGGTCATGAGGATCGTGATGAGGCCCGCGGACAGCGCGATCAGGATCGCGGGATAGACGAGCGTCGACACGACCTTGCGCGTCAGGGCGATGACCGTCTTCTGGTACTTCAGGTATCGCCGGAGGACGGCCTCGATCTCGCCCGACTTCTCGCCCGCCTTCAGCGAGGTCCAGTACAGCCGCGGGAACAGGTCGCCCTCCTCGGCGAACGCCTCCGAGATCGACATGCCCGAGTTGACCCGCTCGCGCACGTCGCCGAGCACCCGGCGCAGCGTCGGGTTCTTCTGGCGCTCGAGGAGGATCTCGAAGGAGCGCACGACCGGAAGCCCCGCTTTCAGGAGAGCGATGAGCTCCTGGTTGAAGATGAGGAACTCCCCCATCTTGACCCGTCCGCGCCCCTTGCCCTTCGCGCCCGAGAGCGAGAAGCCCTGGCGCCTGATCTCGAAGACGTGGCCGCCGCGGCGCTCGACGTCCAGCCGCGCCGCGCCCGCGTCGAGGGCCAGGACCGACTGCTCGGCGACCGACCCGTCGGGCCAGCCCGCTTTGACGCGAAACTCGGTCACGGCTTCTTCTCGGGCTGCTTGTCGGTCTTCTCGGCCGACTTCGCGCCGGCCGCGCCCTTCTCGGCGTCGGGGTGTCCGGCCTCTTCGGCGAGCAGGATGAGGATGAGCGCGCTCTTGGACGCCTCGTCGCGGGACGCGCCGAGGACGAGCGTCTGGTTCAGCGTGATCGGCACCGAGGTCTGGTAGACCTGGCGCATCAGGCCCGGCTGCCCGGGCGTCGGCCGCCAGAGCCTGGAGAGCGCGAAGGGCGACAGCAGCAGCTCCTTGCCGGCCGGGGTGCCCGGCGACCGGATGGCGAAGGTGAGCGAGTAGTCCGAGCCGAGCTGGTAGCGCAGCGTCGACCCCTCGACGCCGCGCAGCACGGCCGAGTCGATGAGGGCGTAGTCGTTGAACTGAAAGAGCGACTTCAGCTTCGCCCCGAGGCCGCCGATCTCGCTCGCGATCGAGCCCGACGGCACGTCCGCGCGGGCGCGGACGAGCTTGACCGCGAAGTTGTAGCCGCGCGGCGGCACGTCGAACGAGGCCAGGATCTTGCCGATCTGGTCGAGCTTCTCGGGCCGTGCCGTGACGGTCATGGCGTTCAGCTTCTGCGTCAGCGTCACCGACGCGGCCTCGGACAGGAGGGGGCGCACGAGCAGCGCCGCTTCCTCGACGCGCTTGTGCTTCAAGACGTAGACGCGCACCGACACCTCGTCTTCGGCCTCGAGAGACCGGGCGACGAGCAGAACGGCGGCGAGAAACAGCAGCGTTTTCTTCACGGCAATGACATGACTCCGGCCCATCGCGAGCCGGCCCGGGAGGCGGCGCGGCACCCGGTCAGATATCGAGCCCCCGATCCACGATCCAGACCACGCGCGGCTCTTCCCGGCCCGCGCCGGGGTTCAGGTCGTAGACGGTCGCGCTCGCGGGCAGCGTTCCCGTGCCCGGCAGCGCGGCGGACTCGCCCGCCACGTCCACCGGCATCGGCGCCGGGGCCTCGGTCGGGACCGGGGCAACGGCGCCGGCGGCGACGGCGGTCGGCTGCGGCGCGCGGCGCGAGAGCGCTCCGGGCACGGCGACCGCGAGCAGCGCGGCCACCGCGGCCACCGCGGCGGCGGCCGGGCGGCGCGAGCGTCGCCCCGCGCCGGCGCGGCGCTCGGCCTCGATGTGCGCGACACCCGTCCGAACCGACGCCAGGATCGCCTCGGTCTCCGAAACGGGAACGTCGGATTCGAACGCCCGCGCAAAGAGGATCGAGGCGTCGCGCGAGGTCGCTTCGTCGCGGCAGCTCCCGCAGACGGCGAGGTGCTCGCGCAGGATCCGCCGCTGCGGCGCCGGCAGCGCGTCGGCGAGGTAGTCGTGGAGGCCTTCGCGGACGATGCCGCACAGGGGGCTCACAGCGTCCTCCCCCGCAGAAACTCCGGGTAGAGGCGCGCGATCTCCTTGCGGAGGATGCGCCGCGCGTTGAAGAGATGATTGCGGACCGTGGACTCGCCGCAACCCAGGATCTCGGCGATGTCCTTCGTGTCGCAGTCCTCCATCTCGCGCAGGACGAAGGCGGCCTTCTGCTTTTCCGACAGCTTGCCGGAGACGATCTCGAAGAGGCGGGCGAGCTCGCGGTCTTCGGCCGAGCGCGTGGCGCCGCCCGCCGTGGACTCCTCGCGCTCGCGCACGAGGTGCAGCGTGGCGCCGTGCGCGCGCTCGCGGCTGCGGGCGCTCCTCAGGAAGTCGATCGAGAGGTTCGTCGCGATGCGGTAGAGCCAGGTGTTCAGCGAGTAGCGCTCGTCGTAGCGGTGGATCTCCTTCCAGACCCTCAGGAACACCATCTGCGCGACGTCCCGGGCGTCCTCGCCGTTTCCCACGATGCGCCGGGACAGCGAGACCACCGCCGGGGTCTTGCGCGAGACGAGCGCCTCGAAAGCCACCATATCCCCGCCCCGCGCGCGGAGGGCGAGGTCCCGATCCGAGAGCTCGAGGGCGCCCTGGCGTTCGAGGCGTTCGCTATAGACGAGTTCCATTGGCTCCGACAGGTCTCCTCCTGCGGGTTATACGGACCAGACTCCCCTGCCGTTGAGGCCCGTTTTCACCCCCTAAGCCATTGAATCTTAAATCTTTGGGCTGCTCCGGGCAAGCAAAGCGGGGATAATCGGCCTGCTTTGCTCCTCTACAGGGCTCTGACCTCCACGGCCCTCGCCGCCTACGGTCCCTACGCCCTCCTGCGCTCGCTCGCGGGCGGCCGCCGCCTGGGGGACGTGCGCGGCCGCCTGGGCTGGAAGCCCTGGCCCGATCTCGACGGCGGCGTCTGGATCCACGCCGTCTCGGTCGGCGAGGTGGGCGTCGCGCGCAACCTGCTCGGCGCGCTCGAGCGGGCGCGGCCCGGCTGCCGCGCGGGCGTATCCACGACGACCGCCGCGGGGCGCGAGCTCGCCGAGCGCGTCTTCGCGGGGCGAGCCGCGGTCTTCGCGTTCCCGTTCGATCTCGCCGGCGCCGTTGAGCGCGCGATGGACCAGGCGCGCCCCGGCCTCGTCCTGCTGACGGAAACCGAAATCTGGCCGCTCTTCCTCGAGCGCGCCGAGCGGCGGCGCGTGCCGGTCGCGCTCGTCAACGGACGGCTCTCGGAGAAATCGTACCGCCGTTACCGCAGGGTTCCGCGGTTCATGCGCGCGACGCTGGCGCGCCTGTCGCTCCTCGCCATGCAGACGGCCGAGGACGCGCGCCGCGCGCTCGACCTCGGGGCGCCGCCCGAGCGCGTCGTGATCACGGGCAACCTCAAGTACGACATGCCCGAGCCGCCGCTCTTTCCCGACGCGGCGAGGCTGCGCGCCGCGGCCGCCGGCCGGCCGATCGTCGCGGCGGGCTCGACGGCGGAAGGCGAGGACGCCCTCGTGCTCGACGCGGTCGCTCCGCTGTCGCCCCGGCCGCTGCTGCTGCTCGCGCCGCGCCGGCCCGAGCGCTTCGACGCGGCCGCGCGGCTGTGCGAAGCCCGAGGCCTGACGGTCCTGCGCCGTTCGCATCCCGCGTCCCGCATCGCGGTCCCCGGATCCCGCCCTCCCGACGTCTACCTGCTCGACTCGATCGGCGAGCTCGCCTCGGCCTACCGCGAGGCGGCGGTCGCCTTCGTCGGGGGCAGCCTCGTCGAGAAGGGCGGTCAGAACCCCATCGAGGCGTGGGCGGCGGGCGCCGCGGTCGTCGCCGGGCCGCACCTGGAGAACTTCCGCGACGTCGCCGCGGCCGGCGAAGCCCGCGGCCTCCTCGAGCGCGCGGCCGACGCCGCCGGTCTCACCCGCGCCCTCGCCGTACGCCTGGCCGCGCCGGAAAGGACGCGCGCCGCGGGAGCGGAGGCCGCGCGCTTCGTCGCCGAAAACCGCGGCGCCGCGGACCGAACCGCCGCGGCCGCGCTCGCGCTCCTCGCCGCCGCACCCCCGGCGCGGGGAAGGGCCTCGTGATCCTCGCGCCGCTGTCCGCCTTTTACGGCCGGCTCACGGGCCTGCGCGCCGGCTGGTACGCCTCGGGCCGTCTCGCGGCCGAGCCGCTGCCGCATCCGACGATCTCCGTCGGAAACCTCACGCTCGGCGGCACCGGGAAGACGCCGTTTGCGGCCTTTCTCGCCCGCCGGCTTCGCCTGGAAGGCTGGCGGCCCGCGATCCTCTCGCGCGGCTACGGGCGCCGCTCGCGCGGCGTCGTCGTCGTCAGCGCCGGAGCCGGACCGCTCGCCACGGCCGACGACGCCGGCGACGAGCCGGCCGCCCTGGCGCGGGCCGAGCCCGGCGTGATCGTCGTCGTCGGCGAGCGCCGCGCCGACGCCGCCCGACGCGCGGCCGAGCTCGGCGCCGACCTCTTCGTGCTCGACGACGGCTTCCAGCACCTGGCCGTGCGGCGCGACGTGAACCTCCTCCTGCTCGACGCCGCCGATCCTTTCGGGGGCGGGCGTCTGCCTCCCGCGGGCCGGCTGCGCGAGCCGGTCGGCGCCGTGGCCCGCGCCGACGCCATCGTCTTCACGCGCGTCCAGCGCGCCGCGCCCGAGCGCGCCGCGGTCGAGACGCTCGGGCGCCTCGCGCCCCGCGTGCCCGTCTTCCATGCCCGCATCCGCGCGGCGGGGCTCGCCGACGACTCGGGCGCGCCGCTTCTGCCGGAGGCGATCGCGCCACGACGACTCCTCTCGGTTTGCGGCATCGCCCGTCCCGAGAGCTTCGCTGCGACGCTCGCCGAGCTCGGCCTCTCGCCCGAGGAGCGGCTCGAGTTCCGCGACCACCAGCGCTACGGGCCGCGCCAGCTCGCGCGAATCCGCGCCGCCGCCGAGCGCACGGGCTCGAGCTTCGTCGTGACGACCGAGAAGGACGCCGTGAAGCTCTCGGGAAAGTCGCCGCTGCCGCTGGTCACCGTCCGGCTCGCCGTCGACGTGGAAGAGCCCGCCTTCTTCGCGCTCGTCGCGAGCCGGCTGCCGCGCCGGGAGGCGCCGTGACGGACGCGGCCGCGCCGCCTCCCCGCCGGCGCAGCGCCGGGCGCGACCGGCTCGAGCATTTCGGGTTTCGCCTCGCCGCGGGCTTTCTCGCCCTGCTGCCGCGCCGGACCGCGGCGGCCCTCGGGGCCGGGCTCGGCCGCCTCTACGCGAAGCTCGCGCCGGCGCGCCGGCGGATCCTCGACGAGAACCTGCGCGCGGCGTACCCCGGCGCGAGCGGCGCCGAGATCCGCCGGATCGGCGGCGCGTCGGCGGCCTGGCTCGGACGCGCGTTCGTCGAGTTCCTCCAGGTCTCGGGCATGTCCGAGGCGGACATCCGCGCCCGCGTCGCGGTGGTCGGCGAGGAGAACCTCGCGTCGGCCCGCGCGCGGGGCAAAGGCGTCTTCCTTCTCTCGGCGCACTTCGGCAGCTGGGAGCTCGGGGCGATCCGGGCCGGCCTGATCGACGGCCCGATCGCGCCGGTGGTCCGGCCGCTCGACAACCCGCACCTCGAGCGCGAGCTGGCGCGCCGCCGCACGCGCTTCGGCAACCGTCTGATCGCCAAGCGCGACGCCGCCCGCGACATCCTGCGCACGCTGCGCGACGGCGGCACGGTGGCGATCCTCGTCGACCAGAACGTCCTGCCGCAGGAAGCGATCTTCGTGCCCTTCTTCGGGCGGCTGGCCGCGACGACGCCGGCGCTCGCGCTCCTGCAGCTGAAGACCGACGCCGCGGTGGTGCCGGCGTTCGTCTGGCCGGAGGGCGGCGGGCGCTATCGCCTCGAGCTCGGGACGCCGATCCTGGCGGACGACACTCGCTCCGAGGACCGCGCCGAATCCGTGCGGCGCCTGACGGCGCGCTACATGGAAGTCACGGAAGCCTGCGTCCGCGGCAAGCCCGAGGTCTGGCTCTGGATGCACAACCGCTGGCGGACGCGTCCGGAGGACGTCGGGCGGTGAGACGGCTCGTGATCGCTCCCAACTGGATCGGCGACGCCGTGATGTCGCTTCCGTTCCTGCGGGCGCTGCGGCGCGCCGATCCGTCCGGCCGCCTCGCCGTCCTGGCCCGCCGCGGGCCCGGGGCGATCTATCGCGCGGAAGGCAGCGCCGACGAGGTCCTCCCGCGCTCGTCCTTCGCGCGGGACGCCTTCGCCGCGCGCCGCGGGCGCTTCGACGAGGCCTGGCTGCTGCCGAACTCCTACCGCGCCGCGCTCCTCGCCCGCGCCTCCGGCGCGCGCCGGCGCCTGGGCTACGCGACCGAGAAGCGCGGCTGGCTCCTGACCGACGCGCTGCCGGCGCCGCCCGGAACGATCCACCAATTGCGCGATTACGACGCGCTCCTCGCGGCGGGCGGCGTCGCGCCGGACCTCGAGCCGCCGCGCCTGCCGCTGCCGGACGCCGCGCGCGCGCGCGTGAGAGCGGTACTCGAAGCGGCGGGGCTGCGCGAGCGCGCCTTCGCCGCGCTCTGCCCGGGGAGCGCCTTCGCACGGACCAAGCGCTGGCCGGCGGAGCGCTTCGCGGCTCTGGCCGACGCGCTCTCGGAAACGAAGCTGCCGGCGGCGATCCTCGTCGGTCCCGGCGAGGAGAAGCTCGGCGCCGGCGTCGCCGCCGCGGCCCGCTCGCGGCCTCCCGTGCTCGGCGTGGACCTCGACCCGGTCGAGCTCGCGGCGGCCCTCGCGCTCGCCCGCGTCGCGGTGACCAACGACTCGGGTCCCATGCACCTCTCCGGCGCCGTCGGCACGCCCGTCGTCGCGTTCTTCGGCCCGACGGATCCGGGACGGACCGGCCCGTCGGGTTCGCCGTCGCGCGTCCTCGACCGCTACGTCTTCTGCTCGCCCTGCTTCAAGACCGAGTGCCCGTACCGGCACGAGTGCCTGACGGAGATTTCGGTCGAGGACGCGGTGCGGGCGGTCGAGGAGCTGAGGCTCTCGATCCTCTCTCGCCCCGACGGGGGGAGAGGGCAAGGGTGAGGGGGGCTACTTCAGCTCGGTGTTCCAGTACGCCACGTCGAGGAAGTGACGCCACGCCGGGTGGAGACGGCTCGACCCGAACTGACCGACCGGATGCCAGCGGGGCTTGCGCGGCACGGCGACCAGGCGCATCGCCGCTTCCTGGGGCGTCCGATTCCCCTTCTTGACGTTGCAGGAAAGACACGCGCAGACGACGTTCTCCCACGAGGAGCTGCCGCCCCGCGAGAGCGGGATGACGTGGTCGAGCGAGAGCTCGGCGGAGGGAAACTTGTGCCCGCAGTACTGGCAGCGGTTGCCGTCGCGCAGGTAAATATTGTGGCGCGAGAACTTCACCTCCTGCCGGGGCAGGCGGTCGAAGTCCTTCAGGGCGACGACGCGCGGCACCCGGATCGCCATGGACGGCGTCAGGACGACCTCGTCCTGCGGCTGCACCGGGATGTCGCACCAGTTCTCGAACTCGTAGGTCGTGTAGTCGGGGAGGACGGCTTTCACGTGCCCCTTGTAAAAGAGGGAGAAGGCCTTCCGGACCGAGGTCACCTGCACGGCCTGGAAGACGCGATTGAGCACGAGAACTTGAGAGTCGAGCATCCTCGCTTCCGGGGCGCTCATTATAATCCGCGCCCGTGCGGTTTCCCGTTCCGAGAGGCCGGCTCCTGGCGCTCGTGGACGCCCTCGCCGGCCGCCGTCTGGTCGTCGCCGGGGACTTCGTCCTCGATCGCTTCGTGTTCGGCCACCCCAAGCGCATCAGCCGCGAAGCGCCGGTCCTGATCCTCCGCTTCTGGAAGGAGGAGGACCTTCCGGGCGGCGCCGGCAACACGGCCGCCAACGTCCGGGCGCTCGGCGGCGTGCCGGTGCCGGTCGGCGCGACGGGCGCCGACGAGGCGGGTCGGGCGCTCCGCGAGGCCTTTCGCGACCGCGGCATCGCGACCGACGGGCTCGTCGAAGCCCCGGGCTATCGCACCCCGACGAAGACGCGCATCCTCGGCGGCGCGCCGCACGCGATCAAGCAGCAGATCGTCCGCTACGACGTGGAAGACGTCCTGCCCGAAGGCGCGGCCCGGGGCGAGGCCTTCGCGGCGCGCCTGCGCGAATCGGCGCGCGGGGCGCACGGCGCGATCCTGTCGGACTACGGCTACGGCGCGGTCTCGCCCGAGGCCGTGCCGGTCCTTCGGGCCGCGCTCGGGCCCGGGGCGCGCGTGTGCGTCGACTCGCGGCACCGCCTCGCGGAATATGCCGGCGTCGACGCCGCCACGCCCAACGAGGAAGAGCTCGAAGAGTCGGCCGGCGAACCGCTCGCCGACTCGGACGCGAAGCTCGACGCGGCCGGCGCCGCGCTCCGGGCGCGCATGGGCTGCGGCAGCCTCCTCGTCACGCGCGGCTCGCGGGGCATGGCCCTGTTCTCGGGCGGGCCGGCTCCCGAGCGCATCCCCGTCCACGGCACCGATCAGGTCGCCGACGTCACCGGGGCGGGCGACACGGTGCTGGCCACGTTCGCGCTCGGGCTCGCGGCCGGCGCGTCGCCGCTCGAGGCGGCGCTCCTCGCCAATTTCGCGGGCGGCGTCGTCGTGATGAAGATGGGGACGGCCGTGGTCACGCCGCAGGAGCTCAAGGCCGCCGTCGACGCGGATCGCGCCCTGCTGTCGTGACCGCCGCCCGCATCCTCGCCCGCGCCGAGCTCCTCGAGGCCGCGGCGCGGGAGCGCGCGGCGGGCCGCCGGATCGTGTTCGCCAACGGGGCTTTCGACCTGCTCCACGTCGGCCACGTCCGCTACCTCGAGGCCGCGGCGCGCGAAGGCGACTGGCTCGCCGTCGGCGTCAACGCCGACGCTTCCGTGGCGCGCGCCAAAGGCCCGGGCCGCCCGATCCTGCCCGAGGCCGAGCGCGCCGAGATCGTCGCGGCCCTGGCGGCCGTCGACGCGGTCGTGATCTTCGGCGAGGACTCGCCGGCGGCGCTGATCGCCGAGCTCAAGCCGGACGTGCACGCCAAGGGAACGGACTACGCCGCCGAGACCGTGCCCGAACGCGCGGTCGTCGCGGCGTACGGCGGGCGGACCGTGATCGTGGGAGATCCGAAGGATCACTCCACCACCGATGTGCTGGCGGGAATTCGGAAGCTCGCGGGTTAGCGGTTCGCCGCTTCCGTTCGATGCGCCTCCTCCTCGTCCGCCTCTCCGCTTTCGGCGACGTGATCCACGCGCTCCCCGTCGCGGAGAACGCGGCGCGTGCGGGCGCCGAGGTCGGCTGGGTCGTCGAGGCGGCGTTCCGCGGCGTGCTCGAAGGCAACCCGCACTGCGCGCGCCTCTTCACCGCGGACACGCGAGCCTGGCGGCGCGCGCCGTTTTCCGCGCCGACGCGGCAGGCGGTCCGGCGCCTGCGGTCGGCGCTGCGCGCCTTCGCGCCCGACCTCGCGCTCGACGTCCAGGGCCTCTTCAAGTCGGCGATCGTCGCGCGGTGGGGCGGCGCGCCCGTCGCCGGTTTCCCGGCGGCCTTTCGACGCGAGCCGCTTTCCGCGCTCCTGTGCCACGTCCCGGTGAGCCCGGGGCCCGACGCGCGGCACGTCGTCGAGAAGAACCTCGCGCTGCTCGGCGCGGCCGGCGTCCCGGTGCGCGTCCGGCGGCCCGACGCGCGCTACCTGCTGGACCGCCCGAGTCCGGACGCCGACGCGTTCGTCGCGGCGCTGCCCCGCCCCTACGCCGTCTTCCATCCGGGCGCCGGCCGCGCGGACAAGGCGTGGGGCGAAGAACGCCTCGCGCGCCTCGCGGCGGCGCTCCACGAGCGGCGCGGGCTTTCCCCGGTGATCTCCTGGGGACCGGGAGACGCGGCGCGCGTCGACCGGTTCGCGGCGCTCGTGCCGGCCGCGCGGCGGGCGCCGCTTCTCGACGCGCGCGGCCTGGCGCGGCTCGACGCCGGCGCGGCGCTCTTCGTCGGCGGCGACACCGGGCCGACGCACCTGGCCGACGCGATCGGCATCCCGACGCTCGCCCTCTTCGGACCGACCGACCCGGAGCGCAACGGTCCCTATGGCGACCGCCGGGGAATCGTGCGCGACATGACGCGCGTCACGGACGCGGAGGCGCTGTCTCTGGCAGAGTCCCTTTGACAGACGAGAGTTAAACCCCTACCATTCTTCAATTCCATGGCCGTAAAACTGGGAGATCTCCTCCTCAAGCAGAAGCTCATCACGCCGGAGCAGCTCGAAACGGCGCTCAAGCTCCAGCGCGAAGAAGGCGGCAAGATCGGCGAGGCCCTGGTCCGCGTCGGCGCCGTCTCCGAGGGCGACATCACCGAAACGCTGTCGCAGCAGTTCGGCGTCCCGTCGATCGACCTGGCGCACTTCGAGATCGACCCGGCCATCATCAAGGTGGTCCCGGGCGAGGTCGCTCGCAAGTACGGTGTCCTGCCCGTGAACAAGACGGGGGCGACCCTGACGATCGCCATGGGCGATCCGACCAACGTGTTCGCCATGGACGACATCAAGTTCATGACCGGCTACAACGTCGAGCCGGTGGTCGCTTCGGAGATCGCGCTCCGCAAGGCGATCGACAAGCACTATGGGACGCCGCGCTCGGTCGTCCTGAAGGAGCGCGCCAAGGCGGGCACCGGCCCGACGCTCGCGAGCGAAGGGAGCCTCGACGACGTCATGGCCTCCTCCGCCCTGACCATGGACGACATGGCCAGCGTCGGCCTCGGCGAGATCAACATGGACGAGATCACCGGCATCGACGCCGGCGCCGACGTGGACGTCGTCAAGGGCGAAGAAGGCCAGGAGATCGACCTCTCGGACCTGACCAAGTCGAGCGAGTCGGCACCGATCATCAAGGTCTCGAACCTGATCCTGATCGAGGCCCTCAAGGCGGGCGCCTCGGACATCCACGTCGAGCCGTACGAGAAGGAGTTCCGCGTCCGCTTCCGCGTGGACGGGATCCTCCACAACATCATGGCGCTGCCGATGCGCACCCGCGACCCCCTGATCTCGCGCCTGAAGATCATGGCCAAGCTCGACATTTCCGAAAAGCGCCTGCCCCAGGACGGCCGCATCAAGATCCGCCTGCGCGTCGAGGAGCGGTCCCGCGACCTCGACCTGCGCGTCTCGAGCGTCCCGACGCACTTCGGCGAGAAGGTCGTCATGCGGCTGCTCGACAAGTCGAAGCTGCAGCTGGACATGACGCAGCTCGGCTTCGACCAGGAGCCGCTGCGGCGGTTCAAGGACGCGATCGACCGGCCGTACGGCATCGTCCTCGTGACGGGTCCGACGGGCTCGGGCAAGACCAACACGCTCTACTCGGCGATCGCCGCGTTGAACGATCCGACCGTCAACATCATGACGGCCGAGGACCCGATCGAGTTCAACCTGGCCGGCATCAACCAGGTCCAGATGAAGGAGCAGATCGGCCTGACCTTCGCCTCGGCGCTGCGCTCGTTCCTGCGTCAGGACCCGGACATCATCCTCGTCGGCGAGGTCCGCGACTTCGAGACGGCCGAGATCGCGGTCAAGGCCGCGCTGACGGGCCACCTCGTCCTCTCGACCCTCCACACCAACGACGCCCCGTCCACGATCAACCGCCTGATGAACATGGGCATCGAGCCCTTCCTCGTCGCGACCTCGGTCAACTGCATCTGCGCCCAGCGGCTCGTGCGCCGGGTCTGCGCGCACTGCATCGAGGACGTCGAGACGCCGCCCCAGATGCTGATGCAGGTCGGGTTCGCGCCCGACGAGGTCAAGTCGCTCCGCATCAAGCGCGGGCGGGGCTGCGAACGCTGCAACAACACCGGCTACAAGGGACGGGTGGGCCTGTTCGAAGTGCTCGCCTTCTCCGACGAGATCCGCGACATGATCCTCTCGGGCGCCTCCTCGATCGAGTTGAAGCGCAAAGCCATCGAGGAAGGCATGGTCAGCCTGCGGATGTCGGGCCTCCAGAAGATCAAGGAAGGGGCCACGACCCTGGACGAGGTTCTCCGGGAGACTGTTCTTTAGGCCGGAGTTCCGGACAGCCGACCGCCCCGAAACGAGCCGCCCGGGGTCTTTCCGGGCGCCCGACTCCCGTCTTTCATTACCCCGCCGACAGGCGTAAACTACTGCCACACAACAACCGGGGGACCACTGTATGGCCACTGACGCCACGCTGCACGGCTTGCTGAAGCAGATGGTCGAGATGGGGGGTTCCGACCTCCATCTGACCACTCAGTCTCCGCCGATGGTGCGGCTGGACGGCAAGCTCATCCCGCTGCCCTATCCCCCGTTGACGGTCCCCGAGACCAAGCAGCTCGCCTACTCGGTGCTGACCGACGCCCAGAAGCACCGCTTCGAGGAAAACCTCGAGCTCGACCTCTCCTTCGGCGTCAAGGGCATGGCCCGGTTCCGCGCGAACAACTTCATGCAGCGGGGAGCCGTCGCCGGCGTCTACCGGCAGATCCCCTACGAGATCCTGGGCTTCAAGGAGCTCGGCCTGCCGCCCGTCGTCGAGCTCCTCTGCGACAAGCCCCGCGGCCTGATCCTCGTCTGCGGCCCGACGGGCTCCGGCAAGACGACGACGCAGGCGGCGATGATCGACAAGATCAACCGCGAGAAACAGCTCCACATCGTCACCATCGAAGACCCGATCGAGTTCCTGCACCAGCACAAGAAGTGCCTGGTCAACCAGCGCGAGCTGCACGCCGACACGCATTCGTTCTCGAACGCGCTGCGCGCGGTGCTGCGCGAAGACCCCGACGTCGTGCTCGTCGGCGAGATGCGCGACCTCGAAACGATCGAGGCCGCGCTGCGCATCGCCGAGACGGGCCACCTCACGATGGCCACGCTCCACACCAACTCGGCGACGACCTCGATCAACCGCATCATCGACGTCTTCCCCGCGCACCAGCAGAGCCAGATCCGCACCCAGCTCTCGTTCGTCCTCGAGGGGATCATGTGCCAGACCTTGATCGAGCGCTCGAGCGGCAAGGGCCGGGTCATGGCCCTCGAGGTCCTCGTGCCGAACGCGGCCGTCCGCAACCTCATCCGTGAGGACAAGATCCACCAGATCTACTCGACGATGCAGTCGGGTCAGTCGAAGTTCGGGATGCAGACGTTCAACCAGTCCCTGGCGAGCCTGTACCTGAAGAAGCAGATTTCGCTCGAAGCGGCGCTCTCCCGCTCGTCCATGCCCGACGAGCTGCAGGAGCTCATCAACCGCGGCGTCGGAGTCAACGTGCCGACGACCGGGGCCACGGCGGGCAAGAGGTAAGCGATGCCGAACTACGTCTGGAAGGGAAGAAACCGCACCGGGCTCGTCCAGGAGGGCGTGCTCGTCGCCGACACGAAGGAAGTCGCGCTGGCGACCCTGCGCCGGCAGAACATCGTCGTCACCGGCATTCGGGAGCGGGGCAAGGAGATCTCGCTCACGAAGATGGGGTTCCGGGTCCCCGCAAAGATCCTCGCGGTCTTCACGCGCCAGTTCTCCGTCATGATCGACGCGGGTCTCCCGCTCGTGCAGTGCCTCGAGATTCTGGCGAACCAGCAGGAGCACAAGAACTTCGCGAAGATCCTCCTGCAGGTGCGCCAGGACGTCGAGGCGGGCTCGACGCTGGCCGACGCGATGCGGCGCCACCCGAAGGCGTTCGACGACCTGTACGTCAACATGGTCGCCGCCGGCGAAGCGGGCGGTATCCTCGACACGATCCTGCAGCGCCTCTCGACCTACATCGAGAAGGCGGTCAAGCTGCGCTCCCAGGTCCGCGCCGCGCTGATCTACCCGATCGCCGTCATCACGATCGCGGCCATCGTCGTCGCGGTCATCCTGCTGAAGGTCATTCCGACCTTCGCCGCCCTGTTCACCTCGCTCGGCGCCGAGCTCCCCTTCCCGACCCGGGTCGTCATCGCCGCGTCGAACTTCCTCGCCCGGTACTTCATCTTCTTCGTCATCGGCATCGCCGCGTTCATCTTCTTCTTCCGCCGGTACTACAGGACCTACCGCGGGCGGCGCGTCATCGACG
>DATJPZ010000114.1:0-11240 GCA_035506175.1 Thermoanaerobaculia bacterium | reverse complement strand
CGCGTATCGGTCCGGTGTCACGAAACCCGGCTTTTCACAATCCGCCGCCGCCGCAGCGCCGCTGCTCAGAAGAAGAACAGCGATTGCCAGGAGCTGTCGCCTCATCACGCACCTCGATCGGAGGATCCACGCCGCATTCCGTCCACAGCCGCGAGAATCTTCAGTCACGTCGAAGCTTACGCCAGGTCGGCGCTGGCCGGTGCCTCCTCAGCTCCGCCGCACCCACCAGGCCGCGGCAGCGAGCGCGAGGATCGCGACGATCCGCGCGAGCGGGCCGAGCGCGGGAACGGCAGCGGCAGCGGCGCCGCCGGCCCCGGTGATCGTCGCGGCGACGCTCCGCCGCCGGAAGGTCGAGAGCGGCGGCGTGGTGTCCGCGGTCTCGAAGAAGCCCGGGCAGAGGTTGCACGCCGCGTCGCCGGCGGTGCAGGGACCGGCGTCGAGGTTCAGCGATCCGCCGAGTGGTCCCGCGTCGAGCGTCTGCGTGAACGTCACCGTCGCGCCCGGCGGCACCGCCGCGTTCCCGAAGTCGAACGTGACGGTGACCGCCCCGAGCTGAGGAATCGGCGGGAAAAAAGTCTGCGACTGCGGCGTCCCGATGAGCGCGCCGTCGTAAGTGTCGGCCCGGGCCGTCAGCGTCACGGTGTACGCCCCATAGGGACCGACCGGGTAGTAGCGCAGGGTGACGGTGCCGAGCGTGCCGCCGCCGAGGCCGCTGACGTAGAAGCCGCGGTAGATGCCTTCCGTGAAGTTGATCGGGCCGGCGGGGCACGCGACGTCGGCGCGCGCACGGACGCTCGCGAGCAGAAGGGCAGCGAGGAGCGCGAGTCTGGTCCAGCCGCGCGAACGAGTGAGCATGGCCACCTCCTCGATCGACGGGAAATCCTGGCGGCCACTATACGCGCGACGGTTCCCGAGGCAAGCGTCGAGGGAAGACGAGAAGGACCGCGCCGGCCGCGAGCGCGAGCAGGCTGACGGCGGCGCCCCGCGTCACGCTTCGCGGCCGATACCGCAGCGAGAGCCGGTGCGCGCCCGCGGGAACGCGGAACCCCAGAAACGCGACGTCGTACTCGAGCGGCGCGATCGGCCGGCCGTCGAGCGTGGCCTTCCAACCCGGCCAGGCGGGAACGGACGTGGCGACGACGGCGTCGTCTTCCGCGGCGACGTCGAGGTCGAGCGAGGGCGGCTGGTACGACGCGACCGTCACCCTGGCCGGCCCGTTGCGGCTCCAGTCCGCGTTCGCGGCCTCGCCTCCGGGCCCGACGACGCCGCGCGCGCCGAAGTCGTCGAGGGACTCGAGGAGGCGGAGGCGCTGCAGAATGTCGGGCGCGGAACGGATCCACGCCGGGGCGAAGGCCCGGGGAAGGCAGCGCGCGTTTTCGAGGAGGTCGGCGCCGGGTCCGCTCGCGCGGCGCGTCCAGCCGGGAGGCGGGGCGAATCCCGGCGGCACGAGCGCGTAGCCGACGTTGAGAAACGACAGAAACGGTTTTTCGAGGTCGTCCACCCGATTGAACCAGAGGCCCTGGCGGGGGCACCAGAGCGAGTACGTGGCGACGAAGGTTCGGAGCGTCATCGATTCGTAGCCGCGCACGTCCTCGAGCTCGTAGAGCGCCGAGACGTTCGGGACGAGCAGCGTGCCGACGGCGGCCATGCGGATCGGCCGGTCGCGCGGAATCGCGTCGAGGACCTCGAGGCGCGGCGCGAGATCGCCGACGGGACACGACGGGTAGAGGCGGCCGGCCTCGAGGACGCGCTGCGCGACGCAGAGGACGACGAGCCCGGCGCCCGCCGCGCGGGGCGCGCGGCGTCCGGCCAGACCGACGAGCAGCATCGCCGCGCCGAGGGGCGCCAGCTCGAGCAGCGTCCGCCGCCGCACGTGGTCGCCGGAGAGACCGAGCTCGCGCATGCCCGGGCTGCGCGCGGCGACGACGAGCGCCACCGCGAGGGCGCACGCCGCGGCGGCCGCGAAAAAGGCGCGCCGGCCCTCGCCGCGGACGAGCCGGTCGGCGCCGAGCGCCGCGAGGCCGCAGAGCGCGAACGCCGCGAGGAACACGAAGTACTCGGTGAACGAAATGTCGAAGACCGGAAGCGCTGCCAGAGCGTCGGTCGCGACACGAAGTCGGATTCCGAGGACGGTCCCCAGCAGCAGGAGCGCGGCGAGAGTCCACCGGAAACGGTTCCGGGAGAAGAGCCCGGCCGCGGCGAGCGGCAGAAGCAAGGCGCCGGCGTAGGCGCCCGGAATGGCGAACCCGTCGCGCACCGCGCCGCGCCCCGACTCGCCCCAGGCGAAGGGCACCGCGTACGCGGCGAGATGGCGCGCGCTCTCGACGGGCGCCACCGACTTCGTCAGGTGCGCGTAGTACGAGGCGCGGAAGAAATGCTCCCACGTGACCGGCAGCGCCTCGGCGAGCGGGAAAAGCTGCACCGCCATGACCCCGAGCGCGAAAACGCCGGCGGCGAGCGAGACGAGAAGCGCGCGGCCGCGGCGGCCGCCGGCCTCGCGGGCGAGCGCGAACAGAAACCAGGCGCCCGCGGCCGTGACGGCGAAGAGAAGGCTCTCGGGGTGTCCCGCGGCGACGATGAGGCAGAGCGCCGCGACGGTCAGCGCCGCCGCGCGCCGGTTCGCCTCGCGGGCGATGCGGAGAAGCCCGAGCAGCAGCAGCGGAAAGGGCGCGAGCGCGTTCGAAACCGGATAGCCGAGCCAGAAGAGAACGAAGTCCGAAAAGGCCCACCCGGCGGCGCCGAGGAGGGAGGCGGACTCCCCGCAGTCGATCTCGCGCAAGAGCAGGTACGCCGAGAGCAGCGCGAGCAGCAGACGGGCGCTCATCTGGAAGGTCCACGCGGCGCCGAGCGGCAGCAGGAAGCCCGCGACCGTGAAGGGGTGAAGGATGGCGGCCTGCTGCACCGCCAGCAGCGGCTCGCCCGTCAGGATGAAGCGGTTCCACAGCGGCAGACGCCCGTGCTTGACCGACTCGCGCACGGCCTTCTGCCACGGGATCATCGAGAGGACGACGTCGGAGAGCATCGGCGTCCGCACGGGCGCGAGCGCGGCGCCTCCCGGGAGCGAGGCGAAGGGCTCCGTGTGGCGGATGATGTCGAGCGGCGCGTAGACCTCGCCGCGGAACTCGGCGCGGCCGGTGAAGAGAAACGGCGCCGCGGCGAGGAGCAGCGCAACGCGCCGCGGGAGCGGGCGAACCCATCGATGCGCCGCCCCGACCAGCACGGCGGCCGTCGCTCCGTACACGGCGAGCGAGAGGAGGACGAGGGGGGCCAACGGCCGGGATTCTACGAGAGAGCCGGCTGCGGCGCGGACGCGGGAGACGCGAAGCGGCGTCGGAGGTAGCGATTGGCCGGCGCTTCGACTCCCTTGTAGAGCCCGATCGCGGCGACGTTGACGAGGACGAAAAGCCCGGCGGTGCTGGTCACGAATCCGGTCGCCGCCGCCTCGGCCCTGGCCGACACGAGCGCTCCGCCCACGACGACGGCGCGCGCCAGGTACTCGCGAAGAATCCCCATGTGGATCAGGTAGAAGGCGTACGAGCTCCGGCCGAGCAGGTTTGCCGCCTTCGTCGCGAAGAGCCGCTGTGCGGGCGAGCGCTCGCGGATCAGTCCGAGGTAGAAGACGGCGACGAAGACGGGCAGGACGAAGTTGTTCAGCGCGATGCCGGCCGGGTGGTAGAGGCCGTACATATATCGTGGCTTCGTCGCGGCGAAGATCGCGGCGAGCGCCGCCACGACGCCGAAGATCCCGGCGCCCCCGACGAGAGTGAGCACCGGGACGCGGCGCGCTCGGCTGGCGGCCGCCGTTCCGGCGGCGACGCGCTCGGCGAGCCAGATGCCGACGTAGAACTCGAAGAATCGGCCGAAGAAGGTGTAGAGCATCAAGTAGCGCGGTGGCCCGAGGATGCCGTCCATCGAGGGCAGGAGCGAGACCGGCACGAGCGCCGCGAGGGCCGCGGCGCCGGCCGCGAGCGGCAGCAGCGCGTTGCGCCGCCACAGGAGAAAGAGGAGCGGCGCCGCGAGGTAGAAGCACTCCTCCACGCGGAGCGACCAGGCCTGAGGAATCCCCGAGTCGAAGCACGAAAAGATCGTCAGGTTGAAGAACCAGACGCGCGGGGAGCGCTCGCCCCAGAGGAGCATGGTCGGGACGACCAGGAAGAAGTAGAGCGGGTAGATCCGCGCGAAGCGGTTGACGAAGTAGCCGCGCAGGAACGACTCGCGCCGTCGTTCCTGCCGGTCGTAGCGCCACGTGATCACGAAGCCCGAGAGGACGAAGAAGAGCGTGACGCCGATGTGCAGCTCGCGCCAGAGCTGCAGCGGTCCGGGCTCGAGCCAGGGGGTGGGAGCGTGGTGGAAGAAGACGAGATAGGCCGCCAGCGCCCGGACGCCCGTCAAGGCCGGGATCTGGCTCCCGGGTCGTGGCGCGGCAACCGGGGACTCCGGCGTTGTCGTGGCGGCGCTCGTCACCGCATTCCTCCGCGCGAGTGTAGCCGAGCGCCGAGGCGGCGCCGCTGGACTAAGATCCTGGCGATTGTCGAGGAGCAAGCACGCATGAGGCCTGTCGCCGCCTGCCGCGCGATCGCGGCGTTCGCCACCCTTGCCGCCGCCGGAGCCGCCGTCCGCGCCGAGCGCCTGCCGGTCCTGAAGCAGATCGACGAGCCGCATCCTTACTACTACCGCGAGATGTACCTGCCGCAGGTCACGAGCGGCCCGAGCGCCGCGGCGTGGTCGCCCGACGGAACCGAGCTCGTCTACGCGATGCAGGGCACGCTGTGGCGGCAGAAGCTCGGGGCCCGCGAAGCGATCCAGCTGACCGACGGTCCCGGCTACGACGCCGAGCCCGACTGGTCGCCCGACGGGAAGCGCGTCCTCTACACCTCGTACCGGAACGACGCGCTCGAGCTCCGGGTGCTCGAGCTCTCGAGCGGTACCTCGCGCGCGCTCGTCGCCAATGGCGCCGTCAACCTCGACGCGCGCTGGTCGCCCGACGGCGCGCGCGTGGCGTACGTGTCGACCGCGTTTGCGGGCCGCTTTCACGTCTTCGTCGTGGACGTGCGCGACGGCGCGGCGGCGGGGGAGCCCGTGCGGATCACCGAGGACCACGACAGCGGGTTGCCGCGCTACTACTACTCGAAGTGGGACCAGTACCTCTCGCCGGCGTGGTCGCCCGACGGCCGGGAGCTTCTCGTGATCTCCAACCGGGGCGAGGTCTGGGGCTCGGGCTCGATCTGGAGGATGGAGGCGCGCGCGGGCGCGCCGATGCGCCTGGTGCGGCAGGAGGAGACGAACTGGAAGGCGCACCCGGACTGGGCGCGCGACGGCAGGCGGATCGTTTACAGCTCCTACCTCGGCAAGCAGCGCAACCAGCTCTGGCTGACGACGGCCGACGCCGGTCACCCTTTCGAGCTGACCTACTGCGAGTGCGATCACACGCGCCCCCGCTGGTCGCCGGACGGGCGGCGTGTGGCGTTCGTGACCAACGAAGCCGGGAACGTCGCCCTCCGCGTCGTGGCGATTCCGGGCGGCGCGATCGAGTCGGTCGTGCCCGAGAACCGGCGGTACCTGCGGCCGCCGGGGACGCTGCGCCTGACGGTCGCCGACGCCGCTGGCGCGCCGGTCGCCGCGCGCCTCTCCGTCACGGGCGCGGACGGCCGCGGCTGGGCGCCCGACGACGCGTGGCGCCACGCCGACGACGGATTCGACCGGAAGGTCCGGCCGTTCGAGCTGACGTACTTCCACGCGCGCGGGTCGGCGACGCTGACGCTGCCTCCGGGCGAGTACACGGTGCTCGCGACGCGCGGGCTCGAGTACGCGGCGGTCACGCGCCAGGTGACGGTGGCGCCGGGAGCGGCGGCGTCGGCGAGCCTGCCGCTCGAGCGCCTCGCCGACCTGCCCGCGCGCGGCTGGTGGAGCGGCGACCTCCACGTTCACATGAACTACGGCGGCGCGTACAGGGCCGATCCCGCGCGCCTGCGCTTCCAGGCCGAGGCGGAGGACCTCCACGTCGTCGAGGACCTGGTCGTCAACAAGGAGCAGCGGATTCCCGACGTCGCGCTCTTCGCCGGCGGCCTCGACCCCGTGTCGACCGCGACGACGCTCGTCAAGCACGACCAGGAGTACCACACGAGCTGGTGGGGCCACTCGGGGCACCTCGGGCTGAAACAATTCCTGATCCTGCCCGACTACGCGGGCTACGCGGCGACGGCCGCCGCGAGTCTCTTTCCCGACAACTCCACGATCATCGACCTCGCGCACGCGCAGGGCGCGATTTCGGGCTACGTCCATCCCTTCGACCCGCCGCTTCCCGATCCCTCCTCGCCCGACATGCCGACGAGCGCGCTGCCGGTCGACGTGGCGCTCGGGAAGGCCGACTACATCGAGGTCGTCGGTTTCAGCGACCACCGCACGACGGCCGAGGTCTGGTACCGGCTGCTGAACGCCGGCTTGCGCCTCCCGACGGGATCGGGGACGGACGCGATGACCAACTTCGCGTCCCTGCGCGGGCCGGTCGGGATGAACCGGGTCTTCGCCCGGAGCGGCGAACGGCTCGACTACGCCGCGTTCCTCGCGGCGATCAAGGCGGGACGCACGTTCGCGACCAACGGGCCGCTGCTCTCGTTCACCCTCGACGGCCGCGAAGTCGGCGACGAGATCGCGGCTGCCGGCGGCGGCGGCGCGCTGACGGCGCGCGTCCGGATGGACTCCTTCGTGCCGGTCGACGCGCTCGAGATCGTCGGCAACGGCCGGGTCGTCGCGACGGTGCCGCTCTCGCCGGACCGCCGGCACGCCGACGCGGCGGTTCCGGTGCCGGTCGCGAAGAGCGGCTGGTACGTCCTGCGGGCCTCGGCGGCGGAGGGGCGCGAGCCGGTCCTCGACATCTATCCGTACGCGACGACGAGCCCGATTTACGTCACCGTCGGCGGCCGGCCGATCCGCGACGCCGGAGCCGCGCGCTACTTCGTGGCCTGGATCGAGCACCTCGAGGCCGCGGCCGGCGCGCACGGCGGCTGGAACGACGCGCGCGAGAAGTCGGAAGTGCTCGCGCGCCTCGCGGCGGCGAAGGCGGTGTTCGTCCGGCTCGGCGACGAAGCGCGGTAGCCGCGAGGTAGAATCCGGCTGCCTTTTCAGCCGGAGGGCGATGCGGCGACGCGGGCGCGGGAAAGTCGTGCGTGAGCGCTGGGTCGTTCCGGCGCTTTCCTTCCCGCTCCTTCTCGCGGCCGGGTGTCTCGTCGGCCCGAACTACCAGACGCCGAAGAGCGACGTCGCGCCGCAATACCTGGCAAGCCCGGCCGCGAACCCGAAGCCCTTGAATGCGGCGGACGCCTACTGGTGGAAGACCCTCAACGACCCCGTCCTCGACGACCTCGTCGAGGCCGCGTACCTGAACAACCTGACGCTCCAGCTCGCCGGCGTCCGCGTGCTGCAGGCGCGCGCCCAGTTGTCGAAGTCGATCGGCAACCTCTTTCCGCAGACGCAGGGCGCCGCGGGGTCGATCGACTGGAGCCAGACGAACCGGCCGGCGACGTCCAACGTCGCGACCGACAGTCTCGGCTTCACCCTGAGCTGGGAGATCGACGTGTGGGGGAAGATCCGGCGGGGTATCGAGTCCGACCGGGCGACGTACCTCGGCACGATCGCGTCCTACGACGACGCCCTCGTGACGGTCATCGCCGACACCGCGTCCAACTACGTCAACCTGCGCACCGCCGAGGAGCGGATCCGGGTGGCGCGCAAGAATCTCGCGACACAGAAGGAGAGCCTGCGGGTCGCGCAGGTCCAGTTCAAATACGGCGAAGTCAGCGAGCTCGACGTCAAACAGGCGCTGACGCTCGTCGGCCAGACGCAGGCGCAGATCCCGCCGCTCCAGAACACGCTCCGTCAGGCCAAGGACGCGCTCGCCGTTCTGCTCGGCGAGACGCCGCAGTCGGTGGACCAGCGGCTCGCCGGCGAGGGGAAGATCCCCGAGGCGCCGGCAGAGGCCACGGTCGGCATCCCGAAGGACCTGCTGCGGCGCCGGCCGGACGTCCGCTCCGCGGGCTACACCGCGGCCTCGCAGTCGGCCCTGATCGGCGTGGCCGTGGCGACGATGTACCCGTCGTTCTCCTTGAACGGGGCGTTCGGGTTCGCGGCGACCAACCTCGGGCCCGGATCCCTGTCCGACCTCTTCACGTGGCAGAGCCGCGTCGCCTCGGCGGGGGCCTCGTTCTTCTTCCCGATCTTCAACTACGGAAGGCTCGTGAACCAGGTCCGCGTCCAGGACGCGCAGTTCCAGGAGGCGGTCCTCAACTACCAGAACGTCGTCCTGAACGCGCAGGCGGAAGTCGAGAACGGCCTGTCGGCGTTCGAGACCTCCCGCGAAGCGGAGGCGAATCTCGAGACCGCCGCCGGCGCTGCCGCGCGGTCGACCGAGCTCGCGGTCCTCCAGTACAAGGCCGGCGAGGTCGACTACACGACGGTGCTGACGTCGGAGCAGTCGGAGCTCGCGATCGAGGATTCCCTCGCGTCGACCAAGGGCAACGTCGTCCTGGGGCTGATCTCGGTGTACCGCGCGCTCGGCGGCGGATGGGAGATCCGCGGCGACGCCGACGTCGTCTCGGACGAGGTCAAGGCCGAGATGGCCCGGCGCACGGACTGGGGACACATGCTCGAGGTGGCGCAGCACATGCCGGCGCAGCCGCCGGTGGAGGAGCCATGACGATGCGACTCGGGGGATCGGAGCCGCGGCGGATCGCCGGGGCGGCGGCGCTGGCGCTCGGGCTCGCGGCGGCGTGCCGCCATCCGGAGGCGGCGCCGGAGATCCGGCCGGCCGTCACGGTGAGCCACCCGGTCGAAGAGCCCGTCATCGAGTACACCGAGCTGACCGGAACCGTGGCGGCGTCGAAGACGGTCAACCTCATGGCGCGGGTCGCCGGGTTTCTCGAGTCCGTCAACTTCAAGGACGGCGACGTGGTGAAGGAGGGGCAGCTTCTCTTCGTCATCGAGCAGCCGCCGTACGTCGAGCAGGTCAAGCTGAACGAGGCGGCGCTCGTGCGCGCCCAGGCCGAGCTCGACCGGCAGGAAGCCATGATGAAGGAGAACGCGACGGCCCAGACGACGGTCGAGAACTGGGTGTCGCAGCGCGACCAGGCGAAGGCGCAGCTCGAGCTCGCGAAGATCAACCTCGGTTACACGAAGGTCACGGCGCCGTTCACGGGCCGGATCGGGGCGCGGCAGGTCGACCCCGGCAACGTCGTCGGTACGAACGGGCCGACGCTGCTCGCGACGCTCGAGCAGCTCCAGCCGATCTACGTCAACTTCAACCTGAACGAGCGCGACGCGCTGCGCCTGCGCGACCTGATGAAGCAGTACCACATCGAGATCGGCTCCCGGGTCGGCAAGGAGCCCGTCGAGGTCGGCCTGCAGAGCGAGAAAGGGTACCCCCACGTCGGCGTTCTCGACTTCGCCGACAACTCGCTCTCGACCTCGACCGGAACGATCGCGCTCCGGGGCATTTTCAAGAACGAGGACGTCACGCTCTTCCCGGGCCTCTTCGCGCGTGTGCGCCTGCCGATGGGCGGCCCGAGGCCGATGCTCGTGATTCCGGGCAGCGCGATCGGCAGCGACCAGCAGGGCGACTACGTGTTCGTCGTCGGCGCGGACGACGTCGTCGCGCGGCGCGCGATCGTCCGCGGGCCGATCACCGATCGCGGCTTCGCGATCCGGAGCGGCCTCGAGAAGGGCGACCGCGTCATCGTCAACGGGATCCTGAACGCCCGCGCGGGCGAGAAGGTCGCGCCGACGGAGGCGACGCCGGTGCCGAGCTCCAAAAACCCTCTCCCCCCACCGGGGGGAGAGGGCAAGGGCGAGGGGGCGAAGTGAGCCGGATGATCCACCGTCGCCACCCCCTCACCCCGACCCCCTCTCCCAAAGGGAGAGGGGTGACGTTGTTCTGCAGGC
Organism: Thermoanaerobaculia bacterium; assembly: GCA_035506175.1. GTDB lineage: Bacteria > Acidobacteriota > Thermoanaerobaculia > UBA5066 > Gp7-AA6 > DAHUXD01. The sequence continues at coordinate 1,307 of DATJPZ010000114.1, read as the reverse complement.
CCCTCACCCCGACCCTCTCCCCCTGCCAGGGGGAGAGGGAGTAGGCGCGGGGTCGACTCACCTCCGTGCTCGCGAAGTTCTTCATCGAGCGTCCGGTCCTCGCGAACGTCATCGCGTTCGTGACGATCCTGCTCGGCGCCGTGGCGGCGGCGGTCCTGCCGGTGGCGCAGTACCCGCCGATCACGCCGCCGACCGTCCAGGTCACGACGACGTACCCGGGCGCCTCCGCGAAGACGCTGGTCGAGACCGTGGCGCTGCCGATCGAGCAGCAGGTCAACGGCGTCGAAAAAATGCTCTACATGCAGTCCAACTCGACGGGCGACGGGCGCTACACGCTCACCGTGACGTTCCAGGTCGGCACGGACCTCGACTTCGCGCAGGTGCTCGTCCAGAACCGCGTGGCGGCGGCGATGGCGCAGCTGCCCGCCGCGGTGCAGCAGCAGGGCGTCGTCACGAAGAAGAAGGAGACGTCACCCCTCCAGATCATCACGCTCTCGTCGAAGGACAACCGCTACGACGCGCTCTTCCTGTCGAACTTCGCCACGCTCCAGCTCTCCGACAAGCTCGCGCGCCTGCCCGGCGTCGGCGACGTCGTCGTCTTCGGCGTCGGCGAGTACAGCATGCGCGTCTGGCTCGACCCGCAGCAGATGTCCCAGCGCGGCCTGATGCCGACCGACGTCGTTTCGGCTCTCCAGGCGGAGAACGCGTACGTCGCGGCGGGCCAGGTCGGCATGCCGCCGACGCCGGCGGGCCAGGATTTCCAGTTCACGGCGAACGTGCCGGCCGCGATGTCCGACCCCGGGCAGTTCGACAGGATCATCCTCAAGACCGCCGCGAACGGGCAGATCACGCGAATCCGCGACGTCGGCCGTGTCGAGCTCGGCGCGCGCAGCTACAGCCAGGTCTTCCGCATGGACGGCCGGCCCGCCGGCGGCATCGCGATCTACCAGCTTCCGGGCGCGAACGCCCTGGACACGGCCCGGGGAGTCCGGAGCCTGCTCGCGAAGCTCGCGCCGGGGTTTCCGCAGGGTCTCGTGTACGAGATTCCGTTCGACACGACGACGTTCGTGAGGGAGTCGGTTTCCGAGGTGTACCACACGCTGTTCGAGGCGGGCGTGCTGGTGCTGGTGGTGATCGTGGTGTTTCTGCAGGACTGGCGGGCGACCTTGGTGCCGGCGACGACGGTGCCGGTGACGATCATCGGGGCGTTTGCGGCGATGGCGGTTTTGGGGTTTTCGATCAACCTGCTGACGTTGTTCGCGGTGGTGCTGGCGATCGGGATCGTGGTGGACGACGCGATCGTGGTG
>DATJPZ010000113.1:0-72862 GCA_035506175.1 Thermoanaerobaculia bacterium | reverse complement strand
CAGGTCTCGGATCGATTTCATCGGGCCGGTAGAATAGCGCAGTGATACGGCGGCTGGCCGCTTTCCTCCTCGCCCTCGCGGCCGCGGCGCTTTCGGCCGCCGACCTGCCCCAGGCCTCCCTCGGGTCGGGGGGCGGCGTGGCCGCCGAGGAAGGGACCGCGGCCGAAGTCGGCGTCCGCATTCTCCGCGAGGGCGGCAACGCGGCCGACGCCGCCGTCGCCGTCGCGTTCGCTCTCGCGGTGACGTGGCCCGAAGCCGGCAACATCGGCGGCGGCGGGTTCTGGCTCTCCCGGGACGCGCGCGGGCGCGTGCTCTCGATCGACTTCCGCGAAACGGCACCGCGCGCCGCGCGGCGGGAGCTCTTCTTTGTCACGCCGGGCAAGCCCGCGCCGTCTTCGAGCGAAGGGCCGCTTGCCTCCGGCGTCCCCGGCTCCGTGGCGGGCCTCGCGCTCGCGCACCGGCGCGCCGGCCGTCTTCCGTGGAAGAAGCTCGTCGAGCCCGCGATCGCCCTGGCGCGCGACGGGTTCCCCGTCACGGCCAACGTCGCCGACTCGATCGCGGCCGAGCGCGAACGCCTCGCGAAGGACCCCGAGGCCGCGCGCATCTTCCTGCCGGGCGGCGCGCCGCCCGCGGCGGGCTCGATCCTGCGCCAGCCGGACCTCGCCAAGACCCTCGAGGCGATTCGCGACCGCGGCGAGGACGGCTTCTACCGCGGCGAGATCGCCCGCGACATCGCCGACTCTCAGAAGCGCAGCGGCGGCCTCATCACGCGAGGCGATCTCGCGCGCTACGAGGCCCGCGTCCGTCCGCCCCTGCGCTTCTCGTTCCTCGGCGCCGACGTCCTCACGACACCCGCGCCCTCCTCCGGCCCCGTGCTCGCGGAGATGGCCCTCGCCATCGCCCGCGTCGCCGACACGGCGCGCCCCCCCGGCGCCGCGTCGATGCACTGGATCGCCGAGATCGAGAAGCGCGCCTTCCGCGACCGCAACCGCTTTCTCGGAGACCCGGCGTTTCCCGGCGTCACGGAGCGCCTCTTCACCGACCCGGCGCGCGTGAAACGGCTCGTCGCGTCGATCGACCCCGCGCGCGCCACGCCGACGGCCGACCTGGCGCGCGTCTTTCCCGAGAAACCGACGACGACGCACTTCTCGGTCGTCGACGCCGACGGCATGGTCGTCGCGGTCACGACGACGCTCAACGACTCCTTCGGCAATGCGCGCGTCGCGCCCGGCCTCGGCTTCCTCTGGAACAACGAGATGGACGACTTCATGACGCGGCCCGGCGAAAAGAACATGTACGGTCTCGTCCAGGGCGAGGTCAACGCGGTGGAGCCGGGCAAACGGATGCTCTCCTCGATGTGCCCCACGATCGCCCTGCTGCCCGGCCGCGGCGTCTTCGCCTGGGGAACGCCGGGCGGCTCGACGATCCTGACGACGAACCTGCAGGTGCTTCTCGGCCTCGTCCTGCGCTCGGAGAACCTCGCCTCGGCGGTCGCGTCGCCTCGCTTTCACCAGCAGGACCTGCCCGACGTGATCGAGATCGAGCGCGACCGTTTCGAGCCGGCGTGGATCGCGGCGCTCGAGGCAATGGGGCACTCGGTCAAGGCGGCCGGGCGCGATCCGGTCCCCGGCCAGCTCGGCCGCGTCAACGCCGTCGCGGCGCTCCCGGGCGGCAAGAGCGAGGCCGTGACGGACCCGCGGCGCCACGGCGCCGGGCTCGTGGTCCGGCCCGCCCCATGAGCCTCGAGATCTTCCGCCCGCTCTACCGCGAGGGCGGCGTGCTCCGGCTGCTCGACCAGCGGCGTCTGCCCGGTGAAGAAGTGTGGCTGGAGCTCACGCGGGCGCCCGAGATCGCGGTCGCCATCCGCGACATGGCCGTGCGCGGCGCGCCGGCGATCGGCGTCGCCGCCGCCTACGGCGCGGCCTTCGCGCTGCGCAGCGGCGGGTCGACGCCCGCGGCGGAGCGCTTCGGCACGGCCCGGAGGCTGCTCGCCGCGACGCGCCCGACGGCGGTCAACCTGTTCGCGGCGCTCGAGCGCATGGAGCGGCGATTCGCGTCCGCGGCGGCCGGCAGTCCGGAGACGCTCGAGGCGGCGCTCGTCGCCGAAGCCGACGCGATCGCGGCCGAGGACATCGAGGCGTGCCGGAGCATCGGGAGGCTCGGCGCCGCGCTCCTCTCCGGCGAACGCGCCGTACTCACCCACTGCAACGCCGGCGCGCTGGCGACCGCCGGCTACGGCACGGCGCTCGGCGTGATTCGCGGCGCGGTCGAGGCGGGCAAACCGATCCGCGTGCTCGCCGGCGAGACCCGGCCCTACCTCCAGGGCGCGCGGCTGACGGCCTGGGAGCTCTCGCGAGACGGGATCCCCGTCGAGATCATCACGGACAACATGGCGGGGCACTTTCTGTCCCGCGGTGCCGTCGAGGCCGTCGTGGTCGGCGCCGACCGCATCGCGAGCAACGGCGACGTCGCCAACAAGATCGGCACGTACGGGCTCGCGGTCCTCGCCAGGGAGAACGGGATTCCGTTCTACGTCGCCGCTCCGACGACGACCGTCGACCTCGCCTGCGTCGACGGCGCCGCGATCCCCATCGAGGAACGGCCGGGCTCGGAGGTCCTGACGTTTGCGGGACAGGCCATCGCCCCGGCCGGGGTCGGCGCGCGGTACGCCGCCTTCGACGTCACGCCGGCGCGCTACGTCACCGCGATCGTCACGGAGAAGGGCATCTGCCGCCCGCCCTACGCCGAGAGCCTGCGGCGAGCGGCCGGGCCCTGAACCTGGCTATCATGGCGTCATGAAGAACGCCAGAATCTCGGAGCTCAGGGACGGGCTTTCCGAGTACCTCGCGCGCGTGCGGCGGGGAGAGACCGTCATCGTCTACGACCGCGACACGCCGATCGCCCGGATCGAACCGATCGCGGCTGCTCCCGTCGAGCCCGGCGTGCCGGACTGGGTGGTCGAGGCCGAAAAGAGAGGCGTGCTGCTGCCGCCCCGCGAACCCGGAGCGCCCCGCCTGCGCGTCGACCCGATCAAGGTCGACCCGAAGTTCAGCCTGCTCGACGCGCTGCTCGAGGAGAGGCGCTCGGGGCGATGAAGTTCTGGGACACGTCCGCGGTCCTGCCGCTTCTGATCGCGGAGGCGAAGACCGAGCCGGTCAAGTCGGTGTACCTCGACGACGCGGAACAGACCGTCTGGTGCCTGACCGACGTCGAGATCGGCGCGGCCCTGGCCCGGCGCGTCCGGGAAGGCCTGCCGCAGGACCGCGCCGACGCCCTGCGCGAAGACTGGAAGACCCTGGCGCGGCGCTGGCGTCCGGTCGCGTCCCTCGAGTCGGTCGGCGCTCGCGCCCTTCGCCTCGCGCGGACGCATCCCCTGCGCGCGGCCGACGCCCTGCAGCTGGCCGCCGCCCTCGTCGCCTGCCACGAACGTCCCGAGGCTCTCCCCTTCGTCTGCCTCGACGACCGCCTCCGCGACGCGGCGCGTCGCGAGGGCTTCCCGGTTCTCCCGTGATCGTCCTCGGGATCGAAACCTCCTGCGACGAGACGTCCGTCGCGGTGCTCGACGGCGACGGCCGCGTGCGGTCGAACGTCGTCTCGTCGCAGATGCGCGCGCACGCGCCCTACGGCGGCGTCGTGCCCGAGGTCGCCGCGCGCGCCCACCTCGAGAATCTGCCGGCCGTCCTCGAGGAAGCGTTGACGCGCGCCGGCGCGCGCCTCGAGGACGCGGACCTGGTCGCGGCCACCGCCGGGCCGGGGCTGATCGGCGCGCTCCTCGTCGGCCTGTCGGCGGCGAAGGCGATCGCATTCGCCCGCGGCCTCCCGCTCGTCGGCGTGAACCACCTCGAGGGACACCTGTTCTCGGCCTGGCTCAAGCCCAACGGCGAGCCGCCGCCGCCGATCGCGTATCCCTTTCACGGCCTCGTCGTCTCGGGCGGCCATGCCGAGCTCGTGCGCGTCGAGGAATCCGGAAGGATCGTCCCGATCGCCCGCACGCGCGACGACGCCCCCGGCGAAGCCTTCGACAAGATCGCGCGCCGCGCGGGGCTGGGCTACCCGGGAGGCCCGGTGATCGACCGCGTGGCCGCGCGCGGCGACGGGACGCGCTTCGCCTTCCCGATCGGCCGCGCCGGCGACGGCTCGCTCGACTTCTCGTTCTCCGGCCTGAAGACGGCGATGCTCCGCGAGCTCCAGCGCCGCGGCGTGGACGGCTCGCCGCTCGACCCGGAAAGGCTCGACCCGGAGCTCGTCGACCTGCTCGCGTCCTTCCAGCAGGCGATCGTCGCCGCGCTCCTCGACCGCGTCGCCGCCGTGCACGCCGCCGAGGGAATCCGGACGCTCGCGCTCTCGGGCGGGGTCGCCGCCAATTCGCGGCTGCGCGCGGAGCTCGCCGCCTGGGGACGGGAGGCCGGCGTCCCGGTGCTCCTGCCCGAACGGGCGTTCACCACCGACAACGCCGCGATGATCGCGTGGGCGGGCCTCATCCGGCACCGCCGGGGCGGGGCCGGAGACCCCGCCGAGGCCTCGGCGCGCTCGCGCTGGCCGCTGGGAACCTAGGGGTAATATCCCCCCTCCCGAAATGACCGACCCGTCGCGCATCCGCAACTTTTCGATCGTCGCCCACATCGACCACGGGAAGACGACGCTGTCGGACCGCATCCTGCAGACGTGCCACGCCGTCACCGCGCGCGAGATGCACGAGCAGATGCTCGACGACATGGAGCTCGAGAAGGAGCGCGGCATCACGATCAAGGCCCGCGCCGTGACGCTCCGGTACGCCGCGCGCGACGGCAACGAGTACGTCCTGAACCTGATCGACACCCCCGGCCACGTCGACTTCTCGTACGAGGTCTCGCGCTCGCTCGCCGCCTGCGAGGGCGCGGTCCTCGTCGTCGACGCGACCCAGGGCGTCGAGGCGCAGACCCTCGCCAACGCGTACCTCGCCACGCACCACAACCTCGTGATCGTCCCGGTCATCAACAAGATCGACCTGCCGTCGGCGGAGCCGGAGAAGGCTCGGGAGCAGATCGAGCAGGTCGTCGGGATTCCGGCCGACGACGCCGTGCTGACGTCGGCCAAGATGGGCATCGGCATCGAAGACCTTCTCGAGCGCATCGTCCGCGACATCCCGCCGCCCCAGGGCGACCCCGACGCGCCCCTGAAGGCGCTCCTCTTCGACTCCTGGTACGACGCGTACCGCGGCGTGACGTCCCTCGTGCGGATCGTGGACGGCAAGCTCGAGCCGCACATGAAGATCCGCGCGATGGGGACCGGCCTCGAGACCGACGTCGAGGCGCTCGGCGTCTTCCGCCCCCAGTCCGAAGACGTCCCGTCGCTCTCGGTCGGCGAGGTGGGCTCGTTCTGGGGCAACATCAAGGACCTCCACTCGACGCGCATCGGCGACACGATCACCGAGGTGCGCCGCCCGACGGCCGAGCCGCTCCCCGGCTTCGCCGAAGCCAAACCCATGGTCTTCGCGGGCCTCTTCCCGACCGACGCCGACGAGTACGCGAACCTGCGCGACGCGATGGAGAAGCTGCGCCTGAACGACGCCTCCTTCACGTTCGAACCGGAGAACTCGACGGCCCTCGGTTTCGGCTTCCGCTGCGGGTTCCTGGGCCTGCTCCACATGGAGATCATCCAGGAACGTCTCGAGCGCGAGTTCGACCTCGACCTGATCACGACGGCGCCCGGCGTCAACTACCGCGTCACGACGACCAGGGGAGAAGTCCTCGAGATCGTCAACCCGAATCACCTGCCCGCCCCGAATTACATCGAACGGATCGAGGAGCCGTACATCACGGCGACCGTGATCACGCGCGACGATTTCCTCGGCGGGCTCCTCAAGCTCTGCGAGGAGCGCCACGGCACCCAGAAATCGCTCGAATACCTCGCGGCCAACCGCGTCGTCCTGACCTACGACTTCCCCTTGAACGAGGTCGTCCTCGACTTCTACGACAAGCTGAAGTCGATCTCGAAGGGCTACGCCTCCTTCGACTACGAGTTCGCCGGCTACCGCGAGGGCGACCTGATCAAGCTGGATCTTCTCGTCAACGGCGACCCGGTCGACGCCCTCTCGCTCATCGTCCACCGCGACGAAGCGGCGGCCAAAGGCCGGTTTCTCGCCGCGAAGATGAAAGAAATCATCCCCCGACAGATGTTCGAGGTGGTGATCCAGGCCGCGATCGGCTCGAAGATCATCGCCCGCGAGCAGGTCTCGGCGATCCGCAAGAACGTCCTCGCCAAGTGCTACGGGGGCGACATCACGAGAAAGCGCAAGCTTCTCGAGAAACAGAAGGAGGGCAAGAAGCGCATGAAGCGGGTGGGCCGCGTGGACATCCCGCAGGAGGCGTTTCTCGCCGTGCTGAAAGTCGAATGAACAACGACGCGACCGCGACCCCCGAGGCGCCCGCCGCTCCGGTCCACTCGACGGCCCGCGAGTGGTACGAGTCCCTGCTCGTCGCCGGGATCTTCGTCCTCTTCGTGCGGACCTTCGTCGTGCAGACCTACCAGGTGCCGACCGGATCGATGGAGCGGACCATCCTCGTCGGCGACCACCTGCTCGTCAACAAGTTCGCGTTCGCCCCGCGGCTGCCCGCGCTCGCGCGATTCCTGCCCTACCGCGACGTCCACCCGGGAGACATCGTCGTCTTCAAGAAGCCGGGCGACGACGTCAACCCGGGCAACGTGCTCGTCAAGCGCGCGGTCGCGCAGGGCGGCCAGACCGTCCAGGTCAGGGACAAGCAGCTCTACGTCGACGGCAAGCCGGAGGAGCGCGCGACCATCCAGCACATCGACCCCGAGACCTACCCGGACAACCCCGCGGTGCCCGACATGGCCCGACGGCGGGATCAGTTCGGACCGTTCCCCGTGCCGCCGGACTCTTTCTTCGGCATGGGCGACAACCGCGACAACTCGCTCGACAGCCGCTACTGGGGAGCGATCCCGCGCGCCAACATCTTCGGCCGTCCCGTCATCCTGTACTGGTCGTACGAGGCCGAGCCGAACTCCCACATCTGGCGCGGGCCGGTCGCGAAGATCCGCCAGCTCGCGGGGGTGGTCGCGCACTTCTTCTCGCGGACGCGATGGGACCGGATGTTCCGGGTGGTGCGGTAGCCGCACCCGCGCCGCGCGGGCTGCGGGAGCGCGCCGATCCGCTGCTCGCGGCCGTCGTCTTCGCGCTCTTCGCGCGGACGTTTCTCTTTCAGGCGTTCGTCGTGCCGAGCGCGTCGATGGAGAAGAACGTCCTGACCGGCGACCGCCTGGTCGTCGACAAGTTCGTCTACGCGCCGCGGCCGGGGCCCGCCGCCGCGCTCCTGCCCGGGCGGGCCGTGCGCCGCGGCGACGTCGTCGTGTTCCGCTACCCTCCCGACCCGCGACGCGACTTCATCAAGCGCGTCGTGGGGCTGCCCGGCGAAACGATCGCGATCCGGGACAAGCGCGTCTTCGTCGACGGGCGCCTCCTCGACGAGCCGTACGCCTTCCACGCCGACGACACCGTGTGGCCCGACGACCCCTCGATCGCGGAAGGGCACCGGCGGCGCGACCAGGCGCCTCCCTTCCGCGTCCCCGCCGATTCCTACTACGTCCTCGGCGACAACCGCGACGACTCCAACGACAGCCGCTACTGGGGCCCGGTGCCCGCGGGCCACCTCGAGGGGCGGGCGCTCTTCGTGTACTGGTCGTTTCTCCCGCGCCCCTCCGACGCGCCGACCGGTTTCGCGGCCGTCGCTCGCTGGCCGCGCGACGTGGCGGAGCGCACACGGTGGGATCGGTTCTTCCGTCCGGTGCGCTGAGCCGAGCGGTTCCGGGTTAAAATCGGCCATCATTTTCGGAGGATGGAGCGCATGAGACGGTCGCGGAGCATCCGAGGTGGCGCCAACGTGGGCTGCATCGTCTGGCTCGTCATCCTCGGGTTCGTCGGCTACGTTCTCTACAAGGTCGTCCCGGTGAAGGTCGCCTCCTCCGAGTTCTACGACGTCATGCAGGAGCAGGCCGCGTTCGGGTCGATCAAGGACGTCAAGTTCATCGAGTTCGAGATTCTGCGCAAAGCCGAGGAGCTCCATATCCCGGTCAAGAAGGAAAACCTGAAAATCACCCGGTCCCGCGAAGCGATCACCGTCGAAGCCCACTACGAGATCACGATCGACTTCTTCAACGGGGCGTACCAGTACGTCTGGAAGTTCGATCCGGTCGTCCAGCGGCCGCTCTTCGCGGTGTAGCGGAAGACCAGGTTTCAGGGTTTCGGGTTTCCGGGCTTCTCGTCAAGAGCGATGAGACGGAATCGCGCCGGAAATCGGAACCTTGGCTGAACCCGCCTCGCTCTCGATCGCGGACGTGTCGAAGCGGACCGGGATTCCCGTCACGACGCTTCGCTTCTACGAGCGGGAGCTTTCCGGTCTCTTTCACATTCGAAGGACCGCGGGCGGCCACCGCCGGTACGCGGAGTCCGACGTCGCGCGGTTCGCGACCGTTCGGCGCCTGACCGAGACCGAGGGCCTCGGCCTCGCCGAGGTTCGCCGGGCCGTCCTGTCCCGGGGCGAAGGCGACGCCGTTGGCGAGGCGCTCGACCGGCTCGCCGAGGCCCAGGCGGCGTCGGCCGCGGCGGTGGAGGCGCAGGCCCGGCGCCTCCGAGAGCTCGAGGCCCGCGTCGCCGCGCTCGAGGCCCCCGGGCCCCGGCGGGGGTGGCTCCGGCGCGGACGCTAGGCGAGGGCGTCACGCCGGCGGAATTTTCGCGATCCGGCCGGCATTGCAAGGCGTTCAAGGAGACATAGCATGAAATCCGCTCGTCCCCTCGTGGCCCTGCTCGCGGTAGCGGCCCTGGCCGCTCCGATCCTCGCGGACGCCCCGGCGATCGGCGCCGCCGCCCCGGCCTTCGAGCTGAAGACCCTCGACGGCAAGGCCTTCTCGCTCGCCGACGCGGAGAAGTCCAACGCCTACGTCGTCCTCATGTTCATCGCCACCCAGTGTCCGTACTCGAACGCCTACAACGACCGCATGCGCGACATGGCGGCGGCCTACGCGAAGAAGGGAATCCTCTTCGTCGGCATCAACAGCAACAAGACCGAGTCGGTCGAGGAAGCCGCGGCGCACGCGAAGCAGCACGGCTTCACGTTTCCGGTCCTGAAGGATCCGGGCAACAAGGTCGCCGATCTCTACGGCGCCTCGCACACGCCCGAGGTCTATGTCGTCGGCAAGGACGGCAAGCTCGTGTACCACGGACGCATCGACAACTCCGAAGACCTCTCGAAGGTGACGACGCACGATCTCTCCGCCGCGCTCGACGCGCTGCTCGCCGGGCAGCCGATCGCGAAAGCCGAGACCAAGGCGTTCGGCTGCTCGATCAAACGTGTCTAGCTCACGGCGCGCCGCTCACGGCTCACCGGAAACGAGGGCGGCGGTTCTCGCGGTTCTCGCTGCCCTCGTCGCCCTGTTCTGCTCTCGGACCGTCTTCGCCGCCGACGCGACGAGGCTCTCCGGCGACCTGGACGCGAAGGGCCTCGCCGAGGCCGTCGCGAAGAACCGCGGCAAGGTCGTCGTGGTCAACTTCTGGGCGACCTGGTGCGTCCCGTGCCGGGAGGAGTTCCCCGATCTCGTGAAGCTCGAGCGCGCCTGGCGCGACCGGGGCGTGGCGGTCCTCGGCGTCTCGATCGACTTCGCGAAAGACGTGCCGAAGATCGAGAAGTTCCTCGCCGCCAGCAAGCCCGACTTCCCCAACTACCTGAAGCGCTCCGGCGGCGACGACCAGGACTTCATCGACGCGGTCGACCCGAAGTGGGGCGGCGAGCTGCCGTTCACGGTCGTCTATGGCAGGGACGGGAAGAAGGCGCGCGTTCTCTCCGGCAAGCAGTCCTACGCGGATTTCGAGAACGCGGTCGCCGCCCTGCTGCAGTGAGATGGGTCCGGTCAACGAAGTCCGGACGACACCATCCGGGTCGGGGCGGCCCTTGCGGCCGCCCGCGGGCGGGGACGAGCCCCGCTGCCGCCCGGATGTCAGGCCTCGCTCTTGCTCCGGGACGCGCGCTTGCCGCGCCGCGCGTCGAGCCCCCACACGCGTCCGGGATTGACCGTCGCGAGCAGCACGAAGAGCAGCATCGCGAGCTTCGCCGTCAGCCCCGCCGTGATCCAGTCGTCCCAGGACGCCCCGGCGCCGGCGTTGGCCTGACCGAGGGCGATCGCGAGCATGAGCAGCGCGCCGCCGACCGACGCGGGACGCGAGAGGAACCCGGCGACGAGAGCGAGCCCGACGCACAACTCGCCGAGCGCGAAGAGCCAGCCGAACGCGTCGGCATGCGGCGCGACGACCTTCTCCAGAAAGTGCTTCCAGAACGGAAACGCGCTCGCCGCGAAACGCGTTACTTCCTTCGAGAAACCGCCGCGCACGAAATCGCCGGTGACTTTGGACAGGCCCTCGGCGACGAAGAGCACTCCCGTGAGGATGCGGACGACGGCGGCCAGACGCATGGCGGCCGGAGTCTAGCAAGTCGGCGCGGCGAGTCCCCCGGGACACAGACCGTCCCCTGCGAGGGACGGCGGGGACGAGACCCCGAGCGCCCGAGGCGGGAATGGGGGTGGACCGGAATTTGCTAGAGTTCGCGTCGTCACCGAAAAGAACGCGGGGCTGCCGCCCCGAGGGGAGAACCGGGATATGAAGCTCGCGCGTCCAGCCTTTCTCGTCATCGCCGCCGCCGGACTGGCCTCGATCGCCGCCGCCGCGGACTCTCACACCGACTCCCGGGGGGGCGTCGCGCGCCTGACGCCCCGCGTTTCGGCGCAGCCCAAGGCGGGCGCCTCGTCCTACTCGGTCGAAGTGCCGTACGTCCAGAGCTACCAGCCGCCGGACGGCGGCCAGAGCGGCACGCTCGTCTTGAACAGCGCCCACCCCTTCAACATCACGCTCCAGGCGACCGACCAGCACAACAACAACACGACCGGCGCCGGCGTCGCCCTGCCGCAGACGGACACCTTCGGCTATTTCTCGCTGCCCACGTTGACGCAGAACCCCTCGAACCCCGAGGTCTTCGTCAAGATTCTCGACGGCACGGCGTTGAACGGGAACTACTGGGTGTTCTACGGCCACCTGACGGACCTGATCTACGACCTGACGGTCACCGACGTCACGACCCAGGTTTCGAAGACGTACCACAAGGACGCCGGCAACGAGCCCGGCGGCTTCGACACGGGGTCGTTCCCGGCTTCCCCCGCCTCGTCGCCGTCGTCGAGCCGGAAGGCCGCGAAGGTGATCTCGCCCGACGCGTTCCTGCGCACGTCGGTCGACATCTCGAACAACACCGGATCCGTCGCCAACGCCGTGATGCAGTACTGCTACTCGACGGCCGGGGCGTTCCAGGGCTGCACGCCGCAGCGGCCCGTCGCGCTGCCCGCCTTCAGCAACTTCCACCAGGACGACCTCGTCGGCTACCTCGGCTCCCTGGGCGACCTGCCGCAGGCGGCCGTGCAGGACTCGATCGGAACGCTGCTCGTCACCTTCAACAACCTGCCGTCCGGCGTGGGTTGGGAGGGCACGGTCGCCGCCAACGTCTACAACCGTGTGTCCGAAGTGGACCCGCTGCGCGGCACCGTCGGCTGCGGCGAGCAGGTCTCGTATTTCTTCGAGTCGGCCACGGTGTCGCTCGTCGGCACGGCCCGCTGGACGGTGCCCGCGCCGAGCGCCCAGGCGGGCTCCATCGCGTCGACTCTCGGCGTGCGCAACACCGACGCCAGCGGTTCTCCGGCTCCCGCGACCGTCGATGCCGTCGTGACCCTGTACGACCCGACTTCCGGCCTGCCCGTCGGCAACCAGATTCCGCTCTCGGGCATCGCGCCGGGCGAACTGCGCCTGGTCAACGACCTCTTCAGCGCGGCGGGCGTGCCGACCAACGTCACCACCGCGATCGTCTTCGTCGACGTCACCAACCCGACGCAGACCTCGCCGACGATCGAGGGATTCATCATCGACCAGGACACGGACTCCCTCGACACGCGCTTCCACGAGATGAAGTGCGCCGGCGGATGTTTCTGACCATCGCCTTCACTTCGTTCGGGCTCTGCGGGCGCGGCCGGCCAACGGCCGCCGCCCGCAGCGTCCGGCGGCTCGCGGACAGCGCTCGACCGCCGGCCTGATCCCTCACTCCGTTCCGGCTCCCGCCGCGCTGTCGTTTCGCTCGCCCGAGGTCGCGAACTTTGGCACGCGGCGAGCTGTCGCCGCACGAGGGCTCGCCTAGATGCGGCTGGGGCGGATGCCGCCGGCGGCGATGTCGCGGCGCAGCTGCTTGCCTTCGAAGTGAATCCGGTCGGCCGCGTCGTAGGCGCGCGCGGCCGCCTCGGTCATGGACGCGGCCGTCGCGGTGACGACCAGGACGCGTCCGCCGGCGGTGACGAGACGGTCGCCGTCCCGCGCCGTTCCGGCGTGGAAGACCTCCACACCCGGCATGCGCGCCGCTTCCGCGAGCCCCGTGATCGGCCGCCCGCGCTCGTGGTTGCCCGGATAGCCGGCGGCGCAGAGAACCACGCCCACGCAGGCCTCGTTCTTCACGCCGAGCGGCAGAAACTCCGCGAGGCCGCCCGTGGCCGCCGCGCGCAGAACCGCCGCGACGTCGGAAGTCACGCGCGGCAGGATCACCTCGGTCTCCGGATCGCCGAACCGCGCGTTGTACTCGAGCACTTTCGGCCCGGAGTCGGTCACCATCAGGCCCGCGTAGAGAACGCCGCTGAAACCCCGCCCTTCGGCCTCGAGACCGCGGAACGTCGGCCACAGGATGTCCTTGAGGACCTGCGAAGCCATCTCCGCGTTGAGGACCCCGGCCGGCGAGTGGGCGCCCATCCCGCCCGTGTTGGGTCCGCGGTCGCCGTCGTAGACCTTCTTGTAGTCGCGCGCCGTCGGCAGCGGCACCGCCGTGACGCCGTCGTAGAGCACCAGAAAGGACGCCTCCTGTCCTCTCAGGAACTCCTCGACCACGATCCGGTCGCCGGCGGCGCCGAACACGCGCTCCTGGAAGAAGAGCGGCAGCGCCCGTTCCGCGTCCTCCGCGCTCTCGATGATCAGCACGCCCTTGCCGCCGGCGAGCCCGTCGGCCTTGAGCACGACCGGAAATCCGAAGCGCTGGATCGCCTGGCGCGCTTCCTCGATTCCGGAGCACACCACGGCCTCGGCGGTCGGGATCTGGTGGCGGCGGAAGAACTCCTTCGAGAAGACCTTCGACGTCTCGATCTGCGCGGCCAGCCGCGTCGGGCCGAAAACCGGCAGCTGACGCTTGGCGAACTCGTCGACGATGCCGAGCGAGAGCGGCAGCTCCGGTCCGACCACCGTCAGGTCGACGCGAAGCTTCTCGGCCAGGTCGGCGAGCTCGACGATGTCGCCGGCGGCGACCGGCAGGCAGTCGGCGACTTCGGCGATGCCCGGGTTGCCGGGGGCGCACAGGATCTCCTCGACGAGGGAGCTCTTGTGCAGGGAGAGGCACAGGGCGTGTTCACGCCCTCCCCCGCCGACGACCAGGATTTTCATGGCGGGCCATTGTAGCGGAGTCAGTGGGCCGTCTCGTCCTGCGCCGCCGCGCGATGACGACGGCGGCCGGACTTGCGCCGCAGCGACTGGTCGCGTGCGCCGTCGGCGCGCGCGGGCGCGGGAACGACCTCGAAACGATCGTGGCGGCCGGGCAGAGCCACGAGCGTCTCGAGCGAGCCGTGCGGCTCGAGTGTCAGGCCGAACCGGCCGCGCGCCCGCGCGTGCGCGTCGCCCACGGCGCGCACTTCGAATGCGAGGACGCGGCCGGGCCAGCGGCGGCTCCCGTGGTTGTCGGCACGGACACGGCACATCGTCACCTGGTCGCTCGAGACGTAGGGATCGCGGAAGACGGTCAGATGCACTTCGACCCAGGGCTGCGGCGGCGGGTCTCCGGCGAGAAATCCGAGGACGGCGAGGGTCAACGTCGGGATCATGGCGGCTCCTTTCGAGGAGCCGACGGGAACGCCCGACCCGTGAGGACGCGCCATTGTAGTCGCATTGACACCCGTCTCCCGCGGGGCTACTGTGAATGCGGCTCTTTGACCCGTCCGGGCGCCCGATCCGGGGCCCGGCCGCATCCAGAGTGGGCGAGGGACCGGCCCGACGACCCCACGGCAACCGGATCCGCGCATCGCGGCGCGGCCTCGACAGGTGCCAAGTCCGGATTCTCCGACGGAGAAGAAGATGAGGGGCGCCGCGATTCGGCCTTCGGGCCGGCGCCTCTCGCTCGAGAGGCTTTTTTGTTGGCGTTCTGAATGAAAAGAGACTTTCGCAAGGCGCTCGCCGAAGAAGTGCTGCTCGCCGACGGGGCGATCGGGACGCTGCTGACCTCGCGGGGCGCCTCGCCCGATCAGGCGCGCTCGCCGCTGAACCTCTCGGATCCCGACGCGGTGCGCGAGGTCCACGACGACTACGTCGCCGCCGGCGCGCGCATCGTCACGACGAACACCTGGGACGCCAACCGCGTCAAGCTCGCGGCGCACGAGTGGGCGGACTCGCTCGAGAAGATCAACCGCGAGGGCGCGCGCCTCGCCCGGGAGGCGGCGGCCGGTGAACACGTCTTCGTCGCCGGCTCGATCGGGCCGCTCGGCGCGCTCGTCAGGCCCTACGGCTCGCTGCAGCTCACCCAGGTCCGCGAGATCTTCGAGGAGCAGGCGCGCCTGCTGCTCGAGTCGGGCGTCGACCTCGTCCTGCTCGAAACCTTCGGCAGCCTCCTCGAAGCGGCCGAAGCGGTCCGCGCGGTGCGAGGACTGTCGCCCGCGATTCCGATCGTCGCCGAGATGACGTTTCTCGCCGACGGCCGCACCGCCTTCGGCGAGGCCGCTCCCCACGCGCTCGCGACGCTGTCGCTGGCCGGAGCCGACGCCGTCGGGATGAACTGCACGCTGGGGCCGCAGGAGACGCACGACATCTTCGCGAAGCTTCCGGCGTCGATCGCGCTGCCGCTTTCCGTCATGCCGAACGCCGGCTACCCGAGCGTCGTCCACGGGCGCAACGTCTACCTGTCCTCGCCCGACTACCTGCGCGAGTATGCGGCCGCATTCGTCGCCGCGGGCGCGGCCATCATCGGCGGCTGCTGCGGCACGACGCCCGAGCACATCCGAGCCATGGCCCGCGAAGTCTCGGGCGCCCGGCGCGTTCTGCCGTCGAGGCCCGTCTCGGTGCAACTCGAGGCGGAGGTCGAGCACGTCGTCGAAACGGCGGTCGAGACGTCGCGCCTGAAGCGCAAGCTCGCCGAAGCCGACGCCTTCGTCGTCACCGCGGAAGTCGAGCCGCCCCGCGGCGCCGACTCGTCGGCGGCCGTCGAGGGCGCGCGGACGCTGAAGGCCGCGGGCGTCGACGCCGTCAACGTGACCGACAACCCGATGGCGCGGCTGCGGATGTCGTCGATCGCGGTGGCCGCGCTCATCCAGCGCGAGACGGGCCTCGACGCGGTCGTCCAGATCACGACGCGCGATCGCAACGTGCTCGGCCTGCAGTCGGACCTGCTCGGGGCCGCGGGCCTCGGCGTCAAGGCGCTCCTGTGCCTCGGCGGCGACCCGCTCAAGATCGGCGACTACCCGCAGGCCAAGCAGGTCTCCGAGGTGGACGTCCTCGGCCTCCTGCGCATCGCCAAGGGCTTGAACGCGGGGGCCGACCTCGCGGGCAACGCGATCGGCTCGCCCACGCGCTTCGCGATCGCCTGCGCGGCGAACCCGGCGGCCGCCGACCAGGACGTCGAGTTCTCCAAGCTCCGCGCGAAGATCGAGGCGGGGGCGACGTTCGCGCAGACCCAGCCCGTCTACGACCTCTCCGCGCTCGAGCGGTTCTTCGCGCGTCCGGACGCGCGAGCCATCCCGGTTCTCGTCGGGCTCATTCCGCTCCTCTCGCTCAAGCAGACGCTTTTCTTCGCCAACGAGGTCCCCGGCATCGTCGTCCCCGCGTCGATCCAGGAGCGCATGCGGCGGGCCGCCGAGCGCGGCGCCGACCACGAACGCGCCGAGGGCATCGCCATCGCCCGCGAGCTCGCCGCGGGCATCGCGGGCATCGCGCGGGGCGTTCACGTCATGCCGATGGGCCGCTACCGGGCCGTCGTCGAAGTGCTCGAGGCGCTCCCCCGGCCCGGCCACTCACCGGCCCGTCCCGCGTAGCCCTCCCGCGGTCGCCGCCGGAATCCCCCCGCCCCCGGCTCCGTTTTCCCTCCGGAGGCCGGACTCCCATAGAATCCGGGCCAGAGGGCGGTTCCCCCGGACCAAACCGGGCCGCCGGAGGACAGACGATGAAAACCATGGGACGACTGATCGCGGCGGCGGGCGTATTCCTGTCGGCCGCCTATCTCCACGCCGGCGCGCAGTGCCGGCTGCTCGGCACCGTCACCGACTCGAGCGGCGCCCCGGTCGAGGGCGTCTCGGTGATCGTCACGACGCCGAACCTGCGCACCTTCAGGATCACGGTCAAGACCGATGCGAAGGGCACGTACAGCATGGCGCTCAACGACTGCACCATGCCGTACCACGTGTCGTTCGAGAAGGAAGGGTTCGTCACGGCGGGCGAGGACAAGAAGATCCCGATCAACGACCAGGGCACGGTCAACATCAAGCTCTTGAAGACGTCGGAGGCCAGGCCCGCGGCCGGCGCCCCGGGCGCGCCCGCGGCGGCGCCGCAGCCCTCCGCCAGCGACAAGGCCATCGCCGCCTTCAACGCCGGCGTCGATGCCATGAACGGCGGCGACAAGGCCACCGCGGAAGCGAAGTTCCAGGAGTCCGTCAAGAACAACCCCGACCTCCCCGCCGGCTGGCAGGCGCTCGCCACGCTCGCGTACGAGAAGAAGGACTACGCCAGGACGCTCGAGTACGGCGAGAAGGCGGTGGATCTCGACCCGACGCTGACGAACCTCTATCCGATGCTCTCGGAATCCGCGAAGGCGACGGGCGACAAGAAGGCCGCCGCGGACTGGGCCGCCAAGTACGCCGAGGCCAATCCGGATTCGCCCGAGATCGTCTACAACAAGGGCATCGAGGCCTACAACAAGGGCAAGATGAAGGACGCGGAGGCGCTGCTGACGAAAGCGGTCGAGGCCAAGCCCGACTTCGCCAACGCCCAGTTCTATCTCGGCATGGCCGCCTTCAACCTGAACCACAAGGCGTCGGCGAAGGAGCACCTGCAGAAGTACCTCGATCTCGAGCCGGCCGGGAAAGAGGCGGGCACGGTCAAGGAGATCCTGCCGCTGCTGAAGTAGCGGCAGGCCCGGCGCGCACGGAAATCCGCCGCGCGCCGAAGACTCGGGGCGCCTCCGAAGATCAGCGCGCGCCGTCGAGGCGACGCACGATCCGGAACGCCCAGTCGAGCAACCGGTCGAGCGCGTCGCGATGGCCGGCGGTGCGTCCCGCGCGCCACACCGGCGCCGGCGCCGGAAGCGCGACGGCGCGAGCCGACACGGTCGGGCGGTTTTCGACGAACTCGAGCTCGTAGGGGATCTGCATAGCGTCCATTTTTCGAGCAAGCGCCACGCCAGCGGCGCCGGCGCTCGCAACTCGTTGCCCTGGAATCGCTTGTGGCGGCGGCCGAGGCCCGCGCTGACATCCTTGTCGGTGTTGGCGGACACATCGCGGACACTTTCCGGCACTCCGCCATTGCGCGTTCGCCGGCCGCCCCGGAGAATCGCGCCGTGGGACGACGAGGCGCTTTCAAGGACCGTCCTCTCTGGAGACGCCTCCAGACGATCCACCACGAGATCAAGGAAGGCCGGCACCCCAATACCAGCTCGCTCGCCGAGGAGCTCGACGTCTCCTCGAAAACCGTCCAGCGCGACATCGACTATCTCCGCGACGAGCTCGAGGCGCCGATCGAGTTCCGCCGCGAGGAAAACGGCTACGCCTATTCGCGCGACGACTACGTGCTCCCCTTTCTTCCGGTCGACGGCCAGGACCTGTTTTCGATCGGCGTCGCGGCGCAGGTTCTTCAGCTCCTCGGCGGCACGCCGCTCGCGCGCACGCTGCGCTCGTGCTACGAGCGCCTCGCCAGGCTCATGCCGCCGGCCGTGCGGCTGCGACCCGAGGTCGTCCGCGAGAAGCTCGCTCTGCGAGCGACGGCGTTTCGTCCGGTGCGCGAGGGCACCTGGCAGGCCGTCGCCGAGTCGCTGCAGAAGGGAGTCGCGCTCTCGATCCGGTACCGGCACCCGGGCGAGCCGCCGGGCGAGCCGCGCGTCATCCGCCCCTACGCTTTCGTCCTCGCGGGCCGGGACTGGATGGTGCTCGCCGAAGACGCCGCGCAGGGACAGGTCAAGAACTTCTACCTCGCGCGCATCGAGAGCCCGCGCCTGACCGCCGAGCGCTACGCCATCCCCCGCAACTTCGACGCCGACGCGTTCTTCCGCAACACCTTCGGGCTCTTCGTCGGCAAGGGCCGGGCTTTCCGCTTCCGCGTGCGGTTCTCGCCCGAGGTCTCGGGCGAGATCCAGGAGATGGTCTGGCACCCCCAGCAGAAGATCGAGATCGACGCCGACGGCGGCGCGATCCTCGAGCTGCCCGGCGAGTCGCTGCGCGAAGCGCGCCGCTTCGTCCTCACGTACGGGCGGCACGCGAGGGCCCTGTCGCCGCCGGAGCTCGTCGCCGACCTCGCCGACGAAGCGCGAGCCATGGCGGCGGCGTACGCGTCCACGCCGCTCGAAGCCGCCGGAAAGCGGAACAATCGCGCCGGCGCGCGGCGTTCTGACTGAACGCCATGCGACGCCTCGCCCTCGGCGCCCTCGTCGTCTCGTGCCTCGCGTGCGGTCCTCCGGCCGTGCGGTCGACGTCGTACGCCGACCCCGAGGTGACCTGTCCGGGCGGCCGGACCGCGTGGAACCTCGAGGTCGTGGACCACCGGGTCGACCACGAAGGCTCGGCCCAGACCGTCGCCGCCGTGCGCGACGGCATCCAGAAGTCGTTCCCGGGCTGCACGTGGAAGAACGTCCCGCCGGCGGGCGCCGACACGATCGCGATCGAGATCCACCGCTTCCGGTCCCACATGGAGTACGACCCGGGCGGCGGAGGGTCGTGGGAGGCCGCCGTCGAATGGACGGTGACCGTCTCGAACGCCGACGGCCAGACGCTGACCGAGTTTCAGGCCAACGAGGAGCTCTCGCGCCCCAACTACCAGGGCTCCAACAACGAGAAGGAGTCGCTTTCCGAGGCATACCAGAAGGCCCTCGAGCGCACCGTCAAGGGCCTCCGCGGGCTGCCCGCAATCGGCGCATCCCGTCTCCCGCAGGGGACGGCACCGGCCTCCCCCGCGGCCGGCGATCC
This sequence comes from Thermoanaerobaculia bacterium, assembly GCA_035506175.1. Lineage (GTDB taxonomy): Bacteria > Acidobacteriota > Thermoanaerobaculia > UBA5066 > Gp7-AA6 > DAHUXD01. The sequence goes on along the minus strand of DATJPZ010000113.1, from coordinate 53,596 downwards.
GCGGCCAACGCGATGACGACAAGACACTTCTCGCGGACGAGGGCCACGGCCGGCGGGCCGGCACCGCTGGAACGGAAATCGCAATCGCCGGAGAGAGCCATGAAGAAAAACCTCGCCGCCGCCGTCCTGGCCACCCTCGTGCTCGCCCGCGTGGCCTTCGGCCAGGGATCCGACTCGCGCATCTATCAGATCTCCTCGATGCTCTCCGGAACCTTCGAGGGGTCGACCCCGGGAAACCACCTGACGCTCAACCTGTCCCCGGTGACGCTCGAGCCCGCGCGTCCCTACGACCTGTTCCTCTCGGTCGTCGGAACGTTCGAGAAGGACAGCGTCGTGCAGCAGGGCGTGATCCGGCTCGAGACGCAGGGCAAGGACATCTACTTCACCTACATTCCCCACTTCAGCCCGCAGGTCACGGCGCTGTCGAACGACGCGGGACGTTTCACCGAGCGCGAACTGTCCTCGGCCTGCAGTTTCATCATGAATCCCAAGGGCGACGGCTTCGGCGGCGAGACCCTCGGCACGACGACCTGCGCCCTCGCGATGCGCGGCGCCATCGGCAAATGGAGCGTCGAGCTCGAGCCGGGAGCGATCCGCCTCCGCAATTCCGACAGCGGCGAGACGCTGCGGTTCCGGAAGACCGCGCCGAAGTAGGGCGGACTAGCCGCCCTCCGGCAGGTACTTCCGCGCGATCTCCTTGACGGGATCGGAGAAGTCGCCCTTGATGATCCACCGCAGGAACCCCGGCTCCTCGCGCGAGATGTCGCGGAGCAGCCGGCCGCGGTTCTTCCCGAAGTTGACCGTCGGCTCGCCGTTGACGAGCCGGATGCGGCCCTCGGGGTCGAGGTCCTGGTCGAGGCCCGCGCAGAACGCCTCGTGCAGCTCGACGACGGAGCGCGGCAGGTCGGCGTAGCGCCCGAGCTGCCCCTCGAGGACGCGCAGGGTCATCTCGGCGTCGGCGAGCGCGCCATGCGCCCCGGTGTGCTCGGCCTGACAGTAGAAGCGCGCGGCCGCCGCGAGATGGCGCGGCTCGCGCGAGAAGAAGATCCGCTGGGCGTCGACGAGCCGCCGCTCCGAGACCTCGAACGGAACGCCGGCCCGCAGGAACTCCGACCGCAGCACCGGCAGGTCGAACCCCGTGATGTTGTAGCCCCCGAGGTCCGCGCCCTCGAGAAAGGCCGCGAGCTCGACGGCGACGTCGCGAAACCGCGGCGCGTCGGCCACGTCGGCCTCGCGGATGCCGTGGATCGCCGTGGACGCCGCGGGAATCGGCACGCCCGGGTTCATGCGGCGCACGAACTGCTCGCGCCGGCCGTCGGGGTGGATCTTCAGGCAGGCGATCTCGATGATCCGGTCGTTGCGGGAGTTGGTGCCGGTCGTCTCCGTGTCGAACACGACGAGCGGGCGATCGAGCGGCAGGAGGCTCTCGAGCATCGCGGAATCCTAACCTGCTAGTAGTTCTCGGCGAAGAGAAAGAAGAAGAGCTCGCCCATGCGCTCGAAAAGACCCCGCTTCTTCCAGGCCGCCTCGGTCAGCACGTCGCAGCGCCCGAGGTCGGCGAGCATCATCCGGCCGACTTCCGCCGCGAACGCGCGGTCGTAGACGGCGATGTTGACCTCGGCGTTCTTGGTCATGGAGCGGTTGACGAAGTTGATCGACCCGATCGTGGACCAGATGCCGTCGACCACCATGACCTTGTTGTGCATCATCGTCGGCCGGTATTCGTAGATTCCGACGCCCGCCTCGAGCAGGACGCCGAAGTGGTAGTGCGCCGCGTAGCGCACGTTCGGCGAGTCGGTGTGGGAGCCCGGCACGATCACTTTCACGTCCACGCCGCGCCGCGCCGCCGCCGCGAGCCCCTCGCGGATCTGCCGGTCCGGCACGAAGTAGGCGTTCTCGATCCAGATGCTGCGGCGGGCGGCCTGGATCGCCATGTACAGGACGAGCTTGGACATCGAGATCGAGTCCGCCCGCGCGGCCGCGATCGCCTGCGCGAGCATCGGCCCGGCGGGCGCGATCGGCGGAAACTGCCGGTTGCCGTTCAGGACCTCGCCGGTCGTGTGGACCCAGTCCTGAGCGAACACGTGCTGGAGCTGGGTGACGACGGGTCCCTCGATCTCGATCATCGTGTCGCGCCACTGGCTCGGGTCGCGCGCGTCGCCCTTCCAGCGGTCGTCGATGCCGACGCCGCCGCAGAAGCCGATCCGGCCGTCCACGGTGAGGATGCGCCGGTGTGTCCGGTTGCCGACCCGGTCGATCGAATAGAGCTTCAGCGGCTTGTAAATCCGTACGCGCGCGCCGGCCGCCTCGAGCATCGGCGCGAGCGGCCCGAGGTTCGAGCCCCACGCATCCACGAGCAGACGCACCTCGACGCCGGCCCGGGCGCGCTCGGCGAGCGCCTCGGCGAACCCCGTCGCGATCTGGCCGTGGTCGAAGATGTAGATCTCGAGGTTGATCGACTCCTTCGCGCCCGCGACCGCCGCGAGCATCGCGGGGAAGATCCCTTCGCCGTTCTGGAGCAGGCGTGCGGCGTTGCCGGGGACCATCTCGGTGCCGAGCCCGTCGAGCGAGCGGACGAATTCGGGGCTCTCGACGCCATAGGAAGGATCGAACTGATAGACCGTGCGCTTCTCCGAGAAGATGTAGGAGCAGCCGCCGAGCGCAAGAACGGCCGCCAGCAGCACGAGCGCGAGGCCGGCGCGGCCGCCGGAGCAGCGAGGCCTCCTCCGGATCGGCGGCCCGCAATTTGTCGCAACCTGACGGACCCGCCCGCTGACAATTTCCGTCATCTCACCTCGACACGATGTCATCAAAGCTCTGAAAATAAAGAGCTTATTCCATGTGGCACGGATGGCCACCCGCTTGCACTACGGAATGGGCGAGCAAAGGAACCTCTCAACCTCCTCCTTTCGCCCCCCGGGCGGCCCCACCCCGTCCCGGGGCTTTTTTTTTGCGCTCGCAGCCGTTCGGGAATCGCGGCGGTCGCGGTTCCCGGCGCCGGCGATGCTAAGCCACAACCCCGCAGCCCGATGGTAGCTTGCGCGACATGCGGGTCCTCGCCGGAGACGTCGGAGGCACCAAGACCGCGCTCGCCATCGTCGAGATCGGCGGCCGGCGCTGCCGCGTGCTGCGCCACGAGCGGTACCACAGCGCCGATCACCGCGGCCTCGAGGAGATCGTCGCGGCCTTCCTGTCGGCCGAGCGCCCGCAACCGGCCGCCGCCGGCTTCGGCGTCGCCGGGCCGGTGCGCGGCGGCCGAGCCCGGATCACGAACCTGTCCTGGCGGCTGGACGAGCGCCGCCTCTCGCGGCGCACGGGGATCCGGCGCGTGGTGCTCGTCAACGATTTCGGCGCCAACGCGCTCGGGCTGCGCTACCTCGGCCCGCGGCAGACGGTGACGCTGGCGCGCGGGCGCGCCGACGCCCACGGTCCGATCGCGCTGCTCGGCGCCGGCACCGGGCTCGGCCAGGCCGTCCTGCTGCGCGTCGGCGACCGCGACGTCGTCGTCGCTTCCGAGGGCGGGCACGTGGACTTCGGCCCGCGCACGCCGGTCGAGGACCGCCTCGTCGCGTTTCTGCGCCGGAGGTTCGGCCGCACGACGCGCGAACGGATTCTCTCGGGCAGAGGCCTCGGCCTCGTCTACGACTTTCTCGCGCGCGACGGCGCCGCGCGCCCGGGACGCACCGCGGCCGAGGAAATCCGAGCGGCCGAGGACCGGGCCGCGGCGATCAGCCGCCTCGGCCTCTCCGGGCGGGACCCGCTGTGCCGCAAGGCGCTCGAGCTCTTCGTCACGATCTACGGCTCCGAGGCCGGGAACCTCGCGCTCCAATACCGCGCGACCGGAGGCGTCTTCGTCGCGGGCGGCATCGCGCCGAAGATCCTGAAGGCGATGAAGGCCCGGGCGTTTCTACGGTCCTTCCGCGACAAGCCGCCGATGAAGCCGCTCCTGGCCGACATTCCCGTGCGCGTGGTGCTCGACCAGAACCTCGGCCTTTACGGCGCCGCCGCCGCCGCCGCTCGCCGCTGACCTAGAGGATCCCGATCGAGACGACGCGTCCGTCCCGAAGGACGAGGACGCGCCTGGCTTCGGAATAGGTCCAGCGCGTCTGCAGCTTCCCTTCGACCTTTTCCGACTCGATCTTGTTCGGCTCGCCGAGAAGGTCCCGGACCTCACTGGCGGTCATGCCTTCGCGCAGCGTGCCGACGGAGCTCTCGCCGGGCTGCTCGGAGATGGTCGCGCTCGCGTCGCCCACGACGCGGTTGCGCTCCGAGCTGCTCACCGCGGCTTTCGAGCCCATGAGCGGGTTCGTCAGGGAATCCACGATTCCGGAGACCGTGGGTCGATCCGCGTAGATCCAGTAGCCGACGCCGACCACGAGAGCCAGGAGAAGCAATCGGCGGAAGCGGCGGCCGCTCATGGCACCTTGATTTTACGGCGTTCTCGGCCGCGGCGCGGTTCGCGACGCGCGCCGCGATTCCGATTCGTCCGCGAGAACCCGGTTGGCCCGCGCGACGAGATCCCGGAGCTTGGCGCGGCAGGCCGCGCGCCAGGCCGGCGGAACGGACCAGACGACGTCGAAGGCCGAGAACACGGCCTCCTCGAGCGACGGCTCGTCGTCCGCGACGCCCCGCGTCGACTCCTCGCGCAGCATGGCGCGGCGCGCGTACCTCAGGGCCTCGAGGCTGCGTTCGTCGGCGGAGACCAGCCGGAAGTGGAGCGTCACGACACCGGGCGAAAGCCGCGCCACCGTCGAGTCCGACGAGAACGGGACCGACTCGGGTCCGGACGGGATCTCCGAAAAGCCGATGCGCGGCATGCCTCCCCGGAATAGCGAAGCGCGTGCCGCGAGGCGCGGGCGCGCGCAAACCGCTCGTTCGACGGCCCTTGGGAATCCCGCCAGGAATCGGGCAGGGCCGGGGCGAAGCGAAAGTGTTACCGCGGGTAACGCCGCGGCGGCGTCAGCGGGGGCCCATCTCCGCGAGGGCGCGATTGGCGCGTTCGACGAGCTCGGCGACCTTTTCCCGGCACCACGCGGCCTGCGACGCCAGCGCGTACCAGCGGATCTCGTTGCCGGAGAGCGACGGGTCTTCCATGGAAGGCTCGTCCCATTCGAGGCCGCGCGTGCGTTCTTCGCGAATCATCGACCGGCGCGCGTAGCGCAAAGCCTCGAGCGCGTCGTCGCCGGTGAGAGAGATCTGGAATCGGAGGTTCACACGGCGCGACGGGTCGAACCGCAGCGCCACGGCGTCGCGCACCTGGCCGCCGCCGGGGGACGCGTCCACCGTCGTCTCGACGAACCCGATGGGATCGCTCATAGGCCTTGTTCCTGGATGCTTCATTCTACTCCCGCGCGCCCGGAGGCCGGGCCCGGTACAGGACGGCCGGCCCTTTCCGGTCGACCGGCTCGAGGGCGCCAGACAGGCCCTCGAGCAGTCGCGGCGCGGAAATCCGGTCTTCCCGGACGACCACCCCGGTGATTCCGAGCGCCGACAGGCCTCGCCGCCAGGCCTCGGGGTCGCGTCCCCAGGCGGCGACCGGGGCGTAGTCGCTGCGCCAGGCCCGGGCGGCCGGGCAATGGAATCGGTCGTTTTCCCCCAGAAACACCAGGCGGTCGTCCGCGCCGACGGCGGCCCACAGCGGGTAGGCGGCGAGCCTGTTCTCGAGGTAGGCGTCCCGCGAGAGCCTCCCGGCGGCCACGCGGGCCTCGAGACCGCTCGAGCCGAACTGCACCGGGAACGCCGCCGCGGCGGCCGTCAGGGCGAGGCCCGCCGCCGCGCCGGATCGGCCGGAAAAGTCCGACGTCATCCGGAGGAGTCCTTCCGCCACGAACACCGCGTAGAGCGGATAGAGCGGAAACAGGTAGCGCACCGACGGCAACGCGAGCTGCGACCACGGCAGAAGCGCCGGCAGCGCCGCCGCGCCGAAGAGGAGGAGGCGCCGCGCGTCCCAGCCCGCCAGACCGACCGCCGCGATCAGGACCAGAACGCCGTTGTAGCCGTCGCCGTTTGCCTCGAACCGGCTCGAGTGAAAAACGAGATCGGCCGGCAGCCGGGCAAAACGCCCGAGTCGCTCGCCGGTCGCGACCGGGAGCGCGGCCGCGCCGGACGCGGGCGACGTCGTGAAGAAGTGGCCGTCGCCGAGACGCGCCGCGAGATCCCGGACCGAGGGCGCGTAGGGAGCGGCAGGGGATCCGGCATGGCGCGCGCTCCAGGCGAGCCAGGGCAACAGCGCGGCGAGCGCGAGGCAGAATGCGGCGGCCGCGACCCGCGGGCGGGGGCGGGCGCGCGCGAGAAGCACCAGGAGAGCCGGAGCGGCGAACAGGGCGAAAACTTTCGCGGCCACCGCTCCACCGAAGAGTAAGCCCGACAGCCGCACCCGGCCCGGCGCGCCGCGGCCGCCCGCGAGCTCCGCCGCCGCCGCCGCCGTGAGAAACGCCGCGGGCCAGTCCACGTAGGTCGCGCGCAGCTGCAGCATCGCGGTCGGAAACGCCGCCAGCAGGAGCGCGGCGAGCGGGCCGCTCCCGCCGCCGCCCACGCGCCGCGCGAGCGACAGCGCGGCGCCGAAGCCGAATAGGCCGATCGCGAGCTGGAGGAACCGCACCGTTCGCTCCCCGCCGAAGAAGAAGCCGAGCGCGAGATACGCCTCGTGCGGGCGCCAGAGCAGCGATTGCGGCTCGAGGTCCGGCTCGGGGAGAAGACGTCCGGCCGCCGCGATCCCCCGCGCCTCCGGCAGGTGATACGCGAGGCCGTCCCACGAGACGTCCGGGCAGAGCGCTCCCAGCCACACGGCCGCGAGCACCAGCAGGATGAAGGCGAGCCAGGCGGCCTCGAGCGGCCGCGGCGCGCCGCCGCGCGGCAGGCGGATCGCGCGCGCGACGCGGCGGCCGAGGTCCGGGAGCCTTCGCGCCCGAAACGCCGCCGGCGCCACGAGCGCGAGGGCCGCGCTCGCCCGGGAAAGGATCCCCGCTTCGCCGAGAGCCAGGACCGAGAGGCTCGCCGCGACGAGGCCCGCGGCGAAGGCCGGCACGAGCTCGACGCCCCCGGAGTCGCGCCCGCGGATCCACGCGGCGATTCCGTCGCCGGCCGCGAGCGTCAGCGCGAGCAGGAGCGCCGCCTCGAGCGCCGCGGCGAAGTTGCCGGAGAGCGCCGCCGTCGCCACCGCGAAGACGGCGAGGACGGCCGCGACGAGCGCCGGCCGCCGCAGAAGGCCCCACCACAGGAGCGACCCGGCGACCGCCGCGGCGAGCGCGGCCGTCGCGAGAAGCGACGGGGCGTGCTCCGCCGAGAGCTTGGCGAGGTAGGCGCCGGCGAGCGGCCGTGCGAGCCACAGCAGGCCCGCCGCCGCGGCCACGACGAGCGCCGGTCCGAGACGCCCTCCCGGGCGAGAAGCCGACCCGGCGCGTAAACCCGGCTGCATGCCGCTCGTCAGATTACCCGGAGGCACGATCCATGAACAGAAAACGCTTCCGCGATGTCGTCCTCGGCGCCGTCTCCCTGTCGTTGCTCGCCGCCGCGCCGGCCCGCGCGGGCGTGGTCCACAACCGCCAGGAGCGCCAGCAGCAGCGCATCGCGCAGGGCGTCGCGAGCGGCCAGCTCACGGCGCGCGAGACCGCTCGGCTCGAGAACCGCGAAGCCCACCTCAACCGCGAAATCAACGGCATGCGCCGGTTCAACGGCGGCTCGCTGACCCCGTCGGAGCGGGCCCTGGTCAACCACCAGCAGAACCAGCTGTCCCGCTCGATCTACCGTCAGAAGCACGACGCCGAGACGCGCTGACCCCGCGTCGACGCCCCTCTTTCGAGCCCCGCCCCGCGGCGGGGACGTCCTTTTTCGGGCCGCCGGGGAGTGATTCAATGGCGGCATGATCCGCGCCGAGATCTCGATCGCCACGATCGCGGCCGGCGCTCTGCTGCTTCTCGCGACGCTCTGGGATGCGTTCGAGACGATGGTCCTCTCGCGCCGCGTCTCGCGCGGCAACCGCCTCACGGTCCTGTTCTACCGGCTGACCTGGCCGTCGTGGCGGGCGCTGGCGCGCCGTCTCCCGCGCGGCAACAGGCGCGAAAACTTCCTGACCGTGTACGGGCCGCTCTGGCTCCTCCTTCTCATCGCGCTCTGGGCGCTGTCGATGGTGTTCGCGTTCGCCCTGATGCAGTGGGGCGCGGGATCGCGCATGAAAGCGCCGGACGGCAGCGACAGCTTCATGACCCTGCTCTACATGTCCGGCACGACGCTCTTCACCCTCGGCCTGGGCGACGTCGTTCCGCACTCCCCCGCGGGGCGCTTCCTGACCGTGTTCGAGTCGGGGATCGGACTCGGCTTCGTCGCGCTCGTGATCGGCTACCTGCCGGTCGTCTCGCAGGCCTTCTCGCGGCGCGAGTCCGCGATCGCGCTGCTCGACGCGCGCGCCGGCTCGCCGCCGACGGCGGTCGAGCTGCTGCGCCGCCATTACGGCGAAGGCTCCGCGGACGCGCTGATCGACCTGCTGCGCGACTGGGAGCGGTGGGCCGCGGAGCTCCTGGAGAGCCACGTCTCGTTTCCCGTGCTCGCCTTCTACCGGTCCCAGCACGACAACCAGTCGTGGGTGGCCGGGATGACGGCTCTGCTCGATTCCTGCGCGCTCGTCCTCACGGTCGTCGAGACCGACTGCCGCCGCCAGGCCCGACTGACGTTCGCGATGGCGCGCCACGCGGTCGCCGACCTCCACCGCGTGCTGGCCGCGAAGCTCGAGACGCCCGTGCCGGACCGGCTTCCCGCGGAGGCGCTCGCGCGCGTCCGCGAGGCGCTCCGGGCCGCGAAGATCCCGATCGCCGCCGACGACGCCGCGGCCGCGAGGCTCGAGGAGCTGCGCGCGCTGTACGAGCCGATGGTGGCCTCGCTCTCGGCGCTTCTCCTGATGGACCTCCCGCCCTGGCTGCCACCGGCCACCGCGAAGGAAAACTGGATGGCGCACTTCTAGCGTGACCCCGGAAGACCGGACCCTCGAGCTCTCGCCGGAGGCGTTCTCGCGGCTGATCGACGCGGCGGCCCGACGGGTCATCGCCCACGTCGCGAGCCTCCCCGCGCAGCCGTCGGCCGACACCGAGGGCGGCGCCGCGCTCGCCCGCAGCCTCCGCGAGCCGCTGCCCGAATCGGGGCGCCCGGCCGAGGAGCTCCTCGACCTCCTGTTCGAGCGGGTGATCCCGAAGAGCTTCAATACCGCGGGGCCCGGATACCTCGCCTACATCCCGGGCGGCGGCCTGCCGCATGCGGCGGTCGCCGACTTCATCGCCGACGCCGTCAACCGCTACGTCGGCGTCTTCGCCGCCGCGCCGGGCCTGGCGCAGATCGAGACGAACGTCGTGCGCTGGTTCGCCGACCTCGCCGGCTATCCGGCCGAGGCTCGCGGCATCCTCACGACCGGGGGCTCGCTCGCGACGTTCTCGGCGCTCGTCGCGGCGCGCCGCGACCGGCTTCCGGAGAACTTCCTCGCGGGAACGCTCTACGTCTCCGACCAGACGCACCACGCGACCCGGAAGGCGGCGCTGCTCGCGGGGTTCCCGGCCGACAACGTCCGCGCGATCGAGAGCGACGGCCTCTTCCGGATCCGCCCCGACGCCCTCGCCGCCGCCGTCGCCGCCGACCGCGCGGCCGGGCTCCGGCCGTTCTTCGTCGTCGGCAACGCGGGGACGACCAACACCGGCGCCGTGGACGACCTCGTCGCGCTCGCGGATCTCTGTGCGCGCGAGAGGCTGTGGTTCCACGTCGACGCCGCGTACGGGGGCTTCTTCCTGTTGACCCGCGAGGGTCGCCGGCGCCTGTCCGGGATCGAGCGGTCCGACTCGATCGTCCTCGACCCGCACAAGGGCCTCTTCCTGCCGTACGGCACCGGCGCGCTCCTGGTCCGCGATGGCGGAGCGCTCGAACGCGCCCACGGCCTGACGGCCGACTACCTGCCGTCGATGCAGGAGGACCCGGACCTGGTGGACTTCAACCTGCTGTCGCCGGAGCTTTCGCGCGACTTCCGGGGCCTGCGCGTCTGGCTGCCGCTCAAGATGCACGGGATCGGGCCGTTCCGCGCCAACCTCGAGGAGAAGCTCGAACTCGCGCGGCACGCGGCCCGCGAGCTCGCCCGCATTCCCGACGTCGAGATCGTCGCCGAACCGCAGCTGTCGATCGTGGCGTTCCGGCTCGCGCCGCCCGGCCTCGACGGCCCGGCGCTCGACCGCGTCAACCGCGCGCTGCTCGAGCGCGTCAACGGCCGCCGGCGCGTCTACCTGACGGGCACGCTCTTGAACGGCCGGTTCGCAATCCGCCTCTGCGTCCTCTCGTTCCGGACCCACCGGGAGCGCGTGGACGCCGCCCTCGAGGACATTCGAAGCGCGGCCGACGAGGTCCGCGCCGGAGGCACGCCATGACGCCCGCGCCCGTCAAACCGCCCGTCCCGTTCGCCGCGCTCGAGGCCCTGGACGTCCGCGTCGGGACGATCCTCAAAGTCGAGGACGTCCCGAAATCCGACCGGCTGCTGCGCCTGACCGTCTCCTTCGGCGACCACGAGCGCCGCATCCTCTCGGGAATGAAAGGCGAGCGAGCCGACCCTCAGGCGCTCGTCGGCCGTCAGGCGCTCTTCGTCGTCAACCTCGCGCCGCGCCAGATGATGGGCGAGACGTCCGAGGGCATGCTCTTCGACCTCGGCTACGCCGACGGCATCGCGCCGGCGCTCGCTGTCCCCGAGCGGCCTCTGCCCGACGGCGCGCGGGCGGGCTGAGACGCCGCTCTAAACGAGCACGCCGGCCGATCGGCGCCGCGCCGCGTCCTCGCCGGCATAGGCGGCCCACGCGCGCGCGAGCCGCTCGACGCCTTCTTTCATCGGCGCGGCGTCGAGCACGAAGGGAAGCCGCAGCCGGTCCGCGCACCCGCCCGAGGACGAGGCGAGCGAGCCGGGCACGACCGCGACGCCGTGGCGCAGCGCGACCTGCGCGAAGGCGTTGGCGTCGCCGCGCGGGAGCCTGACCCACAGCGACAGGCCGCCGGCCGGCGCCTCCCATCGCCACGACGGCAGGTGCCGCGACAGCAGCTGCGTGAGCCGGTCGAGGCGCTCGCGCATCTCGCGCCGCCGGGCCTGCTTGACGCGCTCCGCCCCCGAGAGGAGCCGGACCGCGCCGAGCTGGCCGACGAGCGAGCCGCCGAGGTCGGCCATGATCTTCAGCCGCGTGATCCGCGCCAGCAGCTCCTCGGAGCCCCGGATCCAGCCGATGCGCAGCCCGCCCCAGAAGAGCTTCGACAGCGAGCCGATCGTCAGAATCGGCGCCGCCGTGTCGAAGGCCGCAATCGGCGCGGGAGCGCGGCCCGACAGCGAGAGGTCGGCGAGCGTGTTGTCCTCGACGATCGGCACGCGCATCTCGCGGGCGAGGCGCGCGAGGCCGCGCCGGCAGGACTCGGGCATCACGGCGCCGGTCGGGTTGTGGAACGTGGGCATCAGGTAGACGAGGCGCGGCGCGGCGGCCGCGATCAGGTTCTTCAGGCGCGACAGCCACGCGGCGTCCCCGCCCACCGGCACGGGCACCAGCCGCGCGCCGAGGCCGGCGAAGATGTCGATCGACCCGAGATAGGTCGGGTCCTCCACGACGACCGCGTCCCCGCGCTCGAGAAACAGCGCGCCGGCCAGACCGATCGCCTGTTGCGCGCCGTGCGTGACGAGCACCTGCTCGTCCGTCGTCGGCACGCCGGAGCCCGTCAGGTGGCGCGCGATCGCCTGGCGCAGCGCCGGCAGGCCCATCGGCAGGTAGCCCGGTCCGCGGGCGAGCTCGCGGAGCGCGCGTTCCTCGACGCGGGCGAGCTCCCGCGGGAGCGAGTCCGGCGCCGGCAGGTGCGCGCCCAGAAATTCGATCGTGTCGCCCGGCCCGTCGACGAGGCTCCGGTACACCGGGTGGCGGCGGAACGAACCCGACGGGTCCTCCCGCAGACGGAGCCCCGGCCCCCGCGCGGCCGATCCCCGCACGCGCGTGCCGCTGCCCCGCCGGCTCTCGACGCGCTCGGCCGCCCGCAGCTCTTCGTACGCCGAGACGACCGTCGTCCGCGACACCGCCAGCGCGTCGGCGAGCACGCGTTCGGCCGGCAGCCGGGAGCCCGGCTCGATCTCCCCGCGGTCGATCGCCGCCGCGAGGGCCCGCGACAGGCGCCGGTAAACGGGGCCGTCGCCGTCGGCCCACTTCCCGAGAGCGCCCACGACCGCCGCCGTGTTCATGCGCGGCCGGTCCACTTCCGCCGAAGGTGGCTCTTGATTCGGCCGCGGTGAAGGTCCATCTTGATGTCCAATTTGAGCATGGATTCAAGGTGGATCTTAAAATTGGACTGGTCCTGAGAATGTCCCCCGGAGGCCGCCCATGACGCTCCCCCGCCACGCTTTCTTCCGCGGTCGCGTCGTCCCTTACGCCGAAGCGCGCGTCGGCGTCATGACCCATGCCCTGAACTACGGCACGGCGTGCTTTGCGGGGATCCGGGCCTACTGGAACCCCGACGAGGCCGAGCTCTTCGCCTTCCGCCCGCGCGAGCATTTCGTCCGCTTCCTCGAGTCGGCGCGCCTGCTCGACATGACGCTGTCCCACACGCCGGAGACGCTGACCGACGCGCTCGTCGAGCTCCTGCGCGCCGAGCGCTACCGCGAGGACTGCTACGCGCGGCCGCTCGCCTTCTACGCGGACGAGTCGATCGGCGTCCGCCTCCACAACCTGACGCCCGAGGTCTCGATGGTCGCGATGCCGTACGGCAAGTACCTCGAGAACGACGAAGGGCTTCACGCGACGATCTCGTCCTGGCGCCGCGTGGACGACACGATGATCCCGCCGCGCGGCAAGATCGCCGGCGCCTACGTGAACTCGGCGTTCGCGAAGACCGACGCCCAGCGCGCCGGCTTCGACGAGGCGATCGTCCTGAACCAGGACGGCCACGTCTCGGAGGCGTCGGCCGCGAACCTCGTCGTGGTGCGGCGCGGCACGGCGATGACGCCGCCCGTCAGCGACAACGTGCTCGAAGGAATCACGCGGCGGACCGTGCTCGAGCTGCTGTCGCGCGAGCTCTCGGTTCCCGTCGTCGAGCGCTCGATCGACCGCACGGAGCTCACGCTCGCCGACGAGATCTTCTTGTGCGGCACGGGAGTCCAGATCGCCGCCGTCACGCGCGTCGACCACCGTCCGATCGGCGCGGGCCGCATGGGACCGATCACGACGGCGCTGCGGCAGCTCTACTTCGACGTCGTGCGCGGCCGGCGGTCCGCGTATCGGAGCTGGTGTCATCCGGTCTACGGCGACGCGGCGCCGACGCGGACCGGCCGCGACGCGAGTCGAACCGCCGCGCGGTGACCCCCGGGCAGAATTGACCTGAAATTTAGGGTTGCCCCTGGCGGTCGGAATCCGTTACCCTCAGAAACGGTGGCGGTCCAACGGTCGAAAGTCGGATTGTTCTGGTGCCATCCGCTGGTCCTGCCGCAGTTCGAGCAGCTCATCTCCGAAAGCGGGTATCGGCTGCTGGCACGGCGGCTCGAATCCAACCGGATCCCGGACTTCGAGAACCTCCCGGTTCCCCGGGCGGCGGTTCAGATCGTCGAAGCGCACCAGCATCTGGCCGCGACCGAGGCCGTCATCACCGGCATCCACGCGCGCCAGCCGACCGCCCGCATTCTCGTCCTGGCCGAGCGGTTCAGCGACCCGGCCGCGTTCGCGATCCTGAGGCTCGGCGTCAAGGGACTCCTCACGTACGAGGAAGCCGCGCGGACGCTTCCCCAGGCGCTCGAGACGGTGGCAGGAGGCGGCCTCTGGGTCGGACGCGCGCTGCTCTCGCGCTTCGTGGACGCGGCGCTGTGCACCGTGCCGCTCAAGGTCTACGCCACGGGTCTCGAAGGCCTCACGCGCCGCGAGCGCCAGGTCCTCGAAGCGGTCCTCGACAACCTCTCGAACAAGGAAATCGCGCGGCGCCTCCAGATGTCCGAGCGGACCGCCAAGTTCCACGTCTCGAACCTGCTCGTCAAGCACGGGGTCCGGCGGCGCGCCGACCTCCTGTTCCGCGCCCTCCAGAGCACCGCGCCCCAGGGCGGCGGCCACCACGGCTCGGTTTCCGCCGCCTGACCGTCGCCGTCGCTCGCTCCGGCTCCCCCCGCGCAAGGCGTTTCGCTCGCCCGGGGTCGCGAAACCTGGCCGCGCTGCGAACGACCCCGACAGCGCCTCTTTCCAGAAGCATTGGTTGTTCTTCGACTCGCGGCGCGCGCCGTCTCTGCTAAACCCGTTCCAGCCTTTGTCGTAACAGACCTCCAGCAAAGAAGGAGGTCCGATGAAGAGGCTTTTCGTCCTCGGTTTCGGGGCGCTCGTCCTCGCGGCGGCCGCGGCCCTGGCGCAGGCGCCGGTCACGCTACCCGACGCCAGCCCGGCGGCGTCGGTCAGCCAGACGATCGGCCTGACCAACGTCACGATTTCCTACCACCGGCCGGCGGTCAACAAGAGGAAAGTCTGGGGAGAGCTCGTTCCGTACAACGAGGTCTGGCGGGCCGGCGCCAACATGAACACCACGATCGCGTTCTCCTCGCCGGTCACGATCGGCGGCAGGACGCTCCCCGCCGGCACCTACGGCCTCCACATGATTCCGACCGACAAGGACTGGACGATCATCCTGAGCGCGAACTACAGCAACTGGGGCAGCTTCAGCTACGACCAGAAAGAAGACGTGCTGCGCTTCTCGGCCACGCCGCGGCCGGCCGATTTCCTCGAGCGGCTCGAGTACCGCTTCGAGAATCCGAGCGAGACCTCGGCGACCGCCGTCCTCCACTGGGAGAAGCTCGAGGTCCCGTTTCCGATCGAAGTCGACACGAAGGCGGTCACGTTCGCGAGTCTGAACAACGAGCTCCACGGCCTGGACCAGTTCTTCTGGCAACCCTGGAATCAGGCGGCCGCCTGGTGCCTGCGCAACGACTACCAGCTCGACCAGGCGCTCGCGTGGGCCAACAAGTCGGTCACGATGCAGGCGACCTTCGCGAACCTCCGGACGAAGGCGGCGATCCTCGAGAAGCAGGGCGACACGAAGACGGCCGAAGAGCTGCGCGCGCGAGCGCTGAAGCTCGCCACGGAGGCCGACATCAACAACCTGGGCTATCAACTGCTCGGGCAGGGCAAGACGGACGAGGCCATCGCCCTGTTCCGGAAGAACGTGAAGGACCACCCCGACTCCTGGAACGTCTACGACAGCCTCGCCGAAGGCCTCGCCGCCAAGGGCGACAGGAAGGCGGCGATCGAGAACTACAGCAAGGCCCTGGCGATGGTGACGGACGACGCCAACAAGAAGCGCATCAACGGGATTCTCGCGAAGCTCAAGTCGGCCTGACCCCGCGGCGAGACCGAAACCTCCGGGCGGCCGGAGCGTAGACCGGTGCATGAAGCAGCGCTCGAAGTCCGCGCTCCTGGCCGCCCTGTGCTTGCTGACGCTGCGCGCCGCTCCGGCCGCGGCCGCCCCGGCCGCGCCGCCCGACACGCCGCAGGGCCGGCGCATGGCGGCGCTGCTCACCGCCTTCAACGCCGGGACACCCGACGCGATCCGCGCCTTCGTGACGGCCAACTTCGCGGCCCGGGCGCAGCAGCAGGTGCCGCTCGAGGACCGCGTGCGCCGCCTGACCGGCATGGCTCAGGACGTCAGGCCGCTCGAGTTTCACTCGGTCCGGAGCGGCGACGGGCCGGAGGTCAGCTTCCTCGCGCGGTCGAACAAGTCCGGCGACTGGCTCGAGATCGGGATGATGCTCGAAGGTCCCCCGAACTGGGGGATCCAGGGCCTCCGGTTCGAGCCGACCGACGGCCCGGGCGCCGTGGCCGAGAAGCCGCTCGGTTCCGACGCGGCGGTCGCGGCCGAAGCGGCGACGTCTCTGCGCCGCGCCGCCGACGCGGGCGAGTTCTCGGGCGTCGTCGTCGTCGCGAAGGACGGCAAGCCGTTCTTCCAGGAGTCGTACGGCCTCGCCAACCGCGACTTCGGCACGCCGAACCGTCTCGACACGAAGTTCAACGTCGGGTCGATCGGCAAGCTCTTCACGCAGGTCGCCATCGCGCAGCTCGCCGCCCAGGGAAAGCTCGCGCTGTCGGACACGATCCACCAGCGGCTGCCGGACTACAGGGGAGCCGGCGCGGACGAGATCACGATCCAGCAGCTCCTGACGATGTCTTCGGGCCTCGGCGACATCTTCGGCCCGAAGTACGACGCCACGCCGAAATCGCGGCTACGCGCCCTCGCGGATTACCGGCCGCTCTTCGAGGACGAACCGCTGCTCTTCGCGCCCGGCACCGGGCGGCGGTATTCGAACGCCGGCTACGTCGTCCTCGGCCTGATCGTCGAGAAGGTCTCCGGCCAGCCGTACCACGACTACGTGCGCGAGCACGTCTACCTGCCGGCCGGGATGAAGAACAGCGACGCCTACCCGCAGGACGCGATCGTGCCGAACCGCGCCGTCGGGTACACGCACGAGACCGAGACCGGCGGCCGGGGGGCTCTCACGAAGGACGACCACGTCAACATCTATGCCCTGCCGGCGCGTTCGAGCTCGGCCGGCGGCGTCTACGCGACCGCGGCGGACCTGCTCGCCTTCGACGCAGCGCTTCGCAAGGACGCGCTGCTTCCGCCCGCGTGGACCGACTGGTACTTCTCCGACAAAGACGTCGCGCCCGCTCCCGACGGCGCGAGGCGCCGGCGTGCGAGCGGCGGGTTCGCGGGAGGCACCGCGGGCGCCAACGCCTCGCTCGAGTTCGACCTCGACACCGGCTACACGAT
This sequence comes from Thermoanaerobaculia bacterium, assembly GCA_035506175.1. Classification (GTDB taxonomy): domain Bacteria; phylum Acidobacteriota; class Thermoanaerobaculia; order UBA5066; family Gp7-AA6; genus DAHUXD01. Next base: position 36,823 of record DATJPZ010000113.1, on the reverse strand, counting down.
CGTCGTGCTGTCGAACCTCGACCCGCCGTCGGCCGAGCGCGTGTCGAAGAAGATCCGCGGCTGGCTCGGCCTGAAGTAGGCCGCGTCAGACCTTGCGCTTCAGGAGCATCAGCGTCCACATGTAGACGCCGTAGGCGGCGAGACCGAGGGCGACGATCCCGGTGAAGAGCGGGCCGAACGAGGCTTTCGACAGCACCCGGAGAGTCCCGCCCACGGTCTTCACGCGCGTCGCATCGAGATCCTCGGCGGCGGCGACGACGAAGTATCCGACGGCGCAGACCACGAGGCCGCGCGCCGCCAGCCCGAAGCGGGCCGACGCCGACAAGAACCGGGCCAGGTGCCGCGGCAGCAGGTCGCGCCGGAACGGCAGGCGGCCGCGCACGCCGAGAAAGATCTCCCAGAGCCCTCCGGCCGCGATCGCGACCCCGACGGCTTCGAGAAAGGCGGGCCCCCACGACTGCCCGAGCAGCCACGACACGCTCGCCTTCTGGAGGTCCGTCCCGCGGGCGTTCAAGTGAAGGAGCAGCCGACCCGCGCTCCAGGCGAGGATCGCGTAGCCGATCCCGCTCGCGGCCAGGCCGGTCCGCGTCGCGGCGCCCCGGCGGCCGAACGCCGCCTCGCCGATCTGCACGGCGGCGATCGAGCCGAGGCCAACGACCACGGCGCCGAGAATCCACGGGCCGCGCGGCTGCGCCAGCAGGAAGCGCAGCGCCGCCGGAATGCCCTGCTCGCGGCGGGCCGCCCCGAGCATCGCGACCCGCGCCGACACGATGCCGAGCGCGACGTAGACCGCGCCGAGCGCGCCGAGACCGAAACGGATCGCGAAGCTCCGCAGCACGGGGGCATCCTCTCAAAATGGCTTCCTCCCCTCACCCCGACGCCCCGATGAGGAGAGGGGAGAGAGGGGAACGACTTTGTTAGACTCCCGCGGCCCTCGACGAGGGTCAGAAAGGATTCAAAGACGATGAAGAAGAAGAGCGCTCTGCTCCTGTCGACGTTGCTGGCCGCGGCGCTGGGCGCGGCGTCGGCGCTGGCGGACGATCCCAAGCCGACTCCCGCTCCGGGCGCCGAGAAAGGCGAGATGAAGATGACGAAGACGCCGAGCGGACTCCAGTACGAGGACGTGAAGGTCGGCACCGGCGATTCGCCGAAGAAGGGCCAGCTGGCCGTCGTCCACTACACGGGCTGGCTCTGGGAAAATGGCGCGAAGGGAAAGAAGTTCGACAGCTCGGTCGACCGCGGCCAGCCGATCACGTTTCCGCTCGGAACCGGGCGCGTGATCAAGGGATGGGACGAGGGCTTGATGACCATGAAGGTCGGCGGGCAGAGAATTCTCCTGATTCCTCCCGATCTCGCCTACGGCTCCGGCGGACGACCCCCGGTCATCCCCCCGAACTCGACGCTGATGTTCGAGGTCGAGCTGGTCGGCCTCAAGTAGTCTTCGGTTCCTCTCGCGGACAATCCGGCGGAGCCGCCATGCCGCGGCTCCGCCGTTTTTTGTCAGATGGCCGACCGGACAGGCCGAGGTTTTCTCGTCAGATCCTTCCGCCGAAGCGACTTACGCGCGTCCCGGGTTCAGGCATGCGTCCTGCTACAATTCGAACAAACGAAAGAGGATATGGCCGTACTGCCGACAACTCGAAGGCGGCGTGGGGCGTCGGCCTCGCTCCAGGGGGAGCCGGCTTGAGCGCCCCCGCGCCGTTTCTCTCACGCCATCTGGGCGACTACCTGCTCGTCGCCCAGTTGTCCGAGGACCCGCTCGGCACGGTCTTCCGGGCCCTCTACGCCGCCGACGAGCGCCGCTTCGTGCGGCTGCGCGTGCTGCAGTCCGAGAGTCTCGAGCCGGAGGCGATCCTCGCGACCGTCCGCAACGACCGCCTGCGCGCGGCGCTCACCCACGACGCCATCGTCGTCCGGCCCGAGCTCGACGTCGTCGACGGCATTCCCTTCATGACGTGGGACGAGACCGCGGGTTGGACTCTCGACACGATGCTCGCGCGCGTGCGCGCCTTCGGCATCCGCATCCCGGTCGAGTACGCGCTCCTGATCGTCGAGCGCATCGCCGAAGGGCTCGAGCACGCACACCAGACGGCCGTCGACGGCCGCCCGGTCGAACACGGTCTGCTCTGGCCCGGCTTCGTCTCGATCTCGCACGACGCGGTCGTGCGCGTCGGCGGATTCGGCGTCGCCGGCGCGATCCTGCCGAGCCTCGGCGCCTCGCGCCTGACGGCCGAGATCTCTCCGTACGTCGCTCCCGAGTCGCGGCGCGACGCGAAAGCCTCGCGCTCCGCCGACGTCTACTCGCTCGGCGCGATCCTGGTGGAGCTGCTGACCGGCCGCCGGCCGTCGCTCGAGACGCCCTCGGCCGAGCTGCGCGCGAGCGACCCGCGCTCCGGGGAGCTCAGCGGGTTTCTCCGGCAGTGCCTCGCCGATCCCGCAGAACGTTTCCCGACGGCCATCGAGGCGCACCGCGCGCTGCAGCAGCTCGTCACCGGAAACCCGTTCTCGCTCTTCACCGCGAACCTCGCGCTCTTCCTCTACAAGCTGCTGAATCCGGAGAGTCAGAGCGTCGCTCCCTCGTCCGACTGGGAATCCACCAGCCCGGTCGTCGTCGAGACGACGAAGACACGCCGCGCCGACGGGACCGCGACGGCGGCGGGCTCCGCGACCGGAGGCACCGCGCCGCGCCGGCGCCGGGGCGACCTCGATCCGATCGAAGAGCATGCCGAGAAGGCGGCCCCGCCGCCGATCGAGCTCCCGACGCCGCCTCCCGCCCCCGTCCCTGCCCCGTCCGGACTCGCGGACGCGGCCCCCGCACCCGTGGAGATCCAGGAGCAGGCCGCTGCCCTGATCGAGGCGGCCCCCGAGCCCGCCCCCGTTCCCGCGCCGAGGTCCGGGCCGCCGGCCTGGAAGCGGCCGGCGCTCCTGCTCGCCGCGGCGGCGGGCGTCGGGGCAGGGGTCTTTCTGGTCGCGGGGAGAGCCGGGACGCTGCCGGCCGAAGCGGCGCCGAAGACCGTGGCCGTCGCGACGGTGCCGACGGCCGAGCCCGCGCCCGTTTCCGCCGCTCCGGCTCCGGAGCCGCCGCCCGTCGCGGCCCCGGCGTCAGCCCCCGCCAGCGCGCGCGCGGTTCCGGCAAAGCCGGCCCGGAAGATCCATCCCGAGCTCAAGCAGCCCGCCGAAGACCTCCGTTACCGGGCCGCGCTCGCGCGCGTCGAGGCCGACCGCCTGAGCGCGCGTCAGAACGCGCCCGAAGCGTTCTCGCTCGGCGAGGAAAGCGAGAAGGAAGGGATTCGATATCTCCGCGACCGCGACTACGACGCGGCCCAGCTCGCCTTCAGCCGCGCGGCCAAGCTCTTCGAAGAGGCCCGCGACCGCAGCTGGGAAGAGCGGGTCCGCAACGCCAGCCTGACCCGGTAAGCCGCGCGGCGGCTCCCGAATCCGACGCGGCGCCCTTCCGTTAGGATGGGACCGTGGCCAAACACACGATCCAACCCGCCCGGTTGAAGCCGGGCGTCAGCCTCGACACGCTGCCCGGCCCGCGCCCGTCCGACGCCGCCGGCGGCCCCGCGGCGCGAACCATCCGCGGCCGCGCGCTCATCTTCTGGGACCCGAAAAGGCCGGGAAAGAAGCTCGACGCGATCGACACGGACCAGATCACGCCCGCCGCCGACTGCGTCTCGGAGAGCCTCGAGACGCTCGACGAGCGCTGGAAGGCGGGCTCCTTCCGTCACCTCATGCCGGACTTCCGCGAGCGGGTCCACCGCGGCGAGACGTTCCTCGTCGCCGGGGAGCGGTTCGCGATCGGCTCTTCGCGCGAGATGAGCCCGGCCGGCCTGAAGGGCGTCGCCGAGGAAAAAGGGCTCGAGCTCGTCGTCGTCTGCAGCCACGGAATGGGCGACATCTTCCGCCGCAACAGCTTCAACCTGGGGCTCCACGTCGTGCAGTGCCCCGAGGCCGTCGAAGACGCCCGCGACGGCGACGCCTTCGCGTTCGACCCGGCCTCGCGCCGCCTGACCAACGAAACGCAGGGCAGGACCTACGAGCCCGTCCCGCTCTCGCCGAAAGAAGAAGAGATCCGCTCGAGCGGCGGCATTTTCGCCGTCGGACGGCGCGAGTTCCGCGCGTCCGTCGAGCGGGCCCCCGAGGTCCGGTGGCCCGACCCCGACGTCGCGCGAAGGATGACGACGACCGAGCAGATCGTCTGGGCGCACCGCGTCGACCGCGACGCGAAGGTCGAGGCCGGCGCCACACTCCGCGTCTACGCCGACCTCCTGCCGGCCTCGGACGGCACGGCGCCCTTCGCCATCCACACGTTCAACCAGATCACCGGCGGCCGATCGATTTTCCCGAGGCAGGCCGCAATCGCCAACGACCACTTCGTCTTCACGGGCCGCGAGGACGACGACCGGCAGACGGCGATCGGCCGCGAGTTCGCCCGGATGCACGGACTCGTCAAGCCCTGGTACGCCGACCCCGGCGACGGCATCTTCCACTTCTACTTTCCCGAGCAGGGCCTCGTTCTCCCCGGGATGTTCATCCCCGGGGCCGACTCGCACAGCCGCGCGTACGGCGCCTACGGCGCGGTCGGCTTCGGCGTCGGCTCGACGACCCTCGGCTTCGGCTGGTCGACCGGAGCCATCTACTTCACGCTCGCGAAGCAACGCCGCGTCGTGTTCCGCGGCAAGCTCCGCCCCTGGGTGTCGGGCAAGGACATCGTGCTCGAGCTGCTCCGGCTCTGGGGCTCGAAGCAGGCGCAGGGCATGTCGGTCGAGTTCGTGGACGCCGAACAGCAGCTCCCCATCGCCTTCCGCAACACGATCGCCAACATGATGGCCGAGGCCGAAGCCTTGAACGGCATCTTCGCGGAGGACGACGTCACGGACGCGTGGTACCGCGCGAAGGGAATGGCCGCGCTGCCGTATCCACGCCTCGCGCCCGGCGCGGACGCCGTCTACACGCTCGACGAGACGCTCGACCTCGCGTCGGTCGAGCCCATGATCGCCAAGCCCTTCGCTCCCGGCAACGCGTTCCCCGCCGACGAGGTCGCCCGCGAGAAGCTGTCCTTCGACCGCGCCATGATCGGGTCGTGCACCAACGGCGGCTACGACGACCTGCTCTCCGCAGCGCTCGTGCTGCGGGCCGCGCGCGACGTCGGGTTCCAGAAGGTCACCCGCACCTTCACGATCTTCCCGGGCTCGGGCGGCGTGGGCCGCCAGATCGAGCAGCCCGATCCGCGCCTCGGGGGCGAATCGATCGCGGAAGTCTTCCGCGCCGCGGGCGGCCAGATCCGCCAGTCGTGGTGCGGCCCGTGCTTCGGCCAGGGACCGGATGCCCTCTCGGCCGGCCAGCGCGCCATCACGTCGTTCAACCGGAACTGGCAGAACCGCATGGGCTACGGCGGCGAAGGATTCCTCGCGAGCCCCGCCGTCGTCGCGGCCTCGGCGCTGGCGGGTTACATGGCCCCGCCGGGCGAGCTCGGCCTCGCCTGGAGCGCCGAGCGCTTCGGCGTCTAGCTTCTAGCCCGTCGCGCGCATGGCGACGACCGTGATGTCGTCGTCCTGGCCCTCGGCGGCGCCGCGCCCGGTCCATTCCCGCACGGCGTCGAGGACGCCGTCGGCGAACGCGTCGCTCGACAGCGCCGCTTTCCCGTCGAGGAGCCCCTGGAGCCGCTCGGTGCCGAACTCCTCGAGCGCGGCGTTGCGCGCCTCCGAGACGCCGTCGGTGTACAGCACGCAGCGGTCGCCGGCCGCGACATTCAGCCGGACCGACGCGTACTTCGCGTGCGGGAACATCCCGAGGAAGAGGCCGTTCTGCTGCACCACGCGGGCGGCCTTCGCGCCGGCCTCGTAGTGCAGCAGGGGCGGGTGGCCGGCGCCCGCGTAGTCGATCGTGCCCGCCTCGGTGTCCACGAACGCGTACGCGGCCGTCACGAAGTGCTTCTCGAACTTGCCGCACAGCGCCTGGTTCAGTCCGGCGAGGACCTTCGCCGGGTCCGCGGCGTTCGGCGCCTGCGCCGCGAGCGCGATCTTGAGCATCGAGGCGACGAGTGCGGCCGGGACCCCGTGGCCCGACACGTCGGCGACGAGCACGCCCGTCCGCCGGTCGTCGCCGGCGAGGAAGTCGTAGAAATCGCCGGCGACCGAAGTCATCGGCACGTAGCGCGCCGCGATCTCGAGCCCGCCGACGCGGGGAATCTCGCGCGGAAGGATCGACAGCTGGATCGCGCGCGCCATCTCGAGCTCGCTCTCGATCGCCGCGAGCCGCTGCGCGAGCTGCTCCCGCGTTTCCCGCAAGGCGAGGTGCGTCTGGACGCGCGCCTTCACGACCGCCGGAGAGAACGGCTTGTGGATGTAGTCCACGGCGCCGACGCCGAAGCCCCGCGTCTCATCCTCGGCCTCGGTCTTCCCGGTCAGGAAGATCACGGGGATGTCGCGCGTCTCGGCGTCGGTCTTCAGGCGGCGGCACACCTCGTACCCGTCCATCTCGGGCATCTCGACGTCGAGAAGGATCAGGGCCGGCGGCGGGCTCGTCCTGACGAGCTCGAGCGCCTTCGCGCCGCTCGTCGCGATCCTCACGCGATAGTCGTCCTTCAGGATGGCGTTGGCCACCTGGATGTTGGCCGGCGCGTCATCCACCAGAAGCAGCGTCGTCTTCCCGTCGTTCTCGCTCACTGACTCTCCTCGCTCGCCCCGAAGTCCCGGGCGATCGCGTCCAGTTTCGACAGCGCGCCGTCGAAGTCGAATTCCCCGATGGCGGCGCCCAGGGCGTCGGTGCGCGGCCGCCCGACGGCGCCGGAGAGCATTCCCGAGAGACCGGCGAAGAGCTCCGCCGCACCGCCGTCGCTCGCCGCGAGCAAACCGCGCAGCTTCGCGAGGCCGGCTCGCACCGCCGGCGCGTCGAACGGGGCGGCGGCCGGCTCCGGCGCCGCCGCGGCTCCGAGCGCCCTCCGGATCGCCTCGACCTGTGGGCCGAGCACCGCCGAGAACTCCTCGAGCGCCGCCTTCACGCCGCCGCCGCCGTCGCGCAGCGCCCTCTCGAGTCTCTCGGCCGCCCCATGGAGCCGCCGCATCCCGAGATTGCCCGCCACGCCCTTGACCGTGTGCGCCGCACGCTCGGCGGTCTTCGGATCGCCCGCCCCGAGGGCGCGGCCGATCTGCTCGGCCGCCGCGGCCTGCCCCGCGGCAAACTGCTCGAGCAGGCGGCGCAAGAGCGCCGCGTTGCCCGCGACGCGGCCGAGCCCGTCGGCCAGGTCCACACCCTCGATCGCCGGCAGCGCCGCGGACGAGCCCGCCGCCGGCGCCGCCGCCGGCGCGGCCGGATTCACCGGCACCGGGACCGCGGCGGGCTTCGACCAGCGCTCGAGCGTCGCGAACAGGATGTCCGGCTCGATCGGCTTCGAGACATGGTCGTTCATCCCGGCGTCGAGACAGCGCTGGCGCTCCTCCAGCGTCGCGTGCGCGGTCATCGCCACGATCGGCAGCTTCTCGAAGCGCGCGTCGGCGCGGATCTTCGCCGTCGCCTGGTACCCGTCCATCTCCGGCATCTGGAGGTCCATCAGCACGACGTCGTACGGGGGCGGGAAGGGAACGCCCTGGAGCTTGCGGACCGCCACCGCGCCGTTGTCGGCCACGTCGACGGAGGCGCCGACGCCCTCGAGCAGCTCGACCGCGATCTGCTGGTTGATCGGGTTGTCCTCGGTCAGAAGGACCCGCACGCCGGACAGCCGCGTGGATGCCGCCGCCTCGCCCACGGCCCCGACGGCCTCATCGGCCTTCGGCGCGAAGATCGACACGAGCGTGTCCACCAGCATGGACTTCGTGACCGGCTTCAGAAGGAAGCCGGCGACGTCGAGCTTCTCGGCCTCGTCGCGCACCTCCTCTCGGCCGAAGGCCGTCACCATGACGACGGCGGGCACGTGGCGGAGCGACGCGTCCTTCTTGAGCGCTCGCGTCGCCTCGAGGCCGTCCATCTCCGGCATGCGCCAGTCCATGAAGACGACGTCGTACGGCCGGTCGGGGTCGTGCTGGCGCACGGCCGCGATCGCCTCCGCGCCGGAGGCCACCGCGTCCACCCGCTCGCTGACGTCGCCGAGCGCGTCGGCGAGGATCTCGCGGGCCGCCGGGTTGTCGTCCACGACGAGCACCGAAAGCTTCTGGAGGCTCTCGGGAAAGTAGCGGCCCCTCGGCGCGGTGTCGCCCAGGCCCAGCCACACCGTGAAGAAGAAGGTGCTGCCGTGGCCGGGCCGGCTCTCGAGCCAGATCTGACCGCCCATCAACTCGACCAGGCGCTTGCAGATCGTCAGCCCGAGGCCCGTGCCGCCGTGCTTGCGCGTCGTGGACATGTCGGCCTGCGTGAAGGGCTGGAAGAGGCGCGCCGACTGCTCGGGCGTCATACCGGAGCCCGTGTCGCGGACCGAGAAGCGCAGCTTCACGCGGTCGGGCGTCTGCTCGAGCAGCTCCGCCTTGACGCGGATCTCGCCGCGCTCCGTGAACTTGACGGCGTTGTTGACGAGGTTCGTCAGAATCTGGCCGAGACGGAGCGGGTCCCCCTTCAGGCTCTGCGGGATCGCGGACGGAACGTCGGCGAGGAACTCCAGGCCCTTCTCGTGGGCCTTCTGCCCGGTCACGGTCGTGACCGTCGAGATGACCTCGTCGAGCTCGAAGCCCGTCGTCTCGAGGTCGAGCTTGCCGGCCTCGATCTTCGAGAAGTCCAGGATGTCGTTGATGATCCCCAGCAGCGACGTGCCCGCCGCGTGCACCTTGGCGATGTAGTCCCGCTGCTTCGGCGTCAGCGCGGTCTTCAGCGCGAGGTGCGAAAGACCGATGATCGCGTTCATCGGCGTCCGGATCTCGTGGCTCATGTTGGCGAGGAAGAGAGACTTCATCTCCGTGGCTTCCTCGGCCTTCTTCTTCGCCTCGACGAGGTCGCCCTCGAGCCTCTTGAATTCCGTGATGTCCTGGTAGACGCCGTACATCTGGCGCGCCCTGCCGGTCGCGTCCCGCTCGACGGAGCCGGCCGCGTGCAGCCAGACGATGCGACCGTCGGAGGGGCGCTTGTAGGCGTAGATCGCGTCGTAGCCGGGCGTCCGGCCCTCGATCGCGGCCTGGTACCGCTCGGAGGTCGCTTTCGCGAGCTCGGCGTCGGCCTCGACCACGCGCGCGAACCACTCGTCTTTCAGGTGATACCGGCCGTTGGCCCGGATCTCCTCGCCGACGATCTTCGCGGCGCGCTCGGACTGGTAGTAGTAGTCGGGCTCCGAGTAGTCCACGTGCCAGTACCCGCTCTTCGTCAGCTCCAGGGCCATGTCGGAGAGGAAGTTCGCCTGGCGCAGCGCCTGCTCCGACTGCTTGCGCTCGGTGATGTCCCGGATCGAGACCGCGACCTGGGCGGCCTGTCCCTCGCGCGCCGGCAGCGGCGAGAGCCCGATCTCGACGGCAAAGACCGAGCCGTCTTTGCGCCGGCCCTGGAGCTCGCGCCCGACGCCCATGGCCCGCGCGTCCGGAGCGCGATGGAACCCCTCGCGGAGACCCGGATGCCGCCCGCGCACCTCGTCGGGAACGAGCATCTCGACCTTCCGGCCGATCAGCTCCTCGCGCGCATAGCCGAAGAGCCTCTCGCACTGGGCGTTGGCGAGCCGGATCGTGCCGTCGGCGTCGGCGACCATCAGGCCGTCCGGCGCGAGCTCGAGGACGCTGCGGAAGAACCGCTCGGCCTCCTGGAGACGCCGCTCGGCCTGCTTGCGCTCCGTGATGTCCTGGAAGCTGACCACGGCGCCGAGGATCTTCCCGTTCTGGACGATCGGGGTCGTGCCGTAATCGACCGGAAATCCCGAGCCGTCCTTGCGCCAGAGGAACTCGTCGTCCACGCGGCGCTCCTCCCCGCGCTGACAGGCCGCGCGCATCGGGCACTCCTCCGCCGGAAACACGCTGCCGTCGGGACGGTGATGGTGGACCAGCGCGTGGGCCGGCTCGCCGATCAGCTCCTCCGCGGAGAACCCGAGCAGCCGGCAGGTGGCGGCGTTGACGAACGTGATGCGGCCGTCCGGCGACATCCCGAAGATGCCCTCGTCCGTCGAGTCGAGGATGAGGCGCGTGCGCTCTTCGCTCGAGGCGAGCTGCTCGCGCTGGTCGGTGAGCTCGCGCTGCTGCGTGAGGAGCTCCTCCTTCTGCTCGACGAGCTCGTCCGTCTGCTCCTCGAGCTGCCGGGCCTGCTCCTGCGTCTCGCCGAGCAGCTGCTGCGTGCGGAGATTGCGCTGGAGGATTTCGAGGCTCATCCCGACGACGGGCAGGACGTCCTCGATCAGGGCCGTCTCGTTCGAAGCGAGCGGGCGAAACGACGCGAACTCGAGGACCGCGAGGAGCGCGTCGTGCGACATCACGGGCCAGGCTCCCGCCTGCGCAGGCGCCGCCGCGCCGATCGCCGAGGAGATCCGCAGGTATTCCGGCGGCAGGTCCGTCAGCCGGATCGGCTTGCGGTCGCGGGCGCACTGTCCGGCCAGGCCCTCGCCGGTCCGGAGGACTTCCGGCGCGTCGGCCGAGAGGCCGTACCCGGCGGCCCGCCGCAGCCCCTGGCCCTCGCCCTCGAAGAGATACAGCGCCGCGACGCCACCGCCGAGCGCCGGCACGATGCCGGCCAGAAGCCGCTCGCCGAAGGCGTCGACCGTGGCGGTCTGCGGCAGCGGCGCGGTGACGCGCGCGGCCTGGGTCTTGACCCAGCGCTGCTCGTCCATGGCCTTCGCGCCCGCCTTCAGGACGTCCACGGAGCGGGCGAGCGCGCCGGTTTCGTCCCTGGCCGTGACGAACGGCACCGGCTTCGAGTAATCGCCGCCGGCAATCGCCCGGACGCTCTCCTCGAGCCCGCGAATGGGCGTCACGATGCGGCGGAACGTGAGGTAGCCCAGGATCCCCGACACGATCAGCGCCGCCGCCACCGCCGCGGCCATGTTGCGCCGCGCGTGGGCGACGTCGTCCTCGAGGGCCTTCCCCGCCACGCTGGCGAGCTCTTCGTTGTACCGGACCCACTCCTGGACCGCCTTCTCGAGCTGCTCGGCCTGGTCTCGCACCGACCCGTGAAGCAGAGCCACCGCCTCGTCCCGGCGGCTCGCGTCGTTGAGCGCCAGGACCTGCTCGGCGAGGGTCAGCCATTGCTCGGTCGCCGATCGGAACTGTTCGAGGAGCCGGCCGTCCCTGGCGTCGGAGACGAGCGTGTCCTGATATTGCCGGAATCTCCGGGAAAGCTCCGCCTTCGTGGCTTCGAAGGAGGCCCTCGCGCGCTGGCGGCCCTCCGCGTCCGCCGCGAGCAGGTCGTCCCGGAGATCGATCCGCAGGCTCGCGTGGTCGCGAGTGATGTTGCCGATCGCCGCGAGGCTGCCGATCTGATCCTCCACCACGAAGCGGCCCCCCTGCTCGATCCGGGACAGCTGGACGGCGATGAAGGCGCCGAGCCCGACCAGGACGAGAAGGGGAATCGCCAGGAGCAGGACCAGCCGCCGAGCGATCGTCATGGCGACTCCCGCCGCCGGCGAAACACGCCGCCGGCGCCCTCGCCAAACCACCGCGAGCCGGCACCGAGATGCTCCGCCGGATCGAGGACCAGCATGCCGCCCGGCGGGATCAGGGACGCGAGCCTCTCCATCGCGAGCGCGCGGCGAGCCTCCTCGAGGTACATCAACGCGTTTCGACAGAAGACGACGTCGAAAGGTCCCGGGAGGGCTTCGTCGGACCGCGCCAGGTTGACCTCGCGGAACTCGACGAGACGGCGCACGTCCGGTGCGACGGCGAACCGGCGGGACCCGTCCGGGCGAACGAAGAACCGCGCGCGGCGCGCCGGCGGAAGGGCCGCGACCGCGGCTTCGCCGTATTCGCCGCGCCGGGCGGTCTCGAGAGCCCCCGCGTCGACGTCCGTCGCCAGGATGGAGACCGGCGGATCGTCCCCGGGGAAGACCTCGAGAAGTGACATCGCCAGCGAGTAGGGCTCCTCTCCGGTCGCCGCGGCGGCCGACCACAGGCGCGCCGAGCCCCGCCGATGGGCGGCCCGCAGGGCATGCTCCGCGGCCAGCTCGAAGTGCCGGGCGTGCCGGAAGAAGCCCGTGAAGTGCGTCGTCAGCAGCCCGATCAGCCGGCGGCGGGCCGCGGAGTCGCCGGACTCGGCCGCGCCGATCAGATCGTCGAGGGCGTCGTCGTGGAGTCCGGCTCGCCGGAACCTCCGCTCGAGGAGGTCGCGGTGGCGGTCCGCGAACGCGAGGCCCGCCAGGTCGAGGGCCAGGCCGCAGGTGCGATTGAACCGTTCACTCGTCCACATGCTCGTTCGGGATTCGGCTCGGAGCCGGATGCGAAGGCCATCATATGAAACAGCCCGTCAGGGGGAACCGCGCTCGAAGACCGGTGAAAACGGGCCGAGGTCCCGACGCCGCCACCACGCTCCCGTCGCTTTTTTCTCGGCCGCATCGGTGAACCGATAGTCCTCCAGCACCGCGCGCACGTAGCGGGGCGGGTGGTCCGGAAACGGATTCGCCGCGAGGAGCCGGAGCACCGGGCGCGACCCCTCGAGCAGGCGCGCGAGCAACGCGCCGACCCACGCGTTGCGCCCGTAGCCGCCGAGCGCCGCAAACCACATCTGCCAGTCCAGGCGCGGCTGGTGCGGCGCGACGAACTCCGGACGGCGCTTCGGGTCGCCCGGCTTCCACCGGAACTCGTAGGCCTTCCATGTCGCGCCGTCCTCGCTGCCCTCGACGCGGATCTCCGGCCGCTCCGTCGTCATCACCATGAAGAGGCCGTAGCCGTTGAAGCTGCGCAGCACCCCGAGGTCCCGGACGGCGGCGAGGACGGGAGCCGGCAGCGTCAGCGAGCGGTCGAGCGTCGCGCCGAACTCGACCGTCGAGGCGAAGACAACGACGGCGGCCAACGGGACGAGCACCCATCCCGGCCAGAGGCGCGCCCTCGGCGCGTCCTGCGCCGCGGCGCGGGCCCAGCGCCCGGGCAGGGACTGGTCGTCGAGCAGCAGGACCGCGAGCGCGACCGTCAGCAGGTTGAAGAACGCGTAGTTCCCGGTCGCGGCGATGATCGCCTGGAGCGCGATCGTGAGCCAGGCCGCCCGGACCCGCAGGCGCCGCGGCGCGAAGAAGAAAAGCGGCACGACGAGCTCGACGAAGAAGAGAAACACCGCCGAGGCGCGCTGGAGGGACGCCGGCAGCTGGTGCATGTACCACGCCGTCCAGGGCGGCAGGGGCTGCGTCTCGTAGTGGTAGCGCAGCGCCGTCAGGCCGCGCCACGCCGCGTCGCCGCTGGCGAGCTTGACCCAGCCGGAGGAGAACATCAGGCGGAACAGCAGCCAGCGCAGCAGGCCCCGCGCGATTCCCGACGTCGCGAGGCCCGCGCCGAAGCGCACGCGCCGCGGCGAGGCGAGGAAGATCGCGAGCAGGCCCGTCTCCAGCAGCAGCGCGTCCCACTGGAACTCGAGAAAGATCTGCCCGGCGACGGAGAGAGACAGGTAGAGCGCCCAGCCGGCGGCGGCCGAGACGGCCGGCAGCAACCCCAGCGCGAGGCTCAGCCCCGCGGCCGCGCCCGCGGCGCACAGGAAGTGGAGCGCCGCGTCGCTCGACGACACCCAGAGAAGCGTCGGCGCGAGGGCGTACCGCTCTGCTCCCGTCTGCGACCGGATCCAGTCGAGATAGCGGCCGGCCGGCAGGATGCCCCACGAGCCGATCAGGCCGTCGACCTGGACCCAGAGCGAGACGAACGCGGCGACGTAGCAGAGCCCGAGCAGGCGCAGGAACAGGGACGACGACGCGAAGTACGTCGGCCGCGCCACGCTTCGTCCCCACAGGAAACGCGTGACCGCGGCCGCGGCGCCGCGGTGCCCGGCGATGACGCGGTAGACGGCCTCGGTCGCCGCCGCGAACCCGGGCACGCGCCCGCGCGCCCGCGCGAGCCGGCTGCCCCCCGGACGGAGTGCCAGCGTCGCGAAGACCGCCTCGGCGCCCTCGAGCACGCGGCCGTCCGGCAGGACGAGCTGGAAGGCGCGCGCGAACGCCTCCGGCGGGATCTCCGGGAACCGGTTCGCGACCTCCTGCGAGGGCGCGTAGTCCACGGCCGGTCCCGTCGCCTCCTTCCACCGCGCGATCCACGCGCGGCAGAACCCGCAGTCGCCGTCGAAGACCGCGAGGGGCCTCTCCGGCGGCTGGGCGACCCGCGGCCCTTCCATCGCGCTCCAAGTCTAAGGTCCGGGCGCCCGCCGCGGCCGCTATAGTTTCCGCATGAACCGAACGGCCTGGAAGGTTCTGCCGATTTTGTGCGTCGCGATGCTCGGCTGCGACAGCACCGCCCCCGCGTCCCCGCCCGCCCAGTCCGCGCCGCCGCCCCCGCGCGCCGCCGCGCCGCCCGACGCGGAGATCGCGCAGACCGTGGCACGCCTCTCGCTCGTCGCGGGCGGTGTCTCCTTCGCGCGCGGCGACGACCCCGACACCTGGGAGCCCGCCGACCTGAACGTCCCGATGACGCTCGGCGACCGCGTGTGGACCGGCGACGATGGACGGATCGAGCTCCAGGTCCACGGCGGCAACGTCGTGCGCCTCGCCGCTCGGACGGACCTCCAGGCGCTGAACCTGACCGACGCGGTCAAGCAGCTCTCGCTCGCGCTCGGCACCGCGTCCTTCTCGATCCGGCGGCTCTCCGACGACGAGGTTTTCGAAGTCGACACGCCCAACGCCGCGGTCACCCTCGAGCGGCCGGGCGACTACCGCATCGACGTCAACGAGAACGGCGACTCGCGCGTCCAGGTCCGCCGCGGCCGCGCCGTCGCCTCCGCCGGGGGCGGCCAGGTCACGCTCGCCGCGGGCGAGGAGCTCGAGATCGAGGGCGTGGACGCGCCGCGATACCAGATGGTCGCGCTGCCGCCGACGGACGGGTGGGACCGCTGGGTCGAGGAGCGCGAACAGCGTCTCGCGGCCGCGCGCTCGTCCGCGTACGTCACCCCGGACATCGTCGGCGTCGAGGAGCTCGACCAGAGCGGCCGCTGGCAGCAGATTCCCCAGTACGGCTGGGTCTGGACGCCCGTCGGCGTCGAGGTCGGCTGGGCGCCGTACCGCTCCGGCCGGTGGATCTGGCAGGATCCGTGGGGCTGGACGTGGGTCGCGGCGGAGCCGTGGGGATGGGCTCCTTACCACTACGGACGCTGGACCTACTGGGGATCCGCCTGGTACTGGGTGCCGGTCGGCCCGGCGATCCGCACCGTCGCTTACTCGCCCGCCCTCGTCGCGTTCGTCGGCGGCACGGCGGGCTACGTCGGCTGGTTCCCGCTCGCGCCGCACGACCCGTATTACCCGTGGTGGCGGCGCGGGCCGACCGTCAGCGTCACCAACGTCACGTACGTGAACCGCACCTACGTCACCGTCGTCAACCAGACGACGTTCGTCTCCGGGCGCTCGGTGTCGCGCGCCCTCGTCAGCGACCGCGCGGTCGTGCAGTCGGTCGAGCGCGCGCCGGTGCTGCGCGGCCCGATTCCGGTCGTCCCGACGCGGGAGTCGCTCCGCATGACGACGCGCGAGGCGCCCGCCCCGCGGCCGCCGGCGACGGCCTCGCGGCAGGTCGTGACGCGCGTCGCGCCGCCGCCGCCGCCGCCCCGCTTCGACACGAAGGTCGCCGTGATCCGCGAGAAGGGCGGCGCGCCGATCGCGCCGGCCGACGCCGCGCGCCTGACCGCGCAGAGCGGGAACGCGACGGCGACCCGGGGGCGGACGACGACATCCACGGCGCGCGCGCCGCTGCAGCCGAAGGACACGTCCCGCCCCGCGGCGACCGCCGTGCCCGCGCCCCCGACCGCGCCGCCGCGGACGACGCGGCCTCCGGAGGGAAAGACGAGCGAGCCCGGCCGTCCGCCGGCGCGCGGGATGCGCCCGACGCCCCACGCGACGCCGCGCGCCGAGCCGACGCCGGAGTCCGCGCGGACACAGCACGTGCAGAAGGCGCCGGTGCCGCGCGAGTCGGCGCAGCCGGCCGAACGCATCGCGCCGCCGCCCCAGTCTGAGCATCAGCGCGCCCGACCGACGCCGAAACCCCAGTCGAAGAAGTCGCCGACGAAGAAGCCCGAGAAGAAGGCCGAAGGCTGAGGCTAGTCTAAGTGGCTTAAAATAAATGATTTATATCTATACTCAATGTTGACATATCCGTATAGATTCCATATGCTCGCTTTCCGATGGAGAGCACGAACTCCCGCGAGCCGTCTTCCGTCCTCGAGCTGACCGAGCGCGAGTACAAGGCGGGCTTCGTCACCGACATCGAGGCGGAGACGATTCCGGCCGGCCTCTCCGAAGACGTCGTCCGCCTCATCTCGGCCAAGAAGAACGAGCCCGAGTGGCTGCTCGCGTGGCGGCTGAAGGCGTACCGCCACTGGCTGACGATGAAAGAGCCGTCCTGGCAGAACGTCCACTACCCGCCGATCGACTACCAGTCCATCGTCTACTACTCGGCGCCGAAGACGAAGAAGGACGCGCCGAAGTCCCTCGAGGAGGTCGACCCGAAGCTCCTCGAGACCTACGAGAAGCTCGGCATCCCGCTGCGCGAGCGCGCCAAGCTCGCCGGCGTCGCCGTCGACGCCGTCTTCGACTCGGTTTCGGTGGCGACGACCTTCCGCGCCGAGCTCGAGAAGGTGGGCGTCATCTTCTGCTCCTTCTCGGAAGCCGTGCAGAAGCATCCCGAGCTCGTCCGCCAGTATCTCGGCACGGTCGTCCCCTACTCCGACAACTACTTCGCGACGCTGAACTCCGCCGTGTTCTCGGACGGCTCGTTCTGCTTCATCCCGAAGGGCGTGCGGTGCCCGATGGAGCTCTCGACGTACTTCCGCATCAACTCCGCCAACACGGGACAGTTCGAACGGACGCTCATCGTCGCCGAGGAAGGCGCTTACGTCTCGTACCTCGAAGGCTGTACGGCCCCGATCCGCGACGAAAACCAGCTCCACGCCGCGGTCGTCGAGCTCGTCGCGCTCGACCGCGCGGAGATCAAGTACTCGACCGTCCAGAACTGGTACCCGGGCGACAAGGACGGCAAGGGCGGCATCTACAACTTCGTCACCAAGCGCGGGGCGTGCCGCGGCGTCAGCTCCAAGATCTCGTGGACGCAGGTCGAGACGGGCTCCGCGATCACGTGGAAGTACCCGAGCTGCATCCTCCAGGGCGACAACTCGGTCGGCGAGTTCTACTCCGTCGCCGTGACGAACAACCGCCAGCAGGCCGACACGGGCACCAAGATGATCCACATCGGGAAGAACACGAAGTCGACGATCGTGTCCAAGGGAATCTCCGCCGGCCACGGCCAGAACACCTACCGCGGCATGGTCAAGATCCTCGGCAGGGCCGACGGCGCCCGCAACTACTCGCAGTGCGACTCGCTCCTGATCGGCGACCGCTGCGGTGCGCACACGTTCCCGTACATCGAGGTCAACAACTCCACGGCGCAGATGGAGCACGAAGCGTCCACGTCGAAGATCGGCGAGGATCAGATCTTCTATTTCCAGCAGCGCGGCATCTCCGCGGAAGAGGCGGTCAACATGATCGTCAACGGCTTCTGCAAGGTCGTCTTCAAGGAGCTGCCGATGGAATTCGCGGTCGAGGCGCAGAAGCTGCTCGGCGTCTCGCTGGAAGGCAGCGTCGGATGACAGCGCAACGCGGGCGGGGACAAACCCCGCCCCTACGGGTTCCGTGGGCGGCCTTTCCGGCCGCCCAGGCAGATGTAGGGGCGACCCTCGTGGCCGCCCGGAATTGACGAGAGATGAGTCAGCCACTGCTCGAGATCCAGAACCTCCACGCCTCGGTCGCCGGCAACGAAATCCTGCGCGGCGTCGACCTGACGCTCGGCCCGGGCGAGGTCCACGCGGTGATGGGACCGAACGGCTCGGGTAAGTCGACGCTCGCCCACGTCCTCGCCGGCCGGCCGGGCTACACCGTGACGTCCGGAACGGTGCTCTACCGGGGGCGGGACCTCCTCGCGATGGCGCCCGAGGAGCGCGCGCGCGAGGGCGTCTTCCTCGCGTTCCAGTACCCCGTCGAAATCCCGGGGGTGTCGAACGTCTATTTCCTGAAGGCCGCCGTCAACGCCGTGCGCAAGCACCGCGGGCTGCCCGAGTACGACGCCATCGAGTTCCTCGCGCTCGTCAAGCAGAAGGCGAAGCTCGTGGACCTCGACGAGGATCTCGTCAAGCGCCCCGTCAACGAGGGGTTCTCGGGAGGCGAGAAGAAGCGCAACGAGATCTTCCAGATGGCGCTGCTCGAGCCCTCGCTCGCGATCCTCGACGAAACCGACTCGGGCCTCGACATCGATGCGCTTCGCGTCGTCGCGGGCGGCGTCAACCAGCTGCGCTCGCCGGAGCGGTCGATGCTCGTCGTGACGCACTACCAGAGGCTCCTGAACTACATCGTCCCGGATTTCCTCCACGTCCTCGTCGAGGGCCGCGTCGTCCTCTCGGGCGGCAAGGAGCTCGCCCTCGAGCTCGAGGAAAAGGGCTACGGCTGGCTCGAGAAGGAGCCGCCGGCGGTGGCCGCCTCGCGATGATCGGCGCCGCCGTCGCCGAACGCGGATTCGCGCCGCGCCCGCTCGCGCCGGCCGGCGAGGCCGCGTGGGTCGCCGAAATCCGGCGGCGCGGCTTCGCGCGGTTCGAGGCGCTCGGCTTCCCGACGGCGCACGACGAGGAGTGGCGCGCCACGGGACTCCAGCTCGTCACGGGCACTCCCTGGACGCCGGCGCCCCGCGCGCCGGAGGTCACCGCGCCGGCGGCGGGCGTGCGGGTCGTCCCGCTGGCGGAGGCGGGTCCCGAGGCCCGCCGCCATTTCGACGCCGTCGCCGCGGGCGCCCGGAAGGCCTTCGCGGCGCTGAACGCGGCGGCCTTCGCCGACGCGCTCGTCGTCGAGATCGCGCCCGGCGCCGTCGTCGCTGAGCCGATCACGGTGGCGTTTCGGGCGCCGGAGTCGGCCGAGCCAGCCGCGTTCTCGCCCCGCCTCCTCGTCGTCGCGGGCGAACGCTCGCAGGCTTCGGTCGTCCAGACCTTCGCCGGCGAGGGCCGCTACCTCACCAACGCCGTGACGGAGCTCGTCCTCGCGGACGGGGCTCTCCTCGACCACACGCTGCTGCAGCGCGAGAGCGAAGAGGCCTGTCACATCCACACGGTCGCCGCCCGGGTCGGGCGCGCCGCGGGGCTGACGTCCCACCACGTCGTCTTCGGCGCGGCGCTTTCGCGGACGGACCTGGACGTCGAGCTCGCCGCCGAGGGCGCCGAGGCGTCGCTCGACGGGCTCTTCGTCGGCCACGGCTCGCAGCATCTCGACACGCACACGTTCGTCGACCACGCGAGCCCGCGCGGGACGAGCCGTCAGCTCTACAAGGGAATCCTCGACGACGCGGCCCGCGGCGTCTTTCACGGCAAGGTCCTCGTGCGCCAGGACGCGCAGAAGACCGACGCGGTGCAGACGAACAAGAACCTGCTCCTCTCGCGCGCGGCGCTCGTCAACTCGACACCGGCGCTCGAGATCCTCGCCGACGACGTCAAGTGCAAGCACGGCTCGACGACGGGCCAGCTCGACGCCGCCGCGCTCTTCTACCTGCAGTCGCGGGGCATCGGCGCCGCCGAGGCGAAGGCGCTCCTGACGTGGGCGTTCGCGGCGGACGTGGCCGAGCGCCTGCGCGTTCCCGCGATCCGCCAGGAGATCGAACGCGCGCTTTCCCTCCGCCTCGCCGGCGCGCCGGAGGCACGGGCGTGAGCACCGCCATCCGCGAGACCGCCGCGGCCTACGACGTCGCCGCCGTCCGCCGCGACTTCCCCATCCTCGCCACCCAGGTCTACGGCAAGCCGCTCGTCTACCTCGACAACGCCGCGTCCGCCCAGAAGCCGCTGGCCGTCATCGACGCCGAGCGCGACGTCTACGCACGCGGCTACGCCAACATCCACCGCGGCGTCCACTGGCTCTCGGTGCACGCGACGGACGCCTACGACGCCGCGCGCGAGAAGGCCCGGCGTTTCCTGAACGCGCGCGACGCCAAAGAGATCGTCTTCGTCCGCGGGACGACCGAGGCGGTCAACCTCGTCGCGCAGACCTACGGCCGGACGCGCGTCGGTGCCGGCGACGAAGTCCTCATCACCGGCCTCGAGCACCACTCGAACATCGTTCCTTGGCAGATGCTCCTGGAGGAAAAGGGCGGACGCCTCGCCGTCGCGCCCATCGACGACGCCGGCGACGTGGACCTCGTCGAGCTCGAGCGCCGGCTGACGCCGCGCACGAAGCTCGTCGCCGTGGCGCACCTCTCGAACGCCCTCGGCACGGTCGTGCCCATCCGCCGCATCGTCGAGCTCGCCCACGCGCGCGGCATTCCGGTCCTCGTCGACGGGGCGCAGGCGGCGCCGCGGATGCCGGTCGACGTCCAGGCGCTCGGCTGCGACTTCTACGCCTTCTCGAGCCACAAGGTCTACGGCCCGACGGGCGTCGGCGTCCTCTACGGCCGCGCGGCGCTTCTCGAGGCGATGCCGCCGTACCAGGGCGGCGGCGACATGATCCGCTCGGTCACCTTCGAGAAGACCACCTACGGCGGGCTGCCGCACAAGTTCGAGGCCGGCACGCCCAACATCGCGGGCGGGATCGCCTTCGGCGCCGCCCTCGACTACGTCACCGCGCTCGGCCTCGAGCGGATCGCCGCCCACGAGCACGACCTGCTCGCCTACGCCACCGAGCGGCTGACCGCGGTCCCGGGACTCACGGTCGTCGGGACGGCGCGCGAGAAAGCCGGCGTCCTCTCCTTCGTCCTCGACGGCGTTCACCCCCACGACATCGGCACCGTGCTCGACCGCCTCGGGATCGCCATCCGCACGGGTCACCACTGCGCGCAGCCGGTCATGGACCGCTACGGTCTGCCGGCGACGGCGCGCGCCTCGTTCGGCCTCTACAACACGCGCGGCGAGGTCGATGCCCTCGCCGACGCGCTCCACGAAGTCATCCGGATGTTCCGCTGATGTCCTCCGAACTGCGCGACCTCTACCAGGAGGTCATCCTCGACCACAGCAAGCGGCCGAGGAACTTTCACGCGATGCCGTCGGCCGACCGCCAGGCCGAGGGCTACAACCCGCTCTGCGGCGACCGCGAGACCGTCTTCCTCGACCTCGACGGCGACGTCCTGAAGGACGTCAGCTTCCAGGGCGCCGGGTGCGCCATCTCGACGGCGTCGGCGTCGATGATGACCGAGAGCGTCAAGGGCAAGACCCGCGCCGAGGCGGACGCCCTCTTCGAGCGTTTCCACGCCCTGATCACCGGCCAGCCGGCCGCGGGCGGCCCGGACCTCGGCAAGCTCGCCGTGTTCTCGGGCGTGCGCGAGTACCCCGTGCGCGTCAAATGCGCGACCCTGCCCTGGCACACGCTGAAGGCGGCGCTGGCCGGCGAGAAAGCGTCCGTGTCGACCGAGTCGGAAGGTCCGGCCGCCGAAAGCGGAGGAGCCTGACCATGCAGATGCGCAAGGAAGCGACCGTCGCGCGCGACGTCGACGCCCGGGAGATCCCGAGCGGCACGCCGATCACGCTGCGCGCCGGAGACCCGATCATCATCACGCAGTCTCTCGGCGGCAGCTACACGGTCATGACCCCCGTGGGGTTCCTCGCGCGCGTCGACGGCAAGGACGCCGACGCGATCGGCGAACCGGTCGTCGTTCCCGACGCCGCCGCGCAGGCGGGCAAGCCGACCGAGGAGCTCGTCTGGGACCAGCTCCGCACCTGTTACGACCCCGAGATCCCGGTCAACATCGTCGACCTCGGCCTCGTCTACGCCTGCACGCTCGGACCTCTGCCCGACGGCGGCCAGAAGGCCGACGTCAAGTTCACGCTGACGGCGCCCGGCTGCGGCATGGGCGACGTCCTTCGCGAAGACATCAAGGCCAAGCTCCTGACCGTCCCGGACGTGAAGGACGCGGACGTGCAGGTCGTGTTCGACCCGCCGTGGAGCCTGCAGATGATGTCGGACGCCGCGAAGCTCCAGCTCGGGATGATGTGAGGAAACGGCCGTGAAACTTTCCTCGCAGGAAGAGTACGGGCTGCGCTGCCTCCTGCGCGTGGGACGGGCGGGCGAGGGCGGCAGCCTGACGATCCCGGAGCTCGCGCGCGCGGAGGGGATCTCCGAGCCGAACGTGGCGAAGATGATGCGGATCCTGCGGCGCGGCGGTTTCGTGAAGTCGACGCGCGGCCAGTCCGGCGGCTACGCGCTGGCGCGTCCGGCCGATCAGATCGTCATCGGCCACGTCGTCGCCGCGCTCGGCGGCCGCCTCTACGAGCCCGCGTTCTGCGACGGCCACGCCGGCGTCGAGCTCTCCTGCACGCACATGCCCGACTGCTCGATCCGCTCGGTCTGGCGCATGGTCCAGCACGCCGTCGACCAGGTGCTCGGGAAGATCACGGTCAAGGACCTGCTCCGCACCGAGCCCGAGATGAACGCCTGGCGTCAGGAGCGGGCCGCGACCCTGCCCACCTACTTACCTCCGGCCTGACCCTTCGAGGTCCCGGATCGCCCGCCTCGATCCGGGCCCGGTCCTGACTCGCGCCGTGGCGGCGTGCTCTCGTTCAAGCGCCGGCTTGCGGGCGGCGCCGAGAAAGAACTTCCATCGCCTCCTCGGTGACGTCGACGACGATCTCGACGGTTCCGTGGCCCCGCAGGTCGTCGATCAGGCCGCAGATGGCCGGCGCGGTCGCTCCCTTGTCCTCCAGGAAGACGGCCAGATCCCCGTCGCCGTAGAGATAACTCACTTCCAGGGCGTCCGAGCCGCCCGTGCGGCGCAGGAGCATCGTCGCCTTGAATTGATACGGCGTCTGGTCCGACGGCTGGATCCGAATGGTCCAGTCCCGATTCCTGCCGCGAGTCAATCGATCGGCCGTTCGTTCCATGAGAAACGCCCTTTCGGTTGGGGGAGCCCGCCCCCTCGGCGAATGCCCGACGTGGCGTGCGCCGAAGCGCGCTCACGCCTTCTCGCTTGGGTCGTTCGGACTTTCGGCAGGACGGGCCTGGGAAAAGGGCGAGCGAACGAGAACACCCGCAGCATAACAGGTCGGGCAACCGGGCCGCCCCGTCCGGATCGACGACCTGAGAAATAATCCGCCCCGTGCGCATCCTGATGCTCGCGGCCGAGGCCGCGCCGCTGGCCAAGGTCGGAGGCCTCGCCGACGTCGTGGGGTCGCTTCCGCGCGCGCTCCAGAAGCTCGGCCACGACGTCCGCGTCGCGCTTCCCGGGTACGGCGCGATCGACTGGAGCCGCTGGGCGCCCGAGCGGCTCCGCGCCTTCCCCGTCTACACGACCTGGGGCGCCGTCGAAGCCGAGGTCTGGGAGACCGACGTCGACGGCATCCCGCACTGGCTGATCACCGGACCGCCCATTCCGCGCGAGCGCTGGATTTACGGGCGCTCGATCGAAGAGGACGGTCCCAAGTTCGTGTTCTTCTCGCTCGCGGCCCTCTGGGCGGCCGAGGCGCTCGGGTGGAAACCCGACGTCGTCCACGCGCACGACTCGCACACCGGCGCCGCGGTGTGGTGGCTCGGCACCGACGGGCGCGACAACCCGTACTTCCGCGGCGTCGCCTCCGTCTTCACGATCCACAACCTGCCTTACGCCGCGCAGGGCGCGGGCAAGGCGCTCGGCGACTACAAGCTGCGCCGGAGCGACGCGCTCGGCGCGCTCGCCGAGGGCTACCGCGACTCGCTCATGGGAATCGGCATCCTCGCCGCCGACTGGCTGACGACCGTCAGCCCGACGTACGCCCGCGAGATCCTCTCGCCCGAGGGCGGTAAGGGTCTGGACGGGGTGCTCCGCGCGCGCGCCGATCGCCTCGAAGGAATCCTGAACGGCATCGACACCGAATCGTGGGATCCGGCGGCGGACGCCGACCTGATCGCGAACTTCGACGCCGACACGCTCGCGAAGCGCGCCCGCAACAAGACCGAGCTCCAGAAGGAGGCCGGCCTCGAGCCCGATCCCCGCATGCCGCTGCTCGCGGTCGTCTCGCGCCTCGTCAAGGAGAAGGGCTTCGACATCGCGGCGCCCGCAATCCGCCGCTGGCTCGAACGCGGCGGCCAGTTCGTCCTCCTCGGCACCGGCGACCCCGCCCTCGAGCACGAGTACGCGCAGCTCGAGCTCCGCTACCCCCACCGGGCAAGCGTGCGCCTGCGCTTCGACGCCCGCTACGCGCGGCGGATCTACGGGGGCGCGGACGCCATCGTCCTGCCGTCGCGGTACGAGCCCTGCGGCCTCGCGCAGATGATCGCGATGCGCTACGGCTGCGTCCCCATTGCCCGCCGGACCGGGGGTCTGGCCGACACGGTCGTGGACGCCGGCGACCCCGGCGCGACGGGGCTCATGTTCGACGAGTTCAGCCCCTGGGCCCTCTGGGACGCGCTCGACCGGGCGCTCAAGGTGTACGCTCAGCCCGCCAAATGGGCCGAACTCCAGCGAAACGGCATGGGCCGCGACTTTTCGTGGTCGAAGTCGGGGCGCGCGTATGCCGCGGTGTACGCGCGCGCGGCCGCGGCGCGCGCCGCGGGCTAGGTCCCGCGTGAGGGCCCGCGCCGTCATCCTCGCGGGCGGCGAAGGCTCGCGCCTGGGCGTCCTCACCGAAAAACGGGCGAAGCCCGCGGTGCCGTTCGCCGGCAAGTACCGCATCATCGACTTCACGCTGTCGAACTGCGTCAACTCCGGGATCTCGGACGTGATGATCCTGACCCAGTACCGCCCGCACTCGCTCAACGAGCACATCGCCTCGGGACGGCCGTGGGATCTCGACCGCAGCTTCACCGGCGGCATCCAGATCTACCAGCCCTTCCGCGGCCGCGCCGCCACGGACTGGTACAAGGGAACGGCCGACGCGATCACGCAGAACCTGTCGTTCGTCGAGCGCGGCTCGCCCGACCTCGTCCTCGTCCTCTCGGGCGACCACATCTACAAGATGAACTACGGCTGGCTGATCGCGTTTCACATCGAGAAGCAGGCGGACGTCACGATCGCGACGCTGAACGTCTCGCGCGAGGAAGCGACGCGCATGGGCATCCTCGCGACCGACGCCGAGCAGCGCGTCACGCAGTTCGTCGAGAAGCCGGCGGATCCGCCCGGCACGCTCGCCTCGATGGGCATCTACGTCTTCGGCCGCGCCATGCTCTCGCAGGTCCTCGAGGAGGACTCGCGCCGGCGCGACTCGTCCCACGACTTCGGGAAGGACATCATCCCGCGCATGGTCTCGGGCGGCATGCGCGTGTTCGCCTACCCCTTCCAGGGCTACTGGGTCGACGTGGGAACCGTCGAGGCCTACTGGCAGACCCAGATGGACCTGCTCAAGACGCCGCCGCCGGTCGACCTGAACGACCGGGCCTGGATCGTTCACACCCGCTCCGAGGAGCGGCCGCCGGTCCTGATCATGGAGGGCGCCGTGGTCAGGGACAGCATGATCACGGACGGCTGCGTGATCGCGGCGGGCGCGCGCGTCGAGAAGAGCATCCTGTCGCCCGGCGTGTCGGTCGGCCCGAACGCCGTCGTCCGCGAGTCGGTCGTGCTGACCGACACCCTGATCGAAGCCGGCGCGCGCGTCGAGCGCTCGATCGTCGACAAGGCGGTCCGCATCGGGCGCCGGGCCCGCATCGGCAAGGCCGCGACGAAGGGCGAGTCGGGCGGCGACAACCACGGCATCACGACGATCGGCAAGAACGCCGAAATCCCCGACGGCGGGGTGGTGCGGCGGGGCGACGTCGTCCACACCGACGTCACCGCCGAGCAGTTCGCCGCGCCGCGACGCAAGAAGGCCGCCGGCCCCTCCTAGCGCCGCGGGACCAACCGGACGAACGGCGACCTGAAGGTCGGCTCCACGGTGACCGTGTCGACCGCCGACTCGAACGGTCGAACGCTCGCCACCACGCTCGACATCGAGAGCGCGAAGAAGCCCTGCTGAGCGCGGCCTTCGCGGCACTCTTTCGCGCTACGAAATCGGGCCGGGGAGCGGAGGGCCGCTTCCCGGCCTTCGTCACGGCCGAGCCAGCCGCCGGCCGAGCCAGTCGGCGGCGAACCCCTCGGCCCAGTAGTGCGGGAGCCAGGGCGCCGCGCCGCCGACGAACCCGATGTGGCCGCCGCGCCGCGTCGCGTGGAACTCGACGGCGGGCGAGGCCGCGGCCCGCGCGCTCCGGATGGCGCGCGGAGACAGAAACGGGTCGTCCTCGGCCGACAGACAGAGCGTTGGCGTCGCGATCCGCGCGACGTAGCCAACGGAGCTCGACCGGCGGTAGTAGTCGTCGGCGCCGGCGAATCCGTGGAGCGGCGCCGTCGCCGCGTCGTCGAACTGCCAGAAGGTCCGAGCCGCGAGCACGCGCGGCAGGTCGATCCTCGACGCCGCTTCCGGAAAGCGCGCTGCCGTCGCGCGCGCCTTTTCCTTCAGCGTCCCGAGAAAGTGCCCCACGTAGAGGCCGCCGACGAACGTCTCGAGGTGCGCGGCGCTGTCGGCGAGGTCGAAGGGGGTCGAGAGCGCCGCGGCCGCCGCGACGGCGGTCTGCCCCGGGTTCTCCCCCAGCCATTTCAGGAGGACGTTGCCGCCGAGCGACACGCCGACGGCCGCGAGCTTCGTCCCGGGCTCCCGGGACGCGAGCATGCGAACGACGAAGTCGAGATCGCCGGTCTCGCCCGAGTGATACAGGCGCG
The DNA here is from genome assembly GCA_035506175.1 of Thermoanaerobaculia bacterium. GTDB lineage: Bacteria > Acidobacteriota > Thermoanaerobaculia > UBA5066 > Gp7-AA6 > DAHUXD01. Next base: position 10,139 of record DATJPZ010000113.1, on the reverse strand, counting down.
GGCGCCGGTTCGGGAGCATGCGCGACAGGTCGTTCGGATCGCGCGCGCACGACCGGAAATTGAGGGCCGTCCCGCGCATCCCGCGCCGCGCCGCTTCGGCCAGCAGCCCCTGCACGTAGACGGAGTTGGAGCTGCCCTCGAGCCCGTGGAGGACCAGAAGCCTCGGCGCCCCGGCGGGTCCGGCGGCGTGGTCGAGGAGGATCTCGTCCCCGTCGGGCGTCTCGAGCCGTTCCCTCTCGAAAGCGACCATCCGGCGCGGCCGCACCAGCCGGCCCCAGACCGTCTGGGCGTGGGGACCGGGCAGCCACCAGGCCGCCCGGAAATCGCCGTTCGAGCGCGAGACCCGCCCATTTTCCGTGGACAAAGCCCTTCCCTCCGAGGACGAGTCGAAACCTTGGCCTCTCGAGGCCGTAGATTCAGCCGTTTGCCAGATGAGGAGGATCCCATGAAAATCGCCCCGCGGCTGCGGGCCCTGGCCGTCCTCGCCCTGTTCGCCGCCGCCGTCGCCTCGGCCGCCCCACCCACCAGGGGCTCCGACTTTCAGATCCCGATCGAGTACCGCAAGCTCGGGAACGGGCTCAAGGTCGTGCTCTCGCGCGACACGACGGCGCCCGTCGCCGTCGTCGCGGTCTACTACAACATCGGTTTCCGGATCGAGCCGAAGGACCGCACGGGGTTCGCTCACCTCTTCGAGCACATGATGTTCCAGGGCTCGCAGAACCTCGGCAAGATGGAATTCATCAAGCTCGTCCAGTCCAATGGCGGGATCCTGAACGGCTCGACGCGCTTCGACTTCACCAACTACTTCGAGGTCGTGCCCGCGCACGCGCTCGAGACCGCGCTGTGGGCCGAGGCCGACCGCATGAAGGGCCTCGCGATCAACGCCGACAACCTGAAAAACCAGCAGGAGGTCGTCAAGAACGAGGTCAAGGTCAACGTTCTCAACCGGCCTTATGGCGGATTCCCGTGGCTCGACTTGCCGCAGTACGCGAACGTGAACTGGTACAACTCCCACAACTTCTACGGCGACCTGAAGGACCTCGACGCCGCCACGCTCGAGGACGTCACCCAGTTCTTCAAGACCTTCTACGCGCCGAACAACGCGGTCCTGGTCGTCTGCGGCGACTTCGACGCGGCTCAGGCGAACGCGTGGATCGACAAGTACTTCGCCGGGATCCCGTCGTCGCCGCGCCCGGCGAAGGCCGACCTCACCGAGCCGAAGCAGGAGAAAGAGAAGCGCGCGACCAAGCCCGACCCGCTCGCGACGCGCCCGGCCCTCGCGATCGGCTACCACGCGCCGCCGCGCAACACGTCGGAGTACTTCGCGATGGGCCTGCTCGACGAGGTCCTCGTGCAGGGCAAGGACAGCCGCCTCTACCAGGCGCTCGTCCAGAAGAACGGCCTGACCGGCAACGTCGAGGGCGGGATCAACTCCGGCCTCGGCGACATGTACAACATCAACGGCCCCACGCTGTGGGACGTCTCGCTCTACTACGACAAGGACAAGAGCGTCGACCAGATCCTCGCGGTCTTCGACGCCGAGATCGACAAGGTGCGCCAACAGCCGGTCGACCAGGCCACGCTCGACCGCGCCCTCGTCAAGGTGCGCTCGGATCTCTACGACAAGATCGAGCAGAACGGCGGGTTCGGCAAGGCCGACCTGCTCGCCTCGTACGCGCTCTTCGACGACGACCCGTCGAAGATCAACCAGATCGAGGCCGAGTTCCGCAAGGTCACGCCCGCGCTCATGCAGAAGACGGCCCGCGAGTACCTGCGGCCCGAGAACCGAACGATCCTGATCATCGAGCCCAGGGCAGAGGCCAAGCCCCAGGCCAAGAGCGGATCGTAGGGAGGAGTGAAGTCATGAAAACGCGAACCGCCCTCGCCGGGATCCTCCTCGCCGCCGCGCTGCAGCCCGCGCTCCGGGCCGACAAAGAGGCGCCGCCGGCCCCCGCTCAGCCCAAGGGCTTCACGCTGCCCACGCCGAAGACCTTCACGCTCGACAACGGGCTGGCCGTCACGCTGGTCTCCTACGGCACGGTGCCGAAAGTGTCGGTGCACCTCGCGATCCTGACCGGCAACGTCAACGAAGGGCCGAACCAGGTCTGGCTCGCGGACCTCACCGGCGACATGCTCTCGGAAGGCACCGCCACGCGCAGCGCCTCGCAGATCGCCGAAGACGCGGCGAAGATGGGCGGCTCCCTCGACGTCACCGTCGGCGAGAACCGGACCGAGATCGGCGGCGACGTCCTCTCGGAGTTCGGCTCGGCCATGGTCGCGCTCGTCGCCGACGTCGCGCGGCACCCGAAGTTTCCCGAGTCGGAGCTCGCGCGCCTGAAGGCCGACCGGCTGCGCCAGCTCTCGATCGCCCGCAGCCAGCCGCAGCCGCTCGCCCAGGAGAAGTTCCGGGCGGTGCTCTACGGCGACCACCCGTACGGACGCCTCTTCCCGACCGAGGCGATGCTCCAGAGCTACACGCTCGCCGACGTGCGCGGCTTCTACGACAAGAACTACGGTGCCCGGCGCGCGCACCTCTACGTCGTCGGGAAGTTCGACGAGGCGTCGGTCGAAGCCGCGGTGCGCCAGGCGTTCGCCGACTGGAAGAAGGGAGCGCCGCCCGAGCTCGCGCAGCCGCCGGCCTCGAGCGAGCGCGCCGTCTACATCGTGGACCGGCCGGGCGCCGTCCAGTCGACGATCAACATCGGCATGCCCGTCATCGACCCGTCGAACCCCGACTGGGACCGTCTCTTCCTGATGAACGTGCTGCTCGGCGGGTCGTTCTCCTCGCGCATCACGTCGAACATCCGCGAGCAGAAGGGCTACACGTACTCCCCGACCGCGCAGCTCTCCAACCGCTACCACGACGCGTACTGGGTCGAGCTCGCCGACGTGACGACGAACGTGACCGGGCCGGCGATCCACGAGATCCTCGGCGAGATCGACCGCCTGCAGGCGGAGCCGCCGTCGGACAAGGAGCTGAAAGGGTTTCAGAACTACCGCGCCGGGGTGTTCATCCTCCAGAACTCCTCGCGCGCCGGCATCACCGGGCAGCTCGAGTTCGTGGACCTGCACCACCTGCCGGCCGACTACTTGAACGGCTACGTCGCGCGCGTCTACGCCGTGACGCCGCCGCAGGTGCAGGAGATGGCGAAGAAGTACCTCCAGGACGACAAGGCGACGATCGTCGTCGTCGGCGACAAGAAGGTCATCGAGGAGCAGGTGAAAGAGTTCGGTCCTCTGAAGTAGAGAGAGCGGCTTCCCAACCTTCTCCCCCTTCACCCTGCCCTCTCCCCCCGCCGGGGGGAGAGGGTGTTCCATTTCTAGGGCGTCGGTCGGATCAAGGGCGTCCTCGCCCTTTCGCCCGCATCCACGCGGGCTTTTTCTTCGCCGCCTTCGCGTAGATCGGGCAGCTCGGCACGTGGGCGCCGCGCCGGTAGCCCGTCGAGAGCAGGAACGACTCGACGATCTCGCCGCCCGTGAAGACGAAGGTCTCCCGGAAGAGCTTCCGCCACGCCTCGCGGGAACGCGGGTGGTGCGCGTCGAGCCACTTCGCGAACGAGCCGTGCGACTTCCGGATCGCGAGCAGCCGCTTCGCATTCTCGACGACGGCCTTGACCTTGAGCCGGTTGCGGATGATTCCCGGATCCGCGAGCAGCCGGCGCACGCGCCGCGCGTCGAATCGCGCCACCTTCTCCGGGTCGAAACCGTCGAACGCCCGCCGGAAGCCCGCGCGCTTGTGCAGCATCGTCAGCCACGACAGGCCCGCCTGGTTGATCTCGAGGGCCAGCCGCTCGAAGAGCGCCGCCTCGTTCCGCACCGGAAACCCATACTCGCGGTCGTGGTACGGCCCGTGGAACGGATGGCCCTTCGCGACCCGGCAGTAGCTCACGGGCGCGCGAGCGTATCATCGCCTCGAGCGCGGAGGATTCCATGAAGCGGTTGCTGATCGTCCTCGTGGTCGCGGGCGTCCTCTGGTACGTCGCGAAGTCGCAGGGGTGGCTGCCCTCCTCGGGCGGCTCGACCGCGGCGCCGTCGACGGATCCCATCGGCCGGGCCCGCGCCGCCGCCGCGGCGAGCGACGCGCAGACCAGCGCGGCGGCCTCGGTCGCTCGCGAGGCGGACCAGTCCGGCGCCGCGGCCGGCGTCACCGAGAACATGACGCCCGACCAGGTGCGCGCCCTCCTCGGTTCGCCCGACGACGTCCAGACGGAGACGCTCGACTCCGGCGCGCGGCGGGAAACCTGGACCTACCGAAGCGTCGGCAAGACGGTCGTGTTCGAGAACGGGGTCGCGATCTCGGTCCGGTAGGCGTCGTCCGGACCGACATCCTCCGGCGGCCTCAGGCGGCTGTCTTCTTGAACCGGGCGACGGCGAGCCCGATGATCACGACGGTGTAGAAGACCAGCCACGCGATCGGCTGCCACAGGTCCCGGATGGGCGCCCCGCGCAGGATGATGCCGCGCAGGGCGTCGATGAAGTACCGCGCCGGGATCACGCGCGAGATGTACTGGAAAATCTTCGGCATGCCGTCGATCGGGAAGACGTAGCCCGACAGGAACACGAACGGCAGCAGGAAGAACGCCGACATCTGCATGGCCTGCATCTGGGTCGCGGCCACCGTCGAGATCAGCATGCCGAGACCGAGCACCGCGGTGATGAAGATCAGCCCGACGCCGTAGAGCTCGAGCACCGAGCCGCGGATCGGAATGTGGAAGAGAAAGCGCATCAGGAGAATCGTCATCGTCAGCTGAACGAGGCCGATCAGCATGAACGGCATGATCTTTCCGAGGATGATCTCGGTCCGCGTGGCGGGCGTGACCTGGAGCTGCTCGAGCGTGCCGCGCTCGCGCTCGCGCACGATCGCGCTCGCCGTGAACTGGATCAGCGTGAAGGTCAGGATGATCGCGATCAAGCCCGGGATGACGAAGGTCGCGGTCCGCAGATCCGGGTTGTACCAGGGCCGCACACGCAGGTCGAGCGGCAGCTCCTGCCACTTCCACCCGGCGCGCTGGACGAGGGCCTGCACCGAGAGGCCGCTCGCGATCCCCGAGGCGATCGCCATGGCCTGCGTCGCCGTCGTGGTGTCGGACGCGTTGACGATCAGGAACGCCTGCGCCGGCGCGCCGCGGTGAAAGTCTTTTCCGAAGTTGCGGTCGATCACGAGGCCGACCGACGCGCGGGCGGCGTCGATCTCTTCGCCGAGGGCGTCGAGCGACGTGACCTGCCCGACGACGTCGAAGTACTGGGTGGCGACCATTTTCGAGACGAGATCGCGGCTCTCGACCGACTTGCTCTCGTCGTAGACGACCATCTTCAGGTGCTTGACGTCGTAGTTGATCGCGTACCCGAACATCATCGTCTGCATCACGGGCACGAACACGATCAGGCGCAGCGTGATCGGGTCGCGCTTGAGCTGCAGGAACTCCTTCCACGTCAGGGCGAGCAGGCGTTTCATACGGCGACCTTCTCCGTTTCGGCCGGAACCCGGCGGGCGAGCGAGACGAACACGTCTTCGAGCGAAGGCTCGGCGATTTGCGGCGGCCCGAGCGGCTCGACGAGGCGGCGCGCCGCGGCGTCCTCGCCCGGCCGCGCGACCACGCGCAGCCGCCGCCCGAAGAGGTAGGCGTCCTCGAGCGGCGGCGCGTTCTGGACGCGCGAGAGCTCCTCGAAGGGGTCCGCACCCGGCGGCGCGGGCACCTCGAAGATGCGGCCGCGCAGGCCGTCTTTCAGGTCGTGGGGCGGCCCCTCGGCGATGATGCCGCCGTTCAGGATGAAGGCGAGACGGTCGCACTGCTCGGCCTCGTCCATGTAGTGCGTGGTCACGAGCACCGTCATGTGCCGGTCGGCCGCGAGCTCGTAGATCAGGTCCCAGAAGAGCCGGCGGCCCTTCGGGTCGACGCCCCCCGTCGGCTCGTCGAGAAAGAGCAGCTCGGGCTCGTGGAGGAGCGCCGCCGCCAGGGCAACGCGCTGGCGCTGACCCGTGGAGAGCCCTCCGGTCATGGCCGGCAGAAGGTCGCCGAACTCGAGCCTCCCGGAGAGGTCGCGGATCCGCTCGGAGAGCCGCCCGGGCTCGAGCCCGTAGAGCGAGCCGAAGAAGCGCAGGTTCTCCTCGACGCTCAGGTCGACGTAAAGGGAAAACTTCTGGCTCATGTAGCCGAGCCGCTTCTTCCACGCTTCGGTGTCGCGCGCGACGTCGAGACCGCCGAAGCCCGTCACCGAGCCGGAGGTCGGCTCGAGCAGGCCGATCAGCATGCGAATGGTCGTCGACTTCCCCGAACCGTTCGGCCCGAGAAATCCGAAGACCTTGCCCGGCGGGACGACGAAGTTCACGCGGTTGACCGCCGTGAAGGCGCCGAAGCGCCGCGTCAGGTCGTGCGCCTGGATCGTCGCGCCCGCCGTCGTCCCGGCGCTCACGCGGCCTGGCCTTCCTCGCTCTTCAGCACGAAGACGTCCTCGAGCGAGGGCTCGAGGCGCTCGACGGCCGACGGCTCGACGAGTCCCGAAAGCGCGCCCCGCACGGCGTCCAGGATCTCCGGTCCCGCGCCCGCCGCGCCCCGGACGTGGAGCTGCGTGCCGAAGAGCGACACGTCGTCGACCGCCGCGACCTTCGCCAGACGCTCCCGCACGTGGACGCGGTCCGACGAATGGACGAGCAGCAGCGGCCGCGGGTACGCCGCCAGAATCTCGTCGCGCGTGCCGAGCGCCGAGAGACGCCCTTCGTCGAGAAAACCGATCCGCGACGCGTATTCCGCCTCGTCCATGTACGGCGTCGAGACGAGGATCGTGAGGCCCTGGTGATGCAGCTCGTTCAAGAGCCCCCAGAACTCGCGGCGCGACACGGGATCGACGCCCGTCGTCGGCTCGTCGAGAAGCAGCAGGCGCGGCCGCGTCAGGAGCGCCGCCACGAGGGCGAGCTTCTGCTTCATGCCGCCCGACAACGCTCCCGCCAGCCGCCTGCCGAAGCGGTCGAGACCGACCCGCGCGAGCAGGTCCGCGGCGCGGCGATCCGCCTCGTCGCGCGGCACGTCGTAGAGCCGCGCACGCAGGGCCAGGTTCTCGTCGATCGAGAGATCCTCGTACATGGCGAAGCGCTGAGGAACGAACCCGAACGTCGCCGATGGATCCCGCTCGAGGCTGCCGGAGGTCGGCGCGAGCAGGCCCGCGACGATGCGGAAGAACGTCGTCTTCCCCGCGCCGTCCGGGCCGATCAGCGCGAACATCTCGCCTTCGCCGATCTCCAGGTCGATCCCTTTCAGCGCCTGCGTGGCGCCGAAAGTCCTGGCGAGCGCCCGGGCCCGGATCACGGCGCGGCCGCTTGCGGGGGAACGGCGACGTCCGCCGGCTGGCCCGGCACGAGCGGCTCCTTCCAGCCGCGGTCGAGGTCGATCTTCGCCGCGTAGACGAGGTTGACCCGCTCGGCGCGCGTCTCGACGGGCTTGGGCGTGAACTCCGGATCGGGCGAGATCTCGGTGACGTGGGCCGGGAAGGCGCGCCCCGGAAAGGCGTCGACGGTGACCGTCGCGGACATCCCGATCCGCACCTTGCCGAGCTTGGGCTCGGGAATGAACGTGCGCACGTAGAGGCGGTCGGCGAACGCGAGCGTCAGGGCCGGCTGGCCCGCGCCGAGCAGCAGGCCCGGCTCGGCGATCCGGTGGAGCACCACGGCGTCGGCGGGCGCGCGCAGCTCCGATTCGCGCGCCAGGGTTTCGGATTGCGCGAGCACGCTCTTCGCGCGGTCGCGGTCGAACCGCGCCTGGTCGGTCTGGAACTTTCGGAACCCTTCGAGGGCCAGGCGCAGGCGCTCCTGACTCGCCTTCAACGCGGCGTTCGCGCGGTCGAGGGCGGTCTTCGCGACGTCGTAGTCCTGGCGCGTCCCGATCTTCTTCTCGAGGAGCGTCTGCTGTCGCTCGAGTTCCCGATGCGCGAGGTCGACGGCCGCGACTTTGTCGGCGACGTCGGCCTGCGCGGCCTGGATCTCCGGCGGCCGGCTCCCCTCCGCCATGTCCTGGTATTTCGCCTCGGCCGCGCGCAGACCCTCGCGATCCCGGTCGACGGCGATGGCCGTCTCCCCGAGATCGAGGCGCACGAGGACGTCGCCGGCCTTGACGCGGTCTCCCTCGCGCACCCGAACCTCGAGCACGCGCCCGGCCACCTTCGGGCCGAGGTCGACGAGAGGCGCTTCGAGGCGGCCCTGGAGATGGATGACTCCATCGTCGTTCCCGCGGCAGGCCGTCAGCGCCGCTGCCGCGAGAGCCGCCGCCGCCGCCAGCACGAAGAAAGCACGGGCGCGCATCAGTTCCTCTTCCCCTTTCGAGCCGCGCCGTCGGCCCAGATGTCGAGAACGGTGTCGAGGTATCGGTCGAGCGGCATCGGGTCCTCCAGAATCTCCATCACGTGCTGCAGGAAGACGTACGAATGCAGCGTCGCCAGGAAGGCCAGCGCCGCCGCGCGCGGATCGTCGAGCCGCAGGCGGCCTCTCCGGACGGCGCGCTCGAAGTAGTCCTCGAGACAGCGGAGGTTGCGCTGCGGCGGCGTGGGCCGCGCCGCCGGGTCGAACGGCAGCGGCAGGCGCCCCACGCCCGGCACCGTCTTGAAGTAGACCCAGCGGGCGACGACCTGCCGCATCCTGGACTCGAGGAACGGGACGAGGGTCTCCGCCACGCGTCGCAGGACGGGACGGGGATCCTCGGTCCCGTTGCACGTCTCGAGAAACGCGAGCGGCAGCGTCTCGGGCTCGGTCTCGCCCATGCACGCGACGAAGAGATCGCGCTTGGTCGGCGCGTGGCGCAGCAGCGCCGCGGCCGAAACCCCGAGGCGCGCGGCGATGTCCGAGAGCCGGGCGCCCTCGTAGCCGCGCTCGACGAAGGTCTCGCGCGCGGCCGAGAGAACGTCGGAACGCGTGACTCTGGCGGCACGTCCCATAAGTAAATAACTTTATAGTAATTTATAAATCTTCAGTCAACCCGGTCTGTAACTTTTAATATAAAATTACGAAGGTTACGATGAAAGAGCCCCGCGTGGTCCCCAGGCTCATCTCGGTCAACGTCGGCCGGCCTCGCGTGATCGAGCTCGCCGGCCACCATGTCACGACCGGCATCTTCAAGGAGCCGGTTGCCTCGCGCGTCCGGATCGGGCGCACGAACGTCGAGGGCGACAGCCAGGCGGACCTCCTGGTTCACGGCGGACCCGACAAGGCGGTGTATGCCTACGACCTTTCCGCGTACGCGCACTGGCGCGCCGCGCTCGCGCGCGACCTCGACGACGGAACCTTCGGCGAGAACCTGACGGTCGAGGGCCTCCCGGAGACCGAAGTCCGCATCGACGACGTCTACCGCGTCGGCACCGCGCGCCTCCAGGTGACGCAGCCGCGGTCTCCCTGCTACAAGCTGTCGCTTCGGATGGGGCTGCCCGACTTCGGCGTCCGATTCCTCGAGAGCCGGCGAACGGGCTTCTACCTGCGCGTGCTCGAAGAAGGCGAGGTCGGCGCCGGCGACGCCATCCTTCTCGAAAGCCGCGACCGGCACGCGCCGACGATCGACGAGATCGTCCGCCGCGAGTTCGGCGTTTGAGCGCCGCCGGCTAGAGCGTCGCGAAGAACTGGAAGTAGTCCTCGGGCGTATCCGAGAGCGCCATCGAAAATCCGCTCGGCACGACACGGGCGAGCTCCGCGGGCACCCGGAACGAGCGGATCACCCGCCCGCGCACCGCGATGCGCTTCCCCATCGCCAGGTGAAGGTTCGCGGTCAGGAAGGAGCCGGGCTTGGGCAGTCGAAGGGAGCGCACGAAGATCCCGCTCGGCGAAACGTCGTAGGTGAACCCGGTGCAGCTCGAGCCCTGCAGGTTGAACTCGACGAGAAACCTGCGCTTCTTCCGAGCGAAGCTGCGTCTCTCCGCCATCGCCATCGAGACGGGGCGCCAGAACCACCCCGCCGGGAGTCCCTCTGAAGCGGATTGTGATCCCCGTCACAGACCCGGCGCAAGCGAAAAGGAGCCTAAACGCGCCGAAACGCGAGGCCGCGGACCCGTCCCTCGTCGAGCGAGAACCCCGTCACGTTGCCGGCGGCGTCCCGGTGGAACGCCAGCCGCAGTCCCCCCGCGGTGAAGACGTCCTTCGTGGTCGGCCGGAGCGGATCGGCCGT
>DATJPZ010000112.1:0-2412 GCA_035506175.1 Thermoanaerobaculia bacterium | reverse complement strand
GCGCGACCTCCTGACCACCCTCGACGTCGTGTTCATGGACACGACCAGCCTCTATTTCGAAGGCGCCGGCGGCCAGACGCTGGGGCGGCGCGGCTTCTCGAAGGATCACCGGCCCGATCTGAACCAGATGTCAATGGCGCCGCGATTTTCCTCAAAAGGGGCGCCCGAAAATTCCCCAGTCTGGCGGGCTGGCGATCAGCCGTGGGCGTGATCGGCGCCTCCGTTCTTTGGCGGGCGACCGCGACGCTTCAGGGTCGGCGGGATGGGGTTGGCGGCTGCGTTCGGCTTGAAGCGGACGTTCTCGGGCAGAAGGTCGGCGTGCTCGCGTAGCCGGTAACTGGATCCTTCGATCTGAACGACGACGGCGTGGTGAAGCAATCGGTCGAGCAGGGCCGTTGCGACAACGGTATCGCCGAAAATGTCGCCCCATTCGGCAAAGCCGCGGTTCGAGGTGAGGATCATCGCGCCCTTCTCGTAGCGGGCGTTGACGAGCTGGAAGAAGAGATTGCCGCCGCCGGGCGTGACGGGGAGGTAGCCGATCTCGTCGACGATGAGCAGGGCGAAGCGGCAATAGTACCGGATCCTCTCCCGGAGGGCGCCGTCGCGTTCGGCTTTGGCGAGGGCGGCGACGATGTCGGCGAGGGAGCTGAAGTAGACGCTGCGGCCGGCTTTGACCGCCTCGACGCCGAGAGCGAGGCTCAGATGAGTCTTCCCGGTGCCGGGCGGGCCTACAAAGTGGAGCGCTTCCGCGCGATCGATGAACTGCAGCCCAGCGAGCGCCAGGATGCGGTTCTTGTCGAGCGAGGGCTGGAAGGCGAAGTCGAACCCGGCAAGCGTCTTGATCGCCGAGAGCCTGGCCATCTGGACCGCCATCCGGACGCGGCGGTTCTCGCGGGTGGTGAGTTCTTCGGTGAGCAGGGCGTCGATGGCCTCGACGGCGCCGATCTCGCCGCGCTCGATGCCGCGCAGGGCGATGTCGAGGACTTCCAGCGCCCGCGGCATCTTCAGGGCGACGAGCGTGGTCTTGACGCGCTCGATGACGGAGGGCGCGCTCATCGGACGCCTCCGAGGCGGGCGAGGCGGCGGCCGACGGCGGCGTAGAAGTCGAGCGAGCGACGAACGACGCGATCGCCGGCGCGGGTCAGGACCACGGGCTCATTGCGCGGGCTGCGTCGGCCCGAACTGACGAACTTCCGGTGCGATGGGTCGAGCCGCTTCTCGCCGCGTCCTTCCAGAGGGGCGTGAGTGGCGACGAGCGCCCCGTCCTCGAAGATGCGGATCTCGTCGGCGAGGACGTGGACCTCGAAGACGCGCCGCCTGGTCGTGTCGGGCACGCTGTAGAGGTTGCCGCCGACGCTGACCATGCCTTCGTGCGAAGCGCGCCGCTCGAGCCGCAGCACCGCGTTGTAGGGGACGGTCGGCAGGGCCTTCAAGGACGCCCTCTCCTCGGCGAAAGCCTCGTTGACGACCCGGCTGGTGGTCGCGTGCACGCGCGGGTTGGCGACGGTGTCGAGCCAGCGACGAAGCTGCTCGTTCAGGTCGTCGAGGTTGCGGAAGGCGCCGCCGAGGAAGAAGTCCTCGCGGATGTAGCGGAACGGCCGCTCGACTTTGCCCTTTGTTTTGGCGCGATAGGCCCGGCAGGCGCGCGGCTGGAAGGCGTAATGGCGGGCGAGGTCGACGAGGGCGCGGTTGTAGATGACGAGCCCGTCGGCGTCCTCGCCGATCACCGCGGTCTTCATGCGGTCGTAGAGGATCGTCTTCGGCGCGCCGCCGATCGCCTCGAAGGCGGCGATGTGACAGCGCAGGACGCTCTGCAGATCCTGGTGGAGGACGAACCGCGCCCAGATCAGCCGCGAGTAACCGAGCACCATCGAGAACAGCCAGACGATCCGCTTCACCCCGGGCTCGTCGGCGAACGCGACCTCGAACCGGGCGAAGTCGACCTGCGCCTGCTCGCCCGGCGGCGTCTCGAAGCGCGCTTCGAACCGGGCGATCCGGGCGGGACGAATGTCGCGGACCCGGTCGCGCACGACGCTGTAGCTGCCGGAAAAGCCGCGCTCTTCAATCTCCCGCAGGAGACGCCGGGCGGTCAGCGCTGGATAGGCCTCCAGGCGCTCGCGCAAGTAAGGCTCGAAGCCGTCGACGAGGCTCGGCGCTAGCGGGCGCTTCTTGTAGGCCGGCGGCTCCAGCCCCTTGGCGATGTAGGCTCTGACGGTCTTTCGGTCGACGCCGGCCTGCCGGGCGATGGCGCTGACCGACAGGCCCTGGCGATGCAAATCCAGGATCATGACGAGCTCCTCCAGTTTGATCACCGGGTCCTCCCTCCCGCCAGCAGGAGGAGCCTCGGCGATTCGCCGCGCCCGCCGACCGTCCCGGGCATGCCCGGGACGGTCGGCGGTCATGAAAACTGGG
>DATJPZ010000111.1:0-27116 GCA_035506175.1 Thermoanaerobaculia bacterium | reverse complement strand
CGAAGCCGACGATCGCCTGCCGGCGGCCGTCGTCCTCGAGCGTGAACGCCTCCGCGGTGAGGCCGCGCACCGGCTGGCCGTCGCGGCCGAGCACGCGCACGGGCACTTCGACGAGCGAAACCTCCGCCGATTCCCGCACCGCTCCCGTCTCCTGCGCCGGCAGGATGCCGGCGCTCGACAGCAGGAGCAGCGCGAGGAAGGCACGGGCTCTCATGGGCAGCCGCCTTGCCGCCCATTATCCCCCGCGCGGCGGGCTACGACAGGGTCTTCAGCAGGTCCTTGATGTCCTTCGCGTCGGGCCCGTCCGGCGCGAGCTCGAGGGCCTTCTGCAGGTCGGCCTTCGCCTCGGCGTTCTTCTTCATCTGCATCCGGGCGAGGCCGCGGTAATAGTACGCGTCGGGCAGATCCGGCTTCACGGCGAGCGCCTTGTCGAAGGCGGCGACCGCTTCGGCCGGCTTCTTCTTGTTCAGGAGCAGGATGCCGACGTTCAGGTACGGCTGGGGGTCCGAGATCTTGTCGGGCGGCACCTTGTCGAGCGCCGCCTGCCCGGCCTCGAGGTTGCCCTTCTGCAGCTGGATCTGGGCGACCATCCGCCACGCGCCGTACTCGTTGGGGTCCTTGTCGGCGGCGCGCTGCGCCCACGTCAGGGCGTCGTCGGCCTTCCCTTCCGCGAGATACGTCGCGGCCACCCGCTCGAGCAGCGGGACGTTGTCCGGAAGCTCGGCCACGGCCTTCTCGTAGTTCTCCCGCGCGCCGGCCCAGTTCCTGGCGGCCATCGCCGCGTTGCCGGCTTCGATCGCGTCCGCGGTCTCCTTCGAAACCTTCTTGCCGCCGACGAGAGTCTGCGGCGTCACGGCCGGCGGCGGCGCCGCCGGGGCCTGGGCCGCCTCGAGCTGCACGTCGACCGACGGGTTGCGTCCGCTTTCCTGGAGCGCGACGTTGATCTTCTTCGTCACGTAGCCGGCCGCTTCGAAGTCGACGTCCCACGGACCTCCCGCGAGGCCGAAGATCGCGAAGCGCCCCTGCGCATCGGTCGTGAGGTCAGGGCCGCCGTGGCTGCTTCGGCCCCAGCGGAGCATGACCTTGCAGCCCGCGATGGGCTCGCCTTTCGCGTTCTTGACCGTGCCTTCGACCCGCGCGCGGCCGCCGCGCCAGTCCTGCCCCATCGCGCCGCCGGCCGCGGCGAGAGTCAGCGCCGCCAGAATCCAGGCCTTCCACCGCATCGCTCGCCTCCTCCGAAACGAGGCGCAGTATACGTGCGGCGCGCCGCCCCGGACGACCCGCGCCTCCCGTCCCGAGATCCTAGGGACTCGTCCCGGCCGTCGACGTGCCCGTCGCCGCGGCCGGAACGCTGCCGCCGTAGAAGTCGACGAGCGCCGCGACCAGGGCTTCGGCGACGTTCTCGCGGTAGGCCCGCGTGCGCAGCAGCCGGCGGTCTTCCGGGTTGTTGAGGTTGCAGATCTCGACCAGCACGCGTGCCGGAATCCGGTTGTAGCGGAGGATCGCCGGGACCCACTCGCGCCCGCCGCGGATGACGTTGCGGCGGACGGGCTCGAAGGCGTGCAGCGGCAGGTCGGCCGCGCGGAACGACGCGACGATGTGCTCGGCCAGGTCGCGCGAGACGCCCTCGGCCTCGACCTTGTCCTTGCGCGAGAACGAGACGCGCGGCGCCTCGCGAACTTCCTTGCGGGATTCGTACGGCTCGCCCGTCTTGCCGTACGAGTCGTTCAGGAACTTCTCGCCCGGGACGTAGACCATGGTTCCGCGGACCGCCGGGTGGAGGGAGTCGGCGTGGAGGGACAGGAAGACCGTGCGGTCCTCCTGGCCGCCGTACTTTCGGACGTTCTTGTAGATCGAGTTGGCCAGGTACCAGCGGAAGTTGACGCCGACCGCCGCGTCCTCGATCGCGTACGGGGGCGTCGTCAGCACCCGCGCGCTGCGCGAGTCGCCGACGGTTTCGGCGCCCGGTTTCGCGCAGGGAGTGTCTCGGCCGACCGTCGGCACGACGCGCGCCTTCGTCCGGGACCGGAGGAGCCGCTCGACGCGGCACGCGACGTCGTAGACGTAGGCGGCCTCTTCGAGGCCATCCACGATCGCGCCGGTGTCCCGACCCCCGTGTCCCGCGTCGAGCACGACGGTCACGCCGGTCAGGTCCGCGCTCCGGACCTTGTTGGCGAACTGCGCCGTCTCGAGGCGGGTCTTCTCCTCTTCGACCCGCTCGGGATCACCGGGCGGCCGGAACTCGGGCGAGAGGTCCTCGACCGGGATCTTGACGGGAAAGCCGACCGGCATCGCGTGGACGTCCGTGATGCCGTTGCGCGCGGCGATCTCGGCGGCCTTGGCGTTGACGTCCTCGGCGTGGAGCCGGCCCGTGAACCGGACGACGACGGCCGAGTAGAGCGCCTCTCCCTTCTTGAGCCGGTAGAGCGCGTACTTGCCCCGCTCGTCCTCTCCGTACTCCAGGCGCGGCGCCTCCGTTTCGGGGGCGGGCGCGGCGGCGGCCACGGCTTCCCGAAACGAGGGGGTGAGGAACTTCTCCGGAATCACGACGACCTGCCCCTCGCGCGTTTCGAGCGAGGCTATCGCGCCGGTATGGCGGATGTCGCGATACCGCGCCCCGTCGCCCGTAAACCACTCCGCGATCCGCCACAGGCTCTCGGGCTTGCCGCCGGGCGCGGTCACGCGATGCTCCCAACCCGCCGGCGTCGCCCGGTCGGCCGGGAACAGCGCCTCGATCGCCATCTTCTTGTAGGCCCCGGAGAGGAGGCGGTACGGCACCGTGACGAAGCGCCCCGCCTTGAGCCTGGGCAGACCGCCATTGAGAGCGCGGATCTGCTTCTTGGTCTTCGGATCGTCCGTCAGCCGGCGCACGAACGCGTCGAGGGTCTCGCGGGGCAGCGGCCGGGCGAGCAGGACGATCTCGTCGCCCGGCTGCAGCGTGACGCGGAGCTCGGGCGAAATCTCGACCGACTTCTCGCGCGGCGCGCCCGACAGCGCCGCCGCGGCGAGCAGCGCGGCCGCGGCCACCCGGGCCCGCACCCGGCTACTCCGCCGCCGGCGGGATGGCGGTCGGAAAGCCCGCCGCCGCCTCGAACGCGCGGGCGGCGGCGAACACCGCTTCCTCGCCGAAGCGCGGGCCGAGGACCTGGATCCCGAGCGGAAGACCGCCGCGCGTCAGGCCGGAGGGCACGGAGATCGCGGGCAGACCGGAGAGCGAGGCCGGCACGGTGAAGACGTCGGACAGATACATCGTCAGGGGGTCGTCGGTCTTCTCGCCGACCCGGAACGCCGGCGTCGGGATCGACGGGCACACGATCACGTCGGCCGCGGCGAAGGCGCGGTCGAAATCGTCCGAGAGCAGACGCCTCACCCGCATTGCCCGGCCGTAGTAGGCCTCGTAGTACCCGGAGGCGAGGGCGAAGGTGCCGAGCAGGATTCGCCGCTTCACCTCCGGGCCGAACCCCGCCGTGCGGCTCTCGACATAGACGGCCCGGAGGTCGGCATCGCTCGCGCGGGGGCCGTAGCGGACGCCGTCGAAACGGGCGAGGTTGGAGGAGGCCTCGGCGCTGGCGACGACGTAGTAGATGGCGATCGCCGCCGTCGCCCGCGGGACGGAGACGGAAACGATCTCCGCGCCGGCGTCGCGATAGAGGCGGCGGGCGTTCTCGAGGTCCTCGGCGACCTCCGGATCGAGCCCCTCGATGTCGGCCTCCTCCAGGAACCCCACCCGCATCCCCGCGACACCGCGCCCGAGCGCCGCCTCCGGATCGCCCACGGCGCGCTCGGCCGTCGTCGAATCGAGCGGGTCGGAGCCCGCGACGACGCGGTAGAGACGCGCCGCGTCCGCGACGGAACGGGTGAGCGGTCCGATCTGGTCGAGCGACGACGCAAACGCCACGAGCCCGTAGCGCGACACGCGGCCGTAGGTGGGCTTGAATCCGACCACGCCGCAGCAGGCCGCCGGCTGACGGATCGACCCGCCGGTGTCCGAGCCGAAGCCGCCCGAAACGAAGCGCGCCGCGACCGCCGCGGCGCTGCCGCCCGAAGAGCCGCCCGGAACCCGGTCCAGGTCCCACGGGTTGCGCGTCACGTGGCTCGCGCTGTTTTCCGTCGAGGAGCCCATCGCGAACTCGTCCATGTTCGCGCGCCCGAGAAACACCGCGCCCGCCCGACGCAGCCGCGCGGCGACGGTCGAGTCGCCGGGCGGCCGGAAGCCCGTCAGGATCTTCGACGCGCAGGTCGTCCGGCGGCCCGCCACCCAGATGTTGTCCTTCACGGCCAGAGTGACGCCCGCGAGCGGCAGCCGCTCCCCCGCGCGCACGCGCGCGTCCACGGCCCGCGCCTCCTCGAGGGCGAGGTCGCCGGTCACCTCCAGAAAGGCCCGGACCCGGCTCTCGGCGGCGCCGATCCGCTCGAGCGCGTCCTCGACGGCTCGGACGGCCGACTGGCGGCCCGAACCGACCGCGTCGGCGGTCTCGACGACGCCCGCAGCCGCCTTCACGGGCGCCTCCCCACGAGGCCCCGCGGGCCCGAGAGCCTCATCCGGTCAGCTTCCCGGGCCGACCACGCGCGGCACGACGCCGTACCCGTGGAGGCGGCGGGGAGCGTTCTCCGCCAGCCCTTCCTCGCCGAACCCGGGGCGCGGGACGTCCGCCCGGAGCGGGGTCGCGGCCGAAGCAGGAGCCGTCCCGAAAGCCTCCTCCGGGATCGCCGCGAGCTGGTCGATGTAGCCGACGATCCGCGAGAGCTGGCCCGCCCAGCGGCCGAGCTCCTCCTCCGGGACGCGCAGGCGGGAAAGCTCACCCACCTTGCGCACCACCTCCGGCGTGACAACGGGACGGTCGGATGGCATCCTCGAAATTGTAGACCGGAGCACCGTGACGAGCCAGCGAAAGAGCGCCGAGCGCCTGCGCGCCCTCCGGCGGCGGCCCGAAATCGTCGCGCTCGCGCGTGCGGCGCGGCGCCGCGGCATCGCGGCCTGGATCGTCGGCGGCGCCCTGCGCGACGCCGTCCTCGGCATCGCCTCTCCGGAGATCGACGTCGCCGTGTCGCACGACGCCGGGGGGCTCGCGGCGGACCTCGAGCGCGGCGGGCTCGGACGCGCGGTCTTTCTCTCGCGCGACCGCCCCGGGCCCCGTGTCTATCGGGTCGCCGGACGCCGGCCCCTCGACCTGGCCGAGCTCGAGGCCGGTTCCCTCGACGCGGATCTCGCGCGCCGCGACTTCACGGCCAACGCGGTGGCGCTCGACGTGTCTTCGGGCGCCGTGGTGGATCCATTCGGCGGACTCCGAGACGCCGCGCGCCGCCGGCTGTCCTGCGTGCGCCCCGGGAACCTGGCGGAGGACCCGCTCCGGATCCTGCGCGCGGCGCGCTTTCTCGCCACGCACGGCCTCGTCCCCGACGCGGGCGTTCTCGCGGCCTCGCGTGCCGCGGCCGGGCTCTTCGCCGCCGCCGCGCCCGAGCGCGTCGGCAACGAGCTGGCGCGCCTTCTCGGAAGCCCCCGCGCGGGCCCGTCGCTTGCCTGGGCGGCCCGGGCGCGCATTCTCGGGACCGCCCTCGGCCGGGACATGACGGCCGCCCGGGCCGCGGCTCTCGCGCGGTCGCTCGCCGCGCTCGACGCTCCCGCGGTCTCGCGGCGCTCCCCGACACGGCGGCGGCGCATGCGCCTCGCCCTCCTCGCGCTTTGCCTCGGCCACGACGCCGCGGGCGCGCGCGCGTGGCTCCACGGGCGCCGGTGGGCTCGCGAAGAGGCGCGTGAAGCGGCGGCGCTCTGCGGGCTCGTCCTCGCGTCGCGGCGGTTGCCTTCGCGCGGACTTCACGCGCGGCGGTCCGCCTTCGCGTGGATCCTCGAAGCGGAAGAAGACGGCCTCTTCGACGACGCGACGGCGCTTCTTTCCCGGCTCGGCCCGTCCGATCGCCGCCGGGCGGCAACGCTCCGGCGGCTGGCCCGGCGGCCGAGGCCGCGGCTGCGGGTGTCGGGCGGCGACGTCGTCCGCTGGCTCGGCCTGGCGCCGGGACCGCGGGTCGGCGAGCTCCTCTCGGCCGTGCGCGTCGCCGCCGCGATGGGAGAGGCGCGCACGCGGCGCGAAGCCCGGAACTGGCTGACCGGACAGGTTCCGGAACGGCCGTAACCGGCTATAATCGTTGGACATTGACCCTTTCTGAACTCCTGAAATTCATGGCCAAGAAGGAGGCATCGGACCTCCACTTGAAGCCCATGAGGCCGCCGCTGCTGCGCATCAAGGGGCGGCTCATTCCGCTCAACGCCGACGCCCTTCAGCCCAAGGACCTCGAGGAGATGCTCCTCTCGATCCTGACGCCGGCCCAGAAGGAGCGGCTCGAAGCGCACCAGTCGGTCGACGTGGGCTACGGCCTGACGGGCGTTGCGCGCTTCCGGTGCAACATTTTCGTTCAGCGAGGGTCCTACGCCGCCGTCTTCCGCCGGATCCCGTTCAAGCTCCCGACGATCGCCGAGCTGAACCTCCCGGAGGTGCTCGAAAGCTTCGTCCACTTGCAGAAGGGCCTGGTTCTCATCACGGGACCGACCGGCTCGGGCAAGTCCACGACGCTCGCGGGCATCATGCGCTCGGTCATCGAGAAGCGCCCGGTCCACATCGTCACGATCGAGGACCCCATCGAGTTCCTCTTTGCCGACGGCAAGGCCGCCGTCTCGCAGCGCGAGGTCTCGACCGACTCGCCGAGCTTCAACGAGGCGTTGAAGAACATGTTCCGGCAGGACCCCGACGTCATCATGGTCGGCGAAATGCGCGACTGGATGACCATGCAGACGGCGATCACGGCCGCGGAAACCGGCCATCTCGTCTTCTCGACGCTCCACACCAACAGCGCCGCCCAGTCGATCGACCGCATCATCGACTCCTGCCCGCAGGAGCAGCAGGCGCAGGTGCGCTCCCAGCTGTCGATCGTGCTCCAGGCGATCTGCTCGATGAGCCTCATCGAGACGTCGGACGGCTCCGGCCGAGCGCCGGTCGTCGAGATCATGATCAACTCGCCGAAGATCGCCAAGCACATCCTCTCGGGCGAGGTGAAAGAGATCCACGAGGAGATCGAGAACTCGGTCAACTACTACAAGATGCAGTCGATGAACCAGTCGCTCATCGCGCTGCTGGTCAACCGCCGCATCACCTACGCCAAGGCGATGGAGCTCGCGACCGATCCCGAGGACCTGTCGCTCAAGCTCCGCAAGCTCTTCCCCCAGATCGAGGAGAACCAGCGAGGAGGCCTCATGGCATCCGACAGCGATTTTTCGCAGATCACCCAGCTTCTCGAGATCAAGCGCCTCTACGAGGAGCAGGAAGAGAAGTGGAAGCTCCGCCTCGCCGAGAAGGACGAGGAAACCAACAAGTTCATGATGGAGCTGCGCGACCAGAAGCGGGTCATCGAGGGCCGCGACCAGGTCCTGACCGACATGGAGAACGAGAACGCGCGCTTGAAGGCCGACGCCGAGCGCGTGAGCCGGGAAACCCAGCAGAAGATCGGCCAGCTGAACGAGCGCATCAAGGAGCTCAACCAGCGCCTCGTGCTCGCCGAAGGCGGCGGCCGCGCCGCCGCGGGCCAGGGCGGAGGCGGCGGAGGCTTCTTCAAGAAGTGACGGCGCGCCCCGCGCGTGCCGTCATCCCGAGCGCACGCGGCGGGAGAACGCCGCCTAAAAAGATCGAGCCCGAAGAATCCCCTTCGCGAGGCCGCGTTTCCGGTCCGGAGCTCTTCACCGCGCCCCTTCTCCCCGCCCCCCCGGATCGCTCCTGAATAGAATGCGCTCGTGCCCTTCCTCGCGGCCCTCTTCCTGACGATCTTCCATCGGGCGGCGCCGGAGACCGCACCGACTCCTCTGGAGCTCGGCGAGAAACTGCTCCAGCAGCGCCAATACGCGAAGGCCGAAGTCGAGCTGCGCCGGGCCGTCGAGGCCGACCCGTCGTCGGCCCGCGCCCACGGCAACCTCGCGCTCGCGCTTCTGCCGCAGCGCAAGGTGAAGGACGCGGTCGCCGAAGGGCGTCTTGCCGCGGCGTTCGGGCCGAACAGCCCCGAAGCGCATTTCATCTACGGGCTCGCGCTCTCGGCCGACGGCAAGACGCTCGAGGCCGCCCGCCAGTACGAGCAGACGCTGGCCCTGAAGCCCGACCAGGCACGCCCGCTCGCGGCCCTGGCGGCGGCGTACGCGGCGGCGGAAGACCCGCGCACCGCCGACACCTATCGCAAGCTCATCGCCCTGGCGCCGAACGACCCGCGCCTGAGGGCAGAGCTCGCCGAATTTCTCTGGCGCACGCAGAAGACCGCCGACGGCAACGACGTCATGACGAAGGCGACCCGGGACTTCCCCTCGGACGCGGACCTGCTCCGGCGGTTCGGCCGCGCGCTCGCGGAGCAGGAACGCTTCGAGGACGCGATGAAAGCGCTCGAGGCTTCGCGCGCCCTGGCGGCGCTCGACGCCGCGACGTTCGCCCTGCTCGGCCAGGTGCAGGTCCGCGCGGGCCAGACGGGACGGGCCCTGGACACGCTCGAGGCCGGCACCGCGGCGTTCCCGAGCGACCCCGATCTCGCCCACGACCTCGGGCGGCTGCTCCTCGCCGAAGGCCGCGTGGAAGAGTCGCTCCCGCCGCTCGAAAAAGCCGCCCGCGCTCGCCCGACGAGCGCCGTCTTCCAGCTCGACCTCGGACGGGCGCTCGAGCGCACCGGCAAGCTCGAAGCCGCCGAAGCGGCCTATCGCCGCGCCCTCGCGCTCGCGCCCTCGCTGCCCGGGGCCCACTATTCGCTCGGCCGCCTCCTCCAGCGCGAGGGCAAGAAGGAAGAGGCCGACCAGGAGCTCGCGGCGCACCGCGCCCTGTACGAGCGAGCGCGGCAGCTCGCCGCCGACGCCCAGGTGAACGACTCGGAGATCTCGCGGGCCTGGGCCGACCTCTACGCCGGGAAGGCGTCGGAAGCGTTGGCCCGCTTCAAGGGCCTCCACGAGACGCCGGAGTCGCTGACGGGACAGGCCCTGGCGCTCCAGAGGCTGGGACGGAACGCCGAGGCCGAGAAGGCCCTCGACCGGGCCCACGCCCTCGCGCCGGACGACGCCCGCATCGAGCTCCTGCTGGCCGCCGCGCGATCGCAGGCCTCGCCGCCATGATCTTCGCCCTCCTCTGGGCCTTCGCCGGGCCGGCGCCCGCGGACGCCGACTGCCCCGCCGTGTTCGCCGACGTCGCCGACAAGGCGGGCCTTCGCTTCCAGCACGACCCCGGCGCGACGGCGGCGCACCGCCTGCCGGAAGTGTTCGGCTCCGGGCTCGCCTGGCTCGACTACGACAACGACGGGTGGATGGACCTCTACGTGGTCGACTCGGGACCGCTGCCGCCGACCCGGCTCTCGAAGGCGCGCGACCGCCTTTTTCACAACAACCGGGACGGCACCTTCACGGACGTCACCGAAAAGGCCGGCCTCACCGACGGCGGCTACGGCATGGGCGCCGTCGCGGCCGACTACGACAACGACGGGTTCGTCGACCTCTACGTGACGCGCTACCGCGGCAACGCGCTGTACCACAACAACGGCGACGGCACCTTCACGGACGTGACCGCGAAGGCCGGCGTCCCGGGTCCCCCCTGGGGCACGGCCGCCGCGTGGGCGGACATCGACGGCGACGGCTTTCTGGACCTCTTCGTGGGACAGTACGCCGACGACGCGCGCGACAAGTCCCTGTTCTGCGGCGAGCCCTCGACCGGCGTTCGCGAGTACTGCCCGCCGCTCCTCTACGACGCGACGCTCTCGGTCCTGTACCACAACAACGGCAACGGCACCTTCACCGACACGACGCGCGCCGCCGGACTCGGCAAGGCGCTCGGCAAGACGCTCGGCGCTGTCTTCGTCGACGTCGACCTCGACGGCAAGCCCGACCTCTACATCGTCAACGACGAGGTGCTCAACTATCTCTTCCGCAACCTCGGCGGCGGGCGTTTCGAGGACATCACGGTGACCTCGGGGACGGGGTTCGGCCTCGACGGCGAGCCTCAGGGCGGCATGGGCGTCGACGCCGGCGACCTCGACGCGGACGGCCTGCCCGACATCGTCGTCGCCAACTTCGAGAGCGAGACCGACGAGTACTACCGCAACCTCGGCGGCGGCGTCTTCGAAGACCTGTCGGTGTCCTCCGGCTTCGGGCCGCCGACGCGGCCCTTCGTGAAGTTCGGCCTGAACCTCCTCGACGCGGACAACGACGGGAACCTCGATGCCTTCGTGGCCAACGGCCACATCTTCGACCGCCCGAAGAGCGGAGCGCGGGCGCAGCGGCCGATGCTCCTCTGGAACGACGGGCACGGCCGTTTTCGCGAGAAAGGCTGCGGCGACCCGTTCCGGCGCGCGCTCGTCGGGCGGGGCTCGGCGATCGCCGACTACGACAACGACGGAGACCCGGACATCGCGGTCTCGAACTCGGGCGGACCGCTCCAGCTCCTGCGCAACGACGGCGCCCACGGCCACTGGCTCGGCATCCAGCTGGCGGGCACGAAGTCCAACCGCCAGGGAATCGGCGCGCGGCTCGTCGCGGAGACCCCGGGCGGCCGCCGCCTCACGCGCTTCGTTCTGGCCGGCTCGAGCTACCTGTCGTCGTCGGACCCGCGCGTGCTCTTCGGGCTGGGCGCGGAAACCTCCGTGCGCAAGCTGACGATCACCTGGCCGTCGGGAATCGTCCAGACCGTCGACGACCTGCCCGCCGGCAAGTACGTCAGGATCGAAGAGAAGAAGTAGCCCCGGGCGCCTCGCGCCGGCGCGACCCGAGGAGCGCGAGGAGCGCTCCCCCAAACCCCGCCACGGTGTCGGTGAGCGCGTCGCCGACCTCCGCCGAGCGGCCCGGGATCCAGAGCTGGTGGATCTCGTCGAGGGTCCCCCAGACGGCGAGGATGACCCCGATCACGAGCGCCCGACGCCAGTCGGGTCTCCCCTTCCAGCGGATCGCGAAGTAGAGGAGGAAGCCCTCGACGCCGTAGAGGGTCGCGTGGACGACCTTGTCGAAGTTCGGGATGCTCGAAACGACCGGCACCTCGGGCGGCGACGGCCAGGACGTGAGGGTCAGCAGGAAGAGACCCCAGAGGACGGCGAAGAGTCGCGCCCGCCGGGGATCCAGGCGCGGCCCGGTCATCCGAAAAAACGAAGGGCGCCGCACGCGCGGCGCCCTCGGAAATCGACCTTCGTCGGCCTCATGCCCCTCGCTTGGACGGGCCCGTGCGGGACGGCCCCTTCTTGGGAGCGGGCTTCGCGGCCGGCTTCGTGCGCTCGGCCTTCGGCCCGGACGCCTTGCGGGGCGCTTTCGGGGCGGCCTCCGGCGGCTCCTCGCCCTCCGCGCCTTCGCCCTTGCCCTTCCGGACCGTGTCGACGCGGCCGCCGGATGCCCGGCGCGCGCGATCCGACAGCGACTCCTTGCGCGGAGCGCGGTCCTTGGCCTCGAACTTGAAATCGACGAACTCGAGAATCGCCGCCTCGGCCGCGTCGCCCTTGCGGGCGCCGAGGCGCAGGATGCGCGTGTATCCGCCCGGGCGCCCGACGAAGCGCGGCGCGATCGTCTCGAAGACGCGCTTGACGGTCGTCCGATCCGGAATCCAGCGGGAGACGTGGCGCCGAGCGGCCAGACCGTCCTTTTTCGCCGCCGTGACGAGCTTCTCGGCCAGCGGCCGGAGCTCCTTGGCCTTCGAGAGGGTCGTCTGGATCCGTTCGTGGTTCATGAGCGAATCGAGCTGGTTCGAGAACATCGCCAGCCGATGCGCCGTGGTGCGGCGGAGCTTGCGCCCCGCCCGGTTGTGCTGCATGGCTTACTCGCTCTTCGCTTCGACCGGCTCGAGCTCCATCCCGAGGGACAGGCCCATCGGGCGGAGGATGTCCTTGATCTCGTTCAAGGACTTGCGGCCGAAATTCTTGGTCTCGAGCATGTCCTTCTCGGTGCGCTGCACGAGGTCGCGGATCGTACGGATTCCCGCGTTCTTCAGGCAGTTCGCGCTGCGGACCGAGAGCTCCAGCTCGTCGACCGACTTGTTCAGGTACTCCGCCAGGTTCTCCGGCAGCTCGCCCTCGCCGGCGCCTTCGAACGCCGTCTCGTGGTCGGCGTTGACGAAGATCGTGAGGTGATCCCGCAGCAGCGTCGCCGCGAGCCCCACGGCGTCCGTCGGGGAGATCGTGCCGTTGGTCCAGACCTCGAGGACCAGGCGGTCGTAGTCCGTCGCCTGGCCGATGCGGGCCGCCTCGACGTGGTAGTTGACGCGGCGCACCGGGGAGTGGACCGAGTCGATCGGGATGTAGCCGATGCCCATGTCGTCGTCGAAGTTCTTGTCGGCCGAGACGTAGCCGCGGCCCGTCGAGACGCGCATCTCCATCTGGAGCCGCCCGTTCTCCGAGAGGGTGGCGATCGGCGCGTCGGGGTCGAGGACCTCGATGGTCGCGTCGCCCTGCATGTCGGCCGCGATCACCTTGCCCTTGCGCTCGACGTCGAGCGTGAGGATCTTCTCCTCGGTCGTGTGCATCTTGATGGGGATCTGCTTCAGGTTGAGGATGATGTCCGTCACGTCCTCGACGACGCCGGGCAGCGACGAGAACTCGTGCAGGACGCCCTCGATCTTGACGGCCGTGATCGCCGCGCCCTCGATCGACGAGAGCAGCACGCGCCGCAGCGCGTTGCCGATCGTCGTGCCGAAGCCGCGCTCGAAGGGCTGGGCGTAGAACTTCCCGTACGTGGACGTCAGCGTCTCGGTGTCGATCTCGAGGCGCTTGGGCTTCTGGAAACCTTTCCAAAGGGTCATGATGCGTCTCCCTCCGTCGGCGACTTACTTCGAGTACAGCTCGACGATCAGCTGTTCCTGAATCGGCAGTTTGATGTCCTCACGCTTCGGCAGTTCGACGACCACGCCGGAGAAATTCTCGGGCGTCAGGTCGAGCCAGGCCGGGACGCCGCGGGCGCGCGCCGTCTCGACCGAGGCCTTGATCTGCTCGTTCGTCCGGCTCTTCTCCTTGATGGACACGACCTGGCCCTTCCCCACGCGATACGAGGGGATCGAGACCTTCTTCGCGTTCACCGTCACGTGGCCGTGCCGGACGAGCTGGCGAGCCTGCGCCCGCGACGCCGCGAACCCGAGCGAGTACACGACGTTGTCCAGCCGGCGCTCGAGCTCCTCGAGCAGGTTGGCGCCGGTGATCCCCTTGCGCCGCTCCGCCCGCGCGAACGCGAGGCGGAACTGGCTCTCGAGCAGGCCGTAGATCCGCTTGACCTTCTGCTTCTCGCGCAGCTGGATGCCGTACCCGAGAAGCTTCGACCGCCGCCGGCCGTGCTGGCCCGGCGGGTAGTTGCGCCGCTCGATGGCGCACTTGTCCTTGAAACAGCGGTCCCCTTTCAGGAACAGCTTCATGCCTTCGCGCCGGCAGAGCCGGCAAACCGAGTCGCTGTAGCGGGCCAAAAACGAAAACCTCCTCGACCCCTCACGTGCTTTTCGTCCTTCCTCCCGGCCGGGATCGGCGAGCCGGTTTACGGACGGTGCGACGGCGCGGGGCCGTCAGCTTTCAAAACGCGGACGTATTCCCTACACCCTCCGGCGCTTGCGCGGCCGGCAGCCGTTGTGCGGGATCGGGGTCGAGTCCTTGATGGACTTGATGTCGATCCCGTTGGCCTGGAGCGCCCGGATGGCCGACTCGCGGCCGGCGCCGGGCCCCGTGACGCGGACGTCCACCGACCGGACGCCGTGCTCCTTGGCGTGCTCGGCGCAGTTGGCGGCGGCGAGCTGGGCCGCGAACGGGGTGCCCTTGCGCGAGCCCTTGAAGCCGATGCGTCCGGCCGACGACCAGGCCAGGATGTTTCCCTCCTGGTCGGCGATCGAGACGATCGTGTTGTTGAAGGACGCCGCCACGGTCGCCAGACCGTGCGGGATCGTCTTCTTCTCCTTCTTGCCCGTGCGCGCGCGCTTGCCCTTGGCGGGCTTGGCCGCCTTTTCGGGAGTCGCGGAAACCGGTGTCGCTTCAGCCATGCTCGTGTGCCCTCAAAAGAACCGGAGTTACTTCTTCGTCGCCTTCTTCTTGCCGGCGATCGTCTGCTTGCGCGGGCCCTTGCGGGTCCGGGCGTTGGTGTGCGTGCGCTGGCCGCGGGCCGGCAGGTTCCGGCGGTGCCGCGTCCCGCGGTAGCAGCCGATGTCCATCAGCCGCTTGATGTCCACGGCGATGTCGCGCCGCAGATCGCCCTCGACCTTCACGTCGTCCGTGATCACCTTGCGGATCCGGACGACCTCCTCCTCGGAAAGGTCCTTGACCCGCGTGTCGGGCCGGACGTCCGCCTTCTCGAGGATGAAGTTGGCCTTGGGCCGGCCGATGCCGTAGATGTACGTCAGCCCGATCTCGACGCGCTTGTTGAGGGGCAAATCGACGCCAGCAATGCGTGCCATGGTCTATCTCTCTCCGGCCCCTTGGGCGTAGGGGCGGGGCTTGTCCCCGCCCGATGTCGACGGGCGGCCGCAAGGGCCGCCCCTACGGCTCAGCCTCATCATCCCTGCCTCTGCTTGTGCTTGGGCGTCGTGCAGATGACCCGGACGACTCCCTTGCGGTGCACGATCTTGCACTTGGCGCAAATCTTCTTGACGGACGCTCGAACTTTCACGACGGGACTCCCTACTTGTACCGGTAAATGATCCGGCCCCTGGTCAGGTCGTACGGCGACAGCTCGACGAGGACCTTGTCCCCGGGCAGGATGCGGATGAAGTTCTTCCGCATCTTCCCCGAGATGTGCGCCAGGACCTGGTGCTTGTTCTCCAACTCCACCTTGAACATCGCATTCGGCAACGGCTCGACCACCGTCGCCATGACCTCGATCGCTTCGTCCTTGGACACTAGGCCCCCACCGCCGCGGCGTGCAGCGCCGACAGGCTTCCCGTCCCGAGGATGACCGCCCCGTGCGGCTCGAGGGCGATCGTGTGCTCGAAGTGAGCCGACGTGGACTTGTCGCGCGTGCGCACCGTCCAACCATCCGGATCGACGGAAACTTCCGCCCGGCCGAGATTGAACATCGGCTCGATCGCGAGGACCATGCCCGCCTTGAGCAGGCTTCCCCGCCCCGCCGGCCCGTAGTTGGGGACCTGGGGCTCCTCGTGGAGGGCCGTCCCCACGCCGTGGCCCACGAAATCCCGGACCACCCCGTAGCCGTGGACGATCGCGACGGCCTCGACGGCCGCCCCGATGTCCGACACCCGGGCGCCCGGCCTGGCCGCGGCGATGCCCGCGCCGAGAGCCTTCTTCGTGACCTCGAGCAGCCTGGCCGTCTCGGCCGGGATGCGACCGACCGGCACGGTCCGCGCGGCGTCGCCGAAGTACCCTGCGAACACCGCTCCGCAGTCCACGCCGATGACGTCGCCTTCCCGGAGCACGCGCTTGCCCGGGATCCCGTGGACCACCTCGTCGTTGATCGAGGTGCAGAGCGTCTTGGGATACCCGCGGTAGCCGATGAACGCCGGGCGCGCGCCCTGCCGGCGGATCTCCGCCTCCGCCAGCCGATCGAGCTCGTCGGTGGTCACGCCGGGGGCGACCGCCTTCTCGACCAGGTCGAGCGTCTCGAGAACGATGCGGGAGGCCTCTTCGAGCTTCAGCAGCTCGGCCTGGCTTCGGATCGTGATCACGCGCGGTTCTCCGGGCGGCGAACCGCGGCCAGCGCCTCGTCGACGCGCGCCGCGACCGCCTCGACCGTGCCGACGCCGTCCACGCCCGCGAGCAGGCCGCGCTCGGCGTAGAAGGCCTGGAGCGGCTCCGTCTTTTCGCGGTAGACGCGCAGGCGTTCGCGGAACGTCTCCGGGCGGTCGTCCGCGCGGCCCTCGGCCCTGGCGCGCCCCGCCATCCGGTCGACCAGAGCGCTCTCCGGCACCTCGAAATTGACGGCGGCCGAAAGGCCCTCGCCCGCCTCGAGGAGCAGCGTCTCGAGCGCCCGGCCCTGCTCGAGCGTGCGCGGGAAGCCGTCGAGGATGAATCCTCCGCGCGCGTCCGTCTGCGCGACGCGATCCCGGATCAGGGACACGATCAGCGCGTCCGAGACGAGCTCGCCCTTTTCCATGATCGCCTGCGCCTGGAGCCCCAGCGGCGTGCGGTCCTTCACCGCGGCGCGCAGGATGTCGCCCGTCGAAATGGCGGGAACCTTGAGGCGCTCCGCGAGGAGCTTCGCCTGGGTTCCCTTGCCGCTGCCCGGAGGTCCGAGGAAGACGATCCGCATCGGCGCGTCAGCTCCTGCGCCCACGGATGCGGCTCTTCTTCAGGAAGCCCGTGTAGTGGTGCTCGACGAGCTTCGACTCGATCTGCTGGACCGTGTCCATGGCGACGCCGACGACGATGAGGAGCGACGTGCCACCGAAGTAGAAGTTGAACCCGAACCCCTGGGTGAGAAACTTCGGCAGCGCCGCGTCGAGCCACGGACCGACGCCGGGGATGCCCTGGACCTTCAGCCCGTTGTTGAGGATGTCGGGCAGCAGGGCGACGAACGTCAGGTACGTCGCGCCGACGATCGTGATCCGCGACAGGACCGTGTCGATGTAGTCGGCCGTCTTCTTGCCGGGCCGGATGCCCGGAATGAAGCCGCCGTACTTGCGCATGTTGTCGGCGGTGTCGGTCGGGTTGAAGACGATCGACGTGTAGAAGTAGCAGAAGAAGAGAATCCCCGCCGCGTACAGCAGGATGTAGAGCGGGTGGCCCATCGACAGCGACGTGGCCGCGCGCTTCATCCAGTCCGCGCCGGAAATCTGCGCGAGGTAGCTCGGCAGCGACAGGATCGAGATCGCGAAGATGATCGGGATGACGCCGCCCGTGTTGACCCGGAGCGGCAGGTACGTGTTCTGGCCGCCGTAGACCCGGCGCCCGACCACCCGCTTGGCGTACTGGACCGGGATCCGCCGCTGGGCGCGCTCGACGAAGACGACCAGGCCGATGATCGCGACCATGAACACGAGCACGGCGATCAGCGCGAGGATCGAGATCGTCTGGTTCCGGATCTGCTGGAAGAGGCCGAGGACTGCCCGCGGCAGGTTCGCCACGATGCCGGCGAAGATGATGAGCGAGATGCCGTTGCCGATGCCGCGCTCGGTGATCTGCTCGCCGAGCCACATGATGAAGATCGTGCCCGTCGTCAGGGTCAGGATCGTCATGAGGCGGAACCCCCAGCCGGGAGCCGGCACCAGCGGCGCGCCGCCCGGGGCGACCTGCTTCTCGAGCCACAGAGCGATGCCGCTCGCCTGGATGAAGGAGAGCACGACCGTGCCGTAGCGCGTGTACTGGGTGATCTTCTTGCGGCCCATCTCCCCTTCCTTCGAGAGTTTCTCGAGGTAGGGCCAGACGACCGTCAGCAGCTGCAGAATGATCGAGCTCGAGATGTACGGCATGATCCCGAGCGCGAACACGGACAGGCGCCGGAGCGCGCCGCCCGAGAAGATGTCGAGAAAGCCGAAGATCGAGCCGGCCGACGCCTTGAAGAAGGCGTTGATGGCCTGCGGATCCACACCCGGCGTCGGGATGTGCGCCCCCAGGCGGTACACCGCGAGCACCAGAAACGTGAAGATGACCCGCTTGCGCAGGTCCGGCACGTTGAAGACGTTGACGAAGCTCTGGATCGCGCTCAACGGGACAGCACCTCGCAGCGGCCCCCCGCCGCCTCGATCCGGGCCTTCGCCGACGCCGAGAACTTGTGGGCCGACACGGTCAGCGCCTTCTGGAGCTTCCCGTCGCCGAGGATCTTGACCAGCCGGCTCTTGCGCGCCAGGCGCGCCTCCGCCAGGGCCTGCGGCGTCACGGCGGCGCCGGCCTCGAACCGGTCGAGGTCGCCGATGTTCACGACGTCGTATTCGACGCGGAAGATGTTGGTGAACCCGCGCTTGGGGACCCGGCGGTGCAGCGGCATCTGGCCGCCCTCGAAGCCGCGCATGTGGCGGTAGCCGGTGCGGGACTTCTGGCCCTTGTAGCCCCGGCCGGCGGTCTTGCCGTGGCCGGAGCCCGGGCCGCGGCCGACGCGCTTGCGGTAGTGCGTGGCACCGGAAGCGGGTGCGAGGTCATGGACGCCGGTCGCGGCCGGACGCGGCGGGGTCGTCGCGGCCTGCTTCGCGGCCTTCTCGGGGCGCGGGGGCCGCGCGGCGGCCGGGGCCTTCGGTGTCTCGGGCGCCGCCTTGGCGGCTTTCGCCGGGGCCTTCGGCGCGCGGGTCGCCGCGGCCTTCGCCGCCGGCTTCTTCGCGGCCGGGGCCGCGGACCTGGTCGGTTTCTTCTTCTCAGCCATGGTTTCAGCCCTTCGTGACTTCGACGAGGTGACGGACCTTGCGGATCATGCCCCGGACGGCCGGCGAGTCGTCGCGCACGACGCGCGACCCGATCCGTCCGAAGCCGAGACCCACGAGCGTCGCCTTCTGGTCTTTCGGCGTGCAGATGCCGCTCCTGACGAGCGTGATCGCGAGGCGGCCCTTGCCGGCAGCGGCGTCCTTACCCGCCTTCGGCTTTTCGGTGGACTTGCCGGTTTCGGTCACGCCTTCTCCTCCGCCGGCTCGGCCGCGACGCGGCCCCGGCGCCTGGCGATCTCATCTTCGTTCTTGAGCCGGAGCAGGCCGTCGAACGTCGCCTTGATGACGTTGTGCGGATTCGTGGTCCGGAGCGACTTCGTCAGGATGTCCTGGATGCCGACCGACTCGAGCACCGCGCGCACCGGACCGCCGGCGATGACGCCGGTGCCGGCCGCGGCCGGCTTCAGGAGGACGCGCCCGGCGCCGTAGACGCCGATGATCTCGTGCGGGATCGTGGTGCCCTTCAGCGACACTTTCTGCATGCTCTTCTTGGCCATCTCGATCCCCTTCTTGATCGCCATGGGGACTTCCTTGGCCTTGCCCGAGCCGTAGCCCACGCGCCCCTGGCCGTCGCCGACGACGACGAGCGCCGAGAACGAGAAGTTCTTGCCGCCCTTCACGACCTTCGTGACGCGGTTGATGTGCACGACGCGGTCGATGAGCTCGCGCCCCTGCGCGTCGCGCTCCTTCTCGCGCTCCCGCGGCGCCCGGGGACCTCTGTTGCTGCTCATCGGCCTGCTCCCGTCCTTGTCATCGCCATATGCCTAGAACTCCAGCCCGCCCTGCCGGGCCGCGTCGGCGAGGGCCTTCACCCTGCCGTGGTAACGGTAGCCGCCGCGGTCGAAGACGACCTTGGTGACGCCGGCCTTCCTGGCGCGCTCGGCCACCAGGATGCCCACCTTGCCGGCCGCGTCCCGCGAGGCGCCCTTGACGGACTCCTTGCGGAGCCCGGCGTCGAGCGACGACGCGTGCGCGAGGGTCGTGCCGACGGCGTCGTCGATGACCTGCGCGTAAATGTGCCGCCCGCTCTTGTAGACGGCCAGGCGCGGCCGCTCCGTGATGCCGCGCACCGTCTGGCGGATGCGGCGCCGGACCTTCGCCCGGGCTTCCGTGCGTGCTTGCGTTCGATTCATCGTTTACTTCCCGCCGGCCTTGCCAACCTTGCGCCGGATGACTTCGTTGGCGTACTTGATTCCCTTCGCCTTGTACGGATCGGGCACCCGCAGGCCCCGGATCTCGGCAGCCGTCTGCCCCACCTTCTGCTTGTCCGCGCCCGTGACCGTCATCCGCCCGGCCTTCGCGTCGATCGCGACCGCGATCCCCTCCGGGATCGGGAAGTCGACCGGGTGCGAGTATCCGAGCGAGAACACGACCGACTTGCCCTTGACCTCGGCCTTGTAGCCGACGCCCGAGATCTCGAGCTCGCGGACGAACCCCTTCGTGACGCCCTCGACCGAGTTCGCCACGAGGCTCCGCAGCAGGCCATGGCAGGCCCGCAGGTGCGGCTCGTCGTTGGAGCGCGCGATCTTGACCTGGCCGTCGGCGACGGCGACGGTCAGACCGGCCGGGATCGCGCTCACGAGCTCCCCCTTGGGACCCTTGACGCGGACCCGACCGCCCTCCGCCTTCACTTCGACCCCCTTCGGGATCGCGACCGGCATTTTTCCAATACGCGACACGGGTGTGCTCCTCTACCTCACCAGACGTTGCAGAGAACTTCGCCGCCGAGGCGCTTCGCGCGGGCCGTCTTGTCGGTGACGATGCCCTGCGACGTCGACACGAGCGAAACGCCGAGCCCGCCGAGAACCGTCGGGATGGCGTCGGCCTTGGCGTAGATCCGGCGGCCGGGGCGCGACACGCGCTCGAGGCCCGACACGATCGGCTCGCCTTCCGGATCGTACTTGAGGCCCACGCGGAGCGCCGGCCGGCCGGCTTCTTCGACCTTCCGGTAGGAACCGATGAAGCCCTCCTGCTCGAGGACCTTCAGGACCTCTTCCTTCAGGCGCGAGGCGGGCACGTCCACGCGGTCGTGGCCGGCGCGCATCGCGTTGCGCAGGCGGGTGAACAGGTCGCTCAGGGAATCGCTCGTCTTCATCGCGTCACCACCTACCAGGAAGCCTTCAGAACGCCCGGGATGTAGCCCATGTTGGCGTTCTGCCGGAAACAGATGCGGCACAGCCCGAACTTGCGGAGGACGCTCCGCGGCCGGCCGCACACGCGGCAGCGCCGGATCGTCCGCGTCATGAACTTCGGCTTCTTCGCCGCCTTGATGCGCATCGCTCGTGTGGCCATAGATCCCTCGGGCTCCTCGTTGCTACTTCGCGAAGGGCATGCCGAGCTCGGTCAGCAGCGCCTTCGCCCGATCGTCGCGGCCCGCCGTCGTGACGATGGTCACGTTCAGGCCCTTCGACTTGTCCGTCTTGGCGTAATCGATCTCCGGGAAGATGAAATGGTCGCGGACGCCCAGCGTGTAGTTGCCGCGCCCGTCGAACGCCTTGCGCGAGACGCCGCGGAAGTCGCGGACGCGCGGCAGGGCGATGTTGATCAGGCGGTCCAGGAACTCCCACATCCGGTCGCCGCGCAGGGTCACCCGCGCGCCGATCGGCATGCCGGTCCGGAGCTTGTACGTCGCGATCGACTTCTTGGCCTTCGTCACGACCGCCCGCTGCCCGGCGATCGCCGAGAGCTCTTCGGCGGCGCCGTCGAGCATCTTCGGGTTGGAGACCGCCTCGCCCAGCCCCATGTTCAGGACGACCTTCTCCACGCGGGGCACCGCCATGGGATTGTCGATGCCGAACTCCTTGCGGAGCGCCGGAGCGACTTCCTTCGCGTACCGTTCTTTCAGTCTGGCTGCCATCGCTTCTTTCCCCGGCCCTTACGCCAGGACCGCGCCGCTCTTCTTGGCGACGCGCTCCGGGTTGCCCTCGTTGTCGCGCCGCCGCCCGATCCGGGTCCGCACGTTGCGGTCCGGGTCGACCAGCATCACGTTCGACACGTGAATCGACGCCTCGCGCTCCGAGATGCCGCCGGCGATGTTTTTCGCCGGGTTCGGGCGCGTGTGGCGCTTGATCATGTTGACGCGTTCGACGATCACCCGGTTCGCCGCGGGGAGGATCCGCAGAATGCGGCCCTGCCGGCCCCGGTCCTTGCCCGCGATGATCACGACCGTGTCGTTCTTCTTCAGCTTCGTCTTCGTCCTGGTCTTCATCACAGCACTTCCGGCGCGAGCGAGATGATCTTCATGAACTTCTTCTCGCGGAGCTCGCGGGCCACCGGGCCGAACACGCGGGTCCCGATCGGCTCGCCTTCGTTGGAGATCAGGACGGCCGCGTTGTCGTCGAACCGGATGTACGAGCCGTCGCGGCGCCGGTGATTGCGGCGCGTCCGCACGATGACCGCGCGGACGACCCGCTTGCCGTGCTTCTCGACGAACGGGGAGTCCGGAGCGCACTCCTTGACCGACGCCGTGATGATGTCGCCGAGGCCGGCGTACTGTCCCGCCGAGCCGCCGCGCATCCGGATGCAGGCGATCTTTCGGGCGCCCGAGTTGTCCGCCACCTCGAGGATGGTTCCCATCTGGATCATCGCGCTCTCCCGGCTATGCCTTCGTCACGATCTCGCGCAGCCGCCAGCGCTTCAACTTCGACAGGGGACGGGTCTCCTCGATGCGGACCCGGTCCCCCACCTTCGCGGCGTTCGACTCGTCGTGCGCGTGGAAGCGGCTCGTGCGCTTGATGGTCCGCGTGTACTCCGCGTGCTGGACGCGGCGCTCCACCTCGACGACGATCGTCTTGTTCATCTTGTCCGAGACCACGCGGCCGATCTTGGTCGCGCGTCCCTTCTTGTCGGTCTTTTCCACCGTCTCGTTCACTTGGCCGCCTCTCCCTTGAGCTCCAGAGCGCGCCGGTAGGTCTTCACGCGCGCCAGGTCGCGGCGCAGGACCCGGAGGCGCGTCGGGTTCTCGAGCTGCCCCGTCGACTTCTGCAGGCGCAGCTTCCAGCTCGCCTCCCGCAGCTCCCTCTCCTTGTCGGCGAGCTCCGCCGCGCCCTGGAGGGCCAGCGTCTCGCGCTCCTTCTTCTTCATCGGATCTCCATCTCGGACGTGCGGGTGACCAGGCGCGTCTTGAGGCCGAGCTTGTCGGCCGCCAGATCGAGGGCTTCCTTGCCCGTCGCGAAGTCGACGCCCTCCATCTCGTAGAGGATCCGGCCCGGCTTCACGACGGCGACCCAGCCCTCGGGAGCGCCCTTGCCCTTGCCCATGCGCGTTTCGGCCGGCTTCTTCGTGTACGGCTTGTCGGGGAAGATCCGGATCCAGATCTTGCCCCCGCGCTTGATGGCGCGGCTCATCGCGATGCGGCCGGCCTCGATCTGCCGCGCGGTGATCCACCCCGGCTCGAGCACCTGCAGGCCCATGTCGCCGAAGGCGAGGTCGCCGCCGCGGTACGCCTTGCCGCGCATGCGGCCGCGCTGCTGCTTCCGGTACTTGACTTTCGAAGGCATCAACATGATTTCGGTCCCGTTAGGCCGCCGGCTTGCGCCGGTTCTTGGCCTTGTGCTGCTCGCCGCGGTAGATCCAGACTTTCACGCCGATCTTCCCGTAGGTCGTGTTGGCCTCGGCGAACCCGTAGTCGATGTCCGCCTTGAGGGTGTGGAGCGGCAGCCGCCCCTCCTGGTACCACTCCGACCGGGCGATCTCGGCGCCGTTGAGCCGGCCCGCGCACCGGATCTTGATCCCCTGAGCGCCGAAGCGGAACGCCGACTCGATGCCCTTTTTCATCGCGCGCCGGAACGCGACCCGGCGCTCGAGCTGCATCGCGATCGACTCGGCGACGAGCTGGGCGTCGGTCTCCGGACGCTGGATCTCGATGATGTTGACGTGGACCTCCGTGTTGGTCCGCTTCTGAAGCTCGTCGCGAAGCTTGTCCACTTCGGCGCCGCGCTTGCCGATGATGATCCCGGGCCGCGACGTCTGGATGTTGACCTTCAGCTTTCCGGCGAAGCGCTCGATGTCGATCTCGGAGACGCCGGCGTGCGACAGGCGGCGCTTCAGCTCCTGGCGCAGCTTCAGGTCGTCGTGAAGGAACTTGATGTAGTCCTTCTCCGAGAACCAGCGCGAGTGCCAGGTCCGGTTGAAGCCCAGGCGGAACCCGTAGGGGTGAACTTTCTGGCCCATCGTCTACACCTCGTCCGAGAGTTCGATCGTCACGTGGCTCTTGCGGTGGAGAACCCGGTACGCGCGGCCCATCGGCGCCGGGCGAACCCGCCGCTCCTGGGGCCCCTTGTCCACCGTGATGCGCCGGACGACGAGGGTGTCGACGTCCAGGTGCGCCTCTTTCTGTTCCGCGTTGGCCACGGCCGAGCGCAGCGTCTTCAGCAGATCGCGCGCCGCGGCCTTCTTCGCCAGGCGCAGGATCGCGACGGCGTCGTTGACCTTCTTGCCGCGCACGAGGTCGGCGACCAGCCGCACCTTCTGCGCGGAGCCCTTCATGTACCGGAGCCTGGCCGTTGCCTTCATGACCGCTTATCCCTTCGGCGCCGCCGGGGCAGCGCCCGGAGCCGCCTTGGGCGCCGCGCCCGGAGCGCCCGGCGCGCCGGCGACCGCCGCCCCGGCCTCGGCGGCCTTCTTGCCGCCGTGCCCCTTGAAGATCCGCGTCGGGGCGAACTCGCCGAGCTTGTGCCCGACCATGTTCTCGGCGACGTACACCGGGATGAATTTGCGGCCGTTGTGGACGGCGATCGTGTGCCCGACCATGTCCGGGATGATCGTCGAGCGGCGCGACCAGGTCTTCACGACCTTCTTCTCGCGCGACGTGTTGAGCGCGGCCACCTTCTTCATGAGGTGGTCGTCCACGAACGGGCCCTTCTTGATGGAACGCGACATCGTTTACGCCTTCGACTTGCGGCGCCGGACGATGAAATCGTCGGTCCGCTTGTTGTTGCGGGTCTTCATGCCCTTCGTCTTCCAGCCCCACGGCGAGGTCGGGTGGCGTCCGCCGGACGTCTTGCCTTCGCCGCCGCCCATCGGGTGGTCGACCGGGTTCATCGAGACGCCGCGGTTGTGCGGGCGCCAGCCGAGCCACCGGTTGCGGCCGGCCTTGCCGATCGAAACGTTCTCGTGCTCGAGGTTGCCGACCTGGCCGATGGTGGCGTAGCACTCGATGTGGACCTCGCGCACCTCGCCCGAGGGCAGGCGCACCTGCGCGTAGGCGCCCTCCTTGGCCATCAGCTGCGCGGCGGCGCCCGCCGAGCGCACGAGCTGGCCGCCCTTGCCCCGCGTCAGCTCGATGTTGTGGATCGTGGTGCCGAGGGGGATCGCTCTGAGCGGCAGGGCGTTGCCCGGGACGATGTCCGCGGTCGGGCCCGACACCACCTTCGCGCCGACCTCGAGCCCGTTGGGCGCGAGAATGTAGCGCTTCTCGCCGTCGGCGTAGTGGAGCAGCGCGATCCGCGCCGTCCGGTTCGGGTCGTACTCGATCGAGGCGACCTTCGCCGGCACGTCCACCTTGTCGCGGCGGAAATCGATGATGCGGTAGAGCCGCTTGTGCCCGCCGCCCATGAAGCGGCTGGTCTGCCGGCCCTGGCTGTTGCGGCCGCCGGTTCCGCGCAGTCCGACCGTGAGGCTCTTCTCCGGCCGAACGGCCGAGAGCTCCTGGAAGTCGGGCATCGTCTGGAAACGACGTCCGGCCGACGTGGGTTTGAACTTCTTGACTGCCATCACACGCCCTCGAAGAACTCGATCTTTTGATCCGGCGCGAGCCGGACGTAGGCCTTCTTCCAGGCCTTCCGCTGGCCGACGAATCGGCCCATGCGCTTCCACTTACCCTGGCGATTGGCGACCCGGACGTCCACGACCTTGACCCCGAAGAGCTTCTCGACCGCGCGCGCGACCTCGATCTTGTTGGCGGACCGGGCGACCTCGAAGCACACCGTGTTCGAGGCCTCCTTCAGGCGCGTGGCCTTCTCCGTGATCAGGGGACGGCGGATCGTGTTCTGCGGCAACATCACTCGCCTCCCAGCGTCTGCACCATGCGCGTCATCGCCTGCTGCGAGAGAACGACCGTGCCGTGCGCGAGCACGTCGTAGGCGTTGACGCCGAGCGCGTCGACGAGCTTCCAGGCCTTCACGTTGCGCGAGGCGCGCGCGAAGCTCGCGTTGTCGCGCGAGTCGACGAACAGGGCCTTACCCTCGATGCCGAGCTTCCCGACCGCGGCGACGAGGTCCTTCGTCTTCGCGCTCGAAACCTCGAGGCGGTCGATCACCAGGATCCGCTCCTCGGCCAGCCTCTTCGAGAGGACCGCCTTCAGCGCGTTCTTCTTCTGGCGCACCGAGATCGCCTGGGCGTAGGACCGGGGCACGGGGCCGTGGACCGTGCCGCCGTGCCGGTGGATCGGCGGCCGCCCGCCGCCCTGCCGGGCGCGTCCCGTGCCCTTCTGCTTGAAGGGCTTCTTGCCCGAGCCCGAGACTTCCGAGCGCACCTTGGTCTTGTGCGTCCCGGCCCGCAGGCCGGCGAGGTGGGCCTTCACGACCTCCCACACCAGGTGCTTGCGGTACGGATAGTCGAAGACGCCGGCGGGCAGCGAGACCTCGCCCACCTGCTCCTTCTTCCAGTTGAAGACGGGAATCTTGGCCATGCTCATGCCTTCTTCGCGAAGCTCGAGCGGACGATCTTGACGATCGCGTTCCGGGCCCCCGGCACCGGGCCGCTCAAGTAGAGGAGGTTCTTCTCGGCGTCCACGCGCACCACGACGATGTTCTTCGTCGTCGCCTGGCGGCCGCCCAGACGCCCCGAGGAACGCGTCCCCGGATAGACGCGGGAGGGAAATGCCGACGGCCCGATCGAGCCGGGCGCGCGGTGAAACATCGAGCCGTGGGTGGCCGCACCGCCCCGAAAGCCGTGGCGCGCGACGACGCCCATGAAGCCCTTGCCCTTGGACGTCCCGAGGACGTCCACGTGGTCGTTCTCGGCGAACGCGTCGCAGAGAATCTTGTCGCCCGGCTTGAACTCGTCGCCCTTGTCGGCGCGGACCTCCATGAGCGTCCGCATGGGCGCGACGCCGGCCTTGTCGAACCGGCCCTTCGCGGCCTTGTTCGCCCGGCGGTCCGGACGCGACCCGACGAAGCCGATCTGGAGGGCGTCGTAGCCGTCCTTGTCGGCCGTCTTCTTCTGGACCACGAGGCAGGGCCCAGCCTGCACGACCGTGACCGGCACGACCGTGCCGTCCGCCGTGAAGATCTGGGTCATCCCCACTTTTTTCCCGATGATGCCGTGTACGGCCATAGCTCGCTCGCTTGACTCTTACTTGCCGAAGGCCTTGATCTCGACGTCGACGCCCACCGGAAGCTCGAGCTTCATGAGGGCGTCGACCGTCTGGGACGTCGGCTCGAGGATGTCGAGCAGACGCTTGTGCGTGCGCATTTCGAACTGCTCGCGCGACTTCTTGTCGACGTGCGGCGAACGGTTGACCGTGTAGCGGGAGATGGCCGTCGGCAGCGGAATCGGTCCCGCGACCTTGGCCCCGGTCCGCCGCGCCGTATCGACGATCTCGCTCGCCGACTGGTCGAGGATCCGGTAGTCGAAGGCCTTGAGCCGGATCCGGATTTTGTCGTTCTTCATGTGCTTATCGCCCGCTCGCAGTTAAGGACGCCACTCTCTCTGTGCTCACTACTCGAGGATTTCGACGATGGTTCCGGCGCCGACGGTGCGGCCGCCCTCGCGGATGGCGAAGCGCAGTCCCTTCTCCATCGCGATCGGCGTGATCAGGTTGATCTCCAGGTTCACGTTGTCCCCCGGCATCACCATCTC
>DATJPZ010000110.1:0-12806 GCA_035506175.1 Thermoanaerobaculia bacterium | reverse complement strand
GCTCGAGGCCCGCTACGAGGCCGAGATCCGTCCGTCGGTGACGATCCGCGCCGACGGCGTCTCGATCGACGCGCCGCGGCTCGCGGGCCTCCCCGAGGAGCTCCAGCGCCTCGCGCTCACCCGGATGGCGGCGCCGTTCGCGCGCCCCGGGAAGCCGCCGACGACCGGGCGGGAGCGGGAGCGGCTCCTCGCTCTCCTCGCCTCGGGCGAGGACTTCCGCTTCGAAGCGGGCCGGCACATCCGCTTCGAACGCCGGGGCGGACGCCTGTCCATCGGGCCGCGTCCGGGCGGACCGGTGTACGATGCCCGTCGCCGACCTTCGGTGAACGGGCAGCGGCGGGAGGTTCCTGAGTGAGACTCGAGCGGCGCTTCGAATCGCGCCTGATCGCCGAGCGCGTCGAGGCGGTCGCCGGGGCGGTCGACAGGGACCTGCGCGACCGGCCCCTCATCGTCGTTTCGATTCTCAAGGGCTCGGCCTTCTTCATGGCCGACCTCGCCCGGAAGCTGCGCGGGCCGTTCGCCTGCGAGTTCCTGCACGTCCGGCGCGCCGAGGGCGCGCGCGAAGTCCTCCAGATCGATTTCGCCTCGGGTTTCACCGTCCGCGACAAGCACGTCCT
Source organism: Thermoanaerobaculia bacterium (assembly GCA_035506175.1). Lineage (GTDB taxonomy): Bacteria > Acidobacteriota > Thermoanaerobaculia > UBA5066 > Gp7-AA6 > DAHUXD01. The sequence goes on along the minus strand of DATJPZ010000110.1, from coordinate 12,189 downwards.
GATGCTCAAGGACGTCGTCCACACCGGCGTGATCGAGACCTACCTCATGGACCACCTGAAGGGCGCCGGCGCGGCCTCGATTCACCTCGGCGCCGTGATCGACAAGCCCCTCGACCGCAAGACCAACGTGGCGGTCGACTTCTCGCTCTTCTCGGCCGAGGGCGACGGCCTGTTCGCGGGCTACGGGATGGAGCACGAGGGCCTGCACGCCCACCTGCCGGACATCTATGAGGTCGTCCCGGAGCAATAAATTCCCCCGGGAGTCCGTTAGACTGGAAGCCGGGGAAGGCCCCGAAGGAGTGCCCTTTTGAACGCCACGATCAAGAACCTGCTGCTCTGGATGGTCATCCTGGTCCTGATCATCCTCGCCTGGAACGTCTTCAAGACCGGCGCGACGACGATCGAGGAGGTCACCTTCTCGCAGTTCCTGGACCAGGTCGCCCAGGGCCACGTCCAGAAGGTCCGCATCCGCGGCGAGGAGATCAGCGGCCGCTACGCGCCGTCGGCCGGCAAGCGCGACCCCGAGTTCAAGACCTACGCCGCCAACTACCCCGATCTCGTCAAGGACCTGCGCGCCAAGAACGTCGAGATCGAGATCACGCCGCAGAAGGACTCGACGTTCGTCTCGGCGCTGGTCATGTACGGACCGCTCATCCTGCTCGTCGCGATCTGGTTCGTGATCATGCGGCAGATGCAGGCGGGCGGAAACAAGGCGCTCTCCTTCGGCAAATCCCGCGCGAAGCTCCTGACGCCGACCCAGAAGAAGGTGACGTTCAAGGACGTCGCCGGCGTCGAGGAAGCCAAGGTCGAGCTGCAGGAGATCATCGAGTTCCTGAAGGACCCGCAGAAGTTCCAGAAGCTCGGCGGGAAGATCCCGAAGGGCGTCCTCCTGATCGGCTCGCCCGGCACCGGCAAGACGCTGCTCGCCCGCGCCGTCGCCGGCGAGGCGAACGTCCCCTTCTTCACGATCTCGGGCTCGGACTTCGTCGAGATGTTCGTCGGCGTCGGCGCCTCGCGCGTCCGCGACCTCTTCGAGCAGGGCAAGAAGAACGCGCCCTGCATCATCTTCATCGACGAGATCGACGCGGTCGGGCGCCACCGCGGCGCGGGCCTCGGCGGCGGCCACGACGAGCGCGAGCAGACGTTGAACGCGCTGCTCGTCGAGATGGACGGCTTCGACACCAACGAGGGGGTCATCCTGGTCGCGGCGACCAACCGCCCCGACGTTCTCGATCCGGCGCTGCTGCGCCCGGGACGGTTCGACCGGCGCGTCGTCGTCGACCGGCCGGATCTCCGCGGCCGCGAGCAGATCCTGAAGGTGCACACGCGCAACACGCCGCTCGCCGAGAACGTGGACCTGTCGGTGATCGCGCGCGGGACGCCGGGCTTTTCCGGCGCCGACCTGGCCAACCTCGTCAACGAGGCGGCGCTGAACGCGGCGCGGTTCAACAAGAAGAAAGTCGAGATGATCGACTTCGAGTACGCCAAGGACAAGGTCATGATGGGCCCCGAGCGCAAGTCCATGATCATGACCGAGGACGAGAAGAAGAACACCGCGTACCACGAGGGCGGACACGCGCTCGTCGCGGCGCTGCTGCCGGACGCGGACCCGGTTCACAAGGTCACGATCATCCCGCGCGGCCGCGCCCTCGGCGTGACGATGCAGCTGCCCGCCGAGGACAAGTACTCGCACACGAAGGAGTACCTCGAGGCGACGATCACGGTGATGATGGGCGGCCGCATCGCCGAAGAACGCTTCCTCGGCCACATGACGACCGGCGCCGGCAACGACATCGAGAAGGCCACCGACCTCGCGCGCAAGATGGTCTGCGAGTGGGGCATGAGCGAGCTCGGCCCACTCACGTTCGGCCGACCCGAGCAGGAGATCTTCCTCGGCCGCGACTTCGGCCGCACCCAGGACTACTCCGAGGCGACGGCCAACCAGATCGACGCCGAGGTCAAGCGGATCGTCACCAACGCGTACAACCGGGCGAAGAAGCTGATCGACGACCACGAGAAGGCGATGCACAAGATCGCCAAGACGCTCCTCGAGAAGGAGGTCCTCGACGGCGACGAGGTGCTCCAGATCATCGCCGACGAGTCCGGCATGGACGTCGCGAAGCTGCGCAAGACGGGCCCGCCCAAGCCGCCGATCCTCCCGGGCGCGACGCCCGAGATCGCCGACGGCTCGATCGGGCCGCTCGTCCCCGAGCCGGCCTAGGCTCGGACCTCCCACGGTCCGCTGCGCGGACCGTGGGAGAGCGCGGGAGCGTCGCCGGGGGACGCTCTCCCTGTAAAGTCTCGCCTTTTCTCGAACCCCCTTTGTCTCCGGCGGCGTATTGCCCGGTATGAGCTATATCGACGCGCTGCTGCCCGAGTTCGACATGGAAATGGCCAAGACCCGGCGCCTCCTGGAGCGGATCCCCGCCGACCGCCTCGCCTGGAAACCCCACGAGAAGTCGCGGAGCCTCGGCGAGCTCGCCACTCACCTGACCGAGCTCGCGCGCTGGGGCTCGCGGGCCAGAGCGGCGACCTTCCAGGTCGGCAGCGAGAAGGCCCCGGAGATGAAGTCGGCGGCCGACTTCGTCGCCCGCTTCGACGCCAACGTCGCCGGCAGCCGCACGGCGCTCGCCGGAATGCCGGCCGACGCTCTCGACGCCAACTACCAGGTGCTCAAGCCCGATGGCTCGCTCTTCTTCGAGGCCCCGCGGCGGAATATCCTCCGCGGCGTTCTGATGAACCACGCGATCCATCATCGCGGCCAGCTCAGCGTGTACCTGCGCCAAAACGACGTGCCGCTGCCTTCGATCTACGGGCCGTCCGCGGACGAAGGCATTTGAGGATGCCCCCCTCTTCCCCCCGGGGAGAGGGGCGTCGGGGTGAGGGGCCTCTGCGGCGGTGGGGAGGGGCTTCCGCGTTCCAGTAAGCTTCCCGGCCGTAGGAGGCTCGCATGCCGCTGGTCCGCATCGACGTCCTGGAGGGCCGGAGTGCCGGGGAGCTCGACGCGATCGGCGACGGCGTGCACCGCGCGCTCGTCGAGGCGATCGGGATCCCGGACAAGGACCGGTTCCAGGTGATCGCGTCGCACGCTCCCGGCCGCCTCGTGTTCGACACGCACTACCTCGGCATCGCGCGCACCCCGGCGGTCGTCTTCGTCCAGATCACGCTCTCCTCGGGACGCTCGCTCGAGCAGAAGAAGGCGCTCTTCGCCGCCATCGCGCGCAACCTTCACGAGAAGCCGGGCCTTCGGACGGAAGACGTCTTCGTCAACCTCGTCGAGGTCGCCCGGGAGAACTGGTCCTTTGGCAACGGCCTTGCGCAGTACGCCACGTAAGCCGGAAGGGCTGGTCCTCGAGACGGATCGCCTGGTGCTGCGGCGGCTGGCCGCCGAGGACGCGCCCTTCATCCTCGAGCTGCTGAACGACCCCGACTGGCTGCGCTTCATCGGCGACAAAGGCGTCCGAACGCTCGAGGACGCGCGGCGCTACATCGAGACCGGGCCGATCGAGAGCTACGCGCGCCACGGATTCGGGCTCTTCCTCGTGGCCCGCAAGCCCGACGAGGCGCCCGTCGGGATGTGCGGTCTGATCAAGCGCGACGCGCTCCCCGACGTCGACGTCGGCTACGCGTTCCTCCCCGGCCATCGCGGCCTCGGCTACGCCCGCGAGTCCGCGGCCGCGGTGCTCGAGTTCGCCCGCAGCACGGTCGGCCTGAAGCGCCTCGTCGCGATCACGAATCCCGAGAACGAGCGCTCGATCCGCGTCCTCGAGAGCCTCGGCCTCGCCTACGAAGGGATGGTACGGCTCTCCGAGGACGCGGCGCCGGTCAACCTCTTCGGCCGTTCTCTCTAGACGCGCCGCCGCGTCAGCGCGCCAGCTTGCGCAGGGCTTCCGAGGCCGCGCGGCTCGCCACCACGACCGAGCCGTCCTTGAGCGTGATCGCCAGACGGCGGTCGTCGTAGGACTTCATGTGCGCGACCGCGTCGAGGTTGACGACGTGGGAGCGGTGGACCTGCCGGAACCGCGACGGGTCGAGGCGCGCCGCGAGCTCCGCGACGCCGACGTGGAGGAGGAAGACCCCCCCTTCGGCGTGGACCTCGGCGTAGTCGCCGCGCGCCTGGATCCGGCGGATCGCCGACGCCGCGACCGGGACGATGCGGTCGCCCACGCGGGCGAAGAGGCGCTCGAGCGGCCCGGCGGCCAGCGAGTCGCGGGCGCGCTCCCCCGCGCCGACCACCGGCTGGGCCAGGCGGGCCCGCGCCCGGGCGACCGCCTCGGCGAGCCGCTCGCGGCCGAACGGCTTGACGAGGTAGTCGATCGCGCCGATTTCGAACGCGGCGACCGCGAACCGGTCGTACGCGGTCGTGAAGACGATCTCGGCGCGATGGCGGATCCGGCGGGCGACTTCGAGCCCCGACATCTCCGGAAGCCGCACGTCGAGGAAGAGAAGGTCGGGCGCGAGCGTCTCCGCGAGCGACAGCGCCGTGGCGCCGTCGACGGCCTCGCCCACGATCTCGACGTCGGTCGAGCGGTCGAGGTAGTCGCGCAGGTTCTCGCGCGCGGGCGCCTCGTCTTCGGCCACGAGCGCGCGCAGCCGCCCGCTCACGGCGCCTCCGGCGAGCCGTCGTCCGGCAGCTCGAGGCTCACGGCGAATCCGCCCGTCTCGGGCGTGTCGAAGCGCACCTCGGCGCGGCCGCCGTAGAGCGCCGTCAGGCGCTCCTGGAGCAGGCGCAGCCCCGTGCGCGGGCTCGCGGCGACGTCGGCCGCGCGCGCGCCGGGCCCGTCGTCCTCGACCTCGAGCCGGAGGCGCCCCCCCGCGCGGCGCGCCGTCACCGAGACGCGGCCGCCCGCCGCCCGCGGCGCGATGCCATGGACGACGGCGTTCTCGACGAGCGGCTGGAGCGCGAAGGGCGGCACGGGCACCTCGAGCGCCGCCGGGTCGGCGCGGATCTCGACGCGCAGGCGGTCTCCGAGGCGCACGCGCTCGAGCTCCAGGTAGCTGCCGACGAAGTCCCACTCGCGGGACAGCGGCACCCAGTCGCTTCCCGAACGATGCGCCTCCTGGCCGAACCGCAGCAGCTCGCCCAGCCGCTCGAGCGCGGCCTCGGCGCGCGCCGGGTCGCGGCGAACGAGGCCGAGCAGCGCGTGGAGGACGTTCAGGATGAAGTGGGGCTGGACCTGCGACCGCAGCAGCTGCAGCTCGGCGCGCGCCCGCAGCGCGTCGGCCCGCGCGGCCTCCTCGCGCGCCCGCCGCAGGGCTTCGGCGGTGTGCCGCGCGTATCCCGCGCCGGCCAGCGCCGAGAGCAGCAGGAAGTCGATCATGAACTGCCACGCGACGATCGGCGCCGCGGGCCGGCGCCCGCCGGGATTGAAGAGACGGAAGTCGACCTCGAGGATCGCGAGCCAGATCCCGATCGACAGGACGGCGAGGCCCAGGATCGCCGCGATCAGCCGCGCGGCGAGGCGCCACCGTCCCTCGGTCGGCCACGGCCACCGCCGCGCGAGACCGAGCGCGGCGAGGCCGACCAGAGCGGGCGGGAGCGCGGCGGCGATCGCGCCCCTGGCCGCCATCGGGACCGGGACGCCGCTCGCCGCGAAGAGTGCCGTGTAGACGGCGGTCAGGACGACCCACGCCGCCGCGTACGCCGCGCGGGGCGTCGGCAAACGGCCCTCGCGGGACTTCGCGGCCTCCATCTTTCGCGATTCTCTCGGCGGAGAGCCGCCGGCCGCAACCATTCTCGTGCTCAAGGCGCGGCGGCCGGCGCGGGCGCCGCCGTGGGGAGCGCCTGGATCTGCGGGATCAGGACCTCGCGCACGTAGTGCCAGGTCGGCACCGCCGTCGCCGCCCCCTGCGCGTAGGCCATCGCCGCGCGGCGGTCGGGCTGCGGCGCGTGCGCGTAGAGGTACGCGAGGTCCATCAGGTTCTCCGGCCCGCCCCACCGCGGCTCCCAGGCCGGGACGGCCGGTTCGAGCGCCTCCCGCCACGCGCTCGCGACGCCGTGCTCGAGCGTCGCCGCGGCCTTCGCGAAGTCGCCTCCGGTCGGCGGCGGCGCCGACATCTCCATGCCTCCCTTGATCCACAAGGCCCGCGGGTTGTCGCCGGCGTTCTGCATGAGGTAGCGCAAGTCCGGCAGGGCGTCGTTCAAGAGCGCCTGGCGCCGGTCCGCGTCCTTGCCCGCGAGAAAGAGAAGATTTCCCCAGCAGCCCACCATGGCCAGGCGCGCCTCCATCCACTCGGGCTTGCGCTCGAGCGAGTGCTTGAAGCGCGCCAGCGCCTTTTCGAGATCCGACGCGAGGTCCTCCGGCGTCGGCGTCGCGTTGAAGCCGTTGATCGCGCGCCGCCAGAGCGCGAAACCGCGCCAGTAGTCGCGGTACGCCGAGTGCGGTCCGTCCGGCAGGCGCGCGAGCTCGCCGTCGAGGCGCTCGAGCGCGGCGCGGTCGGCGCGGTAGTCGGCGGCGAGCACCTCTCGCGCAAGCACGTCGAGGCGATCTCCGTCGCGCGAGGCGGGAGCCGGCGCGGCGGCGAGCAGGACGAGCATCCAGGCGAGACGTCTCATGAGGAACCCTCCTGACGCGTTTCTACGGGCCGATCGGCGCCGCGCGCCTCGCCGCTCGCCCGGCGGGATTCCGCCGCCGTCGAAGGGGTGGACGGCGCGGCGGGCCGCGGACGGGCTCCTAGTAGACTCGCGGCCGTGGCCCCGGACCTCGTGATCCCCGCCGCCGACTCCGAAGCGCTCCGCGAGATCGCGGGGTGGGACGGCTTTCGCCCGGCCACCTTCCCGGCCTCCGACTTTCCCGTCGACGTCGTGCGGTTCGCGGGCTCGGCGTCGCCGCCGCTGGCGGTGTCGCGCGCGCGGCGCGCCGAGACGCTCAAGGCGCTCCCGGCGAGCCTGCGCCAGCGCGCCGAGGCCGCCTTCGAGAAGAGCGGTCGGCGGAGCGCGGCGCTCGCGCTCGCCCACGGCCGGCGCCTGGACCTGTCGGGCGGGCCGGTCGTCATGGGCATCGTCAACGTGACGCCCGACTCCTTCTCCGACGGCGGCGTCCACTTCGACCGCGGCCGTGCGGTCGAGGCGGCGCTTCGGATGTTCGAGGACGGCGCTGAGATCGTCGACGTCGGCGGCGAGTCGACGCGGCCCGCCAACTACGGACCGGCGGAGGACCTGCCGGCCGCCGAGGAGATTCACCGCGTCGTCCCCGTGATCGCGGGCATCCGCGCGCGGACCAACGCGCCGCTGTCGGTCGACACGCGCAAGGCCGAGGTCGCCCGCGAAGCCCTCGCGGCGGGCGCGGACCTCGTCAACGACGTCTCGGCCCTCCGCTACGACGCCGGCATGGTCGAGGCGATCGCCGACGCGGGCGCCGGCGCTATCCTGATGCACATGAAGGGCATCGACCCGCGCGCGATGCAGGACGACGTCTCCTACGCGCACCCGATCGCCGACGTCGCCGCCGTTCTCGCCGAGGCGGCCGAGCGCGCCGCGGCGGCGGGCGTCCGGACCGACGCCCTGGCCGTCGATCCGGGCCTCGGGTTCGGCAAGAGCCCGGAAGGCAACCTGCTCCTGCTGCGCCACCTGCGCGCCTTCGCGTCGCTCGGCCTGCCCGTCGCGGCCGGCGCGTCGCGCAAAGGGTTCGTGCGCCGCTTCTCGGGCGTCGGCGAAGACGCCTCCGCGGCGGAGCGGCTGCCCGGCTCGCTCGCGGCGCTCTCCGCCGCGGCGGCGGGAGGCGCGAAGATCCTCCGCGTCCACGACGTGCCGGAGTCGGCCCGCTTTCTGCGCCTCTCCGCGGCGATCGCCCGCGCGGGCGTTCCGGCGGCCGGAGTGGCCGGCGCCGCGGCCCGCTGATGCCGTCCCTGGTCTCGCGGTTTCCTGCGCTCGGCCACCTGAACTTCGGCTGGCGCGACGCGCTCGACATCGCGATCGTCGCCGTCATCACGTACGCGATGCTCCGCCTGATCCGCGGCACGCGGGCGGTCCAGATGGGGCTCGGCCTCTTCGTCCTGTTCGCGGTCTACGCGCTCGCGAGCCTCCTGAACCTCGCGGCGCTGACGACGATCCTGAAGGCCCTGATCTTCTACGTCCCGTTCGCGATCATCGTCCTCTTCTCCCACGAGCTCCGGCGCGCGCTCGCGGCCTTCGGCCGCACGCCCTTCTTCGCCCTGTTCACCGGGTACCACGCGGAGGAGACCGTCTCCGAGATCGTGCTGGCCGTGACGTCGCTCTCGGCACGGCGCGTCGGCGCCCTCATCGTGCTCGAACGCCGCGAGGGCCTGAAGACCTACATCGAGAACGGCTCGCGCATCGACGCCGCCGTCTCCTACGAGCTGCTGGTCACGCTCTTCGCGCCGGGAACCCCGCTCCACGACGGCGCCGTCATCATCTCGGCCGACCGGATCGCCGCCGCCGCGAGTTTCCTGCCGCTGTCGCTGCGCGAGGGGCTCCCCAAGCGCTTCGGCACGCGTCACCGGGCGGCGATCGGGATCAGCGAGGAAACCGACGCGCTCGCCGTCCTCGTGTCGGAGGAGCGCGGCACGATCTCGCTCGCGCGCGGAGGTCAGCTCCAGGAGGAGCTCGACGGCAAGGCGCTGCGCGATCTGCTGTACCGCGAATTCGCGGCGTCCAAGTAGGCCGGCACGATGAACCTCTCGCGCGTCCTGTTTCGCAACGCCGGCACGAAGCTGCTGGCTCTCGCCATCGCCGCGGCCACGTGGTACGTGCTGACGGGGCAGCGGCGCGAGCGCATCTCCGAGCGAAACTACCGGGTGCCGCTCGCGATCGTGAACGTGCCGCGCGGCACGATGATCGTCTCTCCCCTGCCCGACGCCGTCGACGTGCGCGTGCGCGGCGCCTTCACGCCGATGCGGGCGCTCGATCCCGCCAAGCTCGAGGCCGTCGTGGACCTCGCCGACGCGTCGCCCGGCGAGAAGCGCTACCCGCTCGGGCCGGGGGACATCAACGTGCCCGAGGGCATCGAGGTCATCGCGCTGACGCCGAGCGAGGTCCGTCTCGTGCTCGACGCGGTGGCGGAGAGGATCCTCCCGATCTCGGCGTCGCTGTCGGGCGAGCCGCTCGCCGGCGCCTCCGTCGAGGAAGTCTCGGTCGAACCGAAGAACGCCCGGATCCTCGGGCCCGCCAAGACGCTGGCGCGGCTCTCGAGCCTGCCGACGCAGCCCGTTTCGATCGAGGGCCGGGACGCGTCGTTCACGGAGACGACCACGCTCGTCCTGCCCGCGCCCGGCGTGCGCGTCCGCGAGGGCCAGCTCGTCGGCGTCCACGTCAAGATCCGCCCCGCGCCGGCGCCGGAACCGACGCCGAAACCCACGCCCGGGCGGACGAGAAAGGGGAAATCGTGAAGCTTTTCGGCACCGACGGCCTCCGCGGGAGAGCCGGCGAGTTTCCGCTCGACGCGGCCTCGGTCCGCCGCCTCGGGCGGGAGCTCGGCCGCCGCCTCGCCGGCAGCGGACCCGCGCGGCTGGTCATCGGCGGCGACACCCGCGAGTCCACCCCGCGGATCGTCGCCGACATGGCCGCCGGCCTGATGGAAGCCGGCTGCAACGTCGCCTCGGCGGGCGTCATCACGACGCCCGGAGTCGCGGAGCTCGTCCTCGAGCTCGGCGCGCGGGCGGGCGTGGCGGTGTCGGCCTCGCACAATCCCTACGAAGACAACGGCATCAAGATCTTCGGCCCCGACGGGCGCAAGTGGCCGGACGCGGAGGAGGAATACCTGGAGAACCGGCTCCTCGAAGCGGCCGGCGCGCCGCCCGACCCGTCGCCGACGCCCGCGCCCCCCGATCCGGACCCCGGGCTCATCGCCACTTACGTGTCGCGGCTGATGGCCAGCCTGCCGGACGACCTGGAAGGCTTTTCCGTGCTTCTCGACGCGGGCAACGGAGCGGCCTTCCAGATCGGTCCGCGGGCGTTTCGCCGCTGCCGCGCCAGGGTCACGGCGATTTACGACGCGCCGGACGGGCGCAACATCAACCGCCACTGCGGCGCGCTCCACCCCGAGGCCATGGCGCGGGCGACCCGGGAGTCGGGCGCCGCTCTCGGCGTGGCTTTCGACGGAGACGCGGACCGCTCGATCTTCGCCGACGAGAACGGGCGGATCCTGGACGGCGACGACGTGCTCTGGATCGTCGCCCGCGCCTGGAAGGAACGCGGGACCCTGCCGCCGGGCGGCGTCGTCGGCACCGTCATGTCCAACTACGGCCTCGAAGCCGGCCTCGCCCGCGAAGGCATCGCCTTCCAGCGCGCCGCCGTGGGCGACCGCAACGTCGCCCGCCTGATGGACGAGACGGGCGCGGCGCTCGGCGGCGAGACGTCGGGGCACACGCTGCTCGCGCCGCTGTCGCCGGCCGGCGACGGAATCCTGACGGCGCTCATCCTCTCGTCCATCGTCAAGCAGAGCGGGAAGCGGCTCTCCGAGCTGGCCACGCTCGAGAAGATCCCGCAGACGCTCCGCAACGTGCGCGTCGCCCGGCGCGTGCCGATCGACGAGTCGCCGAAAATCGCCGAGGGCGTCGCCCGCGCCGAGTCCGGACTGCGCGGCCGCGGCCGCGTGTTCCTGCGCTACTCGGGCACGGAGCCGCTCCTGCGCATCCTCGTCGAAGGGCCCGACGCCGCCGAGGTCAAGGCGGTCGCCGACGCGCTCGAGGCGACGGTGCGCGCCGAGCTCGACGGAAAGCCGTGAAGCACGTCCGCGCGGTCCTCTTCGACGCCGGCGGCACGCTGATCCACCCGGACGGCCAGCGGATCTGCGCCGCCGCGGGAGTTCCCTACGAGCCGGCGGCGTTCCGGCGCGCGGAGGCCGGCGCCGTGGCCGCGGTCCGGCGGTTCATCCTCGAGCGCCCCGACTCCCGCGACGCGGAGCGCGTCCCGCTCTATTTCGGCACGCTGATCGGCAACCTCGGCGTCGCCGGCGACCGCGAGCGCGCGCTCGCGGCCGGGCGCGTGGGGGACGCCCACCGCGAGGCGAATCTCTGGTCCCGCGCGGCGGACGACGCCGCGGCGACGCTCTCGGGCCTCCGGGCGAGGGGCTACCGCCTGGCCGTGATCTCCAACGCCGACGGGCGCGTCCGCGGCCTGCTCGAGGCGGCGGGCCTGACGCCGCTGCTCGAGTTCGTCGTGGATTCCGCGGAGATGGGCGTCGAGAAACCCGACCCCCGCATCTTCCACGCCGCGACCGATCGGCTGGGACTTTCCCCCGCGGCCTGCGCGTACGTGGGCGACGTCTACGAAATCGACGTCCTCGGCGCAGAAGGGGCCGGGTTGACGGGCATTCTCGTCGGGGAAGGACCGGCGCCGGCGTCGGTTTTGAGGGTCCCGACGCTGTCGGCCCTCGACGCGCTCTTTGCCGGATTTGAATAGACTTACGAGAGCCACATCCGGGAAAAAGAAGGAGGCCGTCATGGTCAGGACTCTGGCGCAACATTGGTGGGTCCTCTTGCTGCGGGGCTTGCTCGCGATCGCGTTCGGCCTGATGGCCTGGCAATGGCCGGGCGTCACGATCGCCGTCCTCGTCATGTTCTGGGGCGCGTACGCGCTCGTCGACGGGATCTTCGAGGTCGTGGCCGGCGTCCGGGCGAAGTGGGGCTCGCTCGTCTTTCTCGGGATTCTGGGTATCGGCGCGGGCATCGTGACCTTCTTCTGGCCGGGCATCACGGCCGTCGCGCTCCTCTACATCATCGCGTTCTGGGCGATCGTGGCGGGGATCATGCAGATTGCGGCGGCGATCCGCCTGCGCAAGGAAATCCAGGGCGAGATCCTGTGGATTCTCTCGGGCCTGTGCACCGTGATCCTCGGCGTGCTCCTGATCGCGCGCCCGGGCGCCGGGGCGCTCGCCGTCGTCGGCCTGATCGGCGCCTTCGCGATCGCGTGGGGGATCCTGCTCGTGATCCTCGCGTTCAAGTTGAAGGGACACGCCGACCGTCTGGTCGCGAAGACGGCGTAGCCCACCGTCACCCTCGCCGCGCGCTTTCCTGGCCCCGGTTCGCCGCGCGACCAGGGTTCGCGAGTCCGGTCGCGCGAAGGCGAGGGTCTTTCTCAACCCCGGCTCGCCGCGCGCCAAAGGTTCGCGAGTCCGGGCGAGCGAACCGACGCGCGCGGCGGGAGCCGGAGCGAGAGGAAGGAATCAGGCGCTCGGTCGAGCCCTTTTGGGCGAGCCGAGCGCCGGTGCGCCGTGCGGCGCCATGCGC
>DATJPZ010000109.1:0-2853 GCA_035506175.1 Thermoanaerobaculia bacterium | reverse complement strand
CGCGAGGCGCGCCGGGCCGGCACCCAGGACGCGACGAGGATCGCGAGGGCCGCGAAGCCGACGATCGCGGCGATGTCCTTCAGGCGCACGAGAAACGGGATGTACGAGACGAAGTAGATCTCCGCGACCCCGGGCGGAAAGGACAGCAGCCGGAAGCGGGTCATGATCCAGCAGACGAGCACGCCGAACGCCACGCCGGCGGCGACGCCGGCGCCGCCGAGCAGCGCTCCCAGGGACAGGAAGATCCTCGAGAAGAACCCGGGGTCGGCGCCGAGCGCGGTGAGCACCCCGATGTCGCGCTTCTTCTCCTGCACGGTCATGACGAGGGTGGCGACGATGTTGAACGTCGAGACCGCGACGATCAGGCCGATCACGAGGAAGAGAGTCGTCTGCTGGATGGCGAGCGCCGAGAACAGGCCGCCGTTCATCGCCCGCCAGTCCGAGATCGAGTAGGAGTTCCCGGCGGCCGCCGAGATCGCCGCCGACGCAGCCTCCGTGTCCCGCGTCGAGTCGAGCCTGATCTCGACGACGTTGGCCTGGCCCGGCAGGCGTGCCAGGCGCCGGAGCTCTTCGCGGTCGAGAAAGACCCACTCCGTGTCGTACTCGGAGAAATTCGTGCGGAAGATCCTTCCGACCATGAAGCGCCCCGTGCGGGGCGCGAAGCCTCCGCCCGCGGCGTCGGCGACGGAGAGCGTGATCGCCTCGCCCGGCTTCACGTCCAGGAGCCGGGCGAGCTGGTATCCGATCGCGACCGAGGCCGGCGCCGCGTCGGTCGCCGGCATCACCGCGCGCTCCGCGTCGGGCAGGTACGCGTCGAGCTCCGAGACCCGCCGCTCCGACTTCGTGTCGATGCCCTTCAGCACCGCGTCCACACCGTCGGGCGTCGCCGCCGAGGCCGCCACGCCGGTCTGGTAGATGACGGGCGCCACGGCTCGGACCCGCGGCAACTTCGCGAGCCGGGCCTCGAGCGCGCCCGTGTTCGCCTCGCCACCCGGCGTCAGCGGGAAGAGCACGACCTCGGCGTTGGCGCCGATGAGCTTGTCGCGGATCTCGGTGCGGTACCCGGACAACAGGCCCATCGCGATGACCAGCGCCGCCACGCCGAGGGCGATGCCGGCGATCGACAGCAGGGAGACCGACGAGACAAGCCGCGACGGCCGCGACTTGAGGTACCGGATCGCGACGTCGAGCGGCAGCGACCTCACGCCCGCGCGCGTCCCATCGCCTCGAGGAACCCGCGGAAGAGGACGTTGGCGTCGTGCGGGCCCGGCGCCGCTTCGGGGTGGAACTGGGCCGCGAGGATCGGCAGGCGCCGGTGCCGGAAACCCTCCAGGGTGCCGTCGTTCAAGTTGCGGTGGGTCGCCTCGACGTCGGCCGGCAGGGCGTCCGTGTCCACCGCGAAGCCGTGGTTCTGCGACGTGATCGCGACGTGGCCGCTCTGGAGGTCCTTGACCGGGTGGTTCGCGCCGCGGTGGCCGAACTTGAGCTTGAACGTCCTGGCACCGAGCGCGAGGCCGAGCAGCTGGTGGCCGAGGCAGATGCCGAAGATGGGCTTGCCCGTTTCGACGAGCTTCTCGAGCGTCCGGATGGGGCCCGTCAGCGCCGCGGGGTCCCCGGGGCCGTTGGAGAGAAAGATCCCGTCGGGGCGGCTCTCGAGGATCTCGCGGTCGGTCGCCGTCGCCGGAAACACCTCCACGCGGCACGAGCCCGCCTGCAGGAGCCGGATGATGTTGCGCTTCATCCCGTAGTCGACGGCGGCGACGCGGAACTTCTTGCGGCCGCGGCCGCCCGGCGCGACCGAGCGCTCGCGCGGAGAGACGGCCAGCGCGAGGTCGTTGCCGACCATCGGCGGCGACTCGAGAACGCGGCGCCGCAGCTCCTCCGGGTCGTCGATCTCCGTGGAGAGGCCCGCGCGCATCGCGCCCTCGCTCCGGATCCGGCGAACGAGCGCCCGGGTGTCGAGCCCGTGGAGTCCGATCACGCCGGCCTGCTCGAGGTACGCCGCGAGGCTCTGCTCGCCATCGGTGCCGCTCCAGCGCGTCGGGAAGTCGCGCGCGACGAATCCGGCAACGTGCACCTTGCCCGATTCGGCCTCGTCGGCGCGGACGCCGTAGTTGCCGACGTGCGCCGCCGTCATGACGACGATCTGGCCGGCGTAGGAGGGATCGGTCAGAACCTCCTGATAGCCGCTCATCGCCGTGTTGAAGACGATTTCGCCGAACGACGTGCCCGGGCGGCCGATCGCCTCGCCGCGGAACGCGGTGCCGTCCTCGAGGACGAGGAGACCCTTCACACCGAGCGTCCGACGACGGGCGCGAGCCGGCGCATCTCCTCGACGAGCTCGCGGAACATCTCGGGCAGGATCGCCTGCGGTCCGTCCGAGAGCGCGCGCTCCGGCTCGTGGTGCACCTCGATCAGGAGGCCGTCGGCGCCGACGGCGACGGCCGCGCGCGAAAGCGGGAGCACCTTGGCGCGCTTGCCCGTCCCGTGCGACGGGTCGACCAGGATAGGCAGGTGCGAGATGCGCTGCACGTACGGCACGGCCGAGAGGTCGAGCGTGTTGCGCGTGTGATCGGCGAAGGTCCGCACGCCGCGCTCGCAGAGGATGACTTCGTAGTTGCCCTCGGCGAGCAGGTACTCAGCCGAGAGCAGCAGCTCCTCGATCGTCGCCGACAGGCCGCGCTTCAGGAGAACCGGCTTGCGCAGGCGCCCGAGCCGCTTCAGGAGCGAAAAGTTCTGCATGTTGCGCGCGCCCACCTGGAGGCAGTCGGCGTGCTCCGCGACGACGTCCACGGTCTCCGTGTCCAGGACTTCAGTGATGATCGGCAGGCCGGTCTCCGCGCGCACGCGCGC
>DATJPZ010000108.1:0-2113 GCA_035506175.1 Thermoanaerobaculia bacterium | reverse complement strand
TACTGCATGCAGTCGTCGGTCGGCCAGGCGACCTACCACAAGGACGGCCCGGGTAGCGACATCACCTCGGGCGCCTGCCCGTAACACCAGCCTGACCTGTTCGTCCTCGAGGGGCGCGGGAGACCGCGCCCCTCGTCGTTTTCATACGAAGAAACACCTCAAGTCCGGGAAGGCGATGCCGATACAGCTCCCGTCAATACATGTCACATTTGTCATGTGTTAAGAAGGGAGCTACCAAGGACATGACCAGCACGTTGCGGGTACGGCTCAGGCGCGAGGAGGGCTTCACGCTCATCGAGCTCCTGGTCGTCATCATCATCCTGGGGATCCTGCTCGCGATCGCAGTCCCCTCGTACCTGAAGTTCAAGGATCGCGCGAACGTCGCCGCCGCCCAGTCCGACGTCGAAGCCGCCGTGCCGGCGATCGAGGCCTGGAACGCAGACAACGGCACCAACGGCTACAAGAACGCGACGCTCGCGAAGCTCCAGACCTACGACGCCGGCGTCAAGGGCGTCAGCGTCGTACGAGCGGCAACCAACACGTACTGCATGCAGTCCTCCGTCGGCCAGGCGACCTACCACAAGAACGGTCCCGGCTCGGACATCACCTCGGGCGCCTGCCCGTAAGCATCACTCGAACATGACCCATGGCCGGGAGGGGCGCGGGAGACCGCGCCCCTCCCCGTTTCGGGGGAAAAAGGGCCTATCCCTCGTTCGAGTCCCTCAAGTTCGGGTCGCGCCGATGCCGATACGACTCCTGTGACGGCTTCGCCCCACCTGCGTGGGATCCTGATCGCGGGCGCCCTTGCGGCGGTCGCGCTGGCGCTCGCCTTCGTCACCTTCGCGATGAACGGCTCGCCCGCGCACGCCGGGTCGAACGTGGTGCTGTCACGCCACGCGCTCGCCGCGCAGCACGCGGCCGCTGCGAAGAAGCCGGCGGCGGGGAAGGCAAAGGCGAAGGCGAAGCCGGTCGCGAAGCCGAACGTGCACTACACGGCCGCGATCGCGGCCGGGCTTCCGCCGGTCGTCGCGCACGCGCTCGCAACGTCGAAGGTCGCAGTCGTGCAGCTGACCTCGGCGTCCGACTCGATCTCCCAGCTCGCCGCCGGCGAGGCGAAGGCGGGAGCCAAGGCGAGCGGCGCCGCCTACGTGACGATCTCGGTCGACAAGGACAGCAGCGCCATGCAGACGCTCACGCGGACGCTCGGCTCGCTTCCCAGCGCGCCCGAGACGCTCGTCTACGCGCGGCCGGGCACCGTCTTCGTGACGCTCACCGGATACAACGACCAGACGACCGTGCTGCAGGCGGCCACGAATGCCGCCTCGTCGAACGCCTCATGACGCCGGCCACCGGGGGGCGGGAGCTCTTCGTCCGCGTCGCTCGGCGTGAGGGAAGGTCGGTCGCGGTGCTCCGCGCCGTCGACTACGGAGCGGAGTGCGTCGTCGAGACCGAGGTCTACCCCCCGAACGCGAGCGAGGCGCTGCGCGCCGGCCCGTACACCTTCGCGGACGCCCGCGGCGCCACCGAGTTCGTCACCGAAGCAGTCGAGGCGCTGATGTATCTCGGCTGCGACGTGCAGGCGGCTTAGGCGGTTCGGGACGTGTCCTGGCTCAGAGCCAGGACACGTCACAAAGAGACACCCGGGCCGTCGAGGGCGCTCGCGATCGCTTCCCGATACGACTCGACGCCGCCGAAGAGCTCGCGCACCCGGTCGACGTCGAGGAACGGCGGCACCGGGCCGATGTCGGCGGTCGCGCGGTAGCTGCTCCACGGCCAGTCGGCGGGATGCGCACACAGCCCGGCGCGAACCGGGTTCAGGACGACGTACCGGCACATGGTGGACACGTCGCCGTCTGTCTCGGCCATGCGGGAGAAGTAGCGCCGCTCGAACAGATGGCCGCTGCGCGTCCTCCACGCGTTGAACCAGAGCGCGTAACCGCTCTTCAGGGACTGCATCCCGCCGGCGATGTTCGCGCCGGGGGTCTCGAGCACGAGGTGGAAGTGGTTTCCCATCAGGCAGTACGCGTAGAGGTTCCAGCCGTACCGCTCGACGATTCGGCCGAGCTGCGTCATGAAGCCGGCGCGGTCGCCCTGGAAGATGCCGAAGATCGGC
>DATJPZ010000107.1:0-14827 GCA_035506175.1 Thermoanaerobaculia bacterium | reverse complement strand
CCGCGCGCGCGCGCCGCTCGTCGGCAACGCGATCGGCGCCGCGTGCGCCGTGTTCGCCGTCGTCGCGCTCGTCGCGGCCCTGGCCGCGGCCGTCCGCGCGCCGTGGGCGCGCATCGCCGTGCGCGTCGGCGGGAGCTGGATCGGCGCCGCCGGTCTCTTCATGCTCGGCTGGGCGCTCCGCCCCGCCTGACCGCCGGCCCGGGCTTTCAGAACCGCAGGGTCAGCCCGGCGCTCGCGTCCCAGTGCCCGTACAGGTTGTTCGCCCAGAAGTAACAGGCGCCCGAGGAGTCGCACCAGAACCCGGTGTTCGTGTCGCCGGTCGTCACGTAGCGCCAGCGGCCCTCGACCCGGGCCCCGAAGTTGCGGCTGAACCAGAACTTCCCGCCCACGCCCGCGCTGCCCGAGAACTCCGTCGTGGTCCCCGCTTCGACGCCCGCGATGACCGGCTGGAACGTCGTCGCCCCCGCGCCCACGACGACGTAGAAGCTCGCGGCCTGGTCGCCGAGCGAGAAGAGCCCGTCGAGCTCGTAGGTATTCGTCTTGACGGACCCGAGCGTGCCCGACGGCCCGTCCGGCAGCGTCCGGGTCGCCGTCAGGTTCGGGTTCGAGTAGGTCCAGGCCGCCTCGATCTCGACGCCGTAGTTCAGGTTGTACCCGAGACGCGCGCCGTACTCGTACGTGGTCGCCGTGCCGATGTCCGCGCGCGGCAGCTGGTAGATCTGGTGGCCGAAGTATCCACCGCCGATCCCCGTCAGCTCGAACGTGCCGGGAATGTTCTGCGCCGCCGCCGGCGCGCCCCACAAGCCCAGAGCCACCGCAGCCGCCGCGGCCAGTCCCAGTCGTCGCATGCTCGATCCGCCCTTCCGCGCGGCAACGAGCCGCACCCGGTCATTGTAGACTCCGGCCTTCTTCAGGAGGCCCATCCGATGATCTCCCGACTCCCGCGTCACGCTGCCGCCGCGCTCAGCCTCACGCTCGCCCTGACGCTCGCCGCGCCGCTCGAGCTACTCGCGCAAGCGGCCGCGCCGAAACCCGCGCCCGCGGGGAGCGCTTCCTCCGCGCCGCAGGACAAGTGGCCGCGCAAGATCACGACGGCCGACGGCAGCACGATCAGCCTCTACGCGCCGCAGCTCGACGACTGGGACGGCCGCTCGATCGAGTGGCACGCGGCGGTCTCCGTGCAAGCCCCGGGAGCGAAGGAGCCGACCTTCGGGGTGCTCTTCTGCGCCGCCAAGACCGACGTCGACAAGACCACCCGAATGGTGACGCTCACCGGCATCAAGGCGACGAAGGTCAACTTCCCGTCGGCGGCCGCCGCCAACGACACGTACCGGAAGATGTTCCAGGGCGCGCTCACGAAGCGCGGCAACGTCACGATCGCCCTCGACCGGCTCGAGGCGGCGGCCGCGATCCTCGAGCAGCAGAAGAAGGGCGAGTCCCAGCCCTTGAAGAACGAGCCGCCGAAGATCCTTTTCTCGACCGTGCCGGCGATCGTCGTCCTGATCGACGGCGAGCCGGCCTGGCGCCCGCAGGAGAAGACCGGCCTCGAACGCGTCATCAACACGAGCCCGATCGTCCTCCGGGAGAAATCCGGGACGATCTATCTGCACGTGTTCGACGGCTGGCTCGAGGCGAAGAGCCTGGGGGGGCCGTGGATCGTCTCGACCAACCCGCCCGCGTCGCTCTCGACCGCCTACAAGCAGATCCTCGACGCGAAGTCCGGCGACCCCCTGACCGGCGGCGTTCCCGACGATCCGGACTCCAAGGACGTCGAGCAGCCGACCCTGAAGAAAGTCGTCCCGGTCGTGTACGTCGCCACCTCGCCGACCGAGCTGATCGTCACCGACGGACAGCCGGACTACGTCCCGATCGACGGCACGCAGCTCCTCTACGTCAAGAACACCACCGGACGCGTCTTCAAGTCGATTGCCGACCAGAAGACGTACGTCCTCCTCTCCGGCCGCTGGTTCGCGGCGCCCGGGCCCGAGGGGCCGTGGGCCTTCGTGCCCTTCGAGAGCCTGCCGAAGGACTTCGCGTCGATCCCGGACGACAGCCCGATGGAGAACACCAAGGCGTCGGTCCCGGGGACCCAGCAGGCGCAGGAGGCCGTCGTCTCGAACTCGATCCCGCAGACGGCCGGGGTCGAGATCGCGAAGACGAAGCCGCAGCCCGTGAAAATCGACGGCACGCCCGAGATGAAACCGATCGAGGGGACGCCGTTGCAGTACGTCGTCAACGCGTCCTCGCCGATCATCATGGTCACGCCGAGCGCGTACTACCTCTGCCAGAACGGCGTCTGGTTCGTCGGCGCCTCCGCGTCGGGGCCGTGGGCCGTCGCGACCTCCGTGCCGGCGGCCATCTACTCGATCCCGCCGTCGTCGCCCGTCTACAACGTCACGTACGTGAAGATCTACGACACGACGCCGACCGTCGTGTACGTCGGCTACACGCCGGGGTATCAGGGCGCGGTCATTTACAACGGCGTCGTCGTCTACGGCACCGGCTACTACTACACGCCCTGGATCGGGACGGTCTGGTACGGACCGCCCGTCACCTACGGCTTCGGCATCGGAATCGCCTACTCGCCATGGACGGGCTGGGCCTACGGCTTCGGCTACGGCTGCGGGTGGGGCTGGGGCCACGTCACGGTCGCGGTCGGCTGGGGCTGGGGCGGCTGGGGATGGGGTTGCGCGTGGGGCGGCTGGTACGGCGGATGGCACGGCGGGTATTACGGAGCCGCCTGGGGCGCCCGCGGCGCCGCGGTCTGGGGCCCGGGCTACGCGCGCTGGTCCACCGGCAACGTCTACCACTCCTGGGGCGCCGCGAGCGGCGTCTCGCGCTCGGGCGGCGGATACAACGCGTGGACCGGCAACGCGTGGCGCGGCCAGTCGGGGGCGGCCTACAACTCGAAGACGGGAACGCTCGCCGCCGGCCAGCGCGGCTCCGTCGGAAACGTCTACACCGGCAACTACGCGACCGGCGGCCGGGGCGTCGCGACGAACACGAAGACCGGCACCACCGTCGCGGCCCGTGGCGGAACGGTCGGCAACGCGTACACGGGCAACTCGATCTCGGGCGGACAGGCGAAGGTCTACAACCCGAACACGGGCAACACGACGAAGGTCGGCGGCGTCACGACGTCGAACGGCGGCGGCGCGGCGCGCGTCGGCGACACGGCCGTCGGCAAGACGTCGAGCGGCGACTACTACGCCGCGAAGGACGGAACGGTCTACAAGAACACCGGCAGCGGCTGGCAGTCCAACAGTGGAAGCGGCTGGAACAACGTCAACGACTCGTCGAAGACGCAGCAGCTCTCGAAGGAGAGCCAGGCCCGCTCGACCGGAGAGCAGCGGTACAACAGCTTCCAGCAGAACGGCGGCGCGTCGCGCTCGCCGTCGAACTGGAACACCGGGAGCCGCTCCTCGTCGATGTCGCGGCCCTCCGGCGGCGGCGCAAGAGCGCGGCGCTAGCTCACATCCCCTCCCCGGCCTCGGCCGAAGGCCGCGTCTTGCGTCAGCGAGCGGCCGGTGAGGGGAAGCGGGGGCGCCTCCGAAATTTCCTTCGAAGGGCGAAGAGCGCGACCGCCAGCGGCGGCGCGGCGAGGAACGGCCAGATCGCGGCCACGCGCGACGCGGGCGGCTCGACCGAAAGGAGCGCGGAGACCGTCCCGCTCGCGCCGCCGCGGCGAACCTGGACGTCGAGGCGCCAATCCCCGGGCGCCGGCAGCGCGAGGATCGCCTCGCGAAGCAGGCGGTTGCGGCCGGGCAGCGCCTCCGCGCGCAGGACCGGCGCGCCGCCCGGCGGCGTCAGCGTGACCGCGACCGCCGCGTCGAGGAGAGCCTCCCCGCTCGCCCTGTCCTGCACGAGCACGCTGACGTCCACCGGCCCGGCGGACACCGGCCCGGCCGCCGTGAAGACCGTGACCGCGAAGGGCCCCGCGTCCGCGCGCCGCAGCACGCGCCCGCCGTCGGCGCGCACCGCCGCGGCGGCGAAGAGCAGGCCCGAAGCGAGCCACGCCGCCCGGCTCAATGGACCATTCCCCGCATCGGCATCGGCTGCAGGCAGATCCAAACGCCGGCGACCCACAGCGCCGCCGACACGGCCGCCCACGGCAGAAAGCCCGCCGGCGATTTCCTGACCCGCCACGCCGCGTAGAGCGCGCCGAGAAACCCGGCGTCGAGCAGCGTCAGCTCGAGCCCGAGGAGCGTCGCCCCCGAGAACCGGAACGGCGGCGCCGCCAGCAGGTGAAAGAGCCAGTGCGCCGACCACATGCCCATGCCGAGGGGCACGAGCGCGAGCGCGCTCCGCGAGCGCGCCTCGCGCGGCGAGAGACCGAACGCGGCCGCGAGCCCGGCAGCGGCGAGGAACGCGAACACGCGCGCGGTCTCGGGCCGCACCATCGCGTACGCCGCCGCGAACGCGGCGCCGACGAACAGGAGCCCGAGGACCGCGAGGTCCGTCCGGTCCGCGAACCGGCCGACCGAGGAACGCGGCGCGTCGCGCACGAGCTCGCGGCCGGGAAGCACCGGCAGGATCCCGATCGCGTCGTGCGGACACGCCTTCACGCAGTCGAGGCAGAACGTGCAGTCGACGTTGCCGCTCTTCCGCGGCAGATGGAGCTCGAGCTCGCAGCCCCGGCGCGCGGCGTTGCCACGCAGGCAGTCGTGCGTCGCGCACGACGCGCAGGCCTCGGGCCGGCGCACCTTCACCTCGAGCGGCGAGACGAGCGAGCCGACGAACTGGAACTGCCCGATCGGGCACAGGTACTTGCAGAAGCTCGCGCCGCGAAAGAGCGCGTCGACCGCGAAGGCCGCGGCGAAGTAGAGGAGCGCGAGCGAGGCCGTCGCCGCGGGCCGATCCCAGAGGTCGAAGGCCTCGTAGGCCCAGAAGAAGAGGATCAGCAGCGCCGCCGCGATCCACTTCGAGCGCCACCGCGCCGGCCAGGCGCGCGTCGCGAGCCCGAGCCGCTTGCCGAGCTCGCGCGGCAGCGTGAAGGGACAGGCCATGCAGAAGAGGTTGCCCGCGGCGAGCAGCGCCGCCACGAGCAACCCGCGGCCGTAAGTCCACGGAAGCGCCGTCGCGACGCTCAGGGCCGGGACGGGCGATTGTCGAAAGCCGTCGGCGACGACGAGCGCGGCCAGCGCCAGCGAGACCGCCTGCAGCGCGCGCCGTCCGTAGCGCGCGCGGAGCAACGGACCGACCAGCGGCGCGCGCAGGAGGTCGAACGGGACCGCCGGCCGGGGCGGCGGAGGCGGCGCCGGCGCGGGACGGCGCAGCCGCTCCGGCCCGAGCAGCCGCGCCGCGATCACCGCGGCGGGAACGAGAAACACGAGCGAGCCCGGGATCCACATGAGCAGTCCCGCGAGGGTCTGGTCGCCGAGCGCCGTCGTGCCGAAGAGGCGAGGCGCGGCGACGTAGCTCGGGTACAGCACCCGGTCCGAGAACGTGAGCGCGGCCGCGAGCGCCGTGTTCGCCACGTCGCCCGCGAGGAGATAGAGCGGCGTCGTCCACGCCGGCCATCGGCGGCGCGCCGGCCACGGCAGGACGACCGGCCACCAGTAGAGGACTCCCGCCCCGACGAAACAGAGGTGCTCGACCGCGTGCCAGCCGGGCGAGGCGAGCGCCCGCTCATACGCCGCGGGCACGTGCCAGCCCCACATCGCGAGCGTCATCGCGAGAAGCCCGACGGCCGGGTGGGTCAGCGCGCGCCCGAGCCGCTCGACCGGCGGCGCGGCGAGAAACGGCGCGACGATCTCTCGCGCGACGGCGCGCGGCAGGCCTTTCAGGAGAGGCAGAAGCGGCGCGCCGGAGAGCAGCAGCGGAGGCACCGCGGCGGCCAGGAGCAGGTGCTGGACCATGTGCGCCGACAGGAGCAGCCCGGCAAACGCATCGAGCGGCGAGGCGACGGCGACCCACAGGACCGCGAGCCCGGCCAGGAACGCGGCGAGCCTGCCGCGCGGAAAGCGCGTCGGCCGCAGGCGCGCGAGCCGACGCCACCCGCGGGCGTAGACGAGCGCCGTCAGCAGCAGGACCGCGGTCGTCCCCGGGGGAACCGCCCACGACGCGAGCGCGGCGGCGGCCACCGAGGACATCGGCCGCCCTTACCGGACCGGCGGCGCCGCCCGCGACGCGTCACGCGCCGCCGGCTGGTTCGAGGGGTGGAGCGTCTCGAGAAACGCGACGAGGGCGGTCGTCTCGGCGGGAGACAGGTTCGTTCCGTAGGCCGGCATGTTGCCGCCGCCCTGGAGCACCTGGCGGAAGAGCTGGTCCTTCGTCAGTCGCGTCGCGACGTCGTCCAGGGCCGGGCCGCGCCGCCCGCCCGCGTCGCCGAGGGCATGGCAGTTGCGGCACTGCTTGACCTGGAACACGAGCGCGCCCTGCCGCACGAGCGCGCTCCGGCCCTCGAGATCGCGCGGAGGCACCGGCAGCGCACTCCACGCGTCCATCACCGGGGACCACGGCGCCGTGCGGCCGTAGTGGGTCAGCGTGCCCCACGCGAGCACCGCGAAGATCACGACGAGGACCGCGACGGGCCGGCGGCGCCAGCTCTTTTCCCCCACGCCGGCCCACAGCGGGAGCAGCAGGAGAAAAAGGATGCCGATCACGGGCCCGACGAGGAGCGCGACGGTCTCGATCCCGGGCGGCAGCAGCGCCGCGAGCGAGAAGATCCAGAGGAAGAAGTAGTCCGGCCGGGGAACGGTCTGGATGATCGTCGGATCCGGCGCCCCGCCCGGCCCGAACGGACCGAAGACCGCGGCGCAGACGAGGACGGCGCCGACGAGCAGGCCGGCGAACACGAGGTCCTTCTGGAACCCTTCGGGCACGAACCGGATGCCGTCCTTCCGCACGAGCTCGGCGTACTGCGCGTCGTACGTGTCGCGGTCCACGACGCGGCCGGGCATCGGGTAGTCGTTGATCCCGAGCTTCAACACCAGGAGGAGGTGGACGCCGACGAACGCGATCAGCAGCCCCGGGATGACGAAGACGTGGAGCGCGAAGAAACGCGTGAGGGTCTCGCCCGCGATGATCGGGCCGCCGAGGACGACCTGGACGATCTGGCCGCCGAGGACGGGCACGCGGCCGGCGATCGACGTGAGAATGCCGAGGCCCCAGTATGCGTCCTGATCGAAACGCAGGACCTGCCCCGTAAACGCCATGCCGAGCGTCACGACGAGGAGGATCACGCCGACCATCCACGTCAGCTCGCGCGGGTACTTGAAGGCGCCGAAGAGGAAGACCTGGATCATGTGGATGAGGACGAGCGCCACCATGAAGTTCGAGCCCCAGCCATGCACGGCCCGGACGAACCAGCCGAGCGCCTGCTGCTGGTTCAGGACCTCGAGGCTGCGGAAGGCCTCGTCGGCCGACGGCACGTAGACGAGGGCGAGGCAGATGCCCGTGGCGATCTGCAGCAGGAAGAGGACGAACGCGCCGCTGCCGAAGACGTACCACCAGCTCGCCGACCGGCGCGGGACGCGGTGCTCGGCGGTCTCCCGGAGAGCGGCGCCGACCTGGAGCCGCCGGTCGAGCCAGGCGAGCGCCGCCGGGATCAGGCGCAAGGCGTTCCTTCGCTGCCCCGCCGCGGCGTTTCCTCCCGCCGCGAAGCGAGGACGTTCCCGAGCGTCGGCATCATGCCGGCCTTGATGAAGAGCCTGGCGTTCTCGACCTTGAAGTCGTAGCGAAAGAGGCCGCGGGGCGGCGGTCCCGCGGCCCGGCTGCCGTCGGCGTAGTACGCGCCGCCGTGGCAGGGGCAGAGAAACAGGTTCGACTGCGGAAACCAGCGGACCGGACAGCCCAGATGCGCGCAGTTGACCGCGAACACCTGGAACGCGTCGCCCGAGAGCCGCCGCACCCAGCACGGAATGTCGGCGGTCTGCCCGTCCCACGGGCGCGTCGAGGGATTCCGGAAGGTCGCCATGCGCGTCTGGCCTTCCGGAAACGCCCCGACCTCGCCGAGCTCGACCCACGTCAGCGCCCCGCGCATGCGCTGGCGGCGCGCCGGCGAGAGCAGGTAGCCGACGATCGGCACGGCGAGCGCGAGGCCGGCGACGGCGTTCAACGCCACGCCGAGCTTCAGGAGCATGCCGCGTCGGGTGATGGGCGTCGTCATGGCTTCGCCTCCGCGTAGGGCTGCCCGGGGTTGGCGGGTCGCTGCGCGGCGAGCCACGCGACGACGTCCGAGACGTCCGCGGGCCCGAGCGCCTCGCCCGGCGCGTCGTTTCTCCAGTCGGGCTGGCCGAGGTCCGGCCGTCCCGCGATCACGGTCGAGCGCAGCGACTGGTCGCTGACGAGGCCGAGGAAGCTCCCGTCCACGATCGAGCCCGCCTTCGCGCCGCCCTGACCCGACGCGCCGTGGCAGCTCGCGCAGAACTTCGCGTACACCTCGGCGCCGCGCGCGGCGTCCCCGGGCGGTGCGAAGTACGGCGGCGGCAGGGCGCCGCCGAGGGCATCGGGCCTGGCCCAGCCGCGGATGCCGCGGACGAGGATCTCGATCTGCGCCTCGGTCAGCATCCCGCCCGCGCTCTGCGCGAACGCCGGCATCGCGGTCTTCGCGACCCCCTGCGTCGCCGCCCGGCGGATCGCCGCGTCGTCGGCGATCGCGAGGTAGACGGGGTTCGCGAGCGCAAGGGCCCCGGCGCCGCCGCGGCCGGACGGGCCGTGGCAGCCGGCGCAGTTCTCGGCGAAGAGAACGGCGAAGCTCGTGACCCGGTCCGGCCGGACCTCGACCTCGGCGGCCCGGCGCCGGCCGGGCATGCCGTCGCACGCCGACAGAAACGCGAACGCGGCGCCGAACGCGGCCGCGCCGACGAAGGCCCGCCGCCTCACCGCGGTTCCTCGTCGTGCGGCGGCTTCACGCCGGGCGCCTCGATTCCGGCGCGGACCGCGAACGACTCGAATTGCAGGGTGCGGACGTACGCCGAGCGCGTGACGACGACGCCGGCCGCGACGCCGAAACCGACCTGCGTCACGACGAACCAGGGCCAGTCGATGTGCGCCTCGAGCGTCGGATTCACGATCTGGAGCGACGCGTGCAGCAGCCCGGTCCAGAGCATCGGCGCGATGACGCCGCCGAGGAGGATCGGGCGCCGCGGGAACATCGGCAGCATGACCCCGTAGAGGAGCCCGACCAGGAGCGACGTCAGCAGGTGGATCGCGGTCCCGAGCAGCAGGGCGTCGGCGTGGAAGGCGCGCAGGCCCTCGAGCGGCAGCGCGGCGATCCGCGCGGAGGCGCCGGCGGCGAGCAGGTTGATCGGGTACCACACGCTCCCCTGCCGGACGACCCCGTAGAGAACGGCCAGCGCGGCCATGACGACCGAGCCGGCGAGGCCCCCCTTCACGCCCGCCGAAACGGGATGGATCTCGAGCGGCAGGCGCGCGCGATGCGGTCCGCCCTCGACGTCGATCCGCGAGACGCTCTCGCGCGGCGTCGTCGGAAACTCGACGAGGCGGGCGACCGGGACGGTCTCCTCGCGCTCGTGCGGCAGCACTTCGCGGAACCAGCCGACCGCGCCCGAAAGCAGCAGGGCCGCGCCGACGGCCGAGACGGCATAGTTCGTCACGAGGCCGGCGAAGAGCAGCGCGATGCCGAACGCCATCACCATGGGCCAGGCGGTCGGGCGCGGCAGGTCCACGCTCTTCGGCCGGCCGGCTTCGATCTCGTCGAGCGTCGGCATGGCGCTACGCCCCCCTTGGAACGCGGCTCACCGCCCCACCACGTACACGACCGTCAGCACGACGACCCACACCGCGTCCACGAAGTGCCAGTAGAGAGCCAGGACGTGGGTGCGCTCGGCGTGCTCCCGCGCGACCTTGCCCGCGAGCGCGAGCGCCAGCACCACGATCAGGAACGACGTCCCCGCGACGACGTGGAACGCGTGCAGGCCGACGAGCGAGTAGAACGTCGTCCCGAAGAGATTCGTCCGGATCGTCAGCCCCTTCTCGACGATCAGCCGCCGCCACTCCAGGCCGGTCCCCGCGAGGAACGTCACCGCGAGCACGATCGTCGCCGCCCACCAGGCGCGGAAGGGGCCGAGCGCGCCCCGCCGGAGCGCGTTGACCGCGAACGTGATCGTGGCGCTCGACGCGAAGAGGCAGAGCGAGATCAGAACCGGGAAATCGAGCACGTCCCGGGGCTGCGGACCCGTTGCGCTCTTCCCGAGGTAGAAGAGGTAGGCCACGACGAAGATCGTGAACATCGCCGCCTCGGCGACGATCAGGCACGCCATGCCGACCGGGCCGCGCGCGGGCAGATCCCAGCGCTCCGGCGGAATCGGAAGGGCGTCGGCGCGCACGCTCATTCGTACTTCCAGTCCGGGTCGTCCGGGTGCTTGAAGTCCCACAGCGGCCGGCGGCTGCGCACGACCGGGAGCTTCGCGAAGTTGTAGGCCGGGGGCGGCGACGTCACCACCCACTCGAGCGTCCAGGCGTCCCAGGGGTCGTCGCCGGCGGGCCGCCCCTTCCAGAGCGAGCGCAGGATGTTGGCGAGGAACACCAGCACCGCCGCCGCCTGGAAGGCGACGCCGATCGTCGCGACGAGGTTGAGCGTGTCCCAGCCGCGGTTGGCCTCGTACGTGTAGATGCGCCGCGGCATCCCGAGGATGCCCGGGAAGTGGAGCGTGTCGAAGGTCAGGTGGAAACCGATCACCATCAGCCAGAAGTGCCACCGGCCGAGCTTCTCCGAGAGCATCCTTCCGGTCGCCTTCGGAAACCAGTAGTAGACCGCGCCGAAGATCGCCATGACGATGCCGCCGACGATCACGTAGTGAAAGTGGGCGACGACGAAATACGAGTCCGAGAGCTGCCAGTCGAACGGCGCCGCGCCGAGCATAATCCCCGTCAGGCCCGCGACGAGGAACTGGAAGAGGAACGCGAGACAGAAGAGCATCGGCGTCGCGAAGCGGATCTTGCCACCCCAGAGGGTCGCCAGCCAGTTGAAGATCTTGATGCCGGTCGGAATGCCGACCGCCAGGGTCGTCACGGCGAAAAAGGTGTTGGCGTAGGAGTTCAGCCCCACCGTGAACATGTGGTGGGCCCAGACGCCGAGCGACAGGAAGCCGATGCCCGTCGTCGCCGCGACCATTGCCGGGTAGCCGAAGATGGCCTTGCGCGAGAAGACGGGCAGGATCTCGGAGACGAACGCGAAGGCCGGGATCACGAGGACGTACACCTCCGGGTGCCCGAAGATCCAGAAGAAGTGCTGCCAGAGGACCGCCGAGCCGCCCGCCTGCGTGTCGAAGAAGTGGGCGCCGAGGTAGCGGTCGAGCGAGAGCATGATCTGCGCCGCGGACAGCGGCGTCATCACGACGAGCGTCAGCGCCGACATCGTCAGCATCATCCAGACGAGCAGCGGCATCCGCGTCAGCTTCATGCCCGGGCAGCGCAGGCACAGCGCGGTCGTCACGACGTTGACGGCCGTGCCGATCGTGCCGATGCCCATGACGAAAATCCCGAGGGTCCAGTAGTCGGTCGAGTGCCCGCGCGAGAACGCCCGCGCCGTCAGCGGCGCGTAGGCGAACCAGCCGACGTCCGGGGCGCTCCCCGCGCCGAAGAGCCCTTCGCCGCCGAGAAAGCTGAAGTAGAGCAGGATGCCGCCGAAGGCCGTCAGCCAGAACCCGAGGGCGTTGAGGCGCGGGAACGCCATGTCGCGCGCGCCGACCATCAGCGGCACCAGGTAGTTCGCGAACCCGAAGACGATCGGCACCGCGACGAGGAAAACCATCGTCGTGCCGTGCATCGTCATCATGCGGTTGAAGACCTGGGGCGTGACGAAGTGGAGGTTCGACGCCGAAAGCTGGATCCTCATCACGCTCGCCTCGACGCCCCCGACCGCGAGAAACAGGATCCCGTACAGGACGTAGAGGATCCCGAGCCGCTTGTGGTCGACGGTCGTGACCCAGTCGTGGAGCGTCTCGAGCAGCCGCAGCCGCCCGTCGCGCGTCCGCGGCGTGGAGGAAGACAGGGGCAGGACCTCGGAGGACACCGCCCGCTCCCCTACCGCAGCGTCCGCAGATAGGCCACCAGCGCGTCGAGCCGGCGCTCGTCGAGCTGCATGGCGGGCATCAGCGCCCCGGGCTTGACCGCGTTCGGATCGCGGACCCAGGCGCGCAGGCTCTCCGGCGTGTTGGCCGCGGCACCCGCGGCCAGGGTCTCGCGGCTCATCAGGTGGGTCAGGTCGGGGCCATAGAGCCCGTTGCCGACCGTGCCGCGGATCGTGTGGCAGTTCAGGCAGGCCGTCGTCTCGAAGACGCGCCGTCCCTCGGCGGCCTCGGCCGCGGGCGGCGGGGCGGCCTGCTGCGCCGCGACCCAGCGCTCGAACTCCTCCCGGGGGTGGACGTAGACGCGCAGCAGCATCTTCGCGTGTTCGGTGCCGCAGTATTCGGCGCACTGGCCTTCGAAGAGGCCGGTTTCCCTCGGGTCGATCCACATCTCGTTGACGCGGTTGGGAATGAGGTCCGTCTTGCCCGCCAGGCGCGGCACCCAGAAGCTGTGCGCCACGTCGGCTGACTCGAGGCGCAGGAACGTGGGTGTCGGGTGCGCCGGGTCGCTGACCGGCACGTGCAGCTCGTTGGCCGTGACGATGCCGTACGCGGGATAGCGCAACTCCCACCACCACTGCCGCCCCACCACCGTGACCTGGAGGGCGTTCGACGGCCGGGCCGGGTTCTGGACCTCGAACACGGTGCGCGCCGTCGTCAGCGACAGCACGATGACGATCAGGACCGGAATGACCGTCCACGCGACCTCGACCTGGTCGCTGCCGTAGACCTGGGGCGGCTCCGAGGCGTCGTCGCCGGGCCGCCGGCGAAAGCGGACGACCGCCACGACGAGCATGGTGAAGACGACGGCGAAGATCGCGCCGGTGATGCCGAGGACGAAGAGCGAATAATGATGGACGGCGTCCGCCGGCGAGGACACCGGCCGGAAAACGCTCGTGCCTCCGGGACCGGCCGCGAGCGGCGAGGCCGCGGCGAGGAGCGCGAGCGCCGCGGCGGCGGCGCCGCGCCCGAAGGGAAAAGAGAAGAGAGACCGCGCGTGTTTTTCTCTCATCGTCACAGTGGCCGGGAGTCGCGCCGCGACTATATCGCGCGCCGGATGCCGCGCCGTCTCCGGGAGTACGACCAGGGACCTGTGGCCGCGCGCTCCGAGCCCCGCGAACGTCCGTTCAACCTGCCCATCCGCCGGCTGCCCGCCTCTCCGATATAGTCGCGTCCGCAGCAGCATCGTGAGGGAGGACCGCATGATTCCCTGGAAAGTCCGGCGAGCTTCGGGGACCGTCCTGGGACTCGGCGTCTCCATCGCCCTCAGCCTGACCGCGGCGACCGCCGCGTGCAAGAAGGCCGCGCCGCCGCCGATGCCGCCCCTGGCCGTCGCCGTCGCCCCGCCGATCCAGAAGGACGTTCCGATCTACCAGGACTGGATCGGCGTGCTCGACGGGTTCGTCAACGCGCAGATCCGGCCGCAGGTCGAGGGCTACCTGCTCAAGCAGACCTACAAGGAAGGCACCGTCGTTCACGCGGGCGACACGCTCTTCGAGATCGACCCGCGGACGTTCCAGGCCGCGTACGACCAGGCGAAGGGCAACCTCGCGCAGTTCCAGGCCATTCTCGCCAACGCGAAGACGACCGTCGCCCGGTACAAGCCGCTGGCCGCCGAGAAGGCGATCAGCCAGCAGGAGCTCGACGACGCGGAGACCAAGGAACGCACGGCCCAGGCCGACGTCGAGGCGACGCAGGCGGCTCTGGAGAAGGCCCAGCTGAACCTCGGCTGGTGCAAGGTCACCTCGCCGATCGACGGCGTCTCCGGCATCGCGAAGGCGCAGGTCGGCAACCTGATCAACCCGAACACGGAGATGACGACCGTTTCCCAGGTGAATCCCATCAAGGTCTACTTCAACCCGAGCGAGACGGAGTACATGGCCTGGGTTTTGAAGCACGGCCCCATGACGAAGACGATCGAGGATGGCGCGAGCCTCGAGCAGGGACCGCTCCAGCTGATCCTCGCCGACGGCACCGTCTACGACCACCGCGGCAGACCGTTCCTCGCGGGGCGCGAAGTGGACGTCAAGACGGGCACGATCACGCTCGCCGGCGTCTTCCCGAACCCGGACAACCTCCTGCGCCCCGGCCAGTACGGGAAGGTCCGCGTGCAGACCGATCTGAAGAAGGGCGCCCTGCTCGTCCCGCAGCGCGCGGTCTCCGAGCTCCAGGGCAACTTCCAGATCGCGGTCGTCGGGCCGGACAACAAGGTCGAGATCAGGGCCGTCGAGCCGGGCCCCCGCGTCGGCAGCCTCTGGGTGATCGAGAAGGGCCTCGCGGCCGGAGACAGGGTGATCGTCGAGGGCGCTGCCAAGGTCCGCCCCGGCATGGAGGTCAACCCGCAGCCCGCGCCCGCGGAGGCGGCCGACGAGAAACCGACGGGAGCCGCCGCCGAGAAGCCCGCCCAGGCAGCGTCCGGGAAGTAGCCCCGTGGCCAAGATCTTCATCAACCGCCCGATCGTCGCGATCGTCATCGCGATCATCACGGTGCTCGCCGGCCTCGTGGCGATGAAGGACCTCCCGATCGCGCAGTTCCCGAACATCGCCCCGCCCATGATCTCGGTCAACGCGACGTACACCGGCGCGGACGCCCTCACGATCCAGAACGCCGTCGCGACGCCGATCGAGCAGCAGATGAACGGCGTCAAGAAGATGCTCTACATGCAGAGCATCAACTCGAACAACGGCACGATGCTGCTCCAGGTCACTTTCGACATCGACTCCGACGTCGACATCGATCAGGTCAACGCGCAGAACCGGCTGTCGCAGGCCACGGCGAGCCTGCCGTCCTC
>DATJPZ010000106.1:0-45593 GCA_035506175.1 Thermoanaerobaculia bacterium | reverse complement strand
GAGAAGTTCCTGATTCCCACCGATCTCGCCCTGGCGGCGAGCACGGGGACTCTGTCGGCGGTGCGCTACCCCAGGGACGTCGAGATCCGGCCGGCATTCGCCGACGCGGCGATGCGCGTCTACGAGGGAACGGTTCGGTTCCTGTCGGATCTGCCCGGAAGCCTCTTCGCGGCCCTGCCGTCGCTCTAGCCGGCTAGCGGCGCCGCGGCGGGGCTAGAATCCGCGCGGCTCCATGACGTCCACGGACGCGGCCGGCCGCAGCCGCCGGCAGTACGCGCTCGGCCTCGGCCTCTGGCTCCTCGCGCTCGCGGTGGTCGCGGTGATGGTGGCGCGGGACCCGGCGCGAAGGTCGGTGACGCCCGTTTTCCATCTCGCCTCCGAGCGCTGGTGGGCGCGGAGCGACCTGTACCAGGACCCGCGCGGGTATCACTACCTGCCGCAGTTCGCGGTCCTCTTCGCGCCCTTCCACGCGCTGCCGGTCCCTGCCGGGGACCTTCTCTGGCGCGCTCTGTCGGTCGCGGGCGTCCTCGGCGGGTTCGCGGCGTTTCTCCGGCGGGCTCGGCCCGAAAGGCCCGGCGCTTTCTTCCTCGCGGCGAGTCTTCTCGCGCTCGCGCCGTCGCTCGGGGCCGTGCGCAACGGCCAGACCAATCTCGCCTTCGGCGGGTTGTGCCTGCTCGCCGCGGCGAGCCTCGCCGCAGAACGGTGGGAGGCGTCGGCGGCCTGGCTCGCCCTGCTGGTCGCCGTCAAGCCGCTCGGCCTCGTTCTCGTCCTGCTCGCGCCGTGCTTCTACCGCGGCCTGCGCAAGCCGCTCGCCGCCGCTCTGGCTCTGCTCGCGGCCGTTCCGTTTCTCGCGGCGCCGCCGGGTTACGCCGCGGACCAGTACCGATCGGCCTGGGCGCACCTGGCGGGCTGGTCGGGAACGACCGAAAACCGGTTCGCGGACCTGACCGCGCTGCTGCGCGCGGCCGGCGCGAGCCTCGCTCCCGCGGCGGCTCTCGCGCTCCGCGCCGCGGCGGCCGCCGGAACGCTCGTCCTGTGGCTGCGCGCCGCGCCGAGAACCCGCGAGCCCTGGCGCGCGCTGACGCTCGTCCTGCTCGCGACGACGTACTTGATGCTCTTCAACCCGATGACCGAGAAGAACAGCTACGCCATCGTGGCGCCGGCCTACGCCGTTGCCGCCGCGGCCCTGCTCGCGCGGTCGGCGACGCGCCGCGCCGGGTGGCTCTTCGCCTTCGTGCTCGTCTCGGAGGGCGTACTTCCGGAGCTCCTGTGGCGCGTGACCCGGGACTTCGGTCTCTGGTGGGACCCGCTGACCGCGCTCGCGGTCGCGGCGGGCCTGACCGCCGCGATCGTCCGTCGGGGCGACCCGTTCGCCGAGGTGGCCGCCGCGTGAGGTGCCTCGACGTCGCGGTCGTGGACGGCCGAGGGCGCGCGGTGCTCGTCGAGCGCGCGAAGCCGCTTCCCGCCGCGGACGAGGTGCTCGTCCGTGTCGCCGCGTCGGGAACCAATCGCGCCGACCTGCACCAGATCGCGGGGCAATACCCGCCGCCGCCGGGGGAGCCCGGGATCCTCGGCCTCGAGCTCTCGGGGACCGTCGAAGAGTCCGGGGAGCGGGTGTGCGCCCTCGTCGCCGGGGGCGGCCATGCCGAGTACGCGTCGGTGCCGCGGGGTCAACTGCTGCCCGTTGCGTCGGCGCTCCCTCTCCGCGACGCGGCCGCGATCCCGGAGGCGTTCCTGACCGCGTACCTCAACCTCGTCGTCGAGGGCGGCCTCGCGCGGGGAGGCCGGGCGCTCGTCCATGCCGGCGGCTCGGGCGTCGGCCTCGCGGCGATCCGGACGGCGAAGTACCTCGGCGCTTCGGTCGCGGCCACGACGCGAAGCGGGAGCAAGCTCGACGCGCTGCGACGGGCGGGCGCCGACGTCGCCATCGACTCGACGGCGGGCAGCGTCGCGGCGGCGGTGGAACGGGCCTGGGGCCGCGACGCCGTGGACGTCGTGCTCGACCCCGTGGGCGCGGCGACGCTGGCGGACGATCTCGCGGTGCTCCGGCCCGGAGGCCGCGTGGTCGTGATCGCGACGATGTCCGGCGCGCGCGCCGAGGTCGACCTCGCGCTCCTGATGCGCAAGAGGGCGTGCCTCGCGGGATCGACGCTCCGGTCCCGGCCCCGGGCCGAAAAGGCGCGGCTGGTCGCCGGGTTTCGGTCCGACGTGTGGCCGGGCTTCGAGAGCGGCGCGCTCGCGCCCGACGTGGACGCGCGGTACCCGCCGGAGCGTGCGGGCGAGGCGTTCGACCGCCTCCGGGAAAACCGCAACACGGGCAAGGTTCTGATCGACTGGACGCGCGGCTAGACCTCCTGGCCGCCTCGCGGGGTCCGCGGGGCGTTTGTTAGACTTGGCGGCTCTCGAGGAGACCCATGGCCATTTTCGGTAAAGCGGAGCCCGCGAGCGGTGCGCCCGCCGGGACGGAACGGACGCCCGCGTCGTCCGCGGCGGCGACGCTCATCGGCCCGAACTCCCGTTTCGTCGGAGAGCTCTCCGGCGACGAGGACGTCGTGATTCAGGGCAACTTCGAAGGGCAGATCGACGTTCCGCGCCGGGTCACGGTGGCCGGCGCGGGGCTCATGAAGGGGGATATCCATGCCCGGTCCGTGGTCGTCGGCGGACGCGTCCACGGCCAGATCCGGGCCGACGAGCGCGCGGAGCTTCTCGCTTCCGCCTCGGTCCAGGGAAACGTCAACGCACCCAAGGTCGTGATCGCCGAGGGGGCACAGTTGCAGGGGAAGGTGGCGATGTCCGACGAGGCTTCGCCCGGGAAACCTGCCGGGAAGAGCACAAAGGGGGAGTGATGGCCACGGAGGTCGCGGTGGAGACGCAGCTCAATTTCGTCGGCGGGAAGTGGGTTCCCGCAGCGTCGGGGAAGACGTTCGAGAACCGGAACCCGGCCGATCGGGACGACCTGGTCGGTCTCTTTCCGAAGAGCGGCAAGGCGGACGTCGACGCTGCCGTGGCGGCGGCGAAGAAGGCGTTCCCGGGCTGGAAGAACACGCCGGCGCCGCGGCGCGCCGAGGTCCTGTACGCGGCGGGCGAGATCCTGAAGCGCGACAAGGAGAAGCTCGCGCGGCTGATGACGCGCGAGATGGGGAAGGTTCTCGCCGAAACCCGCGGCGACGTGCAGGAGGCCATCGACATGGCGTTCCTCGCGGCGGGGGAAGGCCGCCGGCTGTTCGGGTTCACGACGCCGTCGGAACTGCCGAACAAGTGGGCGATGTGCGTCCGCCAGCCGGTGGGCGTCTGCGCGTTCGTGACCCCCTGGAACTTCCCGATGGCGATCCCGGCGTGGAAGTCGATGGCGGCCCTGATCGCCGGCAACACGATCGTGATCAAGCCGGCGACCGACACGCCGGCCTCGGTGGTCGCGCTCGCGCGCGTCTTCGAGGAGGCCGGCCTCCCGCCCGGCGTCTTCAACGTCGTCATGGGGTCGGGCGGTGAGGTCGGCGACCCGCTCGTCGCGCATCCGGACGTCAAGGTCGTCTCGTACACGGGCTCGACCGAGGTGGGCCGGCAGATCTCGAAGGCCTGCGCGCCGACGTTCAAGCGCCTGCACCTCGAGATGGGCGGCAAGAACGCGATCCTCGTCATGGACGACGCGGACGTGGACCTCGCGGTCGACGGCGCGGTGTGGGGCGCGTTCGGCACCACCGGCCAGCGCTGCACGGCGTCCTCGCGGCTGCTCGTCCACAAGAAGGTCTACGACGCGTTCCTCGAGAAGCTCGTGGGACGCGTGAAGGCGCTCCGGGTCGGCAACGGCCTCGACGAGAAGGTCGACATGGGTCCGTGCGTGTCGGAGAAGCAGCGGGAGACCGTGGCGAAGTACGTCGAGATCGGCAAGGCGGAAGGCGCGCGGCTCGTCACCGGGGGCGAGAAGCTGACCTCGGGCTCGCTCGGCAAGGGCTGGTTCCACGCCCCGACCGTTTTCGCCGACGCGACGGCGACGATGCGGGTTGCCGCCGAGGAGATCTTCGGCCCCGTGACGACGGTCGTCCCGATCGGCTCGCTCGAGGAGGGCATCCAGGTCGCCAACTCGGTCGCGTACGGCCTGTCGGGTTCGATCTACACGCAGGACGTCAACAAGGCGTTCCAGGCGATGGGCGAGTTCGAGACGGGCATCTTCTACGTCAACTCCTCGACGATCGGCGCCGAGGTCCATCTTCCCTTCGGCGGCATCAAGGACACGGGCAACGGGCACCGCGAGGCGGGCATCGCCGGCCTCGACGTGTTCACGGAGTGGAAGTCGATCTACGTGGATTTCTCGGGAAAGCTCCAGAAGGCGCAGATCGACACGCATTGACGACGGAGACGGGCGGGGGACGAGCCCCGCCCCGACGGTCCCGAATGACGTAGGGGCGGCCCTGGCGGCCGCCCGCAGAGGAGGAGCGGGCATGATCGTCGGGCTGCCGAAGGAGATCAAGGACAACGAGAACCGCGTCGGCCTGGTGCCGGCGGGCGTCCGGGCGCTGGTCTCGGCCGGTCACCAGGTCTTCGTCGAGCACGACGCCGGCGCGGGCTCGGGAATTCCGGACGAGCAGTACGTCGCCGCGGGAGCGAAAATCTACGGAACCGCCGACGAGGTCTTCGGCAAGGCCGACATGATCGTGAAGGTCAAGGAGCCCGTCGGTCCCGAGTACCAGCGCCTGCGCGAAGGGCAGATTCTCTACACGTACCTGCACCTGGCGCCGGCGAAGGCGCTGACGGACATGCTCCTCGACCGCAGGGTCTCGGGCGTGGCCTACGAGACGATCACGGCCGCGAACGGCTCTCTGCCGCTCCTGACGCCGATGTCCGAGGTGGCGGGGCGCATGAGCGTCCACGTCGGCGCGTATTTTCTCCAGAAGTCCAACGGCGGCCGCGGCGTGCTGCTCTCCGGCGTGCCGGGTGTGCCGCCGGCCGACGTGGTGATCATCGGCGGCGGCGTCGTCGGGACCAACGCGGCCAAGGTCGCCGCCGGGATGGGGGCCGACGTCACGATTCTGGAGACGTCGCCCGACCGGATGCGCGAGCTCGACGACATCTTTCTCGGGCGTGTCAAGACGATCGCATCCAACGCGCACACGCTCGAGGAGGGCTGCCGGCGCGCGGACCTTCTCATCGGCGCCGTGCTGATCCCCGGGGCGGCGGCCCCGAAGCTCGTGTCCCGGCAGCTGATTTCCCAGATGAAGAAGGGAGCCGTCGCCGTGGACGTGGCCGTGGACCAGGGCGGCTGTTTCGAGACGACGCGCGCGACGACGCACTCCGATCCCGTCTTCTCGGTCGACGGCGTGATCCACTACTGCGTGGCGAACATGCCGGGCGCGGTGGCGCGGACCTCGACCTTCGCCCTGACCAACTCGACCCTCCGCTACGCGCTCCAGCTCGCGAACAAGGGCCTGAAGAAGGCCGTCGCGGAAGATCCGCACCTGGCCGAAGGCGTCAACACCCACGGGGGCAAGCTGACGTACAAGGCCGTCGCCGACGCTCAGGGGCGGCCCTACACTCCGCTGGCCCAGGCCCTGGCCTAGACGATTTCTTCCCTCTCCCGCGAGCGGTTGGAGAGGGCAGGGGCGAGCGAGGCGAAACCCCGGGAACCTCCCCGCGCGTCCTGCGTATCTTGGGGCGAGGGGGAAGACCATGAACCGTCACGTGCTGCCCGCGGTCCTGGCTTTGGCCGCCCTGGCCTGGACCGCCGTTCCCGTGGCTGCCCAGAGCCGCCTCGAGAAAGACCTGACCCTCGCGGCCGGCGGCGAGTTCCGCCTCGAGACCGACATGGGGTCGGTGACCGTCACCGGGAGTCCGGACGCCGGCGCCCACCTGCTCATCACGTCCAAGCGCAAGGACCTGGACGACCTGCTGACCTTCCGGTTCGACGAGGGCGCCGGCTCGGTGGCGGTGATCGCCAAGAAGAAGCACCGTTCGTGGTTCTCGAGCGAGAGCGGCTCGGTTCACTACGAGATCCGGGTTCCGGCACAGACGCGCCTGTCGATCGACACGTCGGGCGGCGCGATCCAGGTCGCGGGCATGCGCTCGCCGGCCAGGCTCGACACCTCGGGCGGCGGCATCAAGGTCGGCGATCTCGTCGGCGATCTCGACGCCGACACGTCGGGCGGCTCGATCGACCTGAAGGACATCAAGGGGAAGATCCGGGTCGAGACCTCGGGCGGCGGCATCGACGGCGTCAACCTGGACGGTCCGGTCCACGCGGAATCCTCGGGCGGCTCGATCGAGCTGCAGAAGGTGACCGGGGATATCGACGCCGAGACCTCCGGCGGCGGCATCCGCATCGCGGACGCGGGCGGCCGGGTCCACGCCGACACGTCGGGCGGCTCGATCGAAGCGTCGTTCACGAAGGGAAACTCGGCCGGGGGCGTCCTCGAGACGTCGGGCGGGGGCATCGAGGTCTTCATCGACCCGGACGCGAACCTGTCGATCCAGGCCTCGGGCACCTCCGTCAAGACGGAGCTGCCGATCCGCGTCCAGGGCGAGATCTCCCGCGGGAGCCTCTCGGGAAGCCTCGGCAAGGGCGGGAACACGCTGCGTCTCCACACGAGCGGCGGCTCGGTCCGGATTCAGAGCTTGTAAGACTCGACGCGCGGCGCCGGTGTAGAGTCCTCCCGCGATGACTCTCTGGCTCGCGCTGGCCGTCCTGCTCGCCGGCGCTCCGCCCGCGGCCGCGCCGGTGCGCGTCCTTTCCGGCGCGACGCTGATCGACGGCACGGGCGCGCCCCCGGTCCCGCAGGCGACCGTCGTGGTGCGCGACGGCCGGATCGAATGCGCCGGCAGGAACTGCGCCGTGCCGAAAGGCGCCGCGATGACCGACGTCTCGGGCCTCTGGATCCTGCCCGGCCTGATCGACGCGCACGTCCACTTCGGTCAGTCGGGCTGGGCGGACGCGCGGCCCGACTCGTTCGACCTGCGCGAGCGATTCCCCTACGAAAAGGCGGAGTCGGAGCTCGCGCTGCACCCGGAAAAGAACCTGCGCGCCGACCTCTGCTCGGGCGTGACCTCGGTCTTCGACAACGGCGGCTACCCGTGGTCGATCGACCTCGCGCACCGCGAGCGCGACGACCCGAATGCGCCGCGCGTGGCCGCGGCGGGACCGCTGCTCTCGACGATCGACTTCTGGCTGAACCTGCCGGCGGAGCGCCAGTTCCTCCACCTGAAGGACGCCGGGACGGCGCGGTCCGACGCGAAGTACCTCGCGGCCCGCGGCGCCGACGCCGTCAAGATCTGGTTCATCGTCACGCCCGAGCAGACCGTCGAGGCCTCGACGCCGGCGGTTCTGGCGGCCGCCGAGGAGGCGCGCCGGCTGGGACTGCCGCTCATCGTCCACGCGACCGGGCTCGCGCAGGCGAAGGTCGCGTTGAAGGCCGGCGCGCACCTGCTCGTGCACAGCGTGGACGACGCGCCGGTCGACGACGAGTTTCTGCAGCTCGCGAAGGCGAACGCGACGGTGTACTGCCCGACGCTGACGGTGATGCACGGCTATCTGCGCCAGGCGCAGTCGGCAGCCTCCGGGAAGCCGCCCGCGCTCGACGATCCCAATGGTTGCGTGGACCGAGCCCTGGTCGAGCGGATCACGGCGCCGGGAGCGCTTCCGGCGGCGGGCGCGGCGGATCAGGTCAAGCGCCTCGAGCCGATGCTCGGCGGGATGACGTCGACGATGGCCGCCAACCTCAAGCGCGTGTCGGACGCCGGGATTCCCATCGCGATGGGGACCGACGCCGGCAACCCGCTGACGCTCCACGGGCCGTCGGTCTACGCCGAAATGGAGGCGATGCAGGCCGCCGGCCTGACCCCGATGCAGGTCATCGTCGCCGCGACGCAGGGTGGGAGCCGCGCGATGGGCGCCGCGGCGGTGGCCGGCACGCTCGAGAAGGGGAAATCCGCGGACCTGATCGTCGTCGCGGCGGACCCGACGCGGGACGTCGCCAACCTCCGCAAGATTCGTCTCGTCATGCGTGCCGGCGTCCTCCGTCCCCAGGAAGAGCTCCGGGCCCCGGCCTCGCCGCGATGAGCGCGGCTCCGGTCGCGATCGCGGGCGCCGGCCCCACGGGGATCGCCTGCGCGATCGAGCTTTCGCGCCGCGGCGTCGACGCCGTCTGCCACGACCGCGGCGGACTGCTGGAGTCGATCCAGCACTTTCCCGAAGAGATGCGCTGGTTCTCGACCCGTGACCTGCTCGACATCGCGGGCGTCCCGTTCACGACGCCCGACCCGCACCCGACGCGGCTGGAAGCGCTGGCCTACTACCGCGGCGTGGCGGAGCGCTTCGGCGTTCGCGTCGAGGCCGAGAGCGCGATCGAGCGCGTGACGCCCGCCCCGGGCGGCGGCGTCGAGGTCGAGACGTCGGGAAGGCGAGGGGCGCGCCGCTTCCAGGCGCCGGCCGCCGTGCTCGCCACGGGCTTCTTCCACAACCCCCGCCGTCTCGACGTTCCCGGCGCCGACCGGCCGCACGTCTTCGCGCGCTATGTCTCGGGCTACCCGTTCCACGGGCGCGACGTCGTCGTGGTGGGCGGGAAGAACGGCGCGGCCGAGGCGGCGCTCGACCTCTACCGCCACGGCGCGCGCGTGACGCTGGTCCACCGGGGCGCGGCGCTGTCGGAGCGCGTCAAGTACTGGATCCGGCCGGACCTCGAGAACCGGATCGCGGCCGGATCGATCCGCGCGTTCTTCTCCTCGCGCGTCGTCCAGATCGGGCCGGATTCGGTCCGCGTCGCTGGCCCGTCGGGCGAGCTCGCGGTTCCGGCGGAGGCCGTCTTCGCGCTCGTCGGGTACGTCCCGGACTTCGCCCTCTTCGAACGCTGCGGCATCCGCCTCGAGGGACCGAACCGCGTCCCCGCGCACGATTCGGAGACGCTCGAGTC
Source organism: Thermoanaerobaculia bacterium (assembly GCA_035506175.1). GTDB lineage: Bacteria > Acidobacteriota > Thermoanaerobaculia > UBA5066 > Gp7-AA6 > DAHUXD01. Next base: position 36,696 of record DATJPZ010000106.1, on the reverse strand, counting down.
GAACGTGCCGAACCTGTATCTGGCGGGGGCGATCCTCGGCGGTACGGAGACCGGCCGGATCTTCGTCGAGAACAGCCGCCATCACGCCGCCCTCGTCGCGGCGGCCATCGAGAGGCGGGCGAGACCGGCCGTCACCGGGACCTAGGCGCAACCAAACGTCCGCCACGCGTGTTTCAGACACCGTGGAGGAAACGATGATCAGCGGTGGCGCCCCGGTCGCGGGGCAGGACGGGGCGCCGGGTGTGGCGCCTCGATTCCGGCTGGTCCTGGGGCAGCCGGAGCAGCAGAGGGGGAGGGGACGGTTGGCGGCGCTCGAAGACGGCCTCCTGCGCGCGCGTCTGGCGGAGGACCTGGACGGGTCCTTCGAGGACCTCGTCCGTGCGTACCAGGACCGGCTCTTCTCCTTCGCGCTGCGGCTGACCGCGCGCCCGGAGGACGCCGAGGAGATCGCCCAGGACGCCTTCGTGCGCGCGTACCGGGCGCTTTCGACGTATCCGGCCGAGCGCGTCCGGGCGCTGGCGCTCCGGGCGTGGCTCTACCAGATCACGCTGAACGTCACGCGCAACCGGACGCGCGGGAAGAAGCCGCGGCTGGTGTCGCTCGATCACCCGCTCTCGCCGCGGGGCGATACCGCGTGGGAGGCGCCGGACGCGGAAGAGGCCCGGCCGGACGCCGTCTACGAGCGGGGGCGGCGTCGTGCCGACATGGCTTCGCTCGTGGCGCACCTCCCCGAGCGCTACCGGGCGGCCATCCTGCTGCGGTACGTCGAGGGTCTGAAGCTCGAGGAAGTGGCGCGGGTGCTCCGCCAGCCGGTGGGGACCGCGAAGTCGAACGTGCACCGGGGGGTCAACGCCCTGCGCGAAGCGCTGGTGGCGTCCCGCCGGGAAGGGGTGAAGCGATGACGACGAAGGATGCGGTGTCGGTGGTCGGGGCCCTGCGCGGGCTCGCGGCCGCGAAGGCGCCGGCGGCGCTCCTGCCCGCGGTGCTGCGGCGGGTCGGGCTCGCCGACGCGTACTGGAAGCTCGACTCCCCGGTCGGCGCGGTGTTCATCGCGCACAGCAAGGCCGGCATCTCGATGGTCACGCGGGCGGGGTCGGCGGCCGACTTCGAACGGGCGTTCGAGCGGCGATTCGGCCGCGCGGTGGCGGCGGAGAAGTCCCTGCCGCCGGCCCGCGTCCGGGCGCTGGTGCGGACCCTGAAGGGGGAGGAGCGGCGCGCGCTGCGGTTCGACCTGCGCGGCCTCTCCGAGTTCGAGCGCGCGGTCCTGATGAAGGCTCTCGAGATCCCGCCGGGCGAGGTCCGGCCTTACAGCTGGGTGGCCCGGGAGGTCGGGCATCCGGGCGCCGTCCGGGCGGCGGGGTCGGCGCTGGCGAAGAATCCGGTCCCGCTCCTGATCCCCTGCCACCGGGTCGTGCGGAGCGACGGGCACATCGGCAACTACTCGCTCGGCGGCGCGCGCAACAAGCGGCGGCTGCTCGAGTTCGAGGGCGCGCGGCCGGCCTTGCTCGAGCGCCTCGCCGCCTCCGGCGTGCGGTACCTCGGCAACTCGGTGCAGAAGCACTTCTGCTACCCGACGTGCGGCGGCATCGACTCGCTCCTGGAGTCCAACAAGGTCCGGTTTCACTCGGAACGGGAGGCGATCGCGGCGGGTTATCACCCCTGCCAGGACTGTCGCCCTCCCGTCGCTCGGGTCGGGTGATCGAACCCGGCCACGCCCCCGCTCTCGTCGGCGCGTCGGGCGCCGCTCCAACGCGACCCCCCTCCCCTCCGTAAAAAGAGGGGAGGGTCTTTCCGCGGTGGCTTAAGCTACGCCGCGGCGGCATGTACAACGACTTCTACGGGTTTCGCGAGGCGCCCTTCAACATCACGCCGGACCCGCGGTTTCTCTTCTTTTCGGACAAGCACCGCGAGGCGTTCAACCACGTCCTCTTCGGGATCCGCGAGCGCAAGGGGTTCATCCAGATCACCGGCGAGGTGGGCGCGGGCAAGACGACCGTCTGCCGGGCGATTCTTGCCGAGCTCGGCCCGACCTTTCGCACGGCCCTGATCCTGAACCCGATGATGACGGCCACCCAGCTCATGAAGACGGTCCTGACCGAGCTCGGTCTGCCGGCGCGCAAGTCGGATCGGTCGGCGCACCTCGAGACCCTGAACCGGTACCTGCTCGAGCAGGCCGCCGCCGGCAACGACGTCGTTCTCCTGATCGACGAGGCGCAGGACCTCGAACCCGAGCTGCTCGAGGAGGTCCGCTTGCTCTCGAACCTCGAGACCGACCAGCGCAAGCTCCTCCAGATCGTCCTGATCGGGCAGCCGGAGCTGCGCGAGAAGCTGAACCAGCGGGGCCTGCGGCAGCTGCGCCAGCGGATCACGGTGCGCTACCACCTCCAGCCGCTCGACCGATTCGAGACCGAGCGGTACATCGCGCATCGGCTCCGTGTGGCGGGCGCCGACGGCCGCCCGAGCTTCACGTCGTGGGCGATTCGCCGGGTCCATCGTTACGCCCACGGCGTCCCGCGCCTGATCAACGCGGTCTGCGACAAGACCCTCCTCTACGGCTACGTCAACGGCACCTACGAGCTGAAAGCCCGGGCCGTGGGCCAGGCGATTCGAGAGCTCGAGGGCGAGGTCGCGTGAGCCTCATCGACGACGCGTTGAAGCGCGCCCAGGCGGCCGACGAGGCCGCGAGCCGCCGCGGCGACCGTCCGTGGATTCCGACGCCGATGCCCGACGCGGGCCTGGCGCGGCGGCGGCGCCTCCTTCGAGGCCTCGCGATCGCGGCGGGGGCCGCGGCCGCCGTGGGAGCCGCGTTCGTCGCCTGGCGCTGGGCCGTCGCGCCGGGGGAGGCCCGACCCGCCGCGGCGCCGGCGGCCGTCTCGCCCGCGCCCGCGCGGCCGGTCGACGTGCAGTGGACGCCCGTCACCGTCGCCACACCGGTCACGCCGCGGGCCTCCGGCGCCGTCGCGCCCGCCGCGGGCACGCCGCGGCCGCGGGCCACGCGCGCGCCGAAGCCGCCGCAGGAGGCCGGGGCCCCCGTCGCCGCTCCACCGGCGCCCGGGAAACCCGCCGCGGCGGCGCCGGTCGGAGGCAAGACCTACGCCGGCGGAGTGACGCTCCCGGACGGCGGCAAGATCGAGCTCGGCGGCATCGTCTGGTCCGAAAGCGAGCCCCGGGCTCTCTTGAACGACCGCGTCCTCGGGATCGGCGCCTACGTCGAGGGCTACGTCCTCGTGAGAATCGAAGAGGACCGCGTCGTGCTCGACAAGGACGGGGCGACGCTCACGCTCACGGTCCGCTAGGAACGTCCGCGGTCGCGGTCAGCGCCGCCCGGCGAGGTAGAGCCCGGCCCAGATCTTCGGGTCGATGACCGCGCCTTCGGCTTCGCGCCGGCGCGCCCACTCCGGGAGATCCGCGATCGAGACGACGTGCACGCGGATCTTCCCGACGTCGTGCGCGGCCTGCTCGCCGGAACGGACCGCGCCCGCGGCGAGGAAAAAGCTGATCATCTCCGAGCTCTGCCCCGCGGAGCCGGGACCCCGCGCCAGCAGCTCGAGGCGCGATGCGGTGTGGCCGGTCTCCTCGGCGAGCTCGCGCCGCGCGGCCTCCGCCGCGTCCTCGGGGCCCTCGTCGCCGACGAGGCCGGCCGGCAGCGAGATGACCGGCGCGTTCATCGGCTGGCGGAACTCTTCGGCCAGGACGATCTCGTCGCGCGGCGTGATCGCGACGATCATCGCGGCTTCGGGCGCCGTGCGGTGCTCGACGTACTCCCAGCCGCGGCGCCGCAGGAACACCATGTGGCGACCTTCGAAGACGACCTCGCGCTCGTCGGCCATGCTCTCGATTATCCCGCGGCGCGGTCGATCGCGGCGAGGAGGTCGTTCATGTCGGCCGGCAGCGGCGCGACGATCTCGACGAGTTCCTGCGTGGCCGGATGGCGGAAGGCGACGCGTTCGGCGTGGAGGGCCTGGCGCGGAAAACCGGCCAGGCGTCGCTTCAAAGCCGACTCGCGGACTTTCGCGTAGGACGGGCGCCCGTAGACGGGGTCGCCCACGATCGGGAGCCCGGAGGCGGCGAGGTGGACGCGGATCTGGTGCGTCCGGCCCGTGACGAGCCGGCAGCGCAGCAGCGTCAGCCCGAGCCCGAACCACTCGCGCTCGATCTCGTAGAGCGTCTTCGCGGTCCGCGTGCCGGCGGGGATTTCGTCGGCGGTCGTCCGGAACGCCTTCATCTTCTTTCGGTCGCGCGGATCGCGGCCGACCGACAGCGTCACCTCGCCCTTGCGCACGCGGGGCACTCCGGCGACGAGCGCGAGGTACTCCTTGCGCATCGTGCGCTGCCGCATCTGCCGGGAGAGGAGCTGGTGGGCCCGGTCCGACTTGGCGACGAGCAGGACGCCCGAGGTGTCGCGGTCGAGGCGGTGGACGATCCCGGGCCGCAGCTCGCCGCCGACGCCCGCGAGGTCGCGGACGTGGTGCAGGAGCGCGTTGACCAGGGTGCCGGAGGCGTGGCCCGGCGACGGGTGCACGACGAGGCCCGGCGGCTTGTCGATCGCGAGGAGGTGCTCGTCTTCGTACAGGATCGACAGCGGGATCTCTTCGGCCTCGAGAGCGGCCTTGCGGGGCTCGGGGACCTCGACGGTGACTTCCTCGCCGGCGCGCACGACGTGGGAGCGCCGCGCGCCCCGGCCGCCGACCAGGACGGCGCCCTCCTCGATCAGCTTCTGGAGGCGCGAGCGCGAGAGATCCGAGCAGGCGGCGGCCAGGAACAGGTCGAGCCGGGTCCCGGCGGACGGGGCCCCCACCTGGAACCGGCGGAGCATGGGCTCCTACGCCTCGGCGCGGTTGCGGCGGGCGAAGACGAAGAGCATCGCGGCGGCGAGCGCCGCGGTCAGGAGGCCGATGAACTGGGAGGTCGAGAGCACGCCGGGAATCACGAAGCCGCGGACGAAATCCCCGCGCCAGGTCTCGAGCACGCCGCGGGTGATCGCGTAGAGCAGGACGTACAGCCAGAAGACCTCGCCGTCGAAGCTCTTGCGGCGGTAGGCCCACTGGAGGATCAGGAAGATCAGGAACGCGTTGAGCGACAGGTAGAGCTGGGTCGGGTGGAGCGGGACGTTCAGCGGCGTGCCGACGGCGTCGTGCGCGAACTGGTCCGTGAAGGTCACGGCGAACGGGCCGTGGCTTTCCTTTCCGTAGCAGCAGCCGGCGGCGAAGCAGCCCCACCGGCCGATCGCTTCGCCGAGCGCGATCGAGGGCGCGCCCATGTCGGCGACGGCCCAGGCGGGGAGGTCGTGCTTCTTCATGTAGAGGATCGCGACCGTCGTGGCCGCGATCAGGCCGCCGTAGAAGACGCCGCCCGAGCGCAGGACCTCGACGAGCTCGCGCGGATTCTCCGTGTAGCGCCGCCACTCGACGACGACGAGGAGGAGCTTCGCGCCGAGGATCGCGGCAGCGAGGATGTAGAGCGAGAGATCGAGCACCTTCTGGTCGGGCAGGCCGGCGGCGAGCGCCTTGCGGCGCAGCAGCCAGATCGCCGTCAGGTAGGCGATCGCCAGAACGACGCCGTAGGTCGGAAGGTAGAAGCTGCCGACGTGGACGAGCCGGGGAAAGATGGCCTAGCCCCCCGCCGCCGGCGTCGGGCGTTCGGACGGGGTCTCTTCGCTGCCGAGCATGTCGAGGAAGAGGAGGCCGACGCCGATGCAGATGGCCGAGTCGGCCACGTTGAAGGCCGGCCAGTGGTGGCCCGAGACGGCGAAGTCGATGAAGTCGACGACGTACCCGAAGCGCACGCGGTCCATGAGGTTGCCCACGGCGCCGCCGAGGATGAGCGCGAGGCCGACCTGGAGGCGGACGCTCTTGTGCGAGGAGCGCAGGGCGTAGGCCGACACGACGAGGAAGACGACGACCGCGATGCTGTTCAGGAGGATCGCCTTCAGCGACGAGTCGACCGACGCGAAGAGCCCGAACGCGGCGCCCGTGTTGCGCACGTAGGTGAGGTCGAAGACGTCGGGGACGATCGTGCGCGACTGGTGGACCTCCATCGTCCGCGTGATCCAGCCCTTGGTCCACTGGTCGAGGAAGAGGATGGCGAGCGAAACCGCGAGATACGCGCCGCGGTAGAGCGTGGACTCCTTGACCGAGACGCTCATGCCGCCTTCCCGCCGACGACCGCCCGGCAGCGGTCGCAGAGCCCCGACGCCTCCGCCTCGGGGGTGATCTTCCAGCAGCGGTCGCACCGCCGCCCGCGGGCCTTGCGGAACGCGAGCTTCAGGCCCGGGTAGACGCGCGACTCGCGCCAGCCCTCGCCGGCGGGGCTCTCGCCCTCGACCGTCTCCGAGACGATGAAGAGGTCCGCGAGGCCCGATCCCGCCGTCCCGGTCGAGGCGCGGTCCGCGTCAAGGGCCGGGCTCGACGACAGCGCGATCGCGCCCTCGAGCGAGGATCCGATCACCTTGTCTCTGCGGGCCTCTTCCAGGATCACGGCGGCTTCCTCGCGCAATTGTGTCAGTCGTTCCCAGGCGGCGGCGGGCAGGGCTTCCGCCCCCTCGTCCAGCGCTTCGAAACGCGCCAGGTGGACGGATTCTTCCTTCTTTCCGGGCAGCGCCGTCCAGATCTCGTCGGCCGTGAAGACGAGGACCGGGGCGGCGGCTGCGGCGATCGCCCGGGCGATCCGGTGCATCGTGGTCTGGGCCGACCGCCGCTCGGGGGAATTCGCCGCCGAGGCGTAGAGACGGTCCTTGACCACGTCGAGATAGAACGCCGACAGGGTCGTCGTGCACAGGTTGACGAGCGTGTGGTACACGACGTGAAACTCGTAGCGGTCGTAGGCTTCGCGAACGCGCTCCATCGCGATCCGTGCCTGCTCCAGGGCCCACGCGTCGAGGGGGAGCAACCGCGCCGCCGGGACCGCATCCGAGGCGGGGTCGAAGTCGTAGAGGTTCGAAATCAGGTAGCGCGCGGTGTTCCGGATCTTGCGGTACGCCTCGGCGCAGCGCGCCAGGATCTCCTCGGAGATCGGCGTGTCGTCGCGGTAGTCGAGCGAGAAGACCCAGAGGCGGAGGATGTCGGCGCCGTAGCGGCGGATGAGCTCGCCCGGCTCGACCACGTTGCCGAGAGACTTCGACATCTTGCGCCCCGACACGTCCTGGAAGAAGCCGTGCGTGATGACGGAGCGGTAGGGCGCGTCGCCGTAGAGCGCGACCGACGTCAGGAGCGAGGACTGGAACCAGCCCCGGTGCTGGTCGTGCCCTTCGAGGTACATGTCCGCGGGCGGGCCGTCGCCGCCGCGCAGGAGCTCCGGCCACTCGCCCGAGCGCAGCACGGCGACGTGCGAGACGCCGGAGTCGAACCAGACGTCCATGATGTCCGTCTCTTTGTCGAACGTGGCGAAGCCGCGCCGGTCGGCGCCGGGCGGCAGGAAGTCCTCGGCCGGCCGCGCGTACCAGGCGTCGCCGCCCTCCTTGCGGAAGATCTCGACGAGGTGCGCGAAGAACTTCCGCTGCTCCTCCGGCGAGTCCTTCCACGGGTAGACCTCGGCGCGCTCGCCGCCGCGCATCGCGTAGAGAACCGAGATGGGCGAGCCCCAGCGCCGCTGTCGCGAGACGACCCACTCGCGCCGGTTCTCGACCATCCCCGCGATCCGCGCCTCGCCCCAGGGCGGGATCCACGTCACCCGGCGGATCGCCTCGAGCGCGCCCGCGCGGACGTCGGTCCTCGGGTCGTCGAGGCGCACGAACCACTGGACCGTCGCGCGGAAGATGACGGGGTTCTTGCAGCGCCAGCAGTGCGGGTACTCGTGGCGGAAATCTGGGTCCGCGTGGACGAGCGCGCCGGCCGCGCGCAGGTCCTCGATGATCTCGGGATTTGCCTCGAGCACCTTCCTGCCCTTGTACTTCTCGACGGTCGTGAAGCGGCCGCCCTCGTCGACGGGGGAGAGAATCGGGAGTCCCTCGCGTCTGCCCGTCAGGAAGTCGTCCTCGCCGTGGCCGGGGGCGGTGTGGACGAGGCCGGTGCCGGCGTCCATCGTGACGTGGTCGCCGAGCACGATGCGGAAGCAGGCCGCCTGCTCTTCGGGCGTCAGCTCGCCCCGGCATTCGGCGGCGAGGGGATGGCGGTAACGGACGCCCGCCAGCGTCGTCCCCGGCAGGCGGCCGAGCGTCTTCGGGTCGGTCCAGCCGGCCGTCTTCGCGACGGTTTCGAGGAGCTTCTCGGCGACGACGTAGCGGCGCTTTCCGGCCTCGACGACGACGTAGGTCTCGTCCGGGTGGACGGCGATGGCGACGTTGGCCGGGATCGTCCACGGCGTGGTCGTCCACGCGAGGAGGGAGACGGGGGCCGTCGGGGCCCCGTCGAGCGCGAGCTCGGCCGGAAACGCGACGGTGATCGCCGGGTCGGCGCGCTCCTCGTACTCGAGCTCCGCTTCCGCGAGCGCGGTGCGGTCCGTGAAGCACCAGCGGACCGACTTCAGGTCGCGGAAAAGGAGGTCCTTCGCGTAGAACTCGCCGAAGGCGCGCGCGATGTCGGCCTCGTACGGGAAGCTCATCGTGAGGTACGGGCGCTTCCAGTTGCCGCCGACGCCCAGGCGGCGGAACTCCTCGCGCTGGATGTCGATGAAGCCCTGCGCGTACTCGCGGCAGGCCTTCCGGATGGCGACCGCGTCCATGTCGCGCTTCTTCGAGCCGAGCTGCTTGTCGACTTTCTGCTCGATCGGCAGGCCGTGGCAGTCCCACCCGGGCACGTATGGCGCGTCGAAGCCCATCATGGTCCGGCTGCGAACGACGCCGTCCTTCAGGATCTTGTTCATCGCGGTGCCGAGGTGGATGTGGCCGTTGGCGTACGGCGGACCGTCGTGGAAGATGAACTTGGGCTGCCCGGCCCGGGCCTTCCGGATCGAGGCTTCGAGGTCGATCCCGTCCCAGGCGGCGAGCCGTTCGGGTTCGCGCCTGGGCAGGTCCGCCTTCATCGGGAAGTCGGTCCGGGGAAGATTCAGGGTGCTCTTGTAGTCGGGCGCGTCGGTCATGAGACGGCGCAGTTTAGCCCAAGGGCGCGCCTTCGGCCCGCCCGGTCACCAGCGCCACCACCGCGGCCGCGACGTCGCGGCCGTGCGTGATCGAGACCTCGGCGAGGCGCACGCGGAGCGCGCGCGCCCGCTGTTCGGCGCGCCCGTGAAACGCGAGGCGGGGCTTGCCGCTCGGTTCGCGGCCGACCTCGATCTCGCGGAACGCGAGGCCGCGCCAGCCGAGCCCGAGCGCCTTCATCGCCGCCTCCTTGGCGGCAAAGCGCCCGGCGACGTGCTCGGCGAAGGCGCGGGGATGGCGGCGCGCGGTGCGGATCTCGCCCGGCCGGAAGACCCGCGCGAGGAAGCGATCGCCGTGGCGCTCGAGCACGCCCGCGACCCGGTCGATCTCGGTCAGGTCGAGACCGAGGAGCAGGCCGTCGGTCACGCGCCCTTCAGTCCGAAGAATCGCGCGATCTTCTCGCGCAGGGACTCCGGTTCCTTCGTCGCGCCGGCCTCGGCGGTGGCCATGCGGTCCGCGGTGTGGCGGCGGCGCTCGAGGATCACGGCGTCGAGCTTCTCGACGAGCGAGGGATTGGACTGGAGGATCGGGGCGAGCGTCTCCTTGTCGATCTCGACGAGCGTCACTTCCGACAGCGCGCGCACGGTCGCCAGGCGCGGCTCGCCCGTGAGCAGGCTGATCTCGCCGAACGCGGAGCCGGCCTCGAGGATCGCGACCTTGCGGCTCGCGCCGACGCCGCCGTGGACCGAGACCGCGGCGCGGCCCGCCGCGACCAGGAACATGGAGGAGGTCTGGTCGCCCTCACGGACGAGGACCTCGCCATCGGTGAAGCGCAGCAGGCGCGCGCCGAGGGCGAGGCGGTCGCGCTCCTGGCCGGACAGCGGCGCGAAGAGCGCCGTGTCCTCGATCGCCTGCCGCACGCGCCCGACCGTGTCCGCGGGACGGGGCGGGCCGAAGGCATACTGGTGCTGACGGACCAGCGGGTAGGCAAACGCGAACCCGTCGCGCTCGAGCCGGTACCAGACGCGCTCGCGGACGCGCGCGTCGATCTCGAGATAGCGGGCGTAGTCCTCGAGCCAGTAGCGCAGTTCGTAGACGACGGAGAAGTCGTGGAACGCCTGAAGGTAGGCGACCGGCGCCGGCAGCGGAGCCAGACCGGGCACTTCGCGCGCCGCGTTCTCGAGGGCCGCGCGGGCCCGCGCCGGCGAAGCGTCGTACTCGAGCCCGACGCGAAGGACGCGGGCCATCGGCAGGTGGCCGCGGCGGAACACCTCGAGGCGATCGCGGCTGGCGACGCTGTTCGGGATCAGGAGCGCGTTGCCCTCCATCGTGCGGACCTTGATGGCGCGCCAGGACAGCTGCTCCGCGAGCCCGATCGTGTCGCCGGTGCGGACCATGTCGCCGACCTGAATGGTCCGCTCGATCGCGAGCGCGATTCCCGAAAAGAGATTGCCGAGCGTCTCCTGAAGGGCGAGGCCGAGGACCGCCGTGATGATCGCGGAAGTCGTCAGCAGGGCGGGCAGGCTGAAGGACAGGATCACCTTGCACAGCAGACCGAGCAACAGGCCGAAGACGAGGAGGCTGACGAGCTGGCGCAGCAGCTCCGGCGCGGGCGCCACGCGGCGCAGCCGATAGCCGACGTCGAAGACCGCGAAGTCGAGCAGGCGCGTGACGAGGAAAATCGCCGCGAGCCCGATGGCGAACTCGCCGTAGTCCTTGGCGCCGCGGGCCTCCGTCATCGAGAAGCCGGCGCGCGAGAGCAACAGGACGACTCCCGCCACCACCACGACGAGCAGCAGCGCGGTCAGGACCCGGCGGAACCCGACGGCCGAGGAGTGCGCGGTCGGAGCGTTCATCGCGCGGCGATCCTCTCGGCGGCGCCTCGGGGGTCCGGACTCTCCTGGAAGAGGCGGATCGCGGCGATGCCCGCGAGGCGGCCGGCATAGGGCGCGAGCTCCGGGAGGCGCTCCTCCTCGACGCCGCCGATGGCGTAAACCTCTCCCGCACGCCCGTCGCGCGGGGGGAGCGCGGCGAGGATCTCGACGCCGAGCGGCGGCCCGTAGGCGCGCTTGGACGGCGTGTCGAAGATCGGTCCGAGGAAGACGAGGTCCGCGCCGTCCTCGAGCGCTCGCTCGGCCTCGGCGACGGCATGGGTCGAGACGCCGATCCGGAACCCCCGCGGGGTCTCGGAGCGGACGCGGGCGACCGGCAGGCCGTCGGAGGGCAGGTGAACCCCCGCGGCGCCGGCGGCGAGCGCGACGTCGTAGCGGCGATGGACGTAGAGGGGGACGGAGTCGCCGAGGCGCACTCGTGCCTGCCGCGCCCGGTCGAGCAGGGCGCGGTCTTCGCCGGGCGGTTCGCGCAGCACGACCGAGACGTCCCGTGCCCCGGCGAGGCGCTCGAGGATCCCGCCGAATCGCGCATCGCCGATCGCCGCGCGATCGGTGACGTAGACGGACTTCATTGGCCCTCGGGGCGCGCCTGCCGGGCCGCGTCGAGCTGCCGCGTCAGGTGGCGCAGGTCCGCGAACCCCGCCGCCAGGTGCACGAGGCCGAGGCCGGAGACGAAGCCCCGGAAGAAGCCGCTGCCGAAGAAACCGGGCAGGAGCGCGCGCCCCGTCCACGGCCGCAGCAGCAGATACACGCCGACCGTCGTGCAGTAGAAGACGAAGAGCGCGTTGCCGATCAACGAAAAAGCCCGGCGGCTCATCGCAGCCCGGGGCGCGCACGCGTCGTTCCGGAAGTCACGGGTGGCGGAATTGTCTCAAAAAAAAGACCGCGCCGTTTGGCGCGGTGTGAAGAGGAGGAAACCTCGGAAGAGCTTTGTGCGCTAGCGTCCCGGCGGCCGGTGACCGCCGCCGCCCGAAGACGGGGGCGGCGCGGCGTGAGGCGCCGGCGCCGCGTGCGACGGCGGCGCGGGAACCGGATGCGCCGACGGAGCAGCCTGACGGGGTGCCGGGGCGACGTCCCGCGGCCCGGACGAGGGCGGGCCGCCGTCGTGCGTCGCGAAGTCGCCCGTCGGCGGGCGCCGGCCGTGCTCGCGGGGGACCGACGAACGCGCAGAACCGGAGTCGCCATTTTGCGAACCCGGGTACGGGGTCCGCCGGCCGGGAACCGAGCCCTCGATCACGCGGCGCGCCGGCGGCATCGACCCGTCGCGATGGCGCCAGTCGTCGGTGCGCGCCGTCGAGGCCGAGCGCTGCGCGTCGCGCGAGCGCGATCCGCCGCGGTCGGCGTCGACGTTGGCCGAGTCGGCGTAGGAGCGGCTGCCCGGGACCGGGTTCGGACGCGTGCGCCAGTGCTCGCGGCTCTCGCGGCCGGCGGTCGAGCTGCCCTCCGGAGCCTGCGGAGCGTTGTCGGCGGGGCGGTTCGAGGAAACGCCCACGTTCGGGCGCGAGCGCCACGACTGGACGGCGGGGTCGTTGCGGGAATCGGTCGTCGTCGCGGCCGGGCCGCGGTTGTTGAACCCCTCGGCACCGGAGGTGCCGCGCGTCGAGCCGCCGCTCCCGCCCCGCACGACGGTCCGCCCCGTCGCGGGATCCGTTTCGATTCGCGTCGAGGACTCGACCGACACCGCGCCCCGTCCGCGCTCCACCACCGGCGCGCCACGCGGGGCGATGTCGGCCGCGCCGGGGCCGCTCAGGCGGCCGCGCTCCGAGATCGCGACCCGGTCGCGCAGGGCGTCGACGCTCTCGCGAGGCAGCTCGCGCTGCCGCGCCAGGACCGGCTCGAGCCGGCGCTGCAGGTCGGGATCGGACGTGCGCTGGATGTTTCGCGGCGCGTTCTGCACGTAGTCGCGCAGCGAATCGCGCACGCTGGTCCCGTTGCGCGAGGCGAGGACGATCGGGCGCGACGAAACCGCGATCTGGCCGCCGAGTCGGTCGACGACCCGCGTGCCGGGGACGGCGTCCACGCGGCCGCGCGTCGTGCCGAAGCCGTTGGAGCCGGTGAAGTTCCAGCCGCGCATGTCGACGTGGCGCGTCGAGAAATTGCCGTTGAAGGCGAAGCAGATGTTGCTGCGGGGGTACGACCACTGCCGGTAGTACGTGTTCCACCAGGGCGAGTAGTAGCCGTACCAGCCGACGGGGCACCAGCCCACGTAGCCCGGCGCATAGCCCCAGTAGACCCAGGCCGGCGAGTAGACGTAGCCGGGAGCCCAGCACCAGCTGTTCCAGCCCGAGTCGAAGAACCAGTTGCCGTAGTGGAAGGGATACCAGCCCCACGGATCCCACGACCACCAGGACATGCCCGCCGGCGTGTAGTACCAGGAGCCGTTGGTGTACGGCGACCATCCCGCGGCCACGTTGGGCCGCCAGACGTAGGTCGAGTAGTTGGTGTTGTAGTCCCAGTCGCCGTAGCCGTCGAGCGAGGCGACGTCGCCCGAGTAATCCTCCCCGACGTACTGGCTGGACGCGTTCTGGGGCGCGTCGTAGGTCGCCGACAGCCTGTCCGCCGCCCAGACGTCGAACCGGTCGCGCGAGAAGCTGCCGCGCGCGATCTCGGGCTCTTCGTTGCCCTGGGACAGGAGGTAGTTGCCGGCGCGCACGGTGTAGGAGCCGGTCGGGCTCTTGACCTCGACGGAGCCCGCCCGCACGATGACGGCAGACCCGCGGCGAGGATCGGCGTTGACGCGCACGCGCGACCCCGCGTTGGCGTAGACGGTCACGTCCTCGGTGTCGACCCGCGGGACGGCTTTCTCGTCGGACCCGAGCGCCGAGAGAACGACCGAGCCTTCCTTCAGCGAGATCGCCGAAACCTCGTCGTCGGCGCCCTGCTGGTTCGACAGCGAGACGAGCTGGACCGACGTCCCGCCGCCGACATGGAGGACGTTGCCGTCGGCGAGCGCGATCTCGGCGCGCGACGGGTCGTCGGTGCGGATCTCGTCGCCCGCGGAGATCGGGAGGTTGCGCCGGGCCTCGACGGTGCCGTTCAAGGGAGAGATCACCGTCACCTCGCCCGAGACCTCACGCACGTAGGTGTAGGCGCTCCGCCGCGTCTGCCCCGAAGCCGCGGCCGCCGCCAGGGCGATCGAGGCGATTGCGATCAGGACGCGGTTGGGGGTCATCGTCGTCTCCGACACTGTGCGATAGCGAGGCCCGTGCCACCGGCACGGCTTGCCGATCGGCGAAGAATGTGCTTTAAATCAAGCACTTATGGCATGGCGCGAGGATCGGTTCGGCCCCGTTCTGTCATGCCGGGGAGACAGGCGTTGGAGAGGCGAGGACAGGCCGGACGCGGCCGGCCCGCTTTCGCGTCCCCGCGCGGCCGCCGGGGAAGCCCGGCGTTGATCCGCGACATCGTTCGATACGGCGATCCGCGCCTGCTCGCCGACAACGCCGAGGTGGACGCCGCGGCGGAGGACCTTTCCGGCCTGATCGCCGACATGGTCGCGACCTGCCACGCGGCGCCGGGCATCGGACTGGCGGCGCCGCAGATCGGCGTCAACAAGCGGGTCGCGATCATCGACCTCTCCGTCGGCGCCGATCCCGACGGCGTCCTCGTCCTGGTCAACCCGGTCGTCGTCGAGACCTCGGGGGAGCAGAAGGAGGAGGAGGGCTGCCTCTCGGTGCCCGACCTCGCCGAGAAGGTCGTGCGGCCGGCGCGCGTGCGGGTGCGCGCGGCGGACCTGACCGGGACCGTGCGGGAGATCGAGGGCACCGGGCTGCTCGCCCGCGCCCTCTGCCACGAGACCGACCACTTGAGCGGCACGCTCTTCGTCGACCGCCTGCGGGGCTTGAAGCGCGAGCTGACGTGGCGGAAGATCCGGCGCGCCGTCGCGAAGGGGCTCTGGTGAGCTTCCGCGTCTTCAACACGCTCGGCCGGAAGGTCGTGGAGCTCTCGCCGCGCGAGGCGGGCCACGTCCGCCTCTACACCTGCGGTCCAACGGTCTACAACGCCGTCCACATCGGGAACCTCCGGACGTTTCTCTGGGAGGACGTCCTGCGGCGCCACATGCGCGCGCGGGGCTGGCGCGTGACGCACGTCATGAATCTGACGGACGTCGACGACAAGACGATCCGGGGCGCCGCGCAGGCGGGCCAATCGCTGCGCGATTTCACGACGAGGTACGCCGACCTCTTCTTCCGTGACATCGACCGGCTCGGCTTCGAGCGCGCCGAGAAGTATCCGCGCGCGACGGACCACGTGCCGGAGATGCAGGCCATCACGACGAAGCTCCTGGAGAACGGGCACGCGTACGAGTCGGAGGGTTCCGTCTACTTTCGGATCGCCACCTTCCCGGACTACGGCAAGCTCTCGGGAATCGACCTCGAGCAGGCGCGGCGCGGCGAGCGCGTGGCCGACGACGAGTACGAGAAGGAGGACGTCAAGGACTTCGTCCTCTGGAAGGCCGCCAAGCCCGGTGAGCCCTCGTGGCCGTCCCCCTGGGGCGACGGGCGGCCGGGATGGCACATCGAGTGCTCGGCGATGAGCATGAAGTACCTGGGCGAGCACTTCGACGTCCACACGGGGGCCGTCGACAACATCTTTCCGCACCACGAGAACGAGATCGCCCAGAGCGAGGCGGCCACGGGACAGCCGTTCGTCGACGTGTGGCTTCACGCGGAGCACCTCATCGTGGACGGGGAAAAAATGTCGAAGTCCAAGGGCAATTTCTACACGCTGGACGACGTGCTGGCGCGCCGCGACGATCCGATCGCCGCGCGGTACCTGCTGCTGTCGGTTCCCTATCGCAAGAAGCTCAACTTCACGTGGGAAGCGCTGACCGGAGCGGCGGCCGCCGTCGACCGGATCAAGTCCGCCGTCGCGCGCCTCGACGACGCCGCGCGAAGCGGAGGCGCGAAGGCCGGCGCGTACCCCGCCGCGGAGCGCGCCGCGAAGTTCTCCTCCGAGTTTTCGGCCGCCCTGGACGACGACGTGAACACCGCCGAGGCGCTCGGCGTGCTCTTCACCTTCCTGCGCGACGTCAACGCCGCGCAGGTCGACGGCTCGCTCGACGGTCCGGGAGCCGCGGCGGCGGCCGCCGCGATCCGCAGCGCCGACGCGGTGCTCGGCATCCTCCCGTCGAAGGACGACGTGCTTCCCGCGGAGATCGAGGCGCAGATCGCCGCGCGTCTCGACGCCCGCAAGCGCCGCGACTTCGCCGAGGCCGACCGCATTCGCAAGGCTCTCGACGCGAAAGGCATCCTCCTCGAGGACGGACCGACCGGGACGAGGTGGAAGCGGAAGTAGGTTTCAGCCGTGATGCTGGCACTCGTCGTCTTCCTCCGGGTGCTGCCGGCGCTCGCGGCGGACGAGAAAGTTCCCGGACCCGTTCTTTCGCGCCAGGCCTACGAGGCGCAGTATCCGAAGCAGGGGACGAGCGCGGCAGCGCTCGAGATCGTGGAGCTCGCCGGCA
Organism: Thermoanaerobaculia bacterium; assembly: GCA_035506175.1. GTDB lineage: Bacteria > Acidobacteriota > Thermoanaerobaculia > UBA5066 > Gp7-AA6 > DAHUXD01. Next base: position 20,327 of record DATJPZ010000106.1, on the reverse strand, counting down.
AGCTCGGCATCGACGCGTCGGTCGATTCGGGACCGGAGGCGCGCCCTTCGCCGGATACGACGACCGCCGCCGGCCGCGCGATCGGCGCGTGCTCGGCGTACGTGAACGCCCAGCTTCAGGACTCGAGCGACGCCGTCGCCGTGCCGCCGGCGGTCGTGGCGAGCTTTCTCGAGGAGCACGCCGCGGCGCTCGCGGGCATCGTCGCCGCGGCCTCCGGACGCCGGGAGATAGCGTGGGACATCGACGTGACCCTCGGCACGCGTTCGCCCGTTCCCGCGTGGGCTGGCCTGACCCTCCTGCAGAGGGTCATCGCCGCGCAGGTGCTGCTCGACCTGCGGCGGCAGGATTCGGCCGCGGCTCTCGCCGGCATCGAGGCGATCTGGCAGATCGCGCGGAGCGTGGCCGTCCGGCCCGAGCTGCTCTCCGAGCTGATGGCGATGAGCCAGGCGCGGCTCGCCGTCGGGTTGCTGCGGAAGGTACGCGGTCCGGCGTACGGCTGGGAGACGCGCCTGCGGGAGGGCGAGTTCCTCCAGGCGTTTCTGACGGCCTTCCAGAACGACGCGTGGCCCTCGGCGGATCACCCGGGAATGGCGGACAACGCCGAGGTGCTCGGTCGGATCTATCGCCGCTTCGCGGATGGACTGATGGCGAAGAGCCCCTGCGCCTGGACGCCGCCGGATCTGCAGCAGGCCTGGGACGTCGCGATCAGCGGCGAAACGGATCCCAGCGAAATCGAGATCGCGATCTCCTCGGACTCGATCATCCGGATGCTCCTGCGGGAATACCGACTGCTCCTGGACTCCGAGATGACGGCCCTGATTCTCGACGCGCGCGCCGAGCGCGCCGCCTCGCGCGAAGACGAATGGCCGGCGCGCCTGCCGGACCTGGAGTCGAGGGTCTGTCCCGGGCGGTTTTACCGGTACGAGCGCGCCGGCGGGATCACGCTCGCGTTCGTCGGCCCCGCCCCCGGCACCGCGGAATCCACGCTCAACCTGCCCTCGACCTTCCGCGGTGCGCCGCCGCCGACCCGGACGCCCACGCCGCCGCCGACGCGGACACCCGCCACCTTGACTCCGACGCCGACGCCGCGTACGCTCCGCGGGCGATGAGGGCAACGGAGCGTCCGGCCTCGACCTGGTGGTGGCGGGAGGAAAACCGGTAGGGCGCAGCCACGCTCTGCCGCACGGTTCGGGCGGGGCGCACCACGACGACGACGATCGGAACCCCCGGCCCGGACGGGCTCGGGGGTTTTTGATTTCATGGACCGAACGCTTCTGATCCCCGCGTACGTCGCGTCGATGGCGCCGAGGGACCTCGGCGACGCCCGCAGGCTGGCGTCGCAGGTGCCGCCGTGGGCCAACGCGCTCGAGTATCGCCTCGACCTCTCGGAGGAACGCATCGACCCGCGCGCGCTTCTCCCGATCGACTCGCGCCCGGCGATCGTGACCTACCGGACGCTCCGGGAAGGGGGGCGCTTCGAGGGGCCGGCCGATGCGTATCGGCGCGTCGTGACGGAGGCGTACGACGCCGGTGCGATCGTCGACGTCGAATTCTCGTCGGGTCTGCTCGCCTCGTCCACGGTCTTTCCGGAGCGCCGGCGCGTCGTCGTTTCCCGCCACTCTCCTTTTGGGCTTCCCGACGACTGGAAAGAGAGCATCGCGGCCATGAGGGCGACGGGAGCCAACGCCGTCAAGCTCGTGGCCGGAGCGGCGCACGTCGAAGCCTCCCTGCGCGTCGGCGAACTCCAGAAGGGTCTGGCCGACGGCGTCGTCGCGATCTTTCCGATGGGTCCGGCGAGCACGCCCGGTCGCGTGATCTCGGCCCATCACGGGGCCGCGCTGGTCTACGGCTCGATCGAAGGGGAGACCGCGCCGGGACAGATCGCGATGCGCGACCTGCTCGAGGTCTACGACGTCGTCCGGCCGGAGCGCTTCGACGCACTCTTCGGGGTCGTCGCCGGAAGCACGGCGCGCTCCCTTTCCCCGCGCCTCCACAACACGCTCTTCCGCTCGCGGGGGCTCCGGTATCTGTATCTGCCGCTCCAGGTCGCCGACTTCGAGCGCGAGAAGCCCCACGACATCGCCTTCGACCCGCCGTTTCGAGGTTTCGCGGTGACCCAGCCGTGGAAGCTCGCGGCCTTTCGGGCGGGCCGGCCGTCGGAGGACGCGCGGCGCATCGGCGCGGCGAACACGCTCGTTTGGAAGAAGGGCGTGTGGCGCGCGGAGAACACCGACGTCGACGGCGTCTTCGAGACCCTCGCGGACCACGGCACGGGCGAGGGGCGAAGCGCGGTGGTCGTCGGCGCGGGCGGCGCGGCGCGCGCGGCGGTGGTCGGCGCCCGCCGGCTCGGGTACGAGGTCGTCGTGACGGCGCGGCGCGATGCCGAGGCGGACCGGGTCGCCGAGGAACTCGGCGTGGACTCGCTCGCCTGGGAAGACCTCCCGTCGAGCGAGGCCGACCTCTACGTCAACGCGACACCGGTCGGCTGGAAGGACGACGAGCCGCCCGCGATCCCGGTAGCGGTGATGGAGGAGCGGCCGATCGTCTTCGACTGCGTCTACCGGCGCGACGGGAAGGACACGACGACGATTCGCGCCGCTCGCGCGCGAAAGTGCCCGGTCGTCGAGGGCCTGCAGATGTTCGCGGTTCAGGCGGTGCGCCAGGCGGAGCTCTTCGGCGTCGAGGGCGTCACGCCCGACGAGGTGCTGTCGATTCTCCGCGAGGGCTTCGTGCGGCCGTGACGGATCGCGGCCGCGAGCGGTCGGCCTTTCTCTCGCGCGCGCGGCCGGGCGCGTGCGTGCCCGTGGCGCGGAGCTTCCCGGCGGATCTGCTGACGCCGGTGATGCTGTTTCGCCGGCTGCGCGCCTCCGGCGAGGAAGCGTTCCTCCTCGAGAGCGTCGCCGGCGGCGAGACGCTGGCGCGCTACACGTTCCTCGGTGCCGGACCCGTCGCGCGCTGGATCCTCGAGGACGGCGCGGTGAGGCTCGAGCGCGAAGGAAAGGCGTCGCGGCCCGGCGGGCCGGCCGCGGCCTCGCTCGAGCGGCTGGCACGGCGCGAGAATTTCGCCGCCGATCCGGATCTGCCTCCGCTCTCGTCGGGCGCGGTCGGGTTCCTGTCCTACGACGCGGTGCGTCTGTTCGAGGAAATCCCCGACCGGCACCGGCGCGAGGGAGAGATCCCCGACGGGGTCTTTCTCCTCTTCGATGCGGTCGTGGCGTTCGACCACCCGAGGCAGCGGCTTCTGCTGCTGACGACGATCGACCTCTCCGGGTCGAAGGACGCCGCCGGTGAAGTCGAACGGGCGATCGCTCGCCTGGACCGGCTCGAGCGGCTCGCGTTCGCGCCCGACCCGTCCCGAGCCGGGGCCGCCGAGGGGCGATCCGGCGTTTCCGCCGCGTTCGACCCGACGGCTCCGAGGGAGCGCTTCCTCGAGGCCGTCGGCGTCGTCCAGGAAGCGATCGCGGCGGGCGAGGTCTACCAGTGCGTCGTGTCGCAGCGCTGGACGGCCCGTCTCGACGTCGACCCTTTCGACGTCTACCGCGCTCTTCGGGCCCTGAACCCGTCGCCGTATCTCTACTACCTGGAGACGCGCGAGGCCACGATCCTCGGTTCTTCGCCCGAGATGCTGGTGCGCTGCCGCGGCGGCGTCGTCCAGACGCGGCCGATCGCGGGAACGGCGCCGCGCGGCGCGACGCCCGAGGCGGACGCCCGGCTCGCCGACGCGCTCGCCGCCGATCCGAAGGAGCGGGCGGAGCACGTCATGCTGGTCGATCTTTCGCGCAACGACCTCGGCCGTGTCTCGGAAATCGGGACCGTCTCGGTCGAGCGGTACGCCGCGATCGAGAAGTTCTCTCACGTCCAGCATCTCGTCTCCGAGGTGCGCGGGCGCCTCGCGGCGGGGAAGTCGGCGGCGGACGCGCTCGCGGCCTGCTTCCCGGCCGGCACCCTGACCGGCGCGCCGAAGATCCGCGCGATGGAGTTGATCGACGGGCTCGAGGCCTCGCGGCGGGGCGTCTACGGCGGGGCGGTCGGTTACTTCGACGCCGCGGGCGACGCCGATCTCGCGATCGCGATCCGGACGGCCGTCGTCGAGCGCGGGATCTGGCGCGTCCAGGCCGGCGCCGGGATCGTCGCGGACTCCGTCCCCGAAAAGGAGTACGCCGAGGCCGAGTCGAAGGCGGCCGCGATTTTCCGCGCGATCGAGCTCGCGCGCGATTGGTCCGGCCCATGATCTTCGTCGTCGACAACTACGACTCGTTCACCTACAACCTCGTGCAGGCGCTCGGGAAGCTCGACCGTCGCGTCGAAGTGGCGCGCAACGACCGATTCGACCCGGCCGCCGTGGCGGCGCGAGGCCCGCGCGCGATCGTCCTCTCGCCGGGACCCGGCCGTCCGGAGACCGCGGGAAGGTCCCTCGCGATGATCGGCGCGGCCGAGCGTGGGGGGATTCCGCTTCTCGGCGTGTGCCTCGGCCACCAGGCGATCGCGGCGTTTCACGGCGGGCGCGTGGCCCGCGCGCCGAGCCCCCGGCACGGCAGGAGCTCCTCCGTCACGCACGACGGGTCGGCGCTCTTTGCCGGGATCGCGAGCCCGTTCGAGGCCGGGCGGTACCATTCGCTCGTGGTCGAGGAGGCGGGGCTTCCGGAGGAGCTCGCCGTGACGGCCCGCAGCGACGACGGGCTCGTCATGGCGCTCGCGCACCGGACGAGGCCCGTCTACGGCGTGCAGTTTCACCCCGAGTCGGTGCTGACGCCCGAAGGGGAGAGGCTCCTCGCGAACTTCCTCGAGGCCGTGTCGTGACCCCCGCCATTGCGGACGCGATCCGCCTCATCGCCGCACGCCAGCCGCTGTCGCGGGAGCTCGCCGAGGAGGCTTTCGGCGACCTGATGGACGGGCGGGCGACCGAGGCGCAGAAGGGCGCAATCCTTCTCGGCATCACCACCCGGGGCGAGACGGCGGCCGAGATCGTCGGCGCGGTCGCCGCCTTGCGCGCCCGCATGCGGCGCGTTCCCACCCGGCGCGCCCCGCTGCTCGACACGTGCGGCCCCGGAGGCCTCGGCCGCGACCTTTTCAACCTGTCGACGGCCGCGGCGGTCGTCGCCGCCGGCGCCGGCGCCGCCGTGGCCAAGCACGGCAATCGCTCGATCTCCTCGCGCGTCGGTTCGGCCGACGTCCTCGAGGCGAGCGGCGTGCGCCTCGACCTCGAGCCCGACGCGGCCGGGCGGGTTCTGGACGCGGTCGGGCTCGCGTTCCTCTTCGCGCCCGGCTTTCATCCCGCGATGCGGGCGCTCGGGACCGTGCGGCGGGAGCTCGGCATCCGGACGATCTTCAACGCGCTCGGGCCGCTCGCCAACCCGGCCGGCGCGACGCGGCAGCTGATCGGCGTCGGCCGGCCCGAGCTCGTGGACTTGCTCGCGGGCGCCCTCGCGTCGCTCGGCGGCGAGCGCGCGGTGGTTTTCCATTCGGAGCTCGGGCTCGACGAGCTCGTGCCGGGCGCCGCCGCGTCCGGCGTCGAGGTTTGCGAAGGGCGGGCGCGCCCGTGGCGCTACGACCCCTCGGTCCTCGCCCAGCGGCCGGTCCGCGTCGAGGAGCTCCGGGGCGGCGACGCGGCGGAGAACGCCGCGATGCTTTCGCGGCTCCTCGAGGGGGAGCCCGGTCCGAGACGCGAGGCCGTGCTCCTGAACGTCGCCGTCGCGCTCGTCGTCGAGGGCCGGGCGCCGGACGTGAAGGAGGGCTTCGCGCGAGCGGCCGAGGCGATCGACCGGGGCGCCGCGGCCCGGATCTTCGAGAGATTCAAGGAGGCTTCGCGGGCCGCATGAGCGACGTCCTCACGGAAATTCTCGCCTCCAAGCAGACGCGCCTCTCGCGGGGCGAGTACGCGGGGCGCGGCGCGCCGGCGAGGCCGACCGACGGCGCGGCGTTCGTCGCCTCGCTGCGCCAGCCCGGGACGCGGATCATCGCGGAGTTCAAGGCGAAGTCGCCCTCGGCTGGTCAGATCCTGTCGAACGCGGAGACGAAGGTCGAGAGCTTCGGCCTTTTCTACCGGCGGGCGCACGCGGCGGCGATCTCGGTCGTCGTCGAAGAGGACCACTTCGGCGGCGACCCGGCCTGGCTGCCGCGGATCAAGGCGATGTCGGGCCTTCCCGTCCTCATGAAGGACTTCGTCTTCGACGAGCGGCAGCTCGATTTCGCCGTGTCCCTCGGCGCCGACGCCGTTCTCCTGATCGTGCGCGCCCTCGGGGAGCTCGAGCTCGCGCGGCTCCGGGCTCGGGCGCGGGAGCGCGGTCTCGCCACCGTCGTCGAGGCGCACGGCGTCGTCGAGATCCGCCGGGCCGCGGCGGTGTCGCCCGACGTGCTCGGCGTCAACGCGCGGGACCTCGCGACGTTCCGGACCGACCTCGGGTCGATCGACGCGATGGCGCGCGAGATCCCGCCGGGGCCCGTGCGTCTGGCCGAGAGCGGGATCCGGACCCGAGACGACATCGAGCGGCTCGCGGCGGCGGGCTTCGAGGCGTTCCTCGTCGGCGAGAGCCTGCTCCGGGCCGACGACCCCGAGGAGGAGCTCCGGGGGCTGCGCGGATGACCGCCGTCAAGATCTGCGGGCTGACCCGGGCGGACGACGTGACCCGGGCGTGCGCGCTCGGCGCGGCGTACGTCGGCTTCAACTTCTCGGCGGCGTCGCCGCGGAGCCTTACCGCCGAAGACGCGCGGCCGCTCGCGGCCGCCGTCCGGCCGGGTGTGCTCAAGGTCGGCGTGTTCGTCGCCGAGGATGCGGAGGCGATCGCGGCGGCCGTGCGGTCCGCTGGCCTCGATCTCGTGCAGCTCCACCGGCGCCTGACGGAAGAGGACGTGGCGTCTTCGCCGGTGCCCGTCATCGCCGTGGCGCGCCCGTCGGCGGCGGGCGGGTTCGCGGTGCCGCGGCGGGAGATCCTCGTGCGCTGCCACGCCGTGCTCTACGACCCGAGCGAGGGGTCCGGGGCGGCGATCGATCCCGCGCGGGTCGAGGAGGCGAGCTGGCCCGTGCCGGTGCTGGTCGCGGGCGGCCTCACGCCGGAGACTGTTGGCGCCGTGATCCGGCGCCTCCGCCCGGCGGGCGTGGACGTCGCGTCGGGGGTCGAGGCGTCGCCGGGGGTCAAGGATGCCGAGAAGCTCCGCCGTTTCTTCGCGGCGGTCCGGGAGGCCGATGCGCAGGCGGGCTAGCGGTCGTCCCGGGTACTTCGGCGAGTACGGCGGGCGATTCGCCCCCGAAACGCTCATGGCGCCGCTCGCGGAGCTCGAGCGCGCGTTCGAGCGGTGGCGTCGGAGTGCCGCGTTTCGCGGCGAGCTCGACGCGCTTCTGCGGGACTACGCGGGCCGCCCGACGCCGCTGACCGACGCGCGCCGCCTCTCGGAGCGGTGCGGGGGAGCGCGGATCGCGTTGAAGCGCGAGGACCTCCTCCACACGGGCGCCCACAAGCTCAACAACGCGCTCGGACAGGTTCTGCTCGCGACGCGGATGGGCAAGCGCCGCGTCGTCGCCGAGACCGGCGCGGGGCAGCACGGCGTGGCCACCGCGGCCGCCGCGGCGAAGCTCGGCGTGCCGTGCCGCGTCTACATGGGCGTCGTCGACATGGCGCGCCAGGCGCCGAACGTCGCGCGGATGCGCCTGCTCGGCGCCGAGGTGGTCGGCGTGGACTCGGGGTCGAAGACGCTGAAGGACGCGATCAACGAGGCGATGCGCGACTGGACCGAGAACGTGGCGACGACGCACTACGTCCTCGGCTCGGCGCTCGGGCCGCACCCGTATCCCGCGATCGTCCGCTTCTTCCAGGCGGTCATCGGCCGCGAGGCGAGGGCGCAGTTCCGCCGGCTCGCCGGCCGGGACCCGCGGGCCGCGGTCGCCTGCGTCGGCGGCGGTTCCAATGCCATCGGCCTCTTTTCGGCTTACCTGGCCGCATCGCGCGTCGCGCTCTACGGCGTCGAGGCGGGAGGGCGAGGGTCGGGCGCCGGGGAGCACGCCGCGCGCTTCTCGGGAGGCGCGGTCGGGGTGCTTCACGGCACGCGCACGATGCTGCTCCAGGACGAGGCCGGGCAGGTCCTCCCGACCCACTCGATCTCGGCAGGCCTCGACTATCCCGCGGTCGGTCCCGAGCACGCGGCGCTCCACGACGCCGGCCGCGTGACGTACGCGAAAGTGTCCGACGGGGAGGCGCTCGACGCCTTCGCGCTCCTGTGCGAGACCGAAGGAATTCTTCCGGCGCTCGAGTCGGCCCACGCCGTGGCCTTCGCGGCGGGCCTCGCGCGGCGGCTGCCGCGGTCGGCGTGGATCCTCGTGAACCTGTCCGGCCGCGGCGACAAGGACCTCGACGAGTACCTGCGCGTGCGGGGGGGCGGCGGCGGGGGAAGGCCGCGTCGCGGGAAGAAGGGCGCGCGGTGAGCCGGATCGCCGCGGCTTTCTCCCGGGCGCGCGCGGAGGGCCGCGCCGCTTTCGTGGCGTACCTCACGGCCGGGGATCCTTCGGCCGAGGCGACCGTCGGCCTCGCGAAGGCCCTGTCCCGCGCGGGGGCGGACGTGCTCGAGCTCGGCGTGCCGTTCTCCGATCCCATCGCCGACGGTCCCGTGCTCCAGCGCGCCGCCGCGAGGGCCCTCGAGGGGGGGGCGACGCTTTCGACCGTGTTCGAGATCGCGCGACGGCTGCGTGCGGAGACCGATCTGGCGCTCGTCCTCTTCTCGTACGTCAACCCGGTCCTGCGGCGGGGCATCGCGCGGGCCGGCCGCGAAGCCCGCGCGGCCGGCTTCGACGGGGCGCTGCTGACCGATCTGCCTCCCGAGGAGGCCGCGCCGCTCCAGCCTCGCCTGCGCGAGGCCGGGCTCGACACGATCTTCCTCGTGTCGCCGACGTCGCCGCCCGAGCGGATGCGCGCGGCCGCGCGGCTCTCGAGCGGGTTTCTCTACGTCGTCTCGCGGGCGGGGACGACGGGAGCGCGCGCGGCGCTCGGGGACGATCTGCCGGAGACCGCGCGCCGCGCACGGCGCGTGGCCGGCGCGTTGCCCACGGCGATCGGCTTCGGCATCGGAACACCCGAGTCGGCGCGGGCCGCGGCGGCGCTCGCCGACGGCGTCGTCGTCGGGTCGGCGCTCGTCCGCTCGGCCGAGGAGGCGGGCGCGCGGCGCGAGGAAACGGTCGAGCGGCTCGCCCGCTCTCTCGCCGAAGCCTGCGCTCTCGGCGCGCCTTCGAAGCGCTCAACCTGATGGGAGGAGCGGTCCTGGATCAAAGGAAGCGAGTGATCCGTGGGCTCCGGTAGCAAGGACTCTCGGCCGCCGTTCGCGAAGCGAACGCCCGCGGCCGAAAGCCTGCGGACGGAGGGCGACTGCCTCAAGCTGCTGCGCCGGGCGGACCTCCCGGCCGACGCTCTCCAGGAGATCCTCGGTGACCGCAACGTCCGGAAGTTCCACGCGGTGCGCCGCGCGCTGGCCGCGCATCCGCGCACGCCGCGGGGCGACGCCCTCGCGCTCGTCGCGACGCTCTTCTGGAGGGATCTCGCCGCGCTCTCGGCGGATACGAGGGTCCATCCCGCGATTCGCCGCGCGGCCGACCTCGACCTGCTGCGCCGCCTCCCCGAGATGGCCGTCGCCGAGCGCGTGGACCTGGCCCGGGCGGTTGGCCGCGGCGCTCTCCTGTATTTGCGCCTCGACCCGGACCCGAGGGTCCTGGCGTCGGTCCTCGAGAACCGGTTCCTGATCGAGGCCGATGTGATCCAGGCCGCAACGGCCACCCTGGGGGACCGGGAGCCCTGCCTGTGCCTGATCGCCGAGCATCCCCGCTGGGGCCTGCGCCGGGCCGTTCGGAGCGCGATCCTGCGGAATCCCGTGCTGCCGGTCGCGGTGGCGTTGTCCCTCCTGACGCGCGCGAGCCTCGAGGACCTGCGAGGAATCCTCGAATCGCCCCGGACGGCGGCGATCGTCCGGGCCTGCGCGGAAAGAGTCCTTGCGGAGCGGGGCGCGGCGGTCTAGCATCATTGAGCCTCAATCGCGGGAGACGAGCATGGGTGAGACACCGGTCCTCACGTTCGGAGAAGAACTCCGTCGGGAGAGGCTCATCCGCGAAGTCTCGCTGGAGGAAATCTCGGGCGCGACCAAGATCTCGGTCCGCCTGCTGACGGCGCTCGAGGCGAGCGACGTCAAGAAGCTCCCCGCGCCGGTCTTCACCCGCGGCTTCATCCGTTCCTATGCCCGTCACCTGGGGCTCGACCCCGACGAGATGGTCAACGCGTACCTCGCCGACCTCGCGCCGGAAAAGTCCCGCGACGCGGGAAAGAAGGGCAGGGTGCGGTCGCGTTTCCTGCGCGGACGGCGTGCCGCGGCGAGTACCATCGTCGTCAGCGTCACGGCGATCCTCCTCGTCCTCGGCCTGATTGCCCGGCCGGAACGCCGCAGCCTGAGCGGCAGTCCGATCGCGCAGCGACGCGTCGCGCCGGTGACGTTCAAGAACGTGGCGGTCTCGCCGGGTCCGGCGCCCGCGATCCAGGAGCCGCTGCCGGCCGAGGCCGACAAGTCGCCGGCCGGGGTCTCGATGGTGCTCGAGTTCGATCAGGACTCGTGGACCGAGGTGACGACCTCCGACGGTCAGCCGATCTTCTCGGGGCTCTCGCGCCGCGGCACGAGCCAGCGGTTCGAGTCTCAGGACGGCTTTCGTCTCACGCTCGGCAACGCCGGAGGCGTGAAGGTTTCGATCGACGGCCGTCCGCTCGAGCCGCTCGGCGGCGCGGGCCAGGTGGTCCGGAATCTCAAGCTCCCGGCCCACCTCACTCAGAGCTGACGCGCCGGTCGGTTCCCTTGGCCGAACCGGAGCGCCCGACAGCCCTCGAGCCCAAGGACCTCGTCGAGCTCGTTCGTTCGCCGGAGGCTCCGAGGGAGCTGCGCACGTTCGCCGCCCGCGGGCTGCTGCCCCTCGAGCCCGACGACCGGATGCGAGCCCTGCTCGCCGTGGCGGAGGACCCGGACGCGGAGATCGGCCTGGTCGCGCAGGAGACGTTCCGTCAGGTTCCTCCCGACGAGGTCGCCCGGTTCCTCGACGACGCGGAGCCGACGGAGACCGAGCTCGACGTCGTCAGCCGCCACAGCGACGACCACGCCGTGCTCGAACGCGTCGTACGCAACCGGGAAGCGAGCGAACAGACCCTGCTCCGCCTCGCGTCGATCGTGACGGGGGCTCCCCAGGAGGCCTTGATCGTCAACCAGGTCCGCCTGCTCCGGCGGCCGGCGCTCATCGACGCCCTTCTCGAAAATCCCGGGCTCACGGCCGACGGACGGCGCCGCCTCATGGAGCTCCGCGAGGAGTTCTTCGAGAAGGAAGAGCGCCGGCGCGAGCAGGAGCGCCTCCGCCTCGAGGAGGAGGAGCGGCGCGCCCGTCAGGAAGCCGCCGGCATCGTGTTCGAGGAGGGCGAGGAGAGCGCGACCGCGGATCGGGAAGCCGGGGCAGAACCGGCCGAGGGCGAGGCGGCCGACGACGACTACAGCACCGCCAACCTCGCTCAGGTCTTCAAGCGCATTTCGCACATGACGGTCAAGGAGAAGCTCGGTCTCGCCCAGAGGGGCTCGAAAGAGGAGCGCCGGATCCTCATTGCGGACGCGAACAAGATCGTCAGCATGGCGGTCATCCACAACGAGTCCCTGACCCCGGCCGAAGTCGAGTCCTTCTGCGCGATGCGCCACATCGCCGTGGAGATCTTTCACGAGATCGCGTCCACCCGGGAGTGGATCAAGCGTCCGAAGATCCAGCTCGCGCTCATCGGCAACCCGTCGGTGCCCCTTTCGATCACGCTGCCGCTCGTCAAGTTCCTGGGGATGCGGGATCTCCGCAATATCTCGCGCGACCGCAACCTGCCCGAGGGCGTTCGGGTGACGGCGCGGAAGATCCTGCTCGAAAAGCGGGGTTGAGAGGCGGTGCGGAGCGGGGAGGCGCTTGCCGAAAGCCGCGCGTTTCTCGTATGTTAACCTCTGTCGAAGCCGTCCCTGCGCGGTCGAGGTTTCAGCAAGAATGCCGCGAGAAATGGACTACTACGGTCTGCTCGGCGTGGCGCGGGATGCCACCGAGGCGGAGATTCGGGAGCGCTTCCGCTCTCTGGCGCGCGAAGCTCATCCCGACCGCGCCCCGGCCGCCCGCAAGGCGGAGGCCGAGTCGAAGTTTCAGGACCTGACCGAAGCCGTCAACGTGCTCACGAGCCCCGAACGCCGCAAGGCCTACGACTTCGACCTCGCCGCGGCGCGCGGGCCCGAGGGGGATGGCGATTCGGTTTCGCAGAACTATCTCGGTCAGGGAATTGCCGCCTACAAGGAACGCAAGTTCGCGGATGCCGCGGGCAACTTTCAGCTCGTCGTCGGCCGCAACCCGAAGGACGTCAAGGCGCAGCACTATCTGGGCCTCGCCTCCGCCCGCGCCGGCGACGTCCGGACGGCGGTCAAGGCGATCGAGGCCGCTCTCGCGCTCGAGCCGCACAACGGGGCGCTGCTCAAGGACGCCGGGGCGATCTTCCGGCAGGCGGGCCTTCTGCTGAAGGCCGAGAAGGCGTACCAGGAAGCCATCCGTTGGGACCCGGCCGCGGGCGACGCGCGCAAGGCTCTCGAGGAAATCCGCGTCCAGCGGGCAGGCCGGGGATAGCGACGAGATGGCCCGGATAGACGCGTTCGGCCTGACCGACGTCGGGAAGAAACGCAAGCACAACGAGGATGCCTACGCCCTCGACGCGACCGAGGGGTTCTTCGTGGTGGCCGACGGAATGGGCGGCCACGCGGCGGGAGAGGTCGCGGCAAAGATCACGGTCGAGACGATCGGCGAGTTCATCGCCGCCACACGCCAGAAGGAAGAGGCGACCTGGCCCTTCAAGTACAACCACGAGCTCCACTTCAACAGCAACCGCCTCGCCGTGGCGATCGAGAAGGCGAACGAGCGCGTGATGGCCGCCGTCGCGGCGCAGCCGTGGCTCAAGGGCATGGGCACGACCGTCGTGGCCGGGCTCCTGAACGAGAAGATCCTGTCGCTCGCGCACGTCGGCGACAGCCGCGCCTATCTCTTCCGCGACGGCGAGCTGACGCGGCTGACCGACGACCACTCCTGGGTTCACGAACAGGTGGCCGCGGGCATCCTCACCGAGGAAGAGGCCAAGACGCACCCGCTGAAGAACGTCGTGACGCGGGCGCTCGGCGGCGGCCCCTCGGTCTCGCCGGACCTCCGGGAGATGGAGTTCCGGACCGGCGATGCCTTCCTCTTCTGCTCGGACGGGCTGACGACGATGCTGTCGGATGAGGAGATCCGCGACTCGGTCGCGGCGAGCGGCGATCAGGATTCCGAGAAGCTGTGCCAGGGCCTCGTCGACCTCGCCAACGACAAGGGCGGCGTGGACAACATCACCGTCGTCTTCGTGCGGATCCAGGAGCGAGCCGTCGAGCCTGCCGCGGCGGCCGCCGAAGAGGGCGAGGACACCGACTAGTTCCCGCGCGGGCGCGCGACGGGCGCGCCCTTCGATCCGTAGATCCGATTGACGCCTCGAGGGCCGAGGGCTACCCTCACGACATGATCAGCGGGCGGCAATCCGTGCGGCGGGCGCGCGCCTTGCTGGGCGCGGCGCTGCTCCTGCTGCCCGCCGGCGCGCTGCTCCGGGCGGCGGAGGCCGCGTCCGGAACGGCAGCGGGCCTGGAGTGGACGGCGAGTCCCTACCGGCACTTCGGCGACGCGCGCGTGGCCGCCGGGGGCCGAGTCGTGGTGTTCGACGAGGTCGAGGACGCCGAGCTCGTCGCGGGAATCGGGGAGGAGGTGCGGCGCCTCGAGACCGAGCTCTTCGACCGGCAGGGTTGGCGCTCCCCGTTCGCGGAGGCCGAGACCCTGCGCGTCTACGTCGCGCGCGGGCCGTCCGGCGGCGTGCGCGCCGTCGCGGCACGCTCGGTCGAGAAAGGGCGCCTGGTCTCGCCGGCGGTGCTGCTCGATGCGAGCGGCCTGGCGGCAGGCTCGATCATCCGTGAGGTCTCGCGGCAGATCGCGCACGCCACCCTCGACGGGTACGGGGTCGAGGATGCGTTTCTGACGCCGGCGCTGGCGGAGTTCCTGTCGGCGCCGCCGGGGGAGTCGGGAGCCGAGGCGGCCTGGGCCGCCGGCGCCGCGGGCTCGCTCGACCTTCGCGCCGAGCCGGCGACGCTGGGGCGGCTCTGGGTTGCCGAGATCACGCGGGCGGCCGGCAGCCCGGCGATCCTGCGGGATGCGTGGCAGCGCGCCGCCGACGGCGGCGAGTCGGCGACGGCGGTCCTCCTGCGCGCCGCGGCGCAGGAAGGGCACGTCTCCGAGGACGCGTTGCTCGTGCGGACAGCGGCCCGGTTCTACGCCTCGGTCGAGCCCGAGCCGTCGCCGTCGCGGCTTCGGCTCTTCGACGTGACCGCGGGCGCGATCGACGCGGCGCCGCCGGCCGCGCTGACGGTCCGGCACCGCGTGTTTCTGCCCGAGAACGAGGAGACGCTCCGGGTCGCGTGGCCGCTCGACGGCGGCTCGGGCGCGGCGGTCGTGCGTTACCAGGATCCGGCCCTGCCGCCCGACGTCGTCGCCTTCGGCCCCGGAGACTCGCGGGCGATTCCGCTCTCGGGCGTTTCGCGGATCGACTGGGTCGTGGCCGGCAGCGCTTCGGGGGGCCGGGGGATCGCCGCGCCGGTGTCCGCGGAACTGACGACGGCTCTGCCATACAGCGGCCTCGAGGCGCGCGGCTCCGGCGACGGAGGAGCTCGGTTGACCTGGACGACCGCGAGCCACGACGGTCTCTGGGGCTGGGTCGTCTTTCGCGAAGAGGTTCAGGCCGACGGGAAGATCGCGCGGACCGGCCCGCAGATCGTCCCCTCGGCCGAGCGCTCGCCGCAGTCGTACCGCTACGAGTTCGTCGATGCCGCGGCGGTTCCCGGGACCTGGTACCGCTACACGGTCTGGGCGGTCACGTCCGAGGGGCTCCTGGCGCGCGCCTTCTCGGCGACCGTCGAGTCCTCCGACTAACGCCGGCGGCGCCTGGTCCGGCGGCGGCTGGCCCGGTCGCGCGCGAGCTGCTCGAGGACGATCGCGCGGTGGTCGAACGCGAACGGCGTGCGGCGAATCTCCCGCGGCGTGAACCAGCGCGCGTCGGCCGCGTCGTCGCCGCCTTTCGCCCGCCCCCGCACGACCCGGCAGGCGTAGAGGACCGTGACGTTGTGCCCGCGCGGGTCGCGGTTCGCTTTCGAGTAGACGCCCCGCAGCTCTCCGACGCGGACCGTCAGGCCCGTCTCCTCGAGCGTCTCGCGGGCGCAGCACTCCTCGGTGCGCTCCTTCCACTCGCAGAAGCCGCCCGGGAGGCCCCAGCGTCCCTCGAACGGGGGCCGGCCGCGCTGCACGAGGAGGACGCGCCCCTTCCGGTCGCGGATCCAGGAGTCGACCGTCAGCCTGGGCATGCGGGGATTCCGATAGGGATTCTTCACTCGTAACTCCCGAAGAATTCGCGGATCTCGTCGGCGGGCCGCCGCGTGGCGAGCTCGCGGGGACTCTCCTCGTACCAGTCGCGGGGAAGCCGGCTCGCGTACGGCTCCTCGAGGAAACGCGCGCACAGGAGCGCGATGACGCCGCGGTCAGTCTCGCTCCGGATGAGGCGGCCGGCGGCCTGGACGACGCGGGTCATGCCGGGCTGGAGATAGGCGTAGTCGAAGCCGGACTCCTCGCGGTCGTCGAAGTAGCGGCGCAGGAGCTCGCGCTCGAACGAGACCTGCGGCAGGGCCGGCGAGACGACGAACACGGCCGAGAGGAGTTCGCCGGGGTAGTCCACGCCCTCGGCGTACATCCCGCCGGAGACGGCGAACAGAAGCGTGCCGCCGGCCGGCGGATCGGCGAGGGCCTCGAGCAGGCGCTGCCTCTCCCAGGCCGGCAGCTCGGGCCGCTGCACCAGGAGCTGTGAGCGGGTCGGGGGCATCCGGTCCGCGACCGCGGTCAGGAACCGGTACGAGGGAAAGAGCACGAGGTCGTTGCCGCGATGGGCATCCGACATCTCAGCGAGCAGCGCGGCGATGCGCTCGTAGTTCCGTTCGCGCGCCTTGAAAGTCGTCCGCACCGTCGGGACGATCAGCACCTTCCGGTTCTCGCGCGGGAACGGCGGCGGCAGCGAGATCGCGGACGTGCGGTCGCGCTCGAGACCGAGAACCCGCTCGATCGCCTCGGGGGGCGTCAGCGTCGCCGACAGGAGAATCGTCGAATGGGCGGCGCGGAACACCGGGCCGATCGCGCGGGAAGGGTCGAGGCAGACGATGCCGAGTCGCGCGCCGGCCGAGCGCCGTTGCGCGACGCAGGTGAAGTCGCCGCCGAACATCGAAAGGACCGCGGCGAAGCGCTGGAGCGCGAAGTGGAAATCGAGCACCGGGTCGTCCACGAGCGCGAGGCTCGTCTCGCGCTTCCACGCCAGGTACCGCATCAGCTTGGGCTCCCAGTCCAGGCGCAGGTCGAAGATCGCCTCGGCGGGGGGCGAGACTTCCGCGATCGCTTCGCCTTCCGGGAGGTCTTCGGCGGCGCCGCGCACGATCTCGAGGAGACTCTCGACCGAGAGCGCCATGTCGGCGAAGAGGGCGCCGGGCTGCAGGCGCAGGCGGTCGAGCAGGCCCGCCAGCGCCTCCTCGGTCAACTCGGGCGAGAAAATCTGCCGCGCGCGGTCGGGGAGATTGTGGGCTTCGTCGACGAGGAGGATGGCTTCGCGGAGGTCCTCGCCCGTCAGGTGGCGCAGCGCGGCGGCCGGCTCGAACACGTAGTTGTAGTCGGCGACGATGGCGTCGGCGCGCGCCGCGAGCTCGAGCTGCACCTCGAACGGGCAGACCTCCTCGCGCCGGGATTCCTCGAAGACCGTGTCGGGGTCGAGGTGCGCGTAGCCCTCGCGCAGGCGCCCGAGCAAATCGGAGCGCTCCATCTTGGCCGGGTATTCGCGGGCGAAGCGGCAGAAGTCTTCGTGGCAGAGGATCCGGTCGTTGGCGCACATGCGCTCCTTGGCTCGGACCTGGACGCTGTGGTACTCCCGCTCGTTCATCGCCACAAGGGAAGAGACCGCCATCTTCTGCTGAAGGGTCTTCGACGTGAGGAAGACGACCTGGCGCCCGGCGGCCAGCCCGGCGGCGAGGGCCGGATGGAGCGCGGCGGCGGTCTTGCCGCTGCCGGTCGGCGCTTCGGCGATCAGGTTCTCTCCGGCCTCGACGGCGTTGCGGACGGCCTCGATGATTTTCTCCTGGACCGGGCGCGGTGCGGCGTGCGGGAAGGGGAGCCGCGCGGCCGCCTCGGCCTTTCGCCGCCGCGAGACCTGCCCGGCGCGCCAGATCGCCAGGGCGCGGGCGAGGCGCTTCTCGACCTCGCGCTCGGTGTCCTCGTCGAAGGGCACGTCCAGAGAGAGCTCCTCGCCCGTGCCGATGTCGACGTAGACGAGCGCCCCGGCGACCTGGCCGTGGCCGAGACGCCGCCAGAGGTAGCAATACCCGTGGAGCTGCCGGCGGTCGCGCTCGAAGGCGTGGCCGGAAGGACGGACCCCGTCGACCGAGAAGTTCGAGGACTTGAGCTCCTCGATCAGCCACAGGCCCGGCGACCGCTCGAGGCAGCCGTCGAGCCTTCCCGAGAGGACCGCCGTCCAATCCTCGACCGGGATGCGGGCTTCGAGGTGGACCTCGGCGCGGTAGCCGGCAAACGCCTCGCGTCTCTCGGCGAGGACACGCGTGTGCATCTGGGCCCCGAGCCCGAGCCGCCACCAGCCGTCGCCGCGGTCGAAACCGACTCGGCGGAATCCCTCGTCCTCCGCCAACTCGCGCACGGTGAGCTCGAAGACGCGGGAGGTCTCATCGAATCGCAAGGAGTCTCGATTATAATTTGCCAGTGGAAACGGTTCCGCGGCGTCACCGCCGCATCTCAGCCCTGGTGCTGGTGTGCGCCCTCGTCGCTCCGGCACTCCCGGCGAAGTCCCGCCGCTCTCCGGCTGCTCCGGTAACGCTCTCCTCGACCCTCGATCAGATCGGACGGCGCGCGCCGGCGCGTTCGACGGGCGTTTCCGTGGCGGTTGCCGAGCTCGACACGGGTGCGGCGGTCTACACACGGAACCCGGACCAGCCCGAGACGATCGCGTCGGTCTCGAAAATGCTGTCGTCGGCCGCAGCGATCCACTTCCTCGGGCCGAATTACAAGTTCAAGACGACGTTCTGGCGGCGCGGCGACGTGCGCGACGGCAACCTGCTCGGGTCGCTCCTCGTCGTCGGCGGGGGAGACCCCAACATCTCGGGCCGTTTCTACGACAACGACTCATTCGCGGTCTTCGACCGCTGGGCCGACGGGTTGAAGCGCGCCGGGATTGTCCGCGTCAGCGGCGACCTGATCCTGAACGCGGGCGCGTTCGACCGCATCTATCGGCATCCCGACTGGCCACCGGATCGCGACACGCGCTGGTACCAGGCGCCGATTTCGGCCCTGTCCTACAACGACAACGTCGTCATCGTCTCGGTCGGGCGCGGCGCGCTGCCGGGCGCTCCGGCCATCGTCTCGATCGACCCTGACACGGACGTCGTGCAGGCAGTGCCCCGGGCGCGGACGGTCGGCAAGACGGGCAAGGTCCGTGTTGCCGTCGCCCGACCCGGCGGCTCCGACACCGTCTACGTGGACGGCACGCTGCCCGCGCGGTATTTCCGCTACTCGGTGCCGCTCGCGATCGACGATCCGCCCAAGTTCTTCGGCGCGGCGCTCAAGAGCCGGCTCCGCGCGGCGGGGATCGAGCTCACGGGCGGGGTCGTGGAGAAGGACGTCCAGCCGGACAACGCGTGGGCCCTGGTCGCGACGACCGAGTCCGACTTGATGCCGACGATGGCGGTGTCGAACAAACACAGCCAGAGCTTCTACGCGGAGCAGATCTTCAAGACGCTCGCCTACGAGAAGACGGGGCGGGGGACCTGGGAAAACGCGCTGGCGCTCGAGCGGCAGTTCCTCGCCGCGATCGGACTCGATCCCGCGCGCTATGACATGCACGACGGGTCCGGGCTCTCGGCCTCGAACCGCGTCGCGGCCGCGGATCTGGTGGCGTTCCTGCGCGCGATGAACGCGCATCCGAGCGGTGCCGCGTGGCGATCGACCCTGGCCGTGTCGGGGGACTCGGAGGGCTCGCTGCGGGGGAGACTGCTAGACCCCTTGACCCGGGGTCAGGTGGAGGCCAAAACCGGAACGCTCAACGGCGTGTCGACCCTTGCCGGCTACGCTCGAGCGTCTTCGGGGAAGACTTACGTCTTCGCTATCCTGTTGAACGGACCCGGGGTTACGGACTCGCGAGCGCACTCGTACCAGGACCGCCTCGTGCGCGCCCTGATCCAGAAGGGGTAGGGCGAGGCCGGTAACCGGGGCGCGGTCAGCGGGCGCTGACAAAGAAACTTGACACCCTCCCCCTGAATTTGTGATCCAATTCACCTGATTCGTTTCCGGGCTGCGCGTTCAGCCCGCTAGGTAGGTGGGAAATCCATGAACCACGGTCGGCGTACGGGGCGAAGCCTGCCCATTTGGGCTGGTTTTCCGGGCCTTTCTGTGGCCATCGGACTTGGTTTCATCCCCCCGGCATCTGGCCAGGGGGTTTTTGGCGAAAGGCGGTTCAAATTGAATTGTCTCGGCGGCAGCGTACCCGCGTAGTTAAAGCCTAAACATCAGTATCTAAGGGTCTTGCTCTCGCGCTTCAAATGCGAGATCAGGACTTGTTTTTTTTTGGACTGAGGGATATCTTGATCCGACTCAGCAGAGCTTCCAGTTTAGGAGATCGCGATGGAAATCTCGGACGACTTCGATCAGGTCCCGTCGGGCGAGGACGTCTTTGAGAACGAGATTCAGGCTGTGTTCCAGGAGACTCTTGGTCTCATTCACATCGCGCTCGTTTCTCACTACCAGCTGAGCGAGCAAGAGGCTAGGGAGCTTGAGAAGGATCTCTTTGTCTGGTTTCGGCGCTTCTGCTATCGGCCTGGTGCTTCGGTGCGTGAAAACCGTCCTTATCTTCTTGTCGCGTGCTGCCAGTTCGCTCGTGAGTATCAGCGGTATGTCGTTGGAACAGGCGTTCGTGATTCAGACGAGCGTCTGGCTTCGCTCTTGGAGCGCGAGCCTTCCGACGTAGCTCACGATTTCTCGCGGAGCTTGCAGCTTCTCGATTTCCGGCGTTCAGATGCCTGACAGCGCTCGAATCCTTCAGTTTCCAGAGAGGAAGTTCAGGGCCTCGCTGACCCAAGAGGAGACTCGCGCTCGCGCGCTTGGTTTCCTTTCTACTGATCGTCTAGACCGTTCGCCGTCGTTCGTATCAGCAGCGCTAGGA
>DATJPZ010000105.1:0-91859 GCA_035506175.1 Thermoanaerobaculia bacterium | reverse complement strand
AGTTCGCGGCGGGCTACTGCGCGTGGGGCAAGGTGCGGCGGTCGTTCATCGGCGCCGGCATGGTGCCGCGCGGCGAGGTCGGCCTCATCTTCGCGTCGGTCGGGCTGTCGACCGGGGCGCTGCCGCAGCCGGCGTTCGTTTCGGTGCTCGTCGCGGTCTTCCTGACGACGTTCGTCGCGCCGCCGCTCCTGAAGATGCTGCGGCCCCGCGCCGCGGCCTAGAAGTCAGGAGCGCCGCTTCAGGTCCGCGAGCGTGGCACGCAGCAGGCCGCGCCGTTCCGCGTCGATCCGGTAGAAGAGCGGCTCGAGGACCATCGCGACGCGGTCCTGACGCTGCGGGCTCAGGCGGTAGAGGTCCGGCGCGAGGGCGTCGATGACGCGGGCCACCGTGATCTCGTTCGACGGCAGCGCACGCCGGTAGCCCGCCGTCGAGTCGCCGGCGACGAGCCCGGCGCGCTGCAGTTCCTCGAGGATGGCGATGGTCTCGGCGGGGGGCGCGTCGGGGTCGGCCTGGATCTCGGCGACGGACCGGGACTCGCCGCTCGACATCTTCAGGAGCATCCGGATCGCCCGCTCGGCGCGGCCCTGTCCCGCGAGGCCACCGGACGCGCGGACGACGTGGGCCTGGAGGACGTGGGTCAGCTCGACGCCGAGGAGGATGAGCGCCCAGGCCAGGTACAGCGACAGGATCGCGAGGAAGACGAAGCCGATCGAGCCGGTGATCAGGTTCATCCGCATCATGGCTTCGACGTACACGTTGAACGCCACGCGCAGGAGCTCGAGCGCCAGCGCGACCGCCGTGCCGCCGGTCGCCGCGGCGACCCAGCGCACGCGCGTGTTCGGCAGGTAGCGGAAGAGGAGCGTCAGGAGCAACCCCTTCAGGACGAACGGGGCCGCCGTCACGCTCATGGACTTCACCGCCGAATCGATCGAGACCGAGTGGCGCAGGCTCCGCAGGCCGAGCCCGATGCCGCCGAGGACGAGCCCCAGGGCCAGCAGGGCGAACGAGTAGAGGACGACGCGGCGCACACTCATCTTCCGCCGCGGCGCGCCCCAGACCGCGTTGACGACGCCTTCGACCACGAACACGAGACGGAGAGAGGCGACGAGCGCGATGACGAGGCCGACGCCCGAGATCGCGGTCGACTCGGTGATGAAGTCGCGCAGCGACTCGGTCAGGTGGACCGTCTGGTAGGGGAGCAGCGCGTTGACGACGGCGATGATCTGGTCGTCGTTCTCGCGGAAGAAGGTCACCAGGAAGATCGAGAACGCGGCGAGCATCGGGACGGCGGTCAGCAGGGTGGTGAAGGCGAGCGACGCCGCCAGGTCGTAGCCGCGGTCGGCGCGGAAGCCGCGATAGGTGTCCCCGACGATCTCGAGGAGCGACCAGCCGGTCCATTCGCGCCGCTCGATCTCGGTCGACTTGCTCAAGTCCGGGCTCCGAAGTCCGCCATTCGAGCGCCCAAGGGTATATGATGCCGCTTCTTCGGAGCGGAGGTGAACATGGCCAAGGAGACCCCTTTCGACCGGGCGCGGGACTTCGTGGAAGAGAAGATCGACCGCACCAAGGAAGTGCTCGGCGAGTCCTACGGGAAGGCCCGCGAGCAGTTCGACGACGTCAGCGACGACGTGCGCAAGTCCGTGAAGTCGGCAGCGCAGAACATCCAGAAGGACTACGGCCATCTCTGGGACGACGTGCGCGGCTACGTGCGCGAGAACCCGGGCACGGCCCTGGCTCTCTCGGCAGCCGCGGGCTTCGTTCTCGGGTTCCTCCTGCGCGGCGACGACGACTAGGCGGGAGCCTCCGGGCCCCCGACCGCGGCCGGCTTAGAATCTCGGCATGACGACCGGGACGGCGAGTCATCCCGCGCTTTCGACGTTCGCCTCGAGCGCCGGCTGCGCCTGCAAGATCGGGCAGTTCGACCTCGCGGCTCTCCTCTCCCGGCTGCCTTCGCCGCACGACCCGAACCTGCTCGTCGGCAACGCGGAGTCCGACGATGCCGCCGTTTATCGTCTCGGCGGCGGCCAGACGATCGTCCAGACCATCGACTTCTTCACGCCGGTCGTCGACGACCCGCGGCTCTTCGGGCGCATCGCCGCGACCAACGCCCTCTCCGACGTCTACGCGATGGGCGGGCGCCCCCTGCTCGCGCTGGCGGTCGTCGCCTTTCCGATGAAGGTGCTGCCCGGCGAGGTCCTCGAGGAGATCCTGCGCGGCGGCGCCGAGAAGGTCGCCGAGGCCGGCGCGGTCGTCGCCGGCGGCCACTCGATCGACCACGATATCCCCCTCTACGGCCTGTCGGTCACGGGCGTGGTCGACGAAGCGAAGGTGACGCGCAACGCCGGCGCACGCGCCGGCGACGCGCTGGTGCTGACCAAGCCTCTCGGCATGGGCATCACGATCCGGGCAGGGCGCATGGACTCGGCGGCGCCGGGCGGCGCGCCGGCGCCTCGCCGCCTGTCCGACGCGGCACTCGAAGAGGCGGTCGCCGTCATGTGCACGTTGAATCGCGCGCCGGTCGAGGCGATGGAGGGCTTCGACGTCCACGCCGTCACCGACGTCACGGGCTTCGGCCTGCTCGGGCACGCCCACGAGATGATGGCGGCGTCGGGCACGACGGCCGCGTTCTCGATGGCGCGCGTGCCGTTCCTGTCTCAGGCGCGGCGCCTCGCGGCGGAGGGCGTCGCCCCGGGCGGTTCCAGGAACAACGCGAAGAACCTGCGCGCCCGGACGGACCTGGGCGCCGGCGTTTCGGACGAGGAATTCCTCCTCGTCTGCGACGCCCAGACCTCGGGCGGCCTGCTCGTCGCGCTGCCGGAGGCCGAAGCCGAGCGCTACGCGGCGCGCTGCCGCGAGTCCGGGGCTCCCGCCGCGTCGGTCGTCGGGCGGGTGCTCGAGCGAGGGGCGACGACCCTGCGCGTCGAGCGCTGACGGAGAGGTCATGAGCGAAGTCGAAGACGACGGCGAGGACTGGGTCGAGGTGGCGGCGGTCGGCGACGACGAGGAAGCCGAGATCATCGCGGGCCTCCTCGAGTCCGAGGACATTCCGTGCGAGATCGAGGGGCCCTCGGCCTCGCCGTGGCCGGAGAACCTGGGCGCGCTCGGCGTGTCGCGCGTGATGGTGCCGCCCGACCGCGCCGGCGAAGCGAAGGCCCTGATCGCCGAGCGCGAAAAGGACGCGGAGCGGAACCTCTCAGACAACGCGGGCGAATGAGCCTGCTGGCCACCGGCTCGAAGATCGGCCGGTTCCAGATCAAGTCCGTCCTCGGGCAGGGCGCGATGGGCGTCGTCTACCTCGCCCACGACCCCGAGATCGGCCGGGACGTGGCGATCAAGACGGTGCGGCCCGAGGGCGTCGGCGGCGAGTCGGCGCAGGAGCTCGAGGCGCGGTTCCTGAAGGAGGCGAAGCTCGCGGGCCGCCTCCAGCACCCGAACATCGTCACCATCTTCGACGTCGGCCGGCAGGGCGACACGTGCTTCATCGCGATGGAGCACGTCGACGGCAGCCCGCTCACCCGCTACCTCGGCGCGATCGACGCGCTGCCGCTCGCCGCGCGGATCGCGATCGTCCGCCAGGTGGCCGAGGCGCTCGGCCACGCCCACGAGCGCGGCGTGCTCCACCGCGACGTCAAGCCGGGGAACATCCTGGTCGGCAAGGACGGGCGCGTCAAGGTGACCGACTTCGGCATCGGCAAGTTCACCGAGGCGAGCACGTCGAACCTGACGCGCACCGGGCACATGATCGGAAGCCCGGCCTACATGTCGCCGGAGCAGGTCAAGGGCGAGAAGCTCGACGGACGGTCGGACCTCTTCTCGCTCGGGGTCGTGCTCTACGAACTGCTGACGGGCGCCCGGCCGTTTCCGGGCGAGTCGATCACGACGCTCGTCTACCAGATCCTCCACACCGAGCCGCGCGACCCGCTCGAGCGGAACGCGAGCCTCCCGGTGGCGACGCGCGAGGTGATCGCGCACCTGCTCGCCAAGGCGCCCGAAAAGAGGCCCCAGGACGCGCACGCGTTCGTCCGCGAGCTCGCGCGCATCGAGAAGATCCAGCGCGAGTCCGAGCTGACGCGCCGCGTCCTCGCCGGGACGCCGCCGTCGCCGGCCGTCCACCCCGCGGCGACCAGACCCGCGTCCGCCGGGGAGCCCTCCGCACCGGCGCCGCCGCCCGGTCCGTCCGATCCGGCCGGCCAGGGGTTCCGGACGCTCGCCCTCGTTCTCGTCGCCGCGCTCGTCGTCCTCGCCGTCCTCCTCGTGCACGCGCGTCGGCCCGGGGTCGAGCCGATCGCGGCGTCCCTCCCGCCGACCGTCGCCGCGCCGGTGTCCATGCCGGCGACTCCGGCTCCCATGCCGACGCCGGCCGAGGCGCCGTCCCCGGCTCCGGCGGAGACGCCCGCGGCCGCGGCGATCGGGGCGCCCGCGGAGCCCGCCGAGCCCACCGTCCCGAAGCCGCGGGCGACATCGAAGCCCCGGACCGCGCCCGCGCCCCGGGTCGCCGTCTCCGCGGCGCCGGCGGCGGCGGCTCCGGCCGCCACCGCCGCGCCCTCGAAGCCGGACCGCGTGGACGCGCGCTACGAGACGCGCCGCGCCGTGCGCTTCACGTCGAGCCCGCAGCAGGCGCGCCTCTACCTCGACGGCCGGTACATCGGCATCGCCGACGACTGGGACAACCGCGGGGGAGGCAAGGAGCTCGAGCCGGGCAAGGCCGGGACGCACTACGTGCGGATGGAGCTGCCGGGCTATCGGCCGATGACGATCGAGATCGAGGTGACCCCCGACGCCGGAAAGGATTCGCCGTCGGTGGACGAGGAACTCGACCGCCGCGAGCACGTGGCCTACGACAAGCTGCCGGCGCCGTACGCCAGCACGACCGGCGCGGTCGAGTTCGACGTCGAGCCCTCCGGCGCGGTGATCATGGAAAGCGGCAAGGAGATCGGCTCGGCCGGCGCTTTCGGACCCGCCTCGCCGCTCCAGCTGAAAGGCCCCGCGGTGCACGACCTGCTGCTCGTGGCGTCGGGATTCCGCCCGCAGCTCGTCCGCATCCTCGTCGCGCCGAACGCCGGCAAGGACCGCGCGACGGTGAAGGTCAAGCTCAAGGCCGACTAGGGAAGGGCCCCGGGGTCGCCGCGCGACCCGGTCTCGCGAAGTGACCGAGCGAAACGAATCGCGCGGCGGGAGCCGGCGCGAGAGGGAGGAATCAGGCGCACGGTCGAGCCGTGGTCGGCGAGCCGTGCGCCGATGCGCCCGGGAGGCCGCCGATTCCGAGCGGGCGACGGCGACGAGTCATCCCGGGCCCGCCATCATCCGCCAGTTCGCCAGGCGCTCGGCCGTCTCGACGGAGCGCCGCGCGCCGAGACGGCAGAGGAGCAGCGAAAGATCCGCGCAGCCTTCGGGGTCGGCGGCCTCGAGCGCCTCGAAGCGCTCGCGCGAGAGCTCGAGCACGACCGCGTCCTCGTGAGCGACGGCGTCGGCCGAGCGGCCGGATCCCGGGTCGAGCAGCGCCATCTCGCCGAAGATCTCGCCGGGCTTCAGGATCGCGAAAGCCTCCTCGCCGCCGGAGATGCGCCGCGAGATGCGGATGCGGCCGCGGGCGATGACGAAGATCGCGCCGCCGCGGTCGCCCTCGCGGAAGATCACGGCGTCGGCCGGGTAGTGCCTCTCCTCGGCGAAGACGGCAAAGAGGAAGCGGTCGGACTCCGAGAGCCCGACCGTCGTCAGCGAGCGCGAGCGATCCGCGAGGGAGAGCTCGGCGGCCGGCTCGACCGGCGGCAGCGCATCCGGGGCCGCGGCCGCCGCGCCCTGATCTTCGGGGAAGAAGCGGCGGAAGAGATCGTTCAGGCGCGCGAGGCGGCGGGCGAGGCGCAGGCGCAGGTAGCGCAGCCACACCGCGCGGTCGGGATCGGCCGAGAACGCGTCGGCCGGAAACCCGAGGAGCGTGGCGGGGCCCGGCGCGCGGGCGTCGCAGACGCGCGCGCCGCCGACGAGAGCTTCCTCGCCGGCGAAGTCTCCCGCCTCGGCCTCGCCCATCGGCTGCTCGCCCACCGGCGTCGGACGGACGAGCTCGAGCGAGCCCGAGACGACGAGCGAGATCTCGGCGGCGGGCTCGCCGGCGCGGTAGAGGAGGCTGCCCCTGGCGAGGCGGCGGAGGTCGCCCGTGGCGGCAGCCCAGAAGAGCGCGCCCTCGTCGATCCCCGACAGCGCCGGCAGCTCCGCGAGGCGCCGCGCCCGCTCGAGGACCCCCTCCGAGGCCTGCCCCGTGCGGCGGATCAACGCGCGCAGGAGCTCCGCGGAGCGGTCGGGCCACGGCGCCGCCGGCGCCCGCTGCTCGGCCTCGCGCGCGAGGCGATCGCGGGCCCCCGCGACGGCCTCCTTCCAGGACGGGATCCGGTCGGGGGCGAGCGCTCGCGCGGCGCGGAGGAAGCGCCGGTCCGCGGCGTCGGGCAGGCCGTCGGGCTTGAGCAGCGCCGCCTCGAGGAGATCGCCCACGGCGTCGGCGAAACGCTTCTCGAGGAAGCCGAGCCGACCGCGCGCCGAGGCGATGCGGGGGTCGAACGGGTCGCGCCGCCTCGCCTCGTCGAGGAGCCGCCGCGCCTCCGGAAAATCGTGGTCCTGGAGCCGCAGGCGCGCGACGAGCACCGGGTCGTCGCCGTCGAGCGCATACGGCCGGGCCGCGTCGGTGGACCCCGCGGCGATCAGCACGCGGGCGAGCGAGGCCGACGCCGCGGCGCGATCCTGCGCCTCGAGCGTCTCGGCCAGGCGGTCGAGCATCTCCGCCTCGGCCGCGAGGCCCGCGGTTTCGCAGCGGCGCGCCGAGTCGCGCGCCCTTCCGGCCGGGCCGTCGGTCACGGAGTCGTGCGCCGTGAGCCGCGAGCGGTGAGCCGGCTCGGGATCTTCGGCATGCCTGGCGCCGATTCTAGAGGATCGGGTTCCGGCTCACGGCGGACGCACCGTTGTGCTAAGTTCCCCATCCCGATGTCCGCGCCCGCGACACAGGCCGCGCTCCGCCGCACGCCCCTGTACGACGTCCACCGCGAGCTCGGGGCCCGGCTCATCGACTTCGGCGGCTGGGAGATGCCGGTCCAGTACTCCGGCATCCTCGAAGAGCACCGCGCCGTGCGCGAGCGCGTCGGTCTCTTCGACGTCTCGCACATGGGCGAGTTCGACGTCGAGGGCCCGGGGGCGCTCGCCTTTCTCCAGCGCGTCACGCCGAACGACGTGGCGAAGCTCGCGGACGGCCGCATCCATTACTCGGCGTTCCTGACGGACAAGGGCACGTTCGTCGACGACCTCCTCGTCTACCGGCGGGCCGCCGACCGGTACCTGCTCGTCGTCAACGCCGGCAACACGCCGAAGGATTTCGCCTGGGCGAAGGACCATGCGGGCAGCGACGTGCGTCTGGCGGACCGCAGCGCCGACTGGGCGCTCATCGCCGTGCAGGGGCCGAAGGCCGCGGCGCTGCTGGCGAGGACCGCGTCGCCCGACCCGTCGGACCTGCCGTACTACGGCTTCCGCGAGGGCGAGGTCTGCGGCGCGCCCGCGCTCGTCTCGCGCACCGGCTACACCGGCGAGGACGGTTTCGAGGTCTACTGCCGGCCCGAGGATTCGCCGCGCCTCTTCCGGGAGCTCCTCGCCGCGGGCAAGGCGGACGGGGTGCTGCCGTGCGGTCTCGGCGCGCGCGACACGCTCCGGCTCGAAGCGAAGATGGCGCTCTACGGCAACGACATCGACGACACGGTCACCGCGTACGAGGCGGACCTCGGCTGGATCGTCAAGCCCGGGAAGGGCGACTTCATCGGCCGCGACGCCCTGCTCGCGCAGAAGGCCGCCGGTCTGCCGCGCCGCCTCGTCGGTTTCGAGATGGTCGACCGCGGCATCGGGCGGCACGGCTATCCCGCCAGGACCGCGGCGGGTGCCGGCGTCGTGACGTCCGGGACCCACTCGCCCACGCTCGGCAAACCGATCGGCCTCGCCCTGCTGCCCGCGGCGGCGACCGCCGTCGGCACCGAGTTCTCCGTCGAGATCCGCGGGCGCGACGCCGCCGCGCGCGTCGTGCCCACCCCGTTCTACAAGAGAAGGGCCTAGCCGCCGCAAAGGAGTCAGCACGTGAATCCGGACGATCTGAAATACGCCGACAGCCACGAGTGGGTCCGCGTCGAAGGAGAGGTCGGGACGATCGGGATCACCGACCACGCCCAGAAGCAGCTCGGCGAGATCGTGTATCTCGAGCTGCCCGAGGTCGGGCACATGTACGACGCGGGCGACGAGTTCGGCACGGTCGAGTCGGTCAAGGCCGTCTCCGAGCTGTTCACGCCGGTCTCGGGCGAGGTCGTGGCCGTCAACAAGAGCGCGGTCGGCGAGCCCGGCATCATCAACGACGATCCCTTCGGCGACGGCTGGCTGATCAAGCTGAAGCTCTCGACCGACGTCGAGATCGGCAAGCTGATGTCGGCCGACGCCTACGGCGAGTACGTGAAGGCGGAGGAGCAGGAGAAGTGAAGTTCCTTCCGACCTCGGACGCCGAGCGGGCCGCGATGCTCGCCGCGATGGGCGCGCGCTCGATCGACGACCTCTTCGCCGCGGTGCCGGCCGAGGTCCGCCGGGCGCCGGACCTGCCGCCGCCGATGTCGGAGATCGAGATTCGCCGCTTCCTCGGCGGCCTCGCGAAGAAGAACGCGAACGCGCGCGACACGGCCTTCTTCCTCGGCGCCGGCGTGTACAACCACTACGTTTCGTCGATCGCCGACCAGATGCTCTATCGCGCCGAGTGGCTGACCTCGTACACGCCCTATCAGCCGGAGGTCTCGCAGGGCACGCTGCAGAACATCTTCGAGTTCCAGACGCACGTCTGCCTGCTGACGGGCCTCGAGGTCGCCAACGCTTCGCTCTACGAGGGCGCGTCGGCGCTGGTCGAGGCGCTGCTGATGGCCGAACGGCTGTCGCGCGGCCGCACGAAGGCCGTGCTCTCGGCCGGCATCCATCCCGAGTACCGGGAAACGGTCCGGACGTACTTCTCGAACCTGGACCTCGAGGTCGTCGAGGTGCCTGTCGGACCGGACGGCGCGACGGACGCAAGGGCGCTCGCGGCCGCGGTGGACGAGAAGACCTTTGCCGTCGCGGTCCAGTCGCCGAACTTCTACGGCGTCGTCGAGGACTGGAACGCGGGCTCCGCCGCCGCGAAGGCGAAGGGAGCGCTGTCGGTCGCGGTCGTCGCCGAGGCGGTCTCGCTCGCGCTGCTTTCCCCGCCCGGAGAGGGCGGCGCCGACATCGCCTGCGGCGAGGCGCAGGCTCTCGGGGTGCCGATGCACAACGGCGGCCCGCTGCTCGGGTTTCTCGCGTGCCGCACCGAGCACCAGCGCCAGATCCCGGGCCGGCTCGTCGGCCAGACGCGCGATGCCGAGGGACGGCGCGCGTTCTGCCTGACGCTCTCGACGCGCGAGCAGCACATCCGCCGCGAGAAGGCGACGTCGAACATCTGCACGAACCAGGGGCTGATGGCGCTGGCCTCGAACATCCACATGTCGCTCCTCGGCAAGGCCGGCCTGCGCGAGATGGCGCTCCAGTCCCACGCGAAGGCGGAGTACCTCAAGGCCGCGATCGCGAAGATCCCCGGGTACCGGATCCCGTTTTCCGGGCCGACCTTCAACGAGTTCGTCGTCGAGGCGTCCGAGGACGCGGCGCCGCTGCTTTCGCGGCTGGCGGCACGCGGCATCCTCGCGGGCGTGCCCCTCTCGCGCTACGGGGCGGCTCCCTCGGACCGGCGGCGCTTCCTCGTGGCGGCGACCGAGATGAACGAGCGCGCCGAGCTGGACCGGCTCGTCGCCGCGCTGTCCGGGAGGGCCGCGTGAGCGTCGACGTCGAACACGAGGCCGCGCCGCCGCGCGACCCGAAACGCCCCGAGCCGCGCCCGCTGCCCCTCGTCTTCGAGCGCTCCGGCGAGGGCAAGGTCGGCTACTCGCTGCCGCCGCTCGACGTGCCGGAGACGCTCGCGATTCCGCCGGCGCTCTGCCGCAAGCAGATCGCGGGCGAGGCGCAGATCTCGGAAGTGGACGTCGCCCGTCACTTCACGCGGCTGTCGCGCCTGAACTTCTCGATCGACCAGGGCCTCTACGCGCTCGGCTCGTGCACGATGAAGCACAACCCGCGCACCAACGAGGAGATGGCCCGGCTGCCGGGCTTTGCCGCGTCGCACCCGCTCGCGCCCGAGGAAGTCTCCCAGGGCTCGCTCGAGCTCGCGTGGCGGCTCGAGCGCCTCCTCGCCGAGCTGACGGGGCTGCCGCGCGTGACGCTCCAGCCCTCGGCCGGCGCCCAGGGCGAGCTCGCCGGGATCCTGATGGTGCGCAAGGCCCTCGAGAAAGAGGGGCAGCCGCGACGCCTCGTCCTCATCCCCGACTCGGCGCACGGCACGAACCCGGCCTCGGCGCACTTCGCGGGGTACACGGTCAAGGAGCTGAAGTCCAATCCCCGCGGCACGATCGACCTCGGCGCCCTCGAGGCCGCCATGACCGAGGACGTCGCCGCGCTGATGCTGACGCAGCCGAACACGCTCGGCATCTTCGAGGACCGCATCCTCGACATCGCCCGCATCGTCCACGCCCGGGGCGGTTACCTCTACTGCGACGGCGCCAACTTCAACGCGTACGTCGGCGTCGCGAAGCCGGGCCTGATGGGCGTCGACGTCATGCACATGAACCTCCACAAGACCTTCTCGACGCCGCACGGCGGGGGAGGGCCGGGTTCGGGGCCGGTGGCCGTGACGGAGAAGCTCGTCCCGCACCTGCCGCGCCCGACGGTCGAGCGCCGCCCGGACGGCACGTTCTTTCTCGACTTCGACCGTCCCGAGTCGATCGGGCGGCTGCGGACGTTTCTCGGCAACTTCGGCATGTTCGTCCGCGCCCTGTCGTACATCGCGGCGTACGGCAACCGCATCGGCGAGGTCGCGCGCGGCGCCGTGTTGAACGCCAACTACATCCGGGCCGGCCTGACCGGCGTGTATCACCTCAAGTACGACGGCCCCTCGATGCACGAGGTCGTCTTCTCCGACAAGAAGCAGAGCGACCTCGGGGTCTCCAACGTCGACATCGCCAAGCGGCTGATGGACTACGGCTTCCATCCGCCGACGATGTCCTTTCCCCTGATCGTCCACGGCGCGCTGATGATCGAGCCGACCGAGACGGAGGGAAAGCCCGTGCTCGACGCCTTCATCCACGCGATGCGCGAGATCGCCCGCGAGTGCGAGGAGACTCCCGAGATCGTCCGCACCGCGCCCCACACGACGCCCGTCAGGCGCGTCGACGAGGTCGGCGCCGCGCGGAATCTCGTCCTCCGCTGGAGGCCCTGAGGCCGGCGCCGGCGCCGGCCGGCGGGGCCTCCTGCGGTATCCTTCGCCTTTGACCACCCCATGAGCGACGCCTTCCACCGGAAATGTCCTCTCTGCGGCGGAGACATGCTCCGCTCGCGGAGCAACACGTCCGGCTACACGACCTACTTCTGGAAGAAGCCCTGGAAAACGGGCCTCTTCGCCTGGGGCGCCGAGAAGGTCTATCCGTGGGCGTGCATGGGCTGCGGGGTCGTCCTGTTCTACCTCGACCGCCTGCCGTCGGTCGCCGAGGAGTACCGCAGCGCCCGCAGCGCCGGCCGCGCCCCCGACGGGTACCCGGCGACCATCAAGCCTTGATCGCGATCGCCTATCTCGACGGCAACCGTCTGTCCCGGGCGGTGATCGCCGGGGCGCACTTCGTGGCCGAGCGGGCCGAAGCGCTCAACCGGATCAACGTCTTCCCGGTCCCCGACGGCGACACCGGCACCAACGTCGCCTCGACCCTGCAGAAGATCGCCTCGGGGATCTCGCGGGTCCGCCAGCGGCACCTCGCCGAGATGGCGAAATCGCTCGCCGACCAGGCCGTGGGCGGCGCGCGCGGCAACTCCGGCGCGATCCTGGCCCAGTTCTTCTGCGGGTTCTCGGAGGGATTGCCCGATTCCCCGCGGGCGACCACCAGCGCCTTCGGCGCGGCCGTCGTCAAGGCCGCCGAGTCGGCGTACGCCGCGATCGCGCGGCCCGTCGAGGGGACGATCCTGACGGTCATCCGCGACTGGGCCCGGCACGTCGCCGACCGCGCGGAGCAGGTCCGCGATTTCGGCGTGCTCCTGCCCGACTCGCTCAAGGCGGCGCGCGCCTCGCTCGAGAACACGCCGAAGCAGATGAAGGCGCTGGCCAAGGCCGGCGTCGTCGACGCCGGCGCGCAGGGCTTCGTCTACCTCCTCGAGGGCATCGTCAAGTACTTCCGCGAGTCGGCGCGGACCGCGCCCACGCCGGTGGCCCCGGAGGAGATCCAGGCGGCCGTCTTCGACAAGAGCCCGGAGGCGATCCTCTTTCGGTACTGCACCGAGGTGCTCCTCGAGGGCGACGCGATCGACCGCGGGGAGCTGCGCCGCGAGGCGGCCCTCCTCGGCGACTCGATCGTCATGGCGGGGGGCGCCTCGAAGATCCGCCTCCACATCCACACCAACGAGCCGGAGAAGCTCTTCGCGGTCGCCGCGCGCTACGCCGACGTCGCCCAGACGAAGGTCGAGGACATGCGCGCCCAGCACGAGTCGCACTTCGACAAGAACCGCGCCTCGCGCGTCGGCGTGGTCACCGACTCGACGTGCGACCTGCCCGAGTCGATGCTCGAGGATCTCGGCGTCGGGGTCGTGCCGGTCCGCGTCTACTTCGGCTCCGAGAACTACCTCGACAAGGTGACGATCACGCCGTCCGAGTTCTACGGCCGGTTCGCGGTCACCGACGTGGCGCCGAAGACGTCGCAGCCGCCGCCGGCGGACTTCACGCAGGTCTACGACAACGTCGCGACCCACGCCGGGGCGATCGTGTCGGTGCACCTGGGGTCGAACCTCTCGGGCACCTATCAGGCGGCCCTCGTCGGCGCGCGGCCGGTTCCCCGCACCGACATCGCCCACGTCGACAGCGGAAACGTCTCGGTCGGCCTGGGCCTCGTGGTGCGGGCGGCCGCCGAGGCCGCGCGCTCGGGCAGGACCGCCGCGGAGGTGGCCGACGTGGCGCGCGAGACCGCGGCGCGGGTGCGCCTGTTCGTGGCCGTTCCGACGCTGAAGCACCTGATCCGCGGCGGGCGCGTGTCGGCCGCTCGCGGGTTCTTCGCGAAGCTGCTGGGGCTGCTGCCGATCCTCACGCTCACGCGCGACGGTCGGGTCGAGGCGGCCGGGAAGGCGCGGGGCTACGACGCGGCGCGGCGCAAGATGATGCGCCTGCTCTTCGCCGAGGCGGGCGAGCGGGTCAGCGCGTCGCGCCGGTTCGGGGTCGCGCACTGCGACGCCGAAGACGCGGCCGAAGAGATCGCCCGCGAGATCCGCGCGCGCTACCCCGAGTCCGACGTGCTCATCGCGGAGTGCGGCCCGGCGCTCGGGGCGCACGGTGGTCCCGGCGCGCTGGCGGTGGCGGTGCTGCCCTAGAGGGAAGAGCCGCCCTCTCCCTCCGGGACGGTGGGCGGCCGGGGGCGTCGTCCGGTCGAAGGCGGTCTCGCCCCGGCGTGTCAGATTCTCCTGGCTCCCAGCAGCAGCACGTCGCGGTCGCCGGGCTCGAAGCCCGCCTTCTTCCACTCGGTGACGAGGCCGGCGAACGCCGCGGAGAGCGGCTGCGTCTCGGCCGCGCGCGCCAGGTGCTGGACGGCCTTCTCGGGCGAGGGCGGCCTGGCCGGCGAGCGCATCGCGCCGAGCCCCGTCGAGACGAGCGCCAGCAGGTCGCCGCGCGCGGTCTCGAGCACGACCTGGCAGACGTCGCCGGACTCCGACAGCTCGAAGGGCAGCGGGCGGCCGGAGCGCAGGAGGAACGGGATCGGCGCTCCGCGGGCCGCGAGGTGGAGACGGTCGCCCTCCCAGCAGGCCGCCGTGGCAACGACGGCGGGCTCGGCCGTCGCGACGCCGCGCACGACGGCCGCGGCATCCGCGCTCTCGAGCAGGCGGCGGCCGACGCCGAGCGCGCGAACGAGCGGCCCCGCCGATTCCGCCAGGCCGCCCGGGTGCTCGAGGAGCAGGAGGGCGAGCCGCCCCGCGCGCGCCGCGACCGCGTAGAAGAGGACGTTCGGCGTGGCCGCGCTCCACCGCAGCGGCGCCGAGTCGAAGCCCGGCGCCGCCGGCCAGGCGGCGGGCAACAGCAGGGGGGCGACGGCGTGGAGGATCGTCGCGGCGCCGTCGTCGCGCGCGCGGCGCACGGCGGTCTCGTGCTCGCGCACGGACGCGACGGCGAGGGCCGCGTGCGTGGCGACTTCGGCGAGGAACTCTTCGTCCTCCTTGGTGAAATGGCGCCGTCGCTTGTTCAGGATCTCGACCACGCCGACGATCTCGCCGGTCGGCGTGCGCATCGGCGCCGCGAGAATCGACTCGGTCTTGAACCCGGAGGACTTGTCGGTGCTCTTGTCGAACCGCGGGTCGAGATAAGCGTCCGCGCTGTTGACGATCTTCCCGGACTCGGCGACCGTGCCGGCGATGCCGGCGCCGACGGGCAGGCGGATCTCGCGGACCGAGCCGCCCTCGAGGATCTGGCTCACGAGCTCGCCGGTCGCGGGGTCCTTCAGGAAGATGGTGCCGCGCTCGGCGTCGGTCTCCGACGTCGCGGTCTTGAGGATGATGCGCAGGATCTCCGTCGGGTCGAAGGTCGCGGCCAGGGACTTGTTCGCCTCCAGGATCACCATGAGCTTGACCATCCGGGCGCGCGTGACGGAGACCTCGGCGAGGACCCGGTCGAGGACCTGCCCCTCGAAGGCCGCGATCGCGTCGGAGAGCGCCGTCGCGTCCGGAAAGCGCGCCTCGGGGTCGCGGGCGATCGAGCGCTCGAGGATGTCGCGCAGCTCCGGCGGCAGGTCGGGCCGCAACGTCTCGACCCGCGGGGCCTTTTCCGAGAGAACGCGGCGCACCAGGCGCGCCGTGTCGCTGTCGTCGAAGGGGACGCGGCCCGTGAACATCTCGTAGAGCAGCACGCCCATCGCGTAGACGTCGGTGCACGGTCCCGGCGCGTTGCCTTCGAGAAGCTCCGGCGCCAGAAACTGGGGCGTGCCGGGGACCGTGTCGCCCAGGTCGCCGCGGTAGAGCGAGCTCTCGATCGCGATGCCGAAGTCCATCAGGTGGGGCTTGCCGTCCTCCGCGACGATGACGTTCTCGGGCTTCAGGTCGCGGTGGAGGACGCCGATGCGGTGGGCCGCGGCGAGGCCGCTGCAGATGCCCTTGGCGATCGCCAGGCCGCGGCCGAGGGGGAGCGTTCCCTCGCTCTCCTCGAGCTCCTTGAGGGTCCGCCCGGGCAGGTACTCCATCGAGACGAATTCTTCGCCCTCGATCTCCACGAGGTCGTAGACGCGGCAGACGTTTTCGTGCGTCACCTTGCGGGCGAGGATGATCTCGCGGCGCAGCGTCTCGCGGCGCTCCGGCGAGACGCGATCCGGGCGGACGCGCTTGAGTGCGATCTCCTGGTCGAGTTTGAGGTCGCGCGCTCGATAGACCACGCCCATCCCGCCGAAGCCGAGGACGCCGTCGATGCGGTACCGGCCGCCGAGGATCGTGCCGACCGAGACGGGCGCTTCGCGCGATCCGGACTTGACGGCCGAACCGTCGCGGGTGGGCATCTCGCTCTCGTGGGACACGGCGCTCGAATCGTAAGCCGGAAGCGGCGAGCCGTGAACGGAAAACCGAATGCGTGCCCTTCCGGCTCACCGCTCACGGCCGACGGCTCACGTTCCTTTGACTTTCGGGGTTCCGGGGTCTAGGCTGACCGCAAATCGTGCACAGGGAACACGCCATCGGTCGCACCCCATGCAGAAAAATTGAGGGAGGAGAATCGTGAGACGACTCCATCACGTCCCGCTGCCGCGCGTCTTTCTCGCCGCGGCGGCCATCGGTCTGCTGGTCGCGGGGCCTGCGTTTCCGTCGGGCTTTCAGGTCATGACCCAGGGCGCCAAGGCCACGGGCATGGGCCTCGCCTTCGCGGGGGTCGCCGACGACCCGTCGGCGATCTTCTACAACCCGGCCGGCATCGGGTTCCAGGACCACTTCGCGGTCCAGGGCGGTGCGGCGGTGCTCGGGCGCGACAGCGCGACCTTCGTCGGCACCAACCCGTATCCGGGCGTGGGCGCGGTCGGTCAGGTGCAGAACCAGGTCTTCGCGCTCCCGCAGCTCTACATCGTCGTTCCGTTGACCACCGACCTGAAGTTCGGCCTCGGGATCGATGCGCCGTACGGCCTGGGCCTGCGATGGGACGTCCCGGAGCTCTGGAGCGGTCGGTTCATCTCGCAGAACGTCGTGATCAAGACGACCGACATCAACCCGGTCCTCTCCTACCGGCTGCTGCCGGAGCTCTCGATCGCCGCCGGCGCCGACTACCGGTTCTCCGGCGTCCAGCTCGAGCGAAACACCGCGGCCGTCGACCCGTTCACCCAGGCAGAGGTCGACGTCGCGCACACCAAGCTCTACAGCGACCTGACCTCCAACGGCGCCTGGGGCTACAACGTGGGAATCCTCTGGAAGCCGGCCCCCTCGGTGGGCATCGGCGCCTCCTACCGGAGCAAGATCACGGTCGACTACGACGGCACGGCGACGATCACGCCGCGGCCGACGGGCGACCAGGTCTTCGACCAGCTCGTCGCGACCCAGGTCCCGTTCGGCGTCCATCCCGTCGCGACCCAGATCGAGTTCCCGGCCTCGATCAACACGGGCGTCGGCATCGACTTCGGCGCCGGGTTCACGGTCGCCCTCGAGGCCGACTGGACTCAGTGGTCCGACTTCAAGGCCCTGAACATCACCTTCCCGGGCACCGGCCTTCCGGACATCGACCGCCAGACCAACTGGTCCGACTCGTGGGCGTACCGCATCGGCCTCGAGAAGAAGTTCGGCGCCTGGGCGATCCGCGCCGGCTACTACTACGACAACACGCCGCAGCCGACCAAGGACGTCGGACCGCTGCTCGCCGACAACGACCGCAACGTCTACACGGGCGGCTTCGGTTACAACACCCCGACCTGGGGCGTCGACATCGGCGGCGCGTACATCAAGCTCAAGCAGCGCAGCGTCACGACGGAATCCACGGACAATTTCTTCGGCATCTACAACGAGACGGCGTGGGCCGCGGTGGCGGACCTGCGGATTTCGTTCTAGGCGAGGAGGGAGCCATGAACAAGACCATCGTCCGCATCGCCCCGCTCGCCCTCGGCCTCGCGCTCCTGGCGGCCGTGCCCGGCGCCGCCCAGCAGTACGACCAGTACGTCGCCCTCGGCGACAGCCTGACGGCCGGCTGGGAGAGCGGCTGCCTCGTCCAGCGCAACCAGGTCAACTCCTACCCGGCGGTCCTGTCGAAGATCGTGTACAGCGGCGACTTCGAGCAGCCGCTCGTTTCCGAGGGCCCCGTCACCAACGGCTCCTCGCCCAAGTGCCTGGGCGCCGTGTTCGCCCCGCCGACGTCGATCTCGATCGAGCCCCTGTCGGAGATGTGGAACCCGCTGAACGCGCTGTTGCCGCGCCCGTACAACAACCTGGGCATGCCGGGGGCCGAAGTCGGCGACCTGACGTCGCTGACGAGCGTGAACCCGGACGGCTCGGATCTCGAGAAGATCTCGGCGCTGGTCCTGCGCAACTTCCCGGGGTCGCCCTTCAACGACACCAACGCGGTGCAGCAGGCCGGGAGCCTGCTGGCGCCGGCCGCGAGCAACGCCCTCCTGACGCTCTGGATCGGCAACAACAACACCCTCGGCGCCTCGACGTCGGGCATCGTGGTTCCCGGCGTCACCCTGATCTCCGCGGACGACTTTCAGCAGCAGTACGACGCGATCATCGCGGGCGTTCCACCGGGCGTCCAGCTCATGGTCGCGACGATTCCCGACGTCACGGTGATCCCGTTCTCGACGACGATTCCGCCGATCCTGATCAACCCGGCCACGATGCAGCCGGTCCTCATCAACGGCTCGACGGTGCCCCTGCTCGGACCGGGAGACGCGGGGTACCCGTGCACCCCGGTGCCTCCCGACCAGGGTTGCGCGCTGCCGCCGGGAACGCTCGTCAACCTCCCGGCCTCGTCGCTGCTGGCGCAGGGCGTCGGCGTTCCGACGGCCGCGGGCGGGACCGGCCTGCCGCTGCCGCACGGCTACGTCGACGCGACGGGGCCGCACGCGGGTGTCCTGCTCTATCCGGACGAGATCGCGCTGCTCCAGCAGACCACGGACGCCTACAACCAGATCATCACCGGCGACTCGGGCAGCGGCGCCGTCGTCGTGGACATGCACGCGCGTTTGAACGAGGTCGCGGCCGCCGGCTACGACATCGGGGGCATCCACCTGACGACGGCGTTCCTGACGGGCGGGATCTTCTCTTTCGACGGCGTTCATCCCTCCTCGATCGGCTACTCGGTCATCGCCGACTGGTTCGGGCAGGCCTTGAACGATCAGGCCGGCAAGAACTTCCCCCACGTCGATCTGTCGACCATCCTCTTCGAGCCCAATCCCCCGAACCCGGGGACCGGTTCCTCGGTCCTGTCCGGCGCCGGGGCCTGGGGTTACACCTACGGGATGTGGCGGGACGTCCTCGCGTCCACGCACAAGGACGCGGCGGCGATCGCGCTGCCGAGCGTTTCGGCGCCTCCCGCGCGGCGGATGGCGCCGGTCCCGGCGGCGCCGCGGACCGTCCGCAACCCCCACCGCCACGACGACTTCTAGACCGGGCCGCGCATCCGGTCTCGACGAGCCCCGGGGCGACCCGGGGCTTTTCCTTTGGCGCCGGCCTGAGCGCGGGCATGCCCTCGCTGGACGCCTGTGCCCGGTTCTGCTAGATTTCGCCGTCTTTTTGAGGGGGCGGTCTCATGATGATTCCGGCGACGCAACTCCGCAGCGGGATGCTCATCATCCACAACGGCGAGCTTCACCGCGTCCACGACATGGTCCACAAGACCCCGGGCAACCTGCGGGGGTTCGTCCAGGCCAAGATGCGCAACGTCCGGTCGGGCTCGATGAACGAGCACCGTTTCGGCTCGACCGACCGGGTCGAGAAAGCGTCGCTCGACGAGCGGGAGATGGAGTACCTCTATTCCGACGCCGCCGGGCACCATTTCATGGACCAGACGACGTACGACCAGGTCACGCTCTCGGACGAGGTCATCGGCGAACAGATGAAGTACCTGCTGCCGAACACGTCCATCCACGTGGACTTCTACGAAAGCAATCCCGTCGGCATCGAGCTGCCCAACACCGTGACCCTCAAGGTCACCGAGACCCAGCCCGGCATGAAGGGCGCGACCGCCTCGGCGTCCTACAAGCCGGCGACGCTCGAGACCGGCCTCCAGGTGATGGTGCCGCAGTTCGTCGAGGCCGGGACCCGGATCAAGATCGACACTCGCGACAACAGCTACCTCGAGCGGGCCTGACATTCCGCCCGGGCGGCAGAGGAGCACGGCGGTGTTGGCTTCGTTTATGCTGAATCAGCATAAACAATTGACCTGATTGGCCTTTTTGCCTTGACGCCCCTCCCCACCCTCCGGATAATCCCTCCTCGTGCGTAAGTCGTCGGTGCTGCCGGCGGCGGTTCTAGCCGCCGGGTTCGCTTTGCTGTTGTGTCCGACGGCAGAAGCGAGGACCCACAAGAAGAAGACGGCGCCCTCGACGGCGACGGTCTCGAAGACGGGCGCCGCCAGGGCGAGCGCTTCGACCCGTTCGGCGGGGAAGACGTCTCCGGCACCCTCCCGGACATCGGCGAAGGGCACCCGCAAGGCCCGCCGGGCGGCCCCCGCGGCGCCGCCCGAGGTGGTCGCCGAGGTCTACGGCCCGTACCTGCCGGCGGAGCATTACGACTACCCGCAGCCCGAGTGCAGGGAGTTCGACGCCGTCGTCGAAGCCCACGAGCACGAGATCGAGCAGGACGGTCCTGACGACGACGTCGCCGAGGCGGTCCCGCCCCCGGGGAACCCCCTCGCGCGGGTCGCCCGGACGCTCGGATCCCTGTTGCGCCCGAAGTCGGCGGCGTCGACCCTGAGGCCGGAGGACGTGGACCTGACGGATCTGCTGACGGCGGGCGTCCAGATCCCGGTCGAGGGAGTGGACGCGAGCCGCCTCAAGGACTCGTTCCTGAACTCCCGCGGCAAGCACCGCCAGCACCTGGCCATCGACATCGGGGCGCCCAAGGGCACGCCGGTCCTCGCGGCGGCCGACGGCGAAGTCGTCTCGCTCCGGCGCGAGAAGCGGGGTGGCATCTCGCTCTACCAGAAGGACGCGAC
The DNA here is from genome assembly GCA_035506175.1 of Thermoanaerobaculia bacterium. Lineage (GTDB taxonomy): Bacteria > Acidobacteriota > Thermoanaerobaculia > UBA5066 > Gp7-AA6 > DAHUXD01. The sequence goes on along the minus strand of DATJPZ010000105.1, from coordinate 71,608 downwards.
CGGCCGGTACCTGCTCTTCTACTGCCACCTGACGCGTTACGCCCAGGGGCTGAAGGCCGGCCGCAAGGTGAGCAAGGGGGACGTCATCGCGTACGTGGGCCGAACGGGCCACGTCATCGGCGGTCCCCACCTGCACTTCTCGATCACGCGCCTGCCCGAGGACGACGACAACTTCAAGGCGGGCGTCGCGATCAACCCGTACCTGCTCTTCCTCGCCTCGGTGCCGTAAGCTCGGCCGGCGAAAGCCCGCTGATCGACGAGAGCCCGGCTCCCGTCACGAGGCTCGGAGGACCGACCCGCGAGTCCCGCGGGCTTCCCGTCGCTTACGGAAAGCCACCGCCCGCAAGCCGCTCGCGCGCTTCGATGGGGTCAGGTCTTCGGTTTTCGGAGCTCTTTTTCCCGCTCGGTTCGATCGAGATCGCGGCGTCGCTCCGAGAACGCGAACACCTGACCCCGATCACGGCCTGCGATGATCGTGGGCGGGGCTAGACGGACCGCGGGTCTTCGATGGAGAAGAGGTGGTCCATCCAGAGGTTGGTGATTTTTTCCGAGACCGTGTTCTGGCGCAGGCGCGCGGCGAGGTTGCCCCAGTCCATGTGATCCATCTTCTGGTCCTGGTTGAAGCAGGAAAAGACGATCTCCTCGCGGCCGGTGTCGGGGTCCACGTGCTTCTGCAGGCACTGCGCGCAGACTTCCTTCATCATGCACTGCATCGGGGAGTTGATCGACGCGATGCCGACGTGGTCGGGCTTCAGGTACGGCGCCAGCACGGTCTTCCGCGAACGCGCGACGGCCGCCATCATGCGGTCCGACCCGATGACGATGACGCGCTCGACCTCGGAAAGCGGGATCGTCACGGGTCCGAGCTTGCCGGCCGCGTAGGCCGCCATCGCCTCGACGATGTTGCCGACGAAGCTGCGATCCGTGGGCCGCCGCGCGGGAATCGCCTCGCCGCGGTCGACCGACAGGATCAGGGCGTCCGCCGCGGCCTCGAGCTCTTCCCGCTTGTAGAAGTCCTCGGCCTTCTTGTAGCCGGCGAAATACACGACGCGGTTGCCGAGCGCCCGGGCTTTCTTCCCGATCGAGAAGAGCACGGCGTTGCCGAGGCCGCCGCCGCAGAGCATCACGGTCGAGTTCTCGGGCAGCTCGGTCGCGGTGCCGGTCGGGCCCATGGCGACGACGGGCTCGCCCGGCTTCAGGACCGAGCAGAGCCGCGACGAGCCGCCGATCTCGAGGGCGATCATGGACAGGAGCCCGGCCTCCTGGTCCACCCAGGCCCCCGTCAGCGCGCAGGGCTCGAGCAGGAGAGGCGTCTTTCCCGCGCGCGGCGCGCGGCCCTCCAGGTTCTGGAGGCGGAAGAACTGTCCCGGTTCGAAATTGCGCGCCGCGGCCGTCGCCTTCACGACGACCTCGACGATCGTCGGGGTGAGGCGCTCGACGCGGACCACGCGCGCCGTCAGGTCCTCCTCGAGGCGCCGCCGGAACGCGTCCCACTCGCCCTCGGAAACCGGCGCGTCGGCGCGGCCGTCGACGACCTCGGCGATGGCGCGGTAGCCGTTGCGGGCCGAGGCCATCGCCTTGACGACGTTGCCGTTGTAGACGGGGTGGTTGTCGCCGAAGAACGTGACGAACTTGCCGCCCCGCGAGAAGCCCGTGAAGAAGGCGCCGCCGTCCTCGGCCGGCGCCGGGACGAGCTTCCAGGCGCCGTCCTCGCGGACCGCCCGGTGCGGCGCAAAGAAGCGCCGCTTCTGGTCGAGCGGCAGCGCGTCCGGGTACTCCTTGGCGTACGTGATGTTGGGGGTGGTGCCGGCCGCGACGAGCAGGGCGCGCGCCGGCAGCTCGACGACCTCGCCCGAGCCGCCGCGCAGGAAGCGGACCGCGCGGAGCTTGCCGTACTCGTCGGCGACGGCCTCCTCGGGCTCGAGGGACTCGACGAACGCGATGCCTTCCTCGAGGGCTTTGATCACCTCTTCGTGGTTCAGGCGGTACGCGGGAGACTCCTCGAGGGTGCGTCGGTAGGCGATCGACACGCCGCCCCACTCGCGGCACAGGCGCGCGAGGTCCGGCTTCTCGCCGGCGGCCCGGGCGCGCTCGCGCTCCTTGCGGACGGCGAGGCCGTGGGCGAGCAGCCGGTCGAGGACGTCGCGCTCTTCGGGGTCGAAGGTCGCGCGAATCGCCGACTCGCCCTTCTCGGCGACGAGCTTCTCGTAGCGGGACAGGGTTTTTTCCGCCTGGAGGGGGTAGTAGGCGAGGAGCTCCGTGGCGGTGTCGATGGCCGTCAGGCCGCCGCCGATGACCACCGCCGGGAGCTCGGCCTGGAGGTTCGCGAGCGCTTCGTCCTTGAAGGCGCCCGTCAGCTGCAGGGCCATGAGGAAATCGGAGGCCTTGCGCACGCCGCGGATGATGTTGTTCTTCATCGGGATGATCGTCGGCCGGCCCGCGCCGGCCGCGATCGCGACGTGGTCGAAGCCCCGGTCGAGCGCCTGCTCGGCCGTCAGCGTGCCCCCGAACCTCACGCCGCCCAGGATGGCGAAGCGGCGCCGCCGGGCGAGCGTCAGGTGGATCAGCGTCAGGAAGTTCTTGTCCCAGCGGACGGTGATGCCGTACTCCGAGACGCCCCCGAAGCCGGCGAGCGGCCGCTGGTCGAGCGGCCGGGCGATCTCGGCGTAGTCGCGGATCGGCCGGATGCCGCGGCCGTCGGACCCGGTCCAGTCGGCGGGGAGCTCCTCGATCTTCAGGCCGTCGATCCCGGCGACGCCGAAGCCCTCGTTCAAGAGGTAGTGGGCGAGCGTGTAGCCGGCGGGCCCGAGGCCGACGACGAGGACCTTGCGCCCGGCATAGGGCCGCGGGAACGGGCGGGTCGGGTGGAGCGGGTTCCAGCGCGTCAGGAGGCCGTAGATCTCCACACCCCACGGCAGGGACAGCACGTCGGTCAGAACGCCCGTCTCGATCTGCGGGATGTTGACGGGATCCTGCTTCTGGAAAATGCAGCCCTTCATGCAGTCGTTGCAGATGCGGTGGCCCGTGCCCGGGCACATCGGGTTGTCCACGCACACGATCGCGAGCGCGCCGATCGCGTCGCCCTCGCGTCGCAGCTCGTGCATCTCCGAGATCTTCTCGTCGAGCGGGCAGCCCTTGAGCGAAATGCCGAGGGGATTCTTCTGCCAGGAGGAGGTCTTGGCGTCGTAGAAGCCCTTCGAGCACGAGTCCTTCTCGCGCTCGTGGCACAGAAGGCAGTAGTGAGTCTCGCCGAGGACTTCACGGCGCGTCATGCGCGGGTCCGTCAGGACGAACCCTTCGCGGCGGCGACGGTGCTCCGGCGGCCCGACGCGCTCCTCGGGCAGAGCGGGGTTGGGTCTCTCCGTGCGGACCAGGTGCTGGTAGTCCAGCGTCTCGGGCAGCTTGAAGGAGACCCATCCGTGGATGCCCGCGCGCAGCGCCGGCACTTTCAGCCGGGCGTGGCACCAGACGGCGTAACGCTCGAGCAGCTTCTCGAGGAAACCGAGCAGCGCGGCGTCGTCCTCGCCGCCCGCCTGCGGCAGCCCGGCGCCGGCCGAGGCGGCGCGGACGGCCAGGGCTCGGGCCTTCCGGCGGCCTTCGGAGGAGACTTCCGGCTTCTTCTTCTGCCGCAGGGCGGCGAGAAAGTCCGACTCGAGGTCGAGCAGCTCCGCGACCATCCGGGCCGTCGCGAGCTCGGGATCCGCGTCCCAGGGGAGCTCCGGGTAAAGGCCACGCTCGAGCGCCCGCGCGACGGCCGCCTCGGCCGCGGTGTTCCCGGCGGCGAGGCCCTCGGGCAGCGCGGCCTTGACGGCGCGGCGCTGGAGGAAGTCCCGCCGGAAGCGGAACAGCACGGCCTCGGGCGCCGCTGCCGCGATCAGCCGGTTGCGTGCTTCTTCGATGCCGAAGAGCCGGGCCACGAACGCCGACAGGGGCCGGGCGGCTTCCACGAGGAGGCGAGACAGCGCGAGCGGGGGCGTCGAGGCCGGATCGGCGCGATGGGTTCGCAGCCGGTCGGCCAGCGCGGCGTCCTCGCCGCCGAGATATGCCAGGAAGGCGCGGTCGAGGTCGGCGAGACGGCCGTCGCGGTGGAGATCCTGAAAGGTGAAGCCGGGCTCGCCGAGAGGAAAGTCCCTCCCGGCGGGAACTGAGGATGAGTCTTCCGTCTCCAAGCGCACGGATTGTAAAGGATCCGGCGGCGCGTCCCGGCTGATGCGATCGCCCCATTGACAGCGCCGGAGACACTAACAATAATGCGAATCGTTACTGATATGACGACTGCCTCGCCCACGCTCCCGGCCCGCCGTTCGACACGTCAGAAGCGACTGGTGCTCGAGGCCGTGTGCGGGACGAAGACGCATCCGACCGCCGAGTGGGTGTACGAGGCCGTCCGGCGCGAGTTGCCGCGCGTGTCGCTCGGCACGGTGTACCGGAATCTGCAGCGCCTGGTCGAGGAGGGGAGGCTGCGCTCGTTCGTGCGCGAGGGACGGATCCGCTACGAGGCGGACCTCGCGCTCCACGACCACTTTTCCTGCGACCGCTGCGGGCTCCTGATGGACATCGACCGGGGGCCCGAGCCGCTGCCGGGCGAGCGGCGCCTGAAAGCCCGGGGTTTCACGATCGCGGGACGGACGCTCGAGTTTCACGGGCTGTGCCGGAAGTGCCGGCGCGGCGCCGCCGCCAGTGCCTGATCAACGCCTGAAAACGGGCCGTCGAGGCCCCGTTCGAACATTCACGGCATCAGAGGAGCAACGACCATGACTGAAGCGAGCAAGTGCCCGGTGAACCACGCCGCCGGCGGCGGCACCACGAATCGCGACTGGTGGCCGCACGAGCTGCGGCTGGATCTGCTCCAGCAGCATTCCGAGAAGTCCAACCCGATGGGCGAGGATTTCGACTACGCCAGCGAGTTCAAGACCCTCGACTACGCGGCCTTGAAGAAGGACCTCGCGGCGTTGATGACCGACTCGCAGGACTGGTGGCCCGCCGACTTCGGCCACTACGGACCGCTGTTCATCCGGATGGCCTGGCACAGCGCGGGCACCTACCGCACCGGGGACGGACGCGGCGGCGGCGGCCGGGGCCAGCAGCGTTTCGCGCCGCTCAACAGCTGGCCGGACAACGTCAGCCTGGACAAGGCTCGCCGCCTGCTCTGGCCGATCAAGCAGAAGTACGGCCGGAAGATTTCCTGGGCGGACCTGATGATCCTGACCGGCAACGTCGCGCTCGAGACGATGGGGTTCAAGACGTTCGGCTTCGGCGGCGGCCGAGCGGACGTCTGGGAACCGGATCAGGACGTGTACTGGGGCAAGGAGACCAAGTGGCTCGACGACAAGCGCTACTCCGGTGAACGGGACCTCGAGAACCCGCTCGCCGCGGTGCAGATGGGCCTGATCTACGTCAACCCGCAGGGCCCCAACGCCAACCCCGATCCGATCGCGGCGGCCCGGGACATCCGCGAAACCTTCGCCCGCATGGCGATGAACGACGAGGAGACCGTCGCCCTGATCGCCGGCGGCCACACCTTCGGCAAGGCGCACGGCGCCGGCCCCGAGTCGAACGTGGGTGCCGACCCCGAGTCGGCGCCGCTCGAGGCCCAGGGCTTCGGCTGGAAGAACAGCCTCGGCACGGGCAAGGGCGACGACACGATCACGAGCGGCCTCGAGGTGACCTGGACGACGACGCCGGCGAAGTGGAGCGGCGACTACTTCAAGCACCTCTTCGGCTACGAGTGGGAGCTCACCAAGAGCCCCGCGGGCGCGCACCAGTGGAAGCCCAAGGGCGGCGCCGGCGCCGGGACGGTGCCCGACGCGCACGACAAGTCCAAGAAGATCGCGCCCGCGATGCTGACCACCGACCTCTCGCTGCGGTTCGACCCGGCGTACGAGAAGATCTCCCGGCGCTTCATGGAGCACCCCGAACAGTTCGCGGAGGCCTTCGCCCGCGCCTGGTTCAAGCTGACGCACCGCGACATGGGGCCCCGTGCGCGGTACCTGGGCCCCGAGGTCCCGAAGGAAGAGCTGATCTGGCAGGACCCGGTCCCCGCCGTCGACCACGCGCTGATCGACGCCAAGGACGTCGCCGCGCTCAAGGGCAGGATTCTGGCGTCTGGCCTCTCGGTCTCGCAGCTGGTTTCCACCGCCTGGGCGGCCGCGTCCACCTTCCGCGGCTCGGACAAGCGCGGCGGCGCCAACGGCGCCCGAATTCGCCTCGCGCCCCAGAAGGACTGGGCGGTCAACCAGCCGGCCGAGCTCGCGAAGGTGCTGAAGACTCTGGAGGGCGTCCAGGCGGAGTTCAACAAGGCGGCCACGGGCGGCAAGAAGGTGTCGCTGGCCGACCTGATCGTCCTCGGCGGCTGCGCCGCCGTCGAGCAGGCGGCGAAGAATGCCGGGCACGACGTGACGGTTCCCTTCACCCCGGGACGCACGGACGCGTCGGCGGCGCAGACGGACGTTGAGTCCTTCGGCGTGCTCGAGCCGATCGCGGACGGCTTCCGGAACTACCTCAAGGACAAGTACACGGTTCCCTCGGAGGCGCTCCTGGTCGACAAGGCGCAGCTCTTGACGCTGACGCCGCCGGAGATGACGGTCCTCGTCGGCGGGATGCGGGTCCTGAACGCCAACGTCGGCAAGTCGGCGCACGGCGTCTTCACGAAGCGCCCCGAGGCCCTGACCAACGACTTCTTCGTCAACCTGCTCGACATGGCGACCGAGTGGAAGCCGACGTCGGAGGCCCGGGAGACGTTCGAAGGACGCGATCGCAAGACGGGTCAGGTCAAGTGGACGGCCACGCGCATCGACCTCGTTTTCGGGTCGAACTCGCAGCTCCGCGCGATCGCCGAGGTCTACGGCAGCGCGGACGCGGGCAAGAAGTTCGCCCAGGACTTCGTCGCGGCCTGGACCAAGGTGATGAACCTCGATCGTTTCGACGTGGCGCGAGCCTAGAAGGCCTCGAAGAAGCATTTGCCTCTCTGGCGGGTGTCCGGCTCGGCCGGCGCCCGCCGAAGCGGCTTTCAGCGCCGGCGGCCCGCCCCGCTGACCCAGACGGGTGTGCGCGGCGGCACGAGGCCGCGCCGGATCTTCGGGGATCGAGCCAGTCGCGGCGACACGTGGAGCGCGACGAGGCGGACCGGCACGAGCGCCGACCAGCGCACGCCGTCGCGCTCCAGGCGCGCGAGCGCCGACCGGGACAGACGCACGCGGCCGGGCGATTCGACGATCCACGCCCGCGGCGCGGAGGTCTTCGACAGGGCGCGAACGCGCGCCGCGTCCACCACGCCCTCGAGAAGGAGGGCTCTCCTCCGCTCGGGGGCCGCCGGGCCGGGAGGGCGCCCCGCCGCCTGACCCGGAGTTTCGATTTCCTCTCCGCGCAGGCCGCCGATCGCCTCGGCGAGCTGGAGCGCCGGCGCCGGCCACAGCAGCCGCCGCGCCGCGCGTTCGAGAAAGGCCGCGGCCGCCGGTGCGCGATTCCCGCCGGCGCAGAGAACGACGCCGCGCGGCGGGCTCGGCGCCTTCAGATAGCCCTCGAGCGAGAACGCGGCGATGCGCGCGCCGGCGAGGCGGGAGGCGAGCTCCCGCGCCGACGCCCTGGCCGAACGGACGGTGTCCGCCACGCAGGCAATCGCTTCCACGGCGCTCCGGATTCTAGGGTCTTCTCGCCTCGGACGGCCCCGGCCGGGCCCGAGGTCGCGTAAACTGTCGGGAAAGCTCTTCATGGACACTCAGCCCTTCGCTCTGCTGGTCCAGGCCGCGGGGACGATCCTTCTCTTCATCGTCCTGCTCCTGCTGTATCGGAAGTTCCGCCGGCCGGCGTTTCTCGACTGGATCGCGTCGTGGGGATTCTTCCTGGCGGGCCTGGCCCTGCTCTGGGCGACCCGGGCAGGCGGCTCGGAGGGCCGGGTCATCCCGGCGTTCGCGCTGAACGTGGCGATGCTCGCCCACGTCTTCTTTCTGCTGCGGGGCGTCCGACGTTTTCGCGACGAACGCGCCACATCGCGGCCCGTGGACATGCTCTGGGCGGTGCCGATCCTCGTCCTCGCGTGGCTCCTGGCGATGCCCTTCGCGCCCCCGGCCTCCGTGGCGTTGATCCGGGCCGCGGCCTACCTCGTCACGGCGGTGGCGTTCGCCCGATCGCCGGGCTCGGCGGCCGGGCGCGTCCTGCTCTCGGCGTCCTTTTTCCTCTGGGCGGTCGAGCGCTGCTTCATGGCGTGGGGCGAGTTTCGATACGGCCACGCGCAGGCGCTCGGCGACCTCTACGCGTTCGCCCACTTCTTCGAGATGTTCCTCGAGATGACGGTCGCGGTCGGCATCATCCTGCTGCTCTTCGAGGCGAGCCAGGCGGAGCTCAAGCGCGAGATGGAGCGCCTGGTCGAGTCCGACTCGCAGGCACGGGAGATGGGCATCCGCGACCGGCTGACCGGTCTCTACAACCGTCACTACTTCAACGACGTGATCCGGCGGGAGCTCGCGCGGTCGCGCCGGCACGGCGGCGCGATCTCGGTCCTGCTCGTGGACGTCGACCGCTTCAAGGAGATCAACGACGTCCGCGGCCACCAGATCGGTGACGAGGTGCTGCAGTTCGTGGCGAACTACCTCACGGCGTGCGTCCGAGAGTCGGACCTCGTCTTCCGGTGGGGCGGCGACGAGTTCCTGGTGCTCCTGACGCAGGCCGACGAGGCGTCGGCGGCCCAGAAGGCCGAAGAGCTCGGACGCAAGCTTCCGCACATTCCGGGGGCCGAGCAGGTCCAGCCGACGCTGTCGGTGGGCTGGGCGACGCACCGCCCGAAGGCCGAGTTCCCCCGGACGCTGGCGGAAGCCGACTCGCGGATGTACGAGATGAAGCTCAACCGGAAGAAAGAGCGAGAAGCCCGAGAGCGGGGTCCGGTGCGCTTCTGAGGAGCTCGTAGACGGCGCGGGCCGGCAGGCCCATGACGTTGGTGAAGGAGCCCCGGATCTCGGCGATGAATCGGGCGCCGAGCCCCTGCACGCCGTAGGCGCCGGCCTTGTCGTGCGGCTCGCCGGTCGCGACGTACCACGCGATCTCGGCTTCGGTCATCGGGGAGAACCGCACGCGGGCGATCTCGGCGACGCCCCGGCCGCGGTCGGCGCCCCGGCGCAGGTGCACGGCGGTGACGACCCCGTGCTCGCGGCCCGCGAGCTGGCGCAGCATGGCCGCCGCCTCGGCGTCGTCGCGCGGCTTGCCGAGCGTCCCTCCGTCGAGGAAGACGAGCGTGTCCGCCGCGAGGACCCAGGAATCGGGGGAGCGCTCGGCCGCCCGCGCCGCCTTTTCGGCCGCGAGCCGCGGCGCCGCCGCTTCGGCGGTCTCGCCCGGAAGGAGATCTTCCGGAATGTCCGTCGGCGACACCACGAACGGAATGCCGAGGGACGTCAGGATCTCCGCCCGCCGCGGCGACGCCGACGCGAGGATCAACTGCGGATGTGCTGGCACGAGGTCGAATCTAGCTCAAGTGTGAGGAGACGTACCGGGTTCCCGAACAGGAGAGCAAGGTGTGGCCACCGTCCCTCCGTCTCCGTCGGGCCGCGAAGCGGCCCGCTCGGAATCCGGCAAAGCCGGACGCCGGTGCGGCCCGAAAGGGCGCAGATCCCGAACGCCGCGGAGGCGACGGTTACGGGTAATACCCGCTGATCGTCCGCGCCGAGAGATTCGTCGGCTCGACTTTGACCTCGACCTTGCGCCAGCGCTCCTTGCTCTCGGTGTTGGTCGAGTAGTACGTCAGCAGGTACTGGCTGCGCAGGTCCTCGTTGATCTGGCGGTAGATGCCCTCGATGTTCTTGGGCGAATCGATGTAGAAGGTCTGGCCGCCCGTGACCTGCGCGAGCTTGTTCAGCTTGTATTTGACCTCGAGGTCGGCGCCCGAAATCTTCAGGCCGATGCCGTAGATCGCGATGCCCGACTTCTTCACGTACTCGACGAGCGTGTCGTAGTCGAACTTCGAGGCCGTGTCCTTGCCGTCGGTCAGGATCACGAGCGCCTTCTTCCCCTTCACGCCGGTGAACTGGTACAGGCCGTAGATGATCGCGTCGTAGAGCGCCGTGGAGCCCTCGGCGCGCAGCCCCGAGAGCGAGCGGATGAGCTTGTCCCGCCGGCCCGTCAGCTTGGAGAGCAGGTAGGGCTCGTTGTCGAAGGAGACGACGAAGGCCCGGTCCTTCTCGCCCACCGAGAAATCGATGAACTTCAGGGCTGCCTGCTGGGCGTCCGGCAGCGATTCGAGCATCGACGCGGACGTGTCGATCATGATCCCGACCGACAGCGGCAGGTTCTTGACGTACTCGAAGCCCTCGATCTTCTGCGCGACGTTGTCCTCGAAGACCTTGAAGTTGGAGGCCTGGAGGTAGTTGACCGGCCGCCCCTTCTCGGTGACGGTCGTGTACAGCTCGACGGCGTCGACCGTGACCTCGGAAACGAACTGCGGCGCGTTGACGTAGCGCAGGTCCTCGGCGACCGTGCCGTCTTCGAGCGTCCCGACGACGCGGACGTAGCCGAGCGACTTCGAGTCCTTGATGTTGACCGTCTGTTCGTAGGGCGCCTGGTAGAGCGTGGCCACCCGCGCTTCGTTCGAGAAGAACTCCATCTTCTGGAGGTTCTTGCCCTCGGGCACGGCGACGGCCGCGACGACCTTGACGGGCCCGGACACCTTCGAGCCCTTCTCGGGCGTCAGGATGCGGACCTTGAAGACCTCGCGCCCCTCGTTGACGGTGTACTCGTCTTCGCCGACGGTGCGGCCCGTCGCGCCGTACGCGACGACGCGGATCGTCTGCTTGCGCGGCAGCGGCCCGAGGTTCAGGTCGGCGTCGAACGGCGCCTTGGTCCGCGTCATGACCTTGGCGCCGTTCAGGTAGAAGTCCACGGCCCTGACGCCCTCGGCCACGCGCGTCTCGAAGCGCTGGAGGCCCGTCACGATCTCCTTGGCGACCGGCTGGATGGAGACGGCCGACGGGAGCAGGCCCTCGTCTTTCATCTTGCCGACGGCGGCCTTTCCCGCGGCGCGGGCGGAGGCGAGTTCGGGCGGCGGCGCGTCGGGCTGGTCGGGGACCACGAGCGGCTCCGAGAGGCGGCCCTCGGCGTTCTGGTTGCCGTCGGAGACCTTCAGGACGAGCTTGTACGTTCCCGGATAGATGTAGCGCCGCACCGTCAGCGGGATCTTCTCGCCGCCGATCTCCTCGACCGGGATGTCGAAGCGGTACTTGAAGTTGTCGATCAGGCGGTCGTCCTTGACGACCTCGCCGATGACGTCCACGTTGTAGAAGCCCTCCTCGCCGAGGGCCCGTGGCTTCAGCTCCGCCTTCGGCACGAGGAGCGACAGGTCGACCCCCATCTTGTTGGCCCGCATCTCGGGAAAGCGCACGAGCTTGGCGACGGCGAGGTCCGAGGCCCCCTGGTGAAGGTCGGTCGTCATCGAGAGGATCGTGTCGACGCCCTCGGTCTCGACCGGCGGGGGCGCGAAGAGCTTCGAGCTCTCCATGAGGCTGAACGCCCCGCCGCCGAGGAGGGCGGTCGTGTACTGAATCGCCTGCTCGACGCTGCGCCAGTCGAAGCAGCGCTGGATGTCCACGGGCCGAGCCGCGGTGACCTGCGTGCCGACGCCCACGAGGAGCACGCCGCGGCCGTCGATCGGGAGCCACAGCTTGAAGGGTGGCATGCCATAGGGCTCGTAGAAGATGAGGTACGCCTTGGACTTCAGCTGCTCGATGCGCTCGTAGTACCAGATCTGGAGCGGGACGTAGACGTCCTGGCAGTCGATCGGAATCACCGCGTCCGGGGGGCCGACGATCACGAAGATCTTCGCGCGGTCGTTGTGGATGTCGCCGAACTGTTCGATCGCCTGCTGCACCCGCCGCGTGTACACGGCGCGGTAGTCGGTGCGGATGCCCGCGGAGTCGATCGTCCGGCGCTTCCAGAAGGCGTCGATGAACTTGTCGCGCTGGTAGTTTTCGTGGATCTCGAGGAAGACTTCCTTCTCCTCGGGCGTGATGATCAGGTCGACGATCGTCAGGAAGTCCTTGTACTGCGGCGGCAGCGCCTCGATGAGCTGGTTCATCTCCTTCTTGGAGAGCTTGCGGTGCGCCGGCGCCGGACCGGACGGTGCCGTGGCCGAGGGCGCCGTGGTCGACGGCGCGGCGGTCTTGTCCGTGACGGTCGCCGACGGGGAGGACGGCACGACCGCGTCGCCGGACGGGCCCTGCACCGTCAGCGGTTTCGCCTGGGCGTCGCCGACGGTCGGGAAGCGCTCGGCGAGCTTCTCGAGGCCTTCGACGTCGACCTTCGGCGGTTGCGCCATCGCCTCGAGCGCCGCGCCTTCGCCCTGCCCGCGAATGGTCTGGATGATGCGGACGATCTCGCAGGCCTGGCCGCACGTCTGCGGTACCGTGTTTTTCGGACAGAACGTGTCGAGGCCGGGCGTCCCCGGCGTGCCCGGCTGGCGGCAGGCCTCGTCGATCCGGCTCAGGCAGGACGCCGGGATGAGCAGCGTCGTGTCCGGCATGTTCGGCATCCAGAGGTGGTACGTGCCCGCGCCGTAGCTCGAGCGGTAGAAGAGGTACAGCTGCTCGCTGCGGATCGCGTTCGAGAGCGTGTTGGGCTTGCGGTAGCTCCAGACCACCATGTCCACGAAGACGTTGCTGCACTCCCCGAACTCCATGACGCCCAGGGGCTCCCCGCGCCGCACGACCAGCTTGCCCATGTCGCTGTCGAGGCCGCCGTACTCCGTGGCGGCGGCTTCGCGCAGCGCTTCATAGCGGCCGCGGTAGCCCGGGCCGAGCGGCTCGGCCAGGCCCGGCTGCTCGCGGCGCGCCCAGAAGTCCTGCTTGAAGATCTCGCGCTGGTGGGGCTCGGTCAGCTGCAGGAAGAGGTTTTTCTCCTCGGGCAGGATGATCGGCGCGACGTAGTCCTCGAGCCACTTCCGGTCCTCTTCCGGAAGGGCCTTCAGCCGCTCGGCGGCTTCCTTCTTCGTCAGCTGCGTGAGGTGATGCGGGGCTCCCGGCGCGGCCGCCGGAGCCGTCGCCGCGGGGGTGGGCGTCGGATCGGGAGTCTCGGCCGCGGCAAGGCGCGCGGCAACGATTCCCGAAAGGGAGAACATGGCCGCGAAGACGAGACGCTTGCCGATCTGCGCCTTCATCGGAGTGAGAATCTTAACTCCCGTTAACGGTACGGCTATTCCGCGAAGATAGTTTTCAGGCTGGAGGAAGGCCGGAGCGATAATTTGAAGAGACGTCCGGGATTCTGAACGCATGATCTACCTCGACAACAACGCCTCCACGCGCCTCGACCCCGCGGTGCGAGAGGCCATGACCGCGGCTGCCGACGTTTTCGGCAACCCGTCGTCGCTGCACGCGGAAGGGCAGCGGGCGCGGCGCGCCGTCGAAGAGGCGCGGGACGAGGTCGCGCGGCTCGTCGGCGGCTCGCCCGGCGAGACGTTCTTCACTTCCGGCGGGACCGAGGCGAACGCGCTCGCTCTCTTCGGCGCCGTCGCCGGACGGCGCGGCCGGATCGTCCTTTCCGGGGTGGAGCACCCGTCGGTCCGGGAGGCGGCGGCGCGCCTGGCGGCGGCCGGGTGCGAGGTGGTGGTCGTCCCGCCGGAGCCCTCCGGCGCTCTCGACGCCGGGCGCGTTCTGAACGCCGTCGTCCCGGGCACGCTCCTCGTCTCGGTCATGACGGCCAACAACGAGTACGGCGCCGTCTTTCCGGTCGCCGCGATCGCCTCCGGCGCGCGCGCTCGAGGCGCGCTCTTCCACACCGACGCGATCCAGGCGGCCGGGCGGCTGCCGGTCGACGCCCGCGCGATCGGCGCCGACCTGCTCTCGGTCTCGGCGCACAAGCTGCACGGGCCGAAGGGAGCCGGCGCTCTCTTCGTCCGCCGCGGCGTGCCGCTCGAGGCGCACACGCCGGGCGGCGGCCAGGAGAAGCGACTGCGCGCGGGAACCGAGAACACGCTCGCGATCGTCGGCTTCGGCGCGGCGGCGCGGCTGGCGGCGGAGCGGCGGCTCGCGGACGCGCCCGCCATCGGCCGGCGGCGCGGCCGGCTGGAGCGCGGCCTTCTCGAGACCGTTTCCGGGTCCCGCGTCGTCGGCGGGACCGTCGAGCGGCTGCCCAACACCGCCGCCGTCGTCTTTCCGGGCGCCTCGGCGGAGACGCTGCTCGTGCGGCTCGACCTCGAGGGCGTCGCGGTTTCGGCCGGCAGCGCCTGTTCGAGCGGGACGCTGGCGCCGTCGCCCGCGCTCCTCGCCCTGGGGCTCTCGCCCGCGGAGGCCCGGTCGGTGGTGCGCTTCTCGCTGTCGCGGGAGACGACCGACGTCGAAATCGACCGCGTCCTCGCCCTGATGCCCGGGGTCGTCGCCGACGCGCGGGCCGCGGCCGGCGTTTCCCGGGAACGCGTGCCGTCGTGATCGTCGCCTGCGAGCGGTGCCACGCGCGGTACCACTACGACGAGGCGCGCTTCGAGGGAAAGCCGTCGAAGCGGTTGCGCTGCTCCAGGTGCCGCGCGATCTTCGAAGTCGTCAACACGCGTGCTTTCGAGGTCCAGCCGACCCTTCAGCGCCAGCCCCCGGACGAGACGATGGTCCGCCGCTCCGGAACCCGGCCGGCCCGGCCCGCGCCGCGCGCGGAGCGTCCGCCGGCGACGCTCGCCCTGCCGCCGAACGTGAAGCTGTCGCTCGCCGTGATCGCCGGTCCCGACGCCGGGCGGATGTTCGTGATCGAGAAGCCGCGCGTGGTTCTCGGCCGGGAGGACGTGGACGTGGTCCTCGAGGACCCCGAGGTGTCGCGCCAGCACGCCGCGATCGAGGTCGCCGGCGACCGCGTGACGCTGGTCGACCTCGGCTCGGCCAACGGGACGCTCGTGGGCGACGCGCCTATCGAGGAAGCGACGCTCGAGAACCAGGGCGAATTCTCGATCGGCGGCTCGACGCTGATGCTGATCGTGACGGCCGCCGGCTGAGCCTGGTTTAGGCTAGCGCCCCATGCGCATCGCCGTCGCCATGTCGGGCGGGGTCGATTCCTCGGTCGCCGCCCTCCTTCTGAAGGAAGCCGGCCACGAGGTCGTCGGCCTGTCGATGCAGCTGTGGGACCACGCGGGCGAGGCCGGCCGGACGGGTCGCTGCTGCACGCTCGACGACCTCTCCGACGCGCGGCGCGTGGCGTGGGCGCTCGGGATCCGGCACTACGTCCTCAACCTCGAGGAGGAGTTCCGCCGGGACGTCGTCCGGCCCTTCGTCGCGGCGTACCTGGGCGGCGACACGCCGATCCCGTGCACCGATTGCAACACGAAGGTCAAGTTCGCGACCCTCTGGGACCGCGCGCGCGGCCTCGGGTGCGAGGCCGTGGCGACGGGCCACTACGTGCGCGTCCAGCCGCGCGGCCCCGAGGCCGGCCCGGCCCTCTTGAAGGGGAAGGACGCCGACAAGGATCAGTCGTACTTTCTCTACGACCTGACGCGCGAGCAGCTCGCCGCGGCCTGCTTTCCGGTCGGCGGCCTGACCAAGGCGGAGGTGCGCGCCCACGCGCGACGCGCGGGCCTGCCCACCGCGGACAAGGAAGAGAGCCAGGAGATCTGCTTCGTGCCGGCCGGGACGCGCACGGGCGAGTTCGTCGCGGCGCAAGCCGGCCGACTCGGCCTCGGCACGCCGCCGTCCGAGGGCGCGATCGAGGACTCGCGCGGCGCGCGCCTGGGAACGCACGGGGGACACTTCCGATTCACGATCGGGCAGCGGCGGGGGCTCGGCGTCGCGGCCTCGGAGCGTCTCTACGTGCTGAACGTCGACGCGCCGTCGAACCGCGTCGTCGTCGGGCCGGGGCGCGATCTCGAGAGCACCGAGGCGTCGCTCCGGAGCGTCAGGTTCCACGACGGCGAAGGCAGCCGGCCGCGGCGTGTCGGCGCCCGTGTCCGCCACCGTGCGCCCGAGGTTCCGGCCACCGTCGAGCCCGGCGAGAACGGCGCGGCGCGCGTGGTTTTCGACGCGCCCGTGCGCGCCGTCACGCCGGGCCAGTCGTGCGTCTTCTACGACGGGGACGTCGTCGTCGGCGGGGGAGTGATCGCGAGGTCGTGAACCGTGAACCCTGAACCGATGGATTCGAGGCACGGTTCACCGTCTTCGGTTTCAGGTTTTCGGTTCCCGGCTGACGTCCTCTTCAATTCGTCGGCGTGTCGGTGGTCTCGAGCAGCGGCGTCTGGAAGTCCGAGCGAATGGGTCCGTACTGCCGCTCGTAGAGCTCCACGTTCTGCTGGAGCGCGCGGAGGAACTGGCGCGCGTGAAACGGCGTCGTGAGGATGCGGCTGACGACGGTGACGTCCGGACGTCCCGGGACGGTCCGGCCGAAGTCGAAGACGAACTCGGTCGGGTTGTGCAGGATGTTCGCGAAGTTGGCGTAGTGGCCCTGCGCGGTGGCTTCGTCGATCGTCATCTTGACGGCCACGGTCTTGTCGTCGGTCATGGCGGCGCCTCCGGTGCGAGTCTAGCGCGGCGGCGCTGCGTGTACACTTTCGCCATGAAGATTGCCGGCGCCTCCGCCCTGCTCGCCTTCGTGAGTGCGACGGCGCTCGCCCAGCAGAACCCGCCTTCGTTCACCGACCAGCCGCAGGGCTACAAGGTCAACCCGCTCGTGGCCGAGGGCGACCGGTGGTACCTGCGGCGGCAGGAAGGACGCGTCGGAATCAAGGCGAGCGCCGGGCCGATCAACGAGGCCATCGCCGACTACGACAAGGCCACGGCGGATCCGCACTTCGTCGAGGCGCGCTGGAAGCTGATGCGCGCGCTCTACTTCAAGGGAGCGTACACGGGCCTCGACGAGGACTCGAAGAAGGCCGTCTTCGAGAAGGCCCGCCGCATCGGCGACGACGCCATCGCGATCCTCGGGTCGAGCCTCGAGGAGAAGGGGATCAAGGGGTTCATCGAGTTCGGTCCCGAGACGCTGGCCGGGGCGCTGAAGGACCGCTCGGACGCGGCGCCGACCTTCTACTGGGCGTCGGCGTGCCTCGGCCAGTGGGCGCTCACGGTCGGCAAGGTCGAGGCCGCGCGCAAGGGCGTGGCCGACAAGATCCGCTCGTACGGGCTGACCGTCATCGGCCTCGACCCCGTGTTCGAGGAAGGCGGCGGCTACCGGATCTACGGGCGCCTGAACGACCAGGCGCCCTGGATTCCGTTCGTCACGGGCTGGGTGTCCCGCGACGACGCGCTGAAATACCTGCGCCTCGCGCTCGGCGTCAACGCGCGGAATTTCGCGAACCGCCACTTCCTCGCCGAGGCCCTTCATCGCGGCGACGCGAAGGAGCAGGCCGAGGCCGTGGCGCTCGAGGAAGGGGTCGTCGCCGACGCGCCGTCGCCGCAGCGCCTCGTCGAGGAGCTGACGATGCAGGAGCTCGCCCGGAAAAACCTCGCGGACTGGAAGTAAGCCGGGCCGCCGCCGGGTGCTCCGGCAGACGCCGCAGCAGCGCGGCGGCCGACTTCCCCGAGACCGGGTGTCGCCAGCGCGGGGCGATCTCGGAGAGCGGCGCCAGCACGAACCGGCGCGTCGCCAGGCGGGGGTGGGGCAGGATCGGATCCCGCATCTTCCGGACGAGCCCGCCGAAGTCGAGCACGTCCACGTCGATCTCGCGCGGCCCGTTGCGGAAGCTCGGCGTCCGGCCGACCGCTCTCTCGACGGCCTGCGCCAGGCGCAGCAGCCCCACGGGCGAGCCGGTCCAGCGCACGGCGGCGACGGCGTTCCAGAAGTCGGGCTGTTCGGAAAAGCCGACGGGCTCGGTCCGGTAGAAGGACGAAACGGCGAGAACGGGGAGCGCGCGGGACAGCTCGCGAAGCGCGCGCTCGATGCGGGAGCGCGGTCCGCCGCGGTTGGAGCCGAGACCGAGGTACGCCACCGCGCCCTTGGGCGCGGCGCTAGTACTCCTCTTCCTCTTCTTCCTTCTCGCCCGGCTCTTCGCCTTCTTCGAGCTCGTCGTCGTCGAGGTCGGCCTCCTCGGGCTCCGCGGGCGTTCCCTCTTCACCGAACTCCGGCGGGTTCTCGTCCGGGATGGTCTCGAGAAGGGCCGAGCGGCGCGGCGGCCGCGGCGCCGGCGGCGGCGCGTCGTCGGACTTCGCGTTCTTCTGGTTCGCGCCGCACTTGGGACAGATCGCCTCGGGCTTGCCGAGGTTGTAGAACTTCGTGTGACAATTGAAGCAGTCGTACTTTTTTCCGAGATCCGGCATCTCCCCCTCGAAAGGCGGCCAAACCTAGCACGCGACTCCAGAAGGGTCAACCGATCGCGGATGCTAAGATCGGACTTCGGATGTCGCGTCGTCCTGGTTCCCTTCTCGTCGCTGCCGGAGTCCTTCTCCTCGCCTCGGCCCGGCCCGTCTCGGCCCAGTTTCCATGGGCCGGCGCCCGCGAGACCGGCATGGGCGGCGCCGCGGTGGCGGCCGTCGCCGACAACTCGGCCGCCTGGGTGAATCCGGCGGCGCTCGCGAGCCTGACGGGGTGGAACTTTCAGCTCCTCGCGGGCGCCACGGCGCAGAACCGCAACAACCTCGTCGGAACGATCACGGGCCTGACCGACCTGCCCTGGGACGCGATCGTCGCGGGCGACCGTCCCGACCTCGTGCCGGTGGCGCTGGCCGGGATCGCGAACCTGGCGCGTCCGGGCACCGCCGTCGTCTCGTCGGGCACCGTCGGTCTCGCGGCCTCGTACCAGGGCTTCGCCCTCTCGATCGGCGACGTCCCGTACGCGGGGGTCTACCCGGTCGTCGATCTCCGGCACGTCGTGCCGGGCGGCGGGCCGGACGACGGCCTCGCCGACAACACGACGGGCCTCTACCTCGTGGGCCTCTCGGCGCGCGAGGTCCGCCTGGCATACGGCCACGCCTTCTTCGGCGGCATGCTCGAGGTCGGGGGCGCGGCGCGCTACGTGTCGGGCGTGACGTACTTCGCCGCCTGCGGCATCGCCGGCGATCTCTCGTGCCAGGGCAAGGACCTCTCGGAGCTCATCCACGACGCCTTCCAGGAGAACGCCCGGACGACCAACGAGTTCGCCTTCGACCTCGGCGCGCGGCTGAACCTCGGCATCGTCAAGTTCGGCGTCGTCGGCACGTCGCTCAACCAGCCTCACTTCGACGTGGCCGACGTGCCCGGCAGCCCGGGCACCGTTCCGCTGCCGCGTCAGGTGCGCGGTGGCGTGTCGGTCGACCCGCTGCCGTTTCTGACGATCGCGGCCGACGGCGACTTCATCAAGAGCGACACCCTGGCGCCCGGCGTCCAGAGCCAGCAGGTCTCGATCGGCGCCGAGGGCAAGATCCCGCTCTTTGCCTTTCGCGTCGGCGCCACGCGCGACTTCGCCGCGGCGAACCCGACGTGGGTCTACACGGCCGGCCTCGGTTTCGGGATCCCCGTGGTCTCCGTCGACGTCTCCGCGGTCTGGGGCCCGACCGGCGGGTTCAACTACAAGAACCCGGACCGCGAGATGCTCGGCGCGGCCGCGTCGGTCAAAGTGCACTTCTAGGGCCGTCGAGTCGAGCCGGCGTGTTCGAGGTCCTGGCGCGAGATCCCGCTTCGGCCGCCCGGCGCGGGCGCCTCCCGACGAACCACGCCGCCGTCGAGACGCCGTGCTTCATGCCGGTCGGCACGCGCGGCGCGGTCAAGGGCGTCGCGTTCGACCGGCTCGAAGCCTGGGACTGCCGCGTCGTGCTCGCCAACACGTACCACCTGATGGCGCGGCCGGGGCTCGCCCTGATCCGCCGCGCCGGCGGCCTGCACGCCTTCGTTGGCTGGCGGCGCGCGATTCTGACCGACTCCGGCGGCTTCCAGGTGATGAGCCTCGCCGGACGCCGGCGCATCACCGAGGAGGGCGTCGAGTTTCGCGCGCCGGAGGACGGCACGAAGCACTTCCTGACTCCCGAGCTCGCGATGGAGCTGCAGTCCGGGTTCGGCGTCGACGTCGCGATGGCGCTCGACGTCTGTCCGCCGTTTCCCGCCGAGCGCGCCGAGGTCGAGGACGCGTGCCGGCTCACGCTCGCGTGGGCCGAGCGCTCGAAGAAGGCATATCCGGGCCCGGGACTTCTCTTCGGGATCCTCCAGGGCGGCACGCACGCGGACCTGCGCCGGAAGTCGGCGGGCCCGCTCCTGGCGCTCGACTTCCCGGGATACGCGATCGGAGGCGTGGCCGTCGGCGAGTCGAAGGCCGCGATCCGCGAGGTGACCGAGCTGTCCGCGGGTCTCCTGCCGGAAAGCCGCCCGCGCTACCTGATGGGCGTCGGCACGCCGGCCGATCTCCTCGCGGCCGTGCGCGCGGGGGTCGACCTCTTCGACTGCGTGCTGCCGACGCGCAACGGCCGGATGGGGCACGCCTACACCGCGCGCGGCGAGATCGCGATCAAGCACGAGCGGTTCAAGGAGGATCTCTCGCCCCTCGACCCGACGTGCGGCTGTCCGGTCTGCGGCCGGCACAGCCGCGCCTACCTGCGCAATCTCTTCGTGCTCAAGGATTTTTCGGCCCCGATGCTGCTGTCGCTGCACAACGTTTACTTCTACCTCGCGTGGATGCGGACGATCCGGGACGCCCTCGAGGCCGGCCGCCTCGCGGAAGTGTCCGCGCCGCCCGAGGAGAAAATTCCGGACGGCGCTTGAATCGGAGCCTGCCGGACATCTCTAATTGGCTCGAGAGGACGAAACCGTGAAATTGAACGTCAACGGAAAGGTTCTGGAGGTCCAAGCGCCCGCGGACATGCCGCTGCTCTGGGTCCTGCGCGACCTGCTCGGCCTGACCGGCACGAAGTACGGCTGCGGCATCGCCCAGTGCGGCGCGTGCACGGTCCACCTCGACGGCGAGGCGCACCGCTCGTGCGTCCTGCCGGTCGCGGAGGTGAAGGGCCGCGCGGTCACCACGATCGAGGGGCTCGCAGCCGCGAGCGGCGGCGGCCTCCATCCCGTGCAGCGCGCGTGGATCGAAGCCGACGTCGTGCAGTGCGGTTATTGCCAGCCGGGGCAGATCATGGCGGCCGCGGCGCTGCTGAAAGTCGTTCCGAAACCGACCGACGCCGACATCGACGCGGCGCTCTCGGCGAGCCTGTGCCGCTGCGGCACGTACCAGCGGATCCGCGAAGCCGTGCACCTGGCTTCCACCTTGCCGGTCCTCGCCGGGGGCCGGGCGTGAGCGGGCGGGGAGGGTACTCGCGGCGCCGGTTCCTGACGACGTCGACCGGTCTCGTCATCGGGTTCGTCGTGACTCCGAAAGCGCGTCTGCTCGGTCTGCAGGAGGCCGGTCCCACGCGCCCGACGGCGCCGAAGCCGCTGCCGCCCCCCAACGCGTTCCTGCGCATCGGCGAGGACGACACCGTCACGGTGATCCTCGCGCACTCGGAGATGGGGCAGGGCGTCTGGACGACGCTGCCGATGCTGATCGCCGAGGAGCTCGACGCCGACTGGTCGAAGATCCGCGTCGAGACGGCGCCCGCGGCACCGGTCTACGCGCACACGGGCTTCGGCGCGCAGATGACGGGCGGCTCGAGCTCGACCTACTCGGAGTACGACCGCTACCGTCAGGTCGGCGCGATGGCGCGGGCGATGCTGATCGCGGCGGCCGCGGCGCAGTGGAAGGTGGATCCGTCGACGTGCCGCGCCGAGAACGGCGTCGTCGTCTCCGGGAGCCGCCGCGCCTCGTTCGGGTCGCTCGCGAAGGCGGCACAGGCAGAGACGCCGCCGACTTCGGTGACGCTCAAGGACCGCAAAGACTGGAAGATCCTCGGCAGGCCGACGAAGCGTCTCGATTCGCCGCAGAAGGTCACCGGCGCCGCGCAATTCGGGATCGACGTCCACGAGCCCGGCATGAAGACCGCGGTGGTCGCGCGTCCTCCGGTCTTCGGCGGCAAGGTGCGCGCGTTCCGCGCCGAGAAGGCGAAGGCGGTCCCGGGCGTCCGGGCGGTCGTCGAGGTGCCGTCCGGCGTCGCGGTGGTCGCGGACCACTTCTGGGCCGCGAAGCTCGGGCGCGAGGCGCTCGAGGTCGACTGGGACCTCGGCGCCGGCGCCGCCCTCGACACGCCGGGGATGAAGAAGCAGTACGCCGGGCTCGCGGCGACGGCCGGGGCGAAGGCGAAGGCGGCCGGAGCCGTCGCCACGGCGCTCGCCGGCGCCGCGAAGACCGTCGAGGCGGACTACGAGTTTCCGTTCCTCGCCCACGCGACGATGGAGCCGCTCAACTGCGCGGTGCGCCTCTCGCCCGGCGCGTGCGAGGTCTGGACCGGCACGCAGTTCCAGACCGGCGACCAGATGGCGGCGGCGAAGATCGCGGGCCTCAAGCCCGAGCAGGTCTCGCTCCACACGACGTTCCTCGGCGGCGGCTTCGGCCGGCGGGCCAACCCCAGCAACGACTTCGTCGCCGAGGCGGTCCACGTGGCGAAGGCCGCCGGCGTCCCCGTCAAAGTGATCTGGACGCGCGAGGACGACCTGCGCGGCGGGTACTACCGCCCGATGTGGGCGCACCGCGTTCGGGTCGGCCTGGGGCCAGACGGCGTTCCCGTCGCCTGGGATCAGCAGATCGTCGGCCAGTCGATCCTCGAAGGGTCGCCCTTCGCGATGATGATCAAGGAAGGGATCGACGAGACTTCCGTCGAGGGGGTCGTGGACTCGCCGTACGTGGAGGGGACGCCGCATCACTTCGTCGGCCTGCACACGCCGAAGTCGGCCGTGCCGGTGCTCTGGTGGCGCTCGGTCGGCCACACGCACACGGCGTTCGTCATGGAGACGATGGTGGACGCGCTCGCGGCCGCGGCGGGGCAGGACCCGGTCGCGTACCGGCGCCGGCTCCTCGCCGCCGCGCCGAGGCATCGCGGCGTGCTCGACCTCGCGGTCGCGAAAGCGGGACCGCCCCCGCCGGCGGGCCAGCACCGCGGGTACGCGGTGCACCACTCCTTCGAGAGCTACGTCGCGCAGGCCGCGGACGTCTCGGTCGAGAAGGGCAGGATCCGCGTCCACCGCGTCGTCTGCGCCGTCGACTGCGGCATCGCCGTCAACCCGGCCGGCATCCGCGCGCAGATGGAGTCGGCGATCGTGTACGGCCTGTCGGCCGCGCTCTACGGCGAGATCACGCTGAAGGACGGACGGGTCGTCCAGGGCAACTTCGACGACTACCCGGTGCTGCGGATGAACGAGATGCCGAAAGTCGAGGTCCACATCGTCGACAGCGCCGAGAAGTCGGGCGGCATCGGCGAGCCCGGCACGCCGCCGATCGCGCCCGCCGTCGCCAACGCGGTCTTCGCGGCGACCGGGAAGCGCCTGCGCCAGCTGCCGCTGAGGCTCGCGTGAAGCGCCCGATCCTGGTCCTCGGTCTCTTCGGCGCGGCCGTCGCCGGGGCGTCGCGACCCGCGTCCGCGCCGCCGCCCGGCGTCTCCGAAAAGGACGGGCTCGCGGCGTTCGAGACCGTGCGCGCCGTGCTCCAGAACCCGCGCTGCCAGAACTGCCACATCCCCGGCGACGCGCCCCTCCAGTTCGACGCAGGCCTGCCGCACGCGATGAACGTGCAGCGGGGCGAGCACGGCAAAGGCGCCCCGGGCCTGGCCTGCACGACCTGCCACGGCGCGTCGAACGCGCCCGACACGTACGGACCGCACGCGCCGCCGGGCGCTCCAAACTGGCACCTGCCGCCGCCCGAGCAGAAGATGGTCTTCCTCGGCCTCTCGTCGGGCGATCTGTGCCGGACGCTGAAGGACCCGAAGAAAAACGGCGGCCGCTCGTTCGCGGCGCTCGAGACGCACGTCAGCCAGGACAAGCTCGTCCTCTGGGGCTGGAGCCCGGGGGCCGGCCGGGCGCCGGTGCCGATCGCGCACGCCGACTTCGTCGCGGCCTTCAAGACCTGGGTCGCGGCCGGCGCTCCCTGCGCGGCGCGGTAGCGGAATCCTTGCCCGGCGCGCGCGTGAGGCTGGGATAGCCTCTCGAGCATGAAAAAAGCGGCCTGGCTCCTCGCCGCGGCGGCGGCCGCGCGCCCCGCCTTCGCCGAGGACCTGCACGAGCGGGCGATGCGCCTCCACCGGAGCGCGATCATCGTGGACACGCACGAGGACGTCCCGGAGGCGCTCCAGAAAAAGTGGGAGGACCTGGCCGTCCGCGGCGCGACGGTGCACGTGGACATCCCGCGCTGGCGCGAGGGCGGCCTGACGGCGCCCTTCCTCGCGGCCTACGTCGACGCCGGCTTCGCGAAGTCGGGCGGCTCGGCGAAAAAGGCGCTCGAGTTCATCGACCTGATCCACCGGCTCGTCGACGCGCATCCGAAGGACCTCGTCTTCGCCGACTCGGCCGCCGGCATCCGGCAGGCCAAGACGGACGGCCGGATCGCGGTGCTGATCGGGATCGAAGGCGGCCACGCGATCGAGGACTCGCTCGGGGCGCTCTCGGCGTATCAGCGCCTCGGCGTCCGCTACATGACGCTGACGCACACCAACTCCAACGGCTGGGCCGACTCGGCGGGCTCCTTTTTCGGAGCCGACCCCTACGACCCGGCGAAGACCCTGGTGCACGGCGGCCTGACCGCGCACGGCCGCGAGGTCGTCCTCGAGATGAACCGGCTCGGGATCCTCGTCGACGTCTCGCACGTCAGCGACAAGACGATGGCCGACGCGATCGCGGTCTCGAAAGCGCCGGTCTTCGCGTCGCACTCGTCGTGCCGGGCGCTCGCGAACATGCCGCGCAACGTGACCGACGACCAGATCCGCGCGATCGCGAAGTCCGGCGGCGTCGTCATGGTCAACTTCAGCTCGCTGTTCCTCGACCAGAAGTCGGTCGACGCGTACGTCGCGGCGAAGGCGGCCCTGCAGCCGCGGGTCGCGGCGGCCCGCGCGCAGTACAAGGACGATCCCGAGAAGCGCGACGCCGAGATCGCGAAGCTCCTCGAGACGATTCGGTATCCGGACGCGGACTGGACGAAGATCGTCGACCACATCGAGCACGTCCTGAAGGTCGGCGGCCCGCAGGCGGCGGGGCTCGGCTCCGACTTCGACGGCATCGAGGATCCGCCGAAGGGCCTCGAGGACGTTTCGCAGCTGCCGAAGATCACCGAGGAGCTCCTGCGCCGGGGCCACTCGGACGAGGAGGTCCTCGGCGTGCTCGGCGAGAACTTCCTGCGGTACTGGGAGCGAGCCGAGGCCGCGCGCAAGGCCATGCCGGCGGGGACCGGGCCGCTGCCGTTCTCGAAGCCGGGCTCGCCTTAGGAGGCCGCGTGGAACGCACGAACGGGGGGTCGCGAGGCGTGGTCTGGGCCGGGGTCTTCGTCTTCGCCGGGCTCGCCCTGGCGGGTTACTTCGTCGGCCAGGGGGTGGAGCGCCTGCGCTCGGCCGTCCGGACGGTGACCGTCAAGGGCCTCGTCGAGAAGGAGGTCAAGGCGGACCAGGCGATCTGGACGCTCAATCTCCGGCGGGCCAGCCGCGACCTCGAGGAAGCGCGGGCGAGGATCGGCACGGACCGGGACGCCGCCTTCGCGTTTCTCCGCAAGCTCGGGTTCGACGAGGCCGAGATCGAGCGCGCGCCCATCCGGACGATCGACAAGCTCGCCCGGGAGTACGGCCAGCCCCAGGGCAACGACCCGCTGCGCTACATCCTGACGACCGCGCTCGTCGTCAAGACCCCGAAGATCGAGCTGGTGCGCTCGGCGGTCGGCCAGACGGACGAGCTCCTGAAGGCGGGCGTCGTGCTCGACGGGGGCGAGGGCGGCCCGGCCAACCCGCGCTATGCCGTCTCGGCCTTCAACGACCTGAGGCCGCAGCTCCTGGCCGACGCGACGAAGAACGCCCGGGCCATGGCGCAGCAGTTCGCCGCCGACTCCGGCTCCCGGGTCGGCCGCATCCAGTCCGCCAACCAGGGCATGATCCAGATCTTCGGCTCCGACGGGAACGACGAGTCCGGGCCCTTCTCGCCCACGAGCACGCCGGTCAAGAAGATCCGCGTGGTGAGCACGTTCGAGTTCGCGCTCGAATGACGCCGGCCGTTGATATGATCCGCCGCCTATGTTGACGCAGCTGCTTCAGACCGCCCCCGCTCCGGGAGGCGCCGCGGGAGGGCTCGTGCAGTTCCTCCCGATGATCTTCATTTTCGTCATCTTCTACTTCCTGCTGATCGCGCCGATGCGCAAGAAGCAGAAGCGGGCGCAGGAAATGCTCGCGTCGCTGAAGAAGGGCGAGGAAGTCATCACCAGCGGCGGGATCTACGGCACGATCACCGCGATGGACGAGAAGAACGGCATTCTGATCCTCCAGATCTCGGACAACGGGACCAAGATCAAGGTCCTCCGCAGCGCCATCGGCGGCCGGGCTTCGGACCCGGACTCAACCCCCACCACCCCCGGCAGTTGAAGCCGGCCGGGGCGGCTGGTAAGTCGGACCCCGTTCCGGTAGACTCCGGCGTTCTTTTTGGGAGGGGGAGTTGACGAAGAAGCTCCGCTGGCGCGTGCTCCTGATCGTTCTGGTGGTCCTGGGGGCCGCGGCTGGTTACGTTCTGATGGGGTACGGGCACGCCCGCAAGGAGTGGGGAACCGCTCCGGGCGGTCCGTCGCTGAAGGATGCGTTGAAGAGCGCGATCAAGCTCGGCCTCGACCTGCGCGGAGGCATCCACCTGGTGCTGCAGGTCAACACGGCCGACGCGCTGAAGGCCGAGCGCGACGACGCCGTCGAGACGCTCAAGAACCAGGCCAAGGACGCCGGTCTCGGCGCCGTCGAGCTGCCGACCGACACGTCGTTTGCGGTGGCGGTCACGGCGCAGACCGATGCGACGAAGCTCGAAGAGGCGGTCAAGCGCTACCTGCCGGACTGGACCTACTCGACCGGCGGGGGCAAGTGGACCTTCGCCCTGAAGGAACCGGCCCGCCGGCAGATGGAGGACAACGCCGTCTCGCAGGCGGTCGAAACGATTCGGAATCGCGTCGACGAATTCGGCGTCGCCGAGCCGCTGATCGCGCGGGAAGGCGCGGATCGCATCCTGGTCCAGCTGCCGGGCATCGACGATCCCAAGCGCGTCAAGGACCTGATCAAGAACACGGCGTTTCTCGAGCTGTCCCTGGTCGAGTCGGGGCCGGCCTCGGAGGCGGCGCTGAAGTCCGCCTACCCCGGCGGGGTCATCCCGCCGCAGTTCAAGCTGGTCGAGGCGAAGGCCGAGTCGGGCAGCCGCGAAAAGGCCTTCTACATCGTGCGCAAACAGGCCGTCATCACCGGCCGCGACCTGAAGAACGCCCGGCCGACGCAGGGCCAGTTCGGCTCGCACTCGGTCACGTTCTTCCTGACGGCATCGGGCTCGACGAAGTTCGGCGACGCGACCGGCGCGAACATCGGCAAGCGCCTGGCGATCGTTCTCGACAACCGCGTCCAGTCGGCTCCGAGCATCAAGGACCGGATCACCGAGACGGGCGTCATCGAGGGCAGCTTCTCGCCGGAAGAGGCCAACGACCTCGCGCTCGTGCTGCGGGCCGGGGCGCTGCCGGCGGGCCTCGTGTACCTCGAGGAACGGACCGTCGGCCCGTCGCTCGGGCTCGACTCGATCAAGAAGGGCATCACGGCCTCGGTGGCCGGCGCCCTTCTCGTCTTCGTGGCGATGCTCGTCTACTACCGCCGCGCGGGCCTGAACGCGGTCGTCGCCCTGATCCTGAACGCGCTGCTGCTCGCGGCGGCGATGTCGCTCTTCGAAGCGACCCTGACGCTGCCCGGCATCGCCGGCTTCATCCTGACGATCGGTATGGCGGTCGACTCGAACGTGCTCGTCTTCGAGCGCATCCGGGAGGAGCTCCGCAACGGCCGCGCGCCCAAGGCGGCGATCGAGAACGGCTTCTCCAAGGCCTTCGCCACGATCGTCGACACGCACGCGACGACGATCATCTCGGCCCTGTTCCTGCTGCAGTTCGGCACCGGTCCGGTCAAGGGATTCGCCGTGACGCTGATCATCGGTCTGCTCATCTCGATGTTCACGGCGGTCTTCGTTTCGCACACGATTTTCGAGGTCGAGTACGGGCGCCGCCAGCACATCGACTCGATCTCCATATAGAGAGCCGCGATGGAATTTTTTCGTCAGACCAACATCGACTTCCTGAAGTACAAGTGGTGGGCCATCGGCGCCTCCTGGGCCCTGATCGCTCTGGGGCTGGTCACGATCTTCGTCCAGAAGGGGCTGAAGTTCGGGATCGACTTCTCGGGCGGCACGGCCATCGCCGTGCGGTTCGCCGAGCGGCCCGACGTCGACCACCTGCGCCGAGTCCTCGACGGCGCCGGCCTCGGCGAGATCGGAATCCAGCGCTACGAGGAGGCGGACAAGAACGAGGTCCTGATCCGCGTCCAGCAGCAGAAGAAGGAAGGCCGCGACGTGGCCGGCGACGTGCTGCGGACGCTGCGCCAGGGCCTGGAGTCGCCGACCGACCCGTCGAAGATCGACCTCAACGCCGAGGGGAAAGCCACGCTCGGCGCTCGTCTGGCCGCGGCCGATCCGGACAAGATGGCGGGCCGCAGCGACGTCAACGCCGCGGACTACTACACGCAGGCGGCCGAGCGCGTGATCGCGCGGCGCTCGAGCCTCGGCCTTTTCAAGTCGCCGGCGGACGTGGCCTCGGTCGACGGCGTGTCGGCCCCGGTCAAGACCTGGCTCCAGGCCAACGGCTACACGGGGCCCTTCGTGCTGCTCTCGGCCGAGAACGTGGGCCCCCAGGTCGGCGCCGACCTCCAGAAGAAGGCGCTGCTGGCGGTCATCTGGTCCTCGATCGGCATGCTCGCCTACGTCGCGTTCCGTTTCCGGTCGCTGCCCTTCGGCGTCGGCGCGGTCGTCGCCCTCGTGCACGACACGCTGATCACCATCGGCCTGCTCGCGCTCTTCGGGCGGGAGTTCAACCTGGTGGTCGTGGCGGCGCTCCTGACCCTCGTTGGCTACTCGATGAACGACACGGTGGTCGTCTACGACCGCGTCCGCGAGAACCAGAAGACGCCCAAGAAAGAAGCCCTCGAGTCGGTCATCAATCGCTCGATCAACCAGACCCTGTCGCGGACGATTCTGACGGCCGGCGCGACCATGCTCGTCGTCCTGGCCCTCTTTTTCCTCGGCGGCGAGGTGCTCCACACGTTCGCCCTGACCCTCATCATCGGCATCGTCATCGGCACATACTCCTCGATCTACGTCGCCGCGCCGATCGTCGTCATCTGGAAGGACTTCAAGAACCGCCGCAAGCTCGCCGTCGTTCCGGCCGCGCCGCCCGTCCCGGCGACGCCGGCGCCGGCCGCTCCGGCCCAGGGATCCAAGAAGAACTCCAAGCGGCGTTAACGGCCGGCTTCGCGGGCTCTGCTGACAGGGACGGCCTTCCGCGCTACCCTGAGCGGGTCGTGATCCACTTCGAGGAGATCCTCGAGAAGGTCGAGGCGTACAACCCGGGCTCGGACCAGGACCTGCTGCGCCGGGCCTACGTCTTCTCGGCGCGCGAGCACCGGGGCCAGGTCCGGCGCTCGGGCGAGCCGTACCTCGTCCACCCGTTGAACGTCGCCGCCATCCTGGCCGACCTCAAGGCCGACGACGTCTCGATCGTGGTCGGCCTGCTCCACGACGTCCTCGAGGACACGCTCACGACCCGCGAGGCGATCGCGGGCCAGTTCGGCGTCGAGGTCGCGGAGCTCGTCGACGGGCTGACCAAGATCGGCAAGTTCTCGTACGTCTCGCGGGAGGAAGAGCAGGCCGAGACCTTCCGCAAGATGATCCTGGCGATGGTCTCCGACCTCCGGGTCGTGATGGTCAAGCTCGCCGACCGTCTCCACAACATGCGCACGCTCGGCTTTCTCCCGGAGGCCAGGCGCCGCGAGATCGCCCGCGAGACGCTCGACATCTACGCGCCGATCGCCCACCGGCTCGGCATGGGGAGCGTCAAGGGCGAGCTCGAGGACCTCGCGTTCCTGTACCTGGAGCCCGAGCAACACGAGCGCGTCGCCCGCGAAGTCGCCCGGCGGATGAAGGTGTCCGAGGGGATGGTTTCCGACGTCCGGCGCCGCATCGAGGCGCGGCTGACGGATGCGGAGATCGCGGCCGACGTCTCGGGCCGGATGAAGCGCTACTACTCGATCTGGTCGAAGATGAAGCGCACCGGGGTCGAGGCCGCGCAGCTCTACGACATCCTGGCGTTCCGCATCGTCGTCGGCGAGACCCGCGATTGCTACGAGGCGCTCGGCATGGTCCACCAGCTCTGGCGCCCGGTGCCGGGGCGGATCAAGGACTACATCGCCATGCCCAAGCCCAACTTCTACCAGTCCCTCCACACGACGGTCATGGGGGAGACCGGGCAGCCCTTCGAGATCCAGATCCGGACACGCGAGATGGACCTGATCGCCGAGCGTGGCATCGCGGCGCACTGGAAGTACAAGGAAGGCCGCATCGATCCTCACGCCGACGACGCCCGGTTCCAGTGGCTCCGGCAGCTCGTGGACTGGCAGAGCGAGGTCTCCGACCCACGCCAGTTCCTCTCGTCGCTGAAGATCGACCTGTACCCGGACGAGGTGTACACGTTCACGCCCAAGGGCGAGGTGTTCGCGTTCCCGCGGGGCGCCACCCCGATCGACTTCGCGTACCGCGTCCACACCGACGTCGGCCACCGGTGCGTGGGCGCGCGGGTCAACGGAAAGCTCGTGCCGCTGCGGACGGCCCTTTCCAACGGCGACATCGTCGAGATCCTGACGGCCCCGAACCAGGTTCCGTCCCGGGATTGGCTGTCTACGGTCGCCACGAGCCGCGCGCGGCACAAGATCCGCCACTTCATCCACGAGGAGGAGAAACGCCAATCCGTCGAGCTCGGGCGCCGGCTGCTCGAGCGGGAGCTCAAGAAGTACCGGCGGACGGTCAAGAAGCTCGAGGCCGAGGGCAGCCTCACCCGGGAGCTCGCCCAGTGGGGCTTCACGAAGCCCGACGACCTCTACGCGGCGATCGGCTACGGGAAGCTCGCCCCGCGCGCCGCCCTCGAGCGGTTCGTGCCTGCCGAGGAGCTCGCCCGGACGGAGCCGGAGAAGAAGGAATCGGCGGTGTCGCGGGTCGTCCGCAAGATCCTGCCCTTCGGGGTGCCGGACATCCACGTCGTCGGCCACAACGACCTGCTCGCGTCGCTCGCCAAGTGCTGCAATCCGGTCCCGGGCGAGAAGATCGTCGGGTACATCACGCGGGGCCGGGGCGTTTCGGTGCATTCCGAGAGCTGTCCCAACGTCAAGAACCTCCTCTACGACCCGGAGCGGCGCATCGACGTGGCCTGGGGGGGAGAGAAGAAGTCGTCGTACGCGATCGAGCTCGAGGTCGTGGCGGAGGACCGGCCGGGACTGCTCGCCGACGTGACCCAGGCGATCGCGGGCGAGGGCTCGAACATCCGCCGGATCGAGGCCCGGGTCGGAGAGGCTCGGGAGGGCTACGTGAGCGTGTCCCTCGAGACGTCGGACATGAAGCAGCTCGAAAAGATCCTCGGCCGCATCCGCTCGGTCGGGGGCGTGCGGGACGTGATCCGGAAGTACAACGTCCCGAGGGCGGGGGAGCGCGAGTAGCCGCGCTGCCAGCGCCGCGGGACTTGCGGGCTGCCGCTCCTCCCGTGACGGAAGCGCCCGAGGCTGCTTTTGAGCCTACGCGGCCGGTTTCTTTCTCGGCGAGGCCTTCGTGATCTTGCCCGAACGGATGCAGCGCGTGCAGGCCGACGCCTTCCGCGCCCGGCCGTCGACGACGGCGCGAACGGTCTTCAGGTTGAGATGCCACTTCCGGTTCGACACGTTGTGCGCGTGGCTGATTCGGTGGCCGCTCATCGGCGTCTTTCCGCAGAATTCGCAGTGCTGAGCCATCGGTCTCCTCGTTTCTGCCGTTGCGGCCGAAAAAACCCGCGAAGCCTATACCGGTTCAATTTCCGACGCAAGGAAGAACAGCTGGCCTTCCTTTCCGGCACCTGTCCATCCGGCTTAAGTCTTTGCACGCCGGACGGTTCAGCGTGTCAGATGTCTTGACCACGCAAAAACCTTTTGCTATTCTGACAACCAGCCGAAATAACCATAGGTCAAAGCCCGTAACCGTCTTTCTTTTTTCGGTGGGGCGAAGCGTGTTGTTCAGAAAGACCAAGAATCTGGTAGGTCTGGACATCGGATCCTCGGCGGTCAAGCTCGTCGAGCTTAAGGACGCCAAGGCCGGTGGGTTCAGGCTTGTGAAGACGGGCCTGGAGAGCCTCTCTCCCGAGGCCATCGTGGACGGGTCCATCATGGATTCCTCCCTGGTCGTCGACACCGTCAACCGGGTCGTTTCGAGCCTCAACGTCCGGAACCCCGATTTCGGGACCTCCCTGTCGGGCCACTCCGTGATCATCAAGAAGATCTCGCTGCCGGCCATGTCCCCGGAAGAGCTGGCCGAGTCGATCCGATGGGAGGCCGAGCAGTACGTTCCCTTCGACATCAACGACGTGAACCTCGATTACGTCGTGCTCGAGGCCGGGGGCGGCGAGACCATGGACGTCCTGCTCGTCGCGGTCAAGAAAGACAAGATCTCCGACTACACGAGCGTCATCACCCAGGCCGGAAAGACCCCGGTTCTCGTGGACGTCGACGCCTTCGCTCTCCAGAACGCCTACGAGGCCAATTACCCGGTCGAGCCGGGGCGCGTGGTGGCTCTGGTCAACATCGGCGCCTCGGTGACCAACGTGAACATCCTCTCGGGCTCGAACACGATCTTCTGGCGCGACATCTCCTTCGGCGGCAACCAGTACACCGACGCGATCCAGAAGCAGCTCTCGCTCTCCTTCGACCAGGCCGAAGCCCTCAAGAAGGGCGAGAAATC
Source organism: Thermoanaerobaculia bacterium (assembly GCA_035506175.1). Taxonomy (GTDB): domain Bacteria; phylum Acidobacteriota; class Thermoanaerobaculia; order UBA5066; family Gp7-AA6; genus DAHUXD01. The sequence continues at coordinate 38,848 of DATJPZ010000105.1, read as the reverse complement.
GGGCGACCAGTCGCTGCAGGACATCCTGCCGATCCTCCGCTCGGTCTCCGACGACCTGGCCCAGGAGCTCCAGAAAACGTTCGACTTCTTCCTGGCGACCACGTCGACCGAGAAGATCGACCAGCTCTTCATCTCGGGAGGCTCCTCGCGCGTCGTGAACCTCGACGCGCAGCTGAAGGAACGGTTCGGGATCCCGGTGGAGATCCTGAACCCGTTCCGTCAGATCGACGTTGCGGGCGCGTCGGTCTCGGGCGAGTGGCTGACCGAGAACGCGCCGAGCCTGGCCGTGGCGGTCGGGCTCGCGATCCGGCACGTCGGGGATGAGGCCGCTTGATCAGAATAAATCTTCTCACCGAGGCCAGGGCGGCCGCCGCCAAGAAGAAGGGGCCGGCCCTCCCGACCGGGGCGAAGCTCAACAACCTGATCCTGATCGGGGGCCTGCTTCTCGGCGTCCTCTACGTCGCGACGATGGGCCTGGTGCTGACCTCTCGGCGCCGGCATCTCGACGAGGAGATCGGCAAGGCCCGCGAGGAAGTCGCGCGCCTGAAGTCGATCATCGACGAGGTCAAGAGCTACGAGGACAAGAAGAAGAGCCTCGAAGAGAAGATCGCCCTCATCAACAACCTGAAGACGAATCAGCGCGGCCCGGTCCGGCTGATGGACGAAGTCTCCAAGGCGCTGCCCGACCTGGTCTGGCTGACGGAGCTCCAGGTCACGGGCAACCTGATGACGCTCAAGGGCAAGACCCTTTCGCCCAACGCCGTGGCGACATACCTGGAGAACCTGAAGAAGAGCCCGTTCTTCGCCGAGCCGGTTTTCAAGAACCTCGGCCGCGAGCCCGGGCCGCAGGGGATCTACAACTGGGAGATGACGGTCATCTTCACCAACGGTCGGCCGCCCGGAGAGGCGGGGGCTCAGTCCACGACGACGGCTCCCAAGCCCGGAGGCCCTCGGGGCCGCGCCGCGGCCGGAAAGCCGGGGGCGTAAGCCATGGCTGTATTCGGCATCAACATCGAAGAGAAGCCCTGGTACTACGCGCTCGGCGTGGGCCTCGGCATGGCCATTCTCCTCGCCGGGGCCGTCCAGTACGTATGGTTCCGGCCGCTCAACGAGCAGATCGCCGCCAAGCGCACCGAGCTCGAAGGGCTCAACCAGGAGATTCAGAAGGGCCGGGCGGCCGAGCGCAAACTCGCGCAGTTCCGCGAGGAGGTCAAGCGGCTCGAGCTCGAGCTCTCCAAGCTCCTCCAGATTCTCCCGTCCAAGCGCAACACCGAGGAGCTCATCAAGAGGATCGAGACGCTCACCCGCCAGGGCGACTTCACCCTGCTGAAGTTCACCCCGGGCGAGTTCGTGCAGAAGGACTTCTACGCGGAGTGGCCGATCGACATTCAGATCCAGGGCACGTACCACAACCTCGCGCTCTTCTTCGACCGGATGAGCCGCTTCTCGCGCATCATCAACGTCGAAGACCTGAAGATCAACGCGCTCGACAACGTGCCGGGCAAATCGATTGCCGCCAACTTCATCGCCAAGACGTTCATCTACACGGGCGACGAGGTCGGCCAGACGACCGCCAGCGGCGGCAACCCGCCCGCCGCGGCGGCCCCGGCGCCCGGAAAGGCCGCCCCGCCTGCCGCCAGGAGCGCGCAGACCCTGAAGGAGCGCGCCGAGGGCAAGGGGATCGAATGACGCGCACCGCCCTCGCCGCTCTGCTTCTCGGGCTCGCCGCGGCGAGCGCCGCCGCTCAGGCCCCGGCGCCCGCCCCGACGAAGCCGGCCGCCGTGATCGCGCCGGTTCCGGAGTCGCCGGGCCAGTCGATGATCGAAGGCGAGGAGTCCGCGCTCGCCGGGCGCAACTACTCGTACGACCCGGCCGGCCGCCGCGACCCGTTCCGCTCGCTCCTCGTGCGCGAGCAGAACAAGGGAGGCGTCGAGCGTCCGCCGGGAATCGCCGGCATCTCCATCGACGACCTCGTCGTGCACGGCATCTGGAAAACCAAGGCCGGCTTCGTCGCGCAGATCCGGGCGACCGACAACAAGAGCTACCTCATCCGCGCGGGCGACCTCATGTACGACGGCGAGGTCGTGCGCGTGGCGCCGAACGAAGTGGTGTTCCGTCAAAACATCAACGATCCGCAAAGCGTGAAGCCGTTCCGGGAAGTCACCAAACAGCTGAACGCGACGGTCAAGCAGTGAGGGGCCGGTGATCAAGGAATTCCGCCCGACGGGAGGAACGATGCGAAGGACACTCAGAGGGACCGCGACGGCCACGACGCTCGCGCTCCTGTGGGCCGCCGCGGTAGGCTGCTCGTCAGGGGGCCAGGCGACGCACTCCGCTGCGGCCTCGACGCCGACGACCTCTCCGGCGCCCTCCGCGCCGTCCACGGCCGCCCCGAGCGCGGCCCCCGCCGCGGCCAAAATCACCGGAGCGGCGTTCAACGAAGACGCGGATGGCGCGCGGCTGGTTCTCTCGGCAACGGCGCCGCTCCTGTACACCTCCTACGAACCCCGCCCGAACCTGCTGGTCGTCGACCTGCGCGACGTCTCCGTCGCGTCGGACGTCGCCTCGCCGAAGGTCGGCGGGTACGTCGACTCCGTGAAGTTCGAGGAGCTCGACGAGCTCGGCAAGAAGATCACGCGCCTCTCGATCACCCACAACCCCGATGCGCATCCGGACCTGCGCTCGGTGGGCCAGGGCCTGGCGATCGCGTTCACGGGCGCGACGCAAACGGCCGAGGCGGAACCCGAAGCCCCTGCCGCCAATCCGGCCGCCGTCGAGTCGAAACCGCTCGCGACGGCCGAGGCCGCGCCCGCGGCGGCACCCCCGGCCGTCCAGGTGGTCGCTCCTCCCGGGCCCACCGTTCGCGGCGAAGCGGCCCATGCTCTCGAGAGTGTGTCCGCGGAGACCCGCGACGGCCACGTCGCGGTCCTGCTCGTCGGTGACGGCTGGTTTTCGGCCAAGGATTTCGCCCTGGCCAACCCGCCGCGCATCGTCATCGACCTGCCGGGCGTGAAAAACGAAGTCAAGCAGCGGACGATCGTCGTCAAGGACGATGTCGTCTCCCGCGTCCGGATCTCCCAGTTCCAGACCAGTCCCGAATACGTGACGCGCGTCGTCGTCGACCTCGCGCGCCCGATGCCGCACGCACTCCTGCCGGACGGCGAGCGCCTCGCGGTCGTCGTCGGTCAGACGCCTTCGGCCGCGCCCGTCGAGAGCGCGCACGTCGCCGCGGCGCCCGCCGTCGAGCCCACGCCGGCCGCGCTCGAGCCGGCGCCCGCAGCGCACGGCGAGCCGGCCCCGGCGCCGTCGGTGACGAGGATCGCGGAAAAGCCGGCGCCCGTCGAAGAGAAGCCCGCACCGGCGACGGTCGAGATGAACCCCGCGGCGGACCCGGTCGAAACCGCGGCTGCGGCCCCGGTCGAAGCGCCGGCGGCCCCGGTCCCGGCTCCCGTAGCGGCGGCGCCCAGGGCCGAGCCGCCCGCGCCGACCCAGGCGGCGGCGGCTCAGGCGGCGACGCCAAAGTCCGAGCCCGTCGCGGCGGTTCCGGCGGCGAACCCGCCGGGTCCGGCTCCCGCACCGGCCGCTTCGGTGAAGGCGGCCCAGGCGCCGCCCCCGGCCACGCCGCCCGCCCCGGCGCCGAAAGCCGCGAAGCCTGGCTCGCTCCGTGGCGATGCGCTCTTCGAAGCCGCGGCCGCTCAGCTCGATCAGGAACAGGCGTCGGCTCCTCCGGGAGGCGGCGCGCAGTACCGCTCGCGGACCATCTCGGAAGCGCAGAGTCAGTTCACGGGAGAGCCGATCTCGCTCGACCTGAAGGACGCCGACATCAAGGACGTCTTCCGGACGATCTCGCAGTTGACGGGCCTGAACATCGTCATCGACCCGGACGTCCGCGGCACGGTGACGGTGCAGCTCGAGGACGTGCCCTGGGACCAGGCCCTCGACCTCATCCTGAAGCAGAACAGCCTCGGGTACGTGCTCGAGAACAACATCATGCGCATCGCCACGACCTCGAAGCTGCAGGCCGAGGAGGGAGACCGCGCCCGCCTCGCCGAGGCTCGCCAGGCCGCCGAGCCGACGCGCACCGTGATCAAGAAGCTCTCGTACTCGAAGGCTTCCGAAATCGTCCCCGTGCTGCAGAGCGTGATGTCCAAGCGCGGCGCGATCGTCGTCGACCAGCGGACGAACACGCTGATCATCCGTGAGACGCCGACCTACCTGCCGGCGGTCCTCCAGCTCATCGAAAACCTCGACACCGCGACGCCGCAGGTCGTCATCGAGTCGCGCATCGTCGAGACCACGAAGAGCCTGGGCCGCAGCCTCGGCATCAACTGGCAGGTCCAGGGCAAGGCCACCAACGAGACCGGCAACACCACGAACCTGATCTTCCCGAACAGCATCGCGGGCGGTCTGAACGTCGGCCTCGGCAACGGCCCGACGGTGGCGTCGCTCGTCCTCGGGAACATCCTCAACACGTTCAACCTCGACATGGCCCTGACGGCGGCCGAGAACCAGGGCCTGCTCAAGATCATCTCGTCGCCCAAGGTCACGTCGCTGACCAATACCCCGGCCCTGATCCAGTCGGGCGTGCAGATCCCGGTCCAGACGACCGTCAACAACACGACGACGGTCATCTACGTCGACGCGACGCTGAAGCTCGACGTGACCCCGCAGATCACCGCGGAGGGCACGATCCTGCTGACGGTCAACGTCACCAAGCGCGAGCCGGCGGTCGCCCTGAATCTGTCGCTCGGTCAGAACGTGCCGCTGACGATTCGTGAATACCGCGGCCAGGTTCTCGTGAAGGACGGCGGGACCACGGTCATCGGCGGCATCTTCCAGATCAACGACCAGGATCAGTACAACATGATCCCCGGACTCTGGAAGATCCCGGTCCTCGGGAACCTGTTCAAGAACAAGACCCGGACCGAGAAGCACGACGAACTGCTCATCTTCATCACGCCTCGGATCCTCCGGTCGTAAGGGAGAAGGTCTCATGAGAAAAACACTCGTTGCCGGGTTGACGGCGCTGGCGGCCCTCGTGCTGGCCAGCGGATGTACCAACAAGCAGGGGACGACGGAGTCTCCCGTCTTCGTCACGGTGAACATCGACGCTCAGCCGGGCATCATCAACATCGCGAACGTCGCGCCCGTGCAGATCTCGACGATGACGCTGGCGTCGCACGCCAAGGACCCCACGTCGGTCGACACGCAGGGGTTCTCGGACGTGCAGGTCAACCAGTACACCGTGGTGTACCGGCGGACCGACGGGGGAACGACCGTGCCGCCCATGCAGACGTTCGCCTGCGGGGTCCTGCTGCCGCACGAAGGCACGGTGACGCTGACGGATTTCCCGGTCATGTACGCCACGGCCGTGCAGCAATCGCCGTTCGACCAGCTTCTGCCGTTCAACGGCGGCATCGACCGCCAGACGGGCCGGCCGGAGATCGACACCGCGTTCGACATCACGTTCTACGGGCAGACGGTTTCGGGAAAGCGCGTTCAGAGCGAGACCGCGAGCGGCATCCTGATCTTCGAATACGTCGCGTCCGCGCCCGCGAGAGCGGCAAGGTAAGGGGGCTCCCATGCGCCGGATAGCCATCGCACTGATCCTCGCCGCCGCCGTGGTGGGCATCCACGCCTGCGCGGCGGACTCGCCGACGGCACCCAAGCCTGGAACAGGTGGGGGAGTGACGTCGAGCGCGGTCTCGGTGCAGCTCGTCACCACCGACGCGAACCCGAAGGCGGGTACCTGCACGCTCATCGAGGCGATCGTCACCCTGAACGGCGCGGCCGTCCCCGACGGCACCACCGTCAATTTCACGACGGACTTCGGCGCCTTCGGGCAGAACGGTCTCGGCCTGGTCTCTGTCGTCACGACCAACGGCTCGGCGACGACGGCCCTCTGCGGCCCCGGCGCCGGTTCCGCGAAGGTCAAGGGCACCGCGACGATCCAGGGCAAGACCAATTCGGGCAACCTGACCGTCAACTTCCAGCCGGATTCGAGCACGCTGCCCTTCGTGTCCTTCTGCAACCCGAGCTTCGGGCCGAAGGAAGGGGGCACCGCGCTGACGTTGAACGGCGGCCGCTTCTTCGGCTCGCCGAGCACGACCCGCGTGACTTTCACGGCCAACGGCGTGGCGAAGGACGGCGTCGTCACGAACGTGACGAGCACGGCCATCACCGTGTCGACGCCGGGCTTCACGGAGATCGGTTCGCCGAGCGTTCCCGCGGCGATTTCCCTGATCCTGGGGACCAACCTGCCGACCCCGGTGACGCTCTCGCTGCCGAGCTGCTTCACTTACGGCAGCGTGACCCAGGGGACGCCCACGGTGACGGCGCTGCTGCCGTCGTCCGGCTCCAACGAGGGCAACACGCGCGTGACCATCGTCGGTTCGGGCTTCTCCTCGACCGGCGTCCAGGTGTTCTTCGGCACGGTCGAGGCCTCCGTCGTCTCCGTGTCCTACAACCAGGTCGTCGCTCTCTCGCCGCCCGCCTCCGGCGCCGGCTCCGCCAACCTCAACGCGTCGGTTGCGGTCACGGTCAAGAACATCGACTCGGGCCTGGTGTCGAACGCTTCGGTGAACTACCAGTACACGACGAAGGTCAAGATCACGTCGTGGAACAACAACTTCCAGCCGCTCGGGGGACCGTACGCGGCGGTGACGATCTTCGGTCAGGGCTTCTCGGCGCCCGTGGCCGTCTCGCTCGCCGGTTGGGCCGCGCTCGTCCAGAGCGTCTCGGCGACCGAAGTCGTCGTGATCCCGGGTCCCGCGGTCGCCTCGGGCTGCGCGGACATCACCGGGCCGATCTCCGTGACGAACATCGACACGGGCGACAGCGACTCGCAGGGCTCGTTCACCTACCACGCGCTCAAGCCGACGATTGCCGGCGTGAGCCCGGTGAACTCCTGCCCGTCCGGAGCGCCGTGCCCGAACGGCGGCACCGGCGGCATCCCGGCGGACATCACCGGAACGCTGTTCCCGCCGGCGTTGAGCAGCACCCAGGTCAAGTTCGGCACGGCCACGGCGTTCGTCAACTCCGTCTCGTCGACCGACATCAACGTGACCGTGCCGCCGACGGCGGCCGCCCCGCCCACGTGCACCGGCGGCGCGGGCGCCGGCACGCCGCAGGTTGCCGCGACGGTCGACGTCACCGTGACGAACACGGACACGCAGTGCAGCGCCGTCGCGACCGGGGCGTTCCAGTACCTGCTCCCCTGCGTCGTCCCGGCTCCGTAACAGCAAATTGCCGCCCCTCCCGGCGAGGGAGGGGCGGCGTCTTCGAGCAGCATGGCTGACCCGGCCGCCGAAGCGCGAATCCGCGACCTCGAGAGGAGGCTCGACCTCGACCCCGGGTCGCGCCTGTTCGTGTCCCTGGCGGACGAGTACCGGAAGGTCGGCCGCATCAAGGACGCGCTGTCGGCCCTGCAGAAGGGTCTGCTCGCGCACCCGGGCTACGTGGCGGCGCAGGTCGCCCTCGGTCGGGCGTACACCGAGGCGAACATGGCCACCGACGCCATCGCGACGTTCACCAAAGTCCTGGTTTCCGACCCTGCGAATCTCGTCGCGGCGAAGTCGCTCGCGGACATCCATTTCGGGCGCAACGACAACCTCGAGGCGCTCAAGAAGTACAAGCTCTACCGCGCGATTTCCGGCGACCGCAAGGTCGACGAAATCATCGCGAAGCTCGAGCCGCTCGTCGCGCCCAAGCCCATCGCGCCCCCGCGGAAAGCCGCCGAGCCGCCGCCGCCGCCCAAGTTCCAGGAGACCGACAAGAGCCGCCGCCGCGTGCTGCCCAAGATGCCGGGCTCCGAGGCGGCCCCGCCGCTCGCCGACGCCTTCGAGTTGACGTCGCTCCCGTTCGAGCCCGCCGAGGACTCGGGCGGCCTGAAGTCGGAGGATCCCTTTCCGTACGTTCCCACGCGCGACGTCTCGCTGGCGCCTCCGGCGCCGCCTCTGCGGCCTCCGGGCGGGCTGGCGGAAATCCCGGAAGTCCCGCCGCGGTCCGCGGCCGTCTCGCCGGTCGAGGCGGCTGCGCCGCCGCCGCCCCCGATCTTCGTGGCGCCGTCGGTCGGCGCGCCCGGCCCCCTCGGGGCACCGGCGCCCGAGCCGCCGAGCCTTCGCGAAGACCTGGCCCCCGCGACGCCGGAGCCGGCGCCGATTGCCGTCGCGCTGCCGACGCCGCCGCCTCCGACCGCTGTGGTTCCCGAGGAGACCCCCGCGCCGGCCGCGGAGCCCGTGAGGCCCACCGGTCGCGCTCTCGCCGATCTCTACTACGCGCAGGGTCACTACGCCGAGGCGCTCCAGATCTACGACGACCTCGTGACGCGGCATCCCTTCGACGAAGAGTTGAAGCGGCTGCGCCGCGACGCGGAGGCGAGGCTCCTTCCCGCGGCCACGACGCCCGCCGCGGCGGCGCCGGACGTGGGGCTCGAGCGGCGGCTTTCCCGGATCCGGGCCTTGAAGCAGTGGCTCTCGCTCGTTCAGGCCGGGTGATCCGGAACCCCCGTCCGTGACATCATCCGGGAGCCGATGAACGTCTTCCAGGACAGCCTGCGCCGAATCGCCGAGCGCGTGGAAGGAACGCGCGCCGTCTCCCTCGTCGGGCTCGACGGCATCGCCATCGATTCCTACGTCAGTGCCGAGGGCCTTCCGATGGATTCGCTGGCGGCGGAGGCGGGCGCCGTGATCAAGGCCGCCAACGTCGCCCGCGCGCTCGCCGATCACGCCGCGGTGCGCGAGCTGACGGTCGCCTCCGACCGGTCGGCGGCCCTCCTGTGCCGGGTGACCGAGGAGTATTATCTGCTCCTCCTTCTCGCCCGGGATGGGAACTTCGGCCGCGGCCGATTCGAGCTGCGCAAGGCCGCGGCGATGCTGGAAAAGGAGCTGTTGTAGGCGATGTTTTCGCTCAAAGAAATCCGGGAGCTCGTCGACCTGGTGACCGACCGCGGCCTCGGGGGCCTCGAGATCGAGCGCTCCGGGTTCCGCCTGCGCATCGAAGGGCGCCGCCCGGCGGTCGTCGAAACGCATCCCGTACCGGCGTTCGCGGCCCCGGCCGGGCTCCCCGGTCACGCGAGCCCGGCGCCTGCCGCGCCGATCGCCGCGGCGGAGGCGGCGAGCGAGGATCGCAACGTCCACGTCATCACCTCGCCAATCGTCGGGACCTTCTACCGCTCGGCTTCGCCCGAGGCGGACCCGTTCGCCGAGGTCGGCGCTCGGGTCGGCAAGGGGAAGATCCTCTGCATCATCGAGTCGATGAAGTTGATGAACGAGATCGAGTCCGACGTCGAGGGAGAGGTCGTGGCCGTCTACCCGCGCAACGGACAGCCCGTCGAGTACGGCGAGAAACTCTTCGCCATCCGGCTCGCGGCCTGATCGCGCGAACGGCCGCCGGCGGACGGCCCGAGCCCGCATGTTCAAGAAGATCCTGATCGCGAACCGCGGCGAGATCGCGCTGCGGATCATCTCCGCGTGCCGAGAGCTCGGCATCCGCACGGTCGCCATCTACAGCGAGGCCGACCGCGACGCGCTGCACGTCCGGTACGCGGACGAAGATGTCTGCGTCGGGCCGTATCCATCGGCCGCTTCCTACCTCAACATCTCGGCCATCGTCTCGGCCGCGGAGATCACCGAGGCCGACGCGATCCACCCCGGCTACGGGTTCCTGTCGGAGAACGCCTACTTCGCCGAGATCCTGCAGGATTGCCACATCGCCTTCATCGGGCCCTCGCCCGACGCGATCCGAAAGATGGGCGATAAGTCGCTCGCCCGGCGCACCGTCGCGGCGGCCGGCGTTCCGACGGTTCCCGGCTCGCCGGGCCCGCTCGAATCCGTCGATGACGCGCTCGCGTTCGCGGACAAGGCCGGCTATCCGGTCATCCTCAAGGCCTCGGCGGGCGGCGGTGGGCGGGGCATGCGCGTGGCCCGGGACGAGCGGGACCTGGCGGCCGCCTACGAGACCGCGCGCGCCGAGGCGGAGAAGGCCTTCGGCAACGCGGAGGTCTATCTCGAGAAATACCTCGAAGAGCCGCGGCACATCGAGTTTCAAATCTTCGGCGACGGCCGCGGCAACCTCCGGCACCTCGGCGAGCGCGAGTGCTCCATCCAGCGGCGCCACCAGAAGCTGATCGAGGAGGCGCCGTCGACCGTGCTCGACGAGTCCTTGCGCCAGCGCATGGGCGAGGCCGCGATCACGGCCGCCCGGGCCGTGGGCTACGTCAACGCCGGCACCGTCGAGTTTCTCCTCGACGCCGACGGGCGCTTCTACTTCATGGAGATGAACACGCGCCTCCAGGTCGAGCACCCGATCACGGAAGAGGTCACGGCGCTCGATCTCGTCAAGGAACAGATCGCCGTCGCCGCGGGCGAGCCGCTGTCCTTCCTCGACCGCGACATGGCGCCGCGCGGCCACGCGATCGAATTCCGGGTCAACGCCGAGGATCCCGTCACGTTCGCGCCCTCGCCCGGCCGGATCTCGACGTTTCACCCGCCGGGCGGCCTCGGGGTTCGCCTCGACACCGCCGCGTACCAGGGATACCTGGTTCCGCCGTACTACGATTCGCTCATCGCCAAGCTCATCGTGTGGGGCCGAGACCGGCAGGAGGCGATTTCGCGCGGACGGCGCGCGCTCGACTTCTTCGTCATCGAGGGCGTGAAAACGTCGCTCCCGCTGCACCGGAGGATCCTGGACGATCCCGACTTCGTCGCGGGCCGCCTGTCGACGCGCTTCATGGAGCGGCTGGCCGAGAAGGGCTGAGGCGGCCGCGCCGTGTCGCTCCGGTTGCCTCGCGTCTACGCCCTCACGGATCCGTCGAGCGGCGTCGCCGAGCCGGAGGTGCTGGCGGACCGGCTCTTCGCCGTGGGCGTCCGCGCCGTGCAGTTGCGCGAGAAAGCGCTCGCCGACCGTCGTCTCCTCGCCGCCGCCGACACGATCGGCGCCCGCGCCCGCGCGCTCGGCGCGGCGTTCTTCGTCAACGACCGCGTGGACGTGGCGAAGCTCTCGGGCGCCGGCGTTCATCTCGGCGAAGAGGATCTCCCGGCAGCCGAGGCGCGGCGCCTCCTCGGGCCGGCGGCGGCGATCGGGGTCTCGACCCACGATCTCGAGGCGGCCCGGCGGGCCTTCGCCGACCCCGCGCCGGATTACGTCGCCTTCGGTCCCGTGTTCGCGAGCGCCACCAAGACGATGCGGCCGGCGCGGGGGCTCGACGCGCTGGCGCGGGCGGCGGCGTTCAAGAGTCGGCCGCTCGTCGCGATCGGCGGCATCACGGTGGATCGCCTGGACGCGGTCTGGGCCGCGGGCGCCGACGCCGCGGCGATGGTCGGCGGCCTCTACGCGGGGGGGCGGATCGAGGAAAATGCCCGCGCCGCGCTCGACCTCGCGCGCCGGCACGGTCCGCGGCGCCGGCTCTACCTCGTCGGGTTCATGGCGGCGGGGAAGACGACGCTCGGCCGCCGGCTGGCCGAGAGGCTCGCGCTGCCGTTCGTGGACCTGGACGAAGAGATCGAGAAGAAGTCGGGTCGGACGGTGCGGGCGCTCTTCGAGACGGCGGGCGAGCCCGCCTTCCGCGCGCTCGAAAGCGAGCTTCTGGCGGCGACGGCGGCTCTCCCGGCGGCGGTCGTGGCGGCGGGCGGCGGCGCCTACGCCGGCGAGGCGAACCGGCGCACGATCGCCGGGCTCGGCACGGCCGTCTTTCTCGACGTGACGCTCGACACGGTCAGATCCCGTCTGAAGGGCAAGACGGACCGTCCTCTCTTCGTCAGCGAGGAGCAGCTCGCGGGCCTCTACGCCGCGCGCGCCCCGTTCTATAGAATGGCTCCCGTGGCCGTGCGCCTCGAAGGCTGCGAGGCGGTCGAGCAAGCCGTGGATCGGGTGCTCGTCGCCCTCGACGACTTCGAACGAATTCCGTTGTAAGGGAAGGGGAGCCCGCGCCCGGCATGCGTTACCTGATCCTCTCGGACATCCATTCCAACGACGACGCGCTGGCCGCGGTCCTTTCCCGCGTCCGCCGCAAGCGGTTCGACCGCGTCGTGGTGCTCGGCGATTTCGTCGGCTACGGCGCCAACCCGAACCAGGTCATCGACCGCATCCGCGAGATCAAGAAGCCCAAGCTGATGATCCGCGGCAACCACGACAAGGTGGTCTGCGGGATGGAATCCGGCGACCTGTTCAACCCGGTCGCCCTGCGGGCGGCGCGCTGGACCACGGAAAAGCTCACGCCGCGCAACCGGAAGTTCCTCGAGGGCCTGCCCACGGGTCCCGTGTCGGCCGACGGCGGCGCGTTCACGATCTGCCACGGTTCGCCGCGCGACGAGGACGCGTACATCTTCACCGACTACGACGCGTACCTGAACTTTCGCGAGTCCGACGGCTCCGTCTGCTTTTTCGGGCACAGCCACATCCCGTGCGTCTTCACGCTCGAACCGCACGGCATCCTCGTCGAGCTCATCGAGGGCGACCGCGTGCGCTACGTGCTCAAGAAAGGCCAGCGCTATCTGATCAACCCCGGGTCGATCGGCCAGCCCCGCGACCGCAACGCCGCCGCGGCCTACGCGCTGTACGACGCGGAGGAGAACGTCGTTCACTTCGACCGCGTGCCGTACCCGGCCGACCGCGCCCGCGACAAGATCTTCAAGGCCGGCCTGCCGCACATCCTCGGGGACCGGCTGCTCGTCGGCGCCTGACGGCCCTATAATCCGCCGCATTCTTCGGAGGGAGCGGCGGATGACGCGGCGCGGTGTCGCGGCCCTCGGGGCCGCTCTGTTCCTGGCGGCGGCGAGCGCTTGCGCGCCCCGGCCCGCCCCGGCGCCGGCGGCTCCCCGCGTTTCGAGCGGGCCCCCCGCGCCCGCGCCGGCCGCGCCAGTCTCGCCGACGCCGGCGCGGGTGCCGCGGCGGTACGCCTCGCTGGCGGAGGCCGAGCCCGCCCTCGTCGCGGCGGAGGACCGGCGGTTTTTCGACGACGCCGTCCTCGACGCGGCCGCGGCGTCGTCCGAGCCGTCCGTTCGCGCGCGCGGCGCACTGGCCCTGGGACGGATCGGGGATGAGCGGGCGGTCCCCCTGCTCCGGACGCTGCTCGAGGATCCCGCGCCGGCCGTTCGCGAGCAGGCGGCCTTCGCGGCGGGAATCCTCGGCGAAGACGCCCTGACGTCGGCCCTGACGGCGCGACTGACCGGCGGCGACGCCGCGGTCGCGGCGCGGGCGGCGTGGGCCGTCGGCATGATCGGCTCGAAGGCTGGCGCCGAATCCCTGGCGGCGGTCCTGCGCGGAGCGGGAACACCGGCGCTGCGCGTCGCGTGCCTCGGAGGCCTGTGGCGCTTTTCGGAAGCGGCGGCCGACGCGGCTCTGCCCTACGCGGGCGACCCCGATCCGGCCGTCCGGAGGGCCGCGCTCTACGCGCTCGCGCGGCGGCCGCAGGCGTCGTCGGCGCGGGTGCTGACCGCGTGCCTCGCGGATCCGGATCCGCAGAGCGCGGCGCTCTGCGCGCGAGCCCTGGGCCTGATCGGGGACAGCGGAGCGCTGGTGCCGCTCGCCGGGACCGTCGCCGGCGGACCGACGCCGGCACGGATCAGCGCGATGCTCGCGATGGCGGTCCTGCTCGAGAAGATCCCCGGAACGAAGCCGTCGCCCGAGTGGAAGGCCCGCCTCGTGACGCTTTCGGGCGACGTCAACCCGAACCTCGCGGTCCCCGCCCTCGGCCTCCTGCGCTGGTACGTCGAAGATCGCGAGGCCTTCCGGAAGCTCTGGAACGTCGCGACCGGCGGCGCCGAGCGGCGCCAGCAGGTCGCGCTCCAGGCCCTGATGGGCGGCCTCGGTGCGCGGGCCGACGACGTCGTCGACGGCGCGCTCGCGTCCCGGGATCCGTTTCTGCGCGGCGCCGCGGCCGAGGCGCTCTCGTTCCTGCCGGAGGCGGACGCGGCCTCGCGCCGCGAGCGTCTCGTGGACGACCCCGCCGTCGTCGTGCGGCTGAAGCTGCTCGAGGGCCTGAAGACGCCGGAAGAGGCCGCGAGGAATCGCGCCCTCGTCGAGAAGCTCCGCGCCGATCCGGACGCCGGCGTCCGCGCCGCCGCGCTCGACGCGCTGGGCCTTTCGGGCGACGCGCAGTCCCTGGGGATCGCCCACGAGATGGTCGTCGCGTCGTACGGCGATCCGGCGCCGGACGTCCCGATCTCCGCGATCGGTCTGGCCGAGAAGAGCCCCGGCCAGCCCGAGGCCCGGGCGGTCGTCGAGGCGGCGTACCGCCATCCGTCGGTTCTGGTGTCGCGCCTGGCCCGCCGGAGCCTCGTCAAGACGTTTCACGCCGACGCGACGGCCTTTCCATGGCGGATCTACGACACCGGGAAGACCGCGTCCGACTACGCGCTCCTCATCGCCGACGCTCGGCGCGGCTGGATCCTGAAGGTCGAGACCGCCCGCGGCGTCTTCACGCTCCGCCTCGACGGGCAGGCCGCGCCGCTGACGGTCATGAACGCCCTGAAGCTCGCCGGCAAGGAGTATTTCGATGGCGCACCCGTCCACCGGGTCGTGCCGAACTTCGTCGTGCAGGACGGCGACCCGACCGGCACCGGCGACGGCGGGCCCGGCTACGAGATCCGCGACGAGCTGTCGGGAAAGCCCTATGCCACGGGCACGCTCGGGATGGCTCTGTCCGGGCCCGACACGGGCGGCAGCCAGTGGTTCGTGACGCAGGCGCCCGAGCCGCACCTGGACGGCGGCTACACCGTCTTCGGCCAGGTCGCGTCGGGGCTCGACGTCGTCCTTCGCATCGAGCAGGGCGACCGGATCCTGAGCATCGCCGCCTCGCTCGAGAAGCCGCCGGCGGGAGGCCAGTGATGTACGCCGCCGGCCGGGCACTGCAGTTCCTGGGTCTCGTCGTCGCGGGCGCCGCCTTCTTCGTGGGGGTGTTCGGGGGGGACGCGCGGCGGGAACTCGCCGTGCTCGGGGTCGGAGCCGCGATATTTTTGGCGGGATGGCTGCTGCAGAAGGGCCGCCGGTGACCGGCGGAGTCGTGCTCGCGACGCGCGAGCTGCCGGAACCGTTCGACACGCTGAAGCCCGACTTCGAGGTGCGCGTCCTCGGCTACGCTCCGAGCGAGAAGGAGCTGGCCGCGGAGGTGCCCGGCGTCGACGCCCTGATCTGCCTCGTGGACGATCCGGTCACGGCCGACGTCATCCAGGCAGCCGACCGCCTGAAGATCGTCGCGAGCTACTCCGTCGGCGTCAACCAGATCGACCGCGCCGCGGCGGCGGCGCGCTCCATCTGGGTCACGCACACGCCAAACGTGCTGACGGACGCCACCGCCGACCTGACGCTCGGGCTCCTGCTGGCGCTCTCGCGGCGCATCGTCGAGGGCGACCGCCTCGTGCGGACCGGCAAATTCGCGGGCTGGGCGCCCGACCTGCTGCTCGGCAGGGACCTGAAGGGCAAGGTTCTCGGGATCGTCGGGCCGGGCCGCATCGGACGCGCCGTCGCCCGGCGGGCGAAGTCCTTCGGAATCAGCGTCATCGCCACGGGCCGCAGCCCTCGCATCGAGGGCGATCCGGATGACCCGCCCCGCGTGTCGTTCGACGAGCTGCTGCGGCGCGCCGACGTCGTGTCGCTGCACGTGCCGCTGACGTACGAGACGTGGCGCCTGTTCAAGGCGGAGACTTTCGCGAAGATGAAGCCGGGCAGCTTCCTGATCAACACGTCGCGGGGCCCGGTCGTGGACGAGGTCGCGCTCGTGCGGGCGCTCGACGAGGGGCCGATCGCGGGCGCCGCGCTCGACGTCTACGAGAACGAGCCGGCGATCACGCCGGCCCTGCTCGACGACGACCGCGTCGTCCTGATGCCCCACGCCGGCAGCGCCACCGTCGAGACGCGGCGCGAGATGGCGCGGATGGTCGTGGAGGACGTGCGCCGCGTGCTTTCCGGAGAGAAGCCGCTCCGGCCCGCGCCGGTGGAAGGCGGAGGCCGGCGGTGAAGGGCCGGAAGAGCTCCTTTTCGACGCTGGACGCGGCGGCGGACGGCCTGATGCGGCGGATGGCGCGGGGCGACAGCGCGCTCGCCTGGCTCCAGGTCCGCTGGGGGCGCATCGTCGGCGAGCCGCTCTCCCGCAAGATCGAGCCGGTCAGCCTGGTCGGCCGGCGGCTGACGGTCTCGCTGCTCGACCCGGCGTGGAAGAAGCCCGTGGAGGCGACCCTCGAGGAGCTCGAGCGCAAGCTCGCCGTGGAGCTCCCGGAGGTTCGGCCGAAAGTGACTCTGCGCTAGGGAGCCGCGTCGACGCGGCGCGCGAGCGTCGGCGGACCGGCGAAGTCGTCGATCGTCACGCCGGTGACGTGCCCGGCGGCGTCGGTGGTAAAGACGAGCGTCCGGGCCCTGTCGCGGAAGAAGAACTCGGTCTCCGAGGCGGCCCAGGCCTCGCCCCGCGCGGGCCCGGCAGCGAGCGTCAGATGGTCGCCGTCGCGCGCCACGATCCAGTCGTCCCCGTCCGGGTCCCGATAAGTCCCGGCGAGGCGGTCCAGCCGTTCGGCCGCGACCGACGCCGCGGGCCGCTCGTCGAGAGGGACCCCGGCGAGGCGGCTCGCCGCGCGCAGCGCCAGCCCCCGCGTGTCGGCGCAGCCCCCGCAATTGGAAAGGACCGCGACGTAGATCCCGTCGTCCGGGAGCCGGAGGTTCGCGGTCTGGAAGCCGTTGATGCCCCCGCCGTGCTCGACGACGCGGCGTCCCCGATAGTTCCAGAGAATCCACCCGAAGCCGTAGCGCGTGTCGGTACCGTCGGGCAGGACCTTCGGTGTCCACAGGCGCCGCAGGATCCCCGGCGACACGACCCGGCCGGCGTCGAGACCGGCGTGCCAGCGCGCCAGGTCGTCGACGGTCGAGACGAGAGCGCCGGCGGCGTACGGCTGGGTCATCGAGAGAAACGGGGCGTTGAGGACGCCGCCCGGACCCTTCACGTAGCCGGCGACGCGGCCCGGGACGATGGGCGCGTCGCTCCCGTAGCGGGTGTCCTTCATGCCGAGGGGGCGGAAGATCGTCTCGGCGACGACGTCCGCGTACGGTTTGCCGGCGACCTTCTCGAGGATCGCGCCGAGGAGGACGTAGCCCGAGTTGTCGTAATGCCACCGCGTGCCCGGCTCGAAATCGAAGGGCTCGCCGCGAAAGAAGGCTTCGAGCTCGGAGAGCGTCCAGTCCTCCCGCCGGTGTCCGGCCCAGGACGGCATGTCGGTGTAGCTGCGGAGGCCCGAGGTATGCGTCAGGAGC
The DNA here is from genome assembly GCA_035506175.1 of Thermoanaerobaculia bacterium. Taxonomy (GTDB): domain Bacteria; phylum Acidobacteriota; class Thermoanaerobaculia; order UBA5066; family Gp7-AA6; genus DAHUXD01. Next base: position 21,613 of record DATJPZ010000105.1, on the reverse strand, counting down.
TGCTCGACCGTGACGCGCCGCCCCCCCGTCGGAAAGTCCGGCAGAAGCTTCGAGACCGGGTCATCGAGCGAGAGGCGGCCTTCTTCGACGAGCTTCAGGATGCAGGCAGCGGTGAATTCCTTGGTGACGGAGCCGACGCGGAAGACCATGTCCGGCGCGATCGGCACGCCGAGCTCGAGCTCCGCCATGCCGTAGCCCTTGCGCAGGACGGTCTTCCCGCGCTCGAGGACGAGGACCGCCGCGCCCGGCCCGGAAGCCGGGTACGTCTCGGCGAACATCCGGTCGATCCTGGCGACGTCGTCCGGCGTCGCCGCGAGGAGCGAAGGCGAGGTCGGGAGGGCGGTCGAGAAGGCAAGGAGCGCCGGCGCGAGTCGCGTCAGGACGTTGCTCACCCCGACCCCTTCTCCCGAAGGGAGCGGAATGACGTTTCTCTCGTGCTCCGCCTCGAACCCGCTCCTGGGGCGAGTCTAGGCGTAAAGGCCTCTCACCATGGTGTCGTGCGCGACGCGGGAGATGCCCAGCATGTACGCCGCGATGCGGAAGCTCACGCCGTACTTCTCGGCCATCGACGCGACGTCCCGGAACGACTGGACCATGATGTCCTCGAGCCGCTCGTTGACCTCGCTCTCGCGCCAGAAGAAGCCGGCGCGGTCCTGCACCCACTCGAAGTAGGACACGGTGACGCCGCCGGCGTTGGCGAGGATGTCCGGGACGACGAGGATGTTCTTCGCGTTGAGGACCTCGTCGGCGCGCTGCGTCGTCGGGCCGTTGGCGCCCTCGACGATGATCTTCGCCTTGATGTTCGGCGCGTTTTTCTGACGGATCTGGTTCTCGTTGGCGGCCGGGATGAGGATGTCGCAGTCGAGCTCGAGCAGGGCCTCGTTGGTGACAGGCTCGGTTCCCGGGAAGCCCTTCAGCGACCGGGTCTTCTCGAAGTGGGCCGCCAGGGCCGGCATGTCGATGCCGTCCTTGTTCCAGATGCCGCCGTTGATGTCGGAGACCGCCAGGATCTTCGCGCCGGCCTCGTGGCACATGCGCGCCGCGATCGAGCCGACGTTGCCGAAGCCCTGGACGACGATGCGGCTTCCCTTGAGCGTCAGGCCCCGCAGGGGAGCGGCCTCGCGCGCGATCAACATGAGGCCGCGTCCGGTCGCCTCGACGCGGCCGCGCGAGCCGCCGAGGGAGAGGGGCTTGCCCGTGACGACCGAGGTGACGGTGTGGCGGGCGTGCATCGAGTACGTGTCCATGATCCACGCCATCGTCTGCGGGTTGGTTCCCATGTCGGGAGCCGGGACGTCCTTCTCGGGGCCGAACTGGTCCATCAGCTCGGCCGTGTAGCGCCGCGTGATCTTCTCCATCTCCCCGCGCGAGAGGGACTGCGGGTCGCAGATGACGCCGCCCTTGGCGCCGCCGAACGGGATGTTGACGACGGCGCACTTCCAGGTCATCCAGGCCGCGAGGGCCCGGACCTCGTCGAGCGAGACGTTCTTGTCGAAGCGGATCCCGCCCTTGCCGGGGCCGCGGGCGATGTTGTGCAGGACGCGGTAGCCGACGAAGACCTCGATCCGGCCGTCGTCCATGGCGATCGGAATGGAGACCTTGGTTTCCCGGACGGGCTCGCGGAGCACTTTGTAGAGCCCGGGGTCGAGCCCCAGCTTCTGCGCCGCGAGGTCGAAGCGCGACATCATCTCCTCGAACGGGTTCGAGGAGTCGGTGCCCTGGGGGTGCGAACCGATGGTGGGGAACTGGGGTTCGGCGATCGTGCTCACGTCAGTGCTCCCGTCAGGGCGCCCTGAGGGCGCTCCTGTCCCTTAAAATGCTGGGGGATTCTAGCAGGACCGGGGCCGGGCGGCCCCGCGCTCCCGGGCCGGCGGCGGCCGGCGGAAAGCGAGCTTTTTGGAGCCCACCGAGAACGAGCTGGAGGACGTCGAGATCGTGCGGCGCGTCCTCGCCGGCCGGGAGGAGCTCTTCGAGATTCTCGTGCGGCGGTACCAGGCGCGGGTGGTCTCGCACGTCGCGCGGATGGTCGGCAGCCGCGACGACGCCCTGGACCTGTGCCAGGAGATCTTCCTGAAGGTCTTCCAGGCCCTCGACCGTTTCAACCCGGCGTTCAAGTTCTCGACGTGGCTCTTCCGCATTGCGGGCAACGCATCGATCGACCACCTGCGCAAGCGCCGTCCCCGGACAGTCCCGCTCGAGACGCCGGATCCGGAAGGCGGCGGCTCCTACTCGCCGGAGCAGCGGTCGACCGGGCTCGATCCCTACGGCGAGCTGCGCAACCTCGAACGGGGCAGGGCGATCCAGCGGGCAATTCAGGATCTCCCGGCCGATTTCCGGGAATTGATCGCCTTGCGCCATTTCGCAGGCCTGTCGTATGAAGAGATCGCGGGGGTCAAGAACATGCCCCTCGGAACGGTCAAGAACAAACTCTTTCGGGCCAGAGCCGTATTGAAGGACAGGTTGTCTGGAGAAGTGACGTGACCGAGTGCCCGCGCCCCCTGGATCCGATCGACGCCGACGCCGTGGCGGCCGGCGCCGAGCCGGTATTCGCGGCGGATGCCGCCGTCCACGGCGCGGCCTGTGCGGCCTGCGGTGCCCGGATCGAGGCCTCCAGAGGGCTTCTGGCGGCCCTGGACGGCCTGGAGGGTCCCGAGCCGGCCCTGCCCGGCCTCGCTGAACGCGTCACCCGGCTGCGCGCCTTCTCCTCGAGGGAGCGCCGGACTTACGCCATCTGGAACGGACCGGTCCTGCTGACGGCCGGGCTGGCCGGGTCGGGGGTCGCCCTGCTGACCCTTCCCGCGCTGACCGCCGCCGACCAGGTTTCGCTCGGAGCGGCCGCGTCGGCCCCGCTCTTTGGCCTGGCGCGGTCGGCCGGCCGCTGGGTCGCGGACCTGCTCGCGCTCGCCCCTCGGGGCCTCGAGGCCCTGTCGCAGGGCATGCGCGGGGAGGGCACGCTCGGTCTGGTCGCCCTGGTCCTGCTCGTCCCGATGGGGCTCGCGCTCTCGCGCGTGCTCGTCCGCGCGCCCGGCCGGAAATGACCGGTCGGCGCCGCCGCTGCCCGGCGCTCTTCTTCCTGTTCCTGCTCGGCCTTCCCGGTGCCGCGGCGTCGGCCGCGCCCGGCTCGATCACGTCGGTCCGGCGCGACGTCGTCGTCACGCAGGCGCTCCCGGGCCGGGTCGTCGCGGTCCTCGCCGACGTGCGCCTGGCGGCGCGCGTCTCGGGCGACGTCGTCGTCTGGGGCGGCAAGGTCTCGTTTGCCCCGGGCGGTTCGGTCGCCGGCGATCTGCTCGTGTTCGGCGGCACGATCGAGCCGCCGCTGGCCGGAACGCTGCCCGTCGAGGGCCGCGTGGCGACCCCGGGCTCGCTGCTGCGCCTGTATCTGTCGGAGATGCGGCGCGCCCCGTGGGAGGGCGCGAGCGTGGGGCCGTCGGTTCTCGGGGGTCTGCATCTGATCGCGCTGGCCGCGTGGCTGGCCGTCGCGCTCGTCTTGCTGTACTTCTGCGCCTCGCCGCTCGCGCGCGCCGCGATGTCCGCCGAGGACGACTGGTCGGGAGCGCTCGCGGCCGGCGCCCTCGGCGTGCTGACGCTCTTCCTCGCCGCGGGCGCCGCGCTGTCGCTGTTGCCGTCCGCGCTCGCGATCCCGATCGCCCTCGTGTCCGCCGCGTTCGCCGTCGTCGCGAAGGTGTTCGGCATGGCGGCGCTCTTTCTGCTGCTCGGCCAGCGCGTCGTCAAGAGCATGGCGCCGGCCCGTCGGCCCGTCGCCGTGGCCGCGGGGTTCGCCGTGCTCGGCGGTCTCTCGCTCGTGCCGTTCCTCGGCGCCCTCGTCTGGAGCGTCGCGTCGATCGTCGCCGTCGGCGTGGCGCTTCTCTCGCGGTTCGGGACCCCGAGGTTCCGCATCGCGGTGTCGTAAGTCACAGCGGGAAGCGACCGGCGGCCGGGTCGCGGCGCGCGGTTTCCGGTTATAGAGTCCGTCCGTGGACATCACGACGCTCGGCGTCGTCGGCGCCGGGCAGATGGGTTCGGGCATCGCGCACGTCGCCGCGGCGTCAGGGCTCTCCGTCACGCTCGTGGACGTCGAAGACCGCTTTCTCGAAAGAGGGCGGGCGGCGATCGAGAAGAACCTCGAGCGCGAGGTCGCCAAGGGCAGGCGCACCGCCGAGGAGAAGGCGGCGGCGCTCGGCCGCGTCCAGACGACGACGAAGCTCGACGCGCTGGCCACCGCGGATGCCGTGGTCGAAGCCGTCGTCGAGAACGAGGGCGTCAAGAAGGAGCTCTTCGGCCGTCTCGACCGCATCGCGAAGGCGGGAGCGATTCTCGCTTCGAACACGTCGTCCATCTCGATCACGCGGCTCGCCGCCGCCACCCGCCGGCCCGAGGCGTTCATCGGCATGCATTTCATGAACCCGGTCCCCGTCATGCAGCTCGTCGAGGTGATCCGGGGCATCGCGACCTCGGACGCGACGGCGGCGGCGGTCGATTCTCTCGCCAGGCGGCTCGGCAAGACGCCGATCCTCTGCCACGACTACCCGGGTTTCGTCTCCAACCGCGTGCTGATGCCGATGTTGAACGAAGCGATCGAGACGCTCCGGGAAGGCGTGGCGACCCGCGAGGCGATCGACGGGATCATGAAGCTCGGGATGAACCATCCGATGGGACCGCTCCAGCTCGCCGATTTCATCGGCCTCGACACCTGTCTCTCGATCCTGCGCGTCCTCCAGGAAGGCTTCGGCGACCCGAAGTACCGTCCGAGTCCGCTGCTCGTCCGCATGGTCGACGCGGGATGGCTCGGCAGGAAGAGTGGAAGGGGATTCTATGAATACCCGTCGTGAACCCTTGACCGTGAACCGGAAGCCGCTCGATCGTCGGCCGGTTCCCGGTTCCCGGTTTCCGGTTCACGGCTAACGCGCCATGTATTGCCAGGTCTGCGGTCTGCGCAACTCCGACGAAGACGAGTTCTGCGCCCGCTGCAGTTCGAAGCTCATGGTCCTTTCCGGCGTGGGCGTCGTCGAAGAGGCGGGGGAGCCACAGGAAGAGATTCCGTTCGACGAGCATCTGCTCGAACGGATCTCGACGCTCGAAGACGTCGTCAAGCGAACGGCGGAGGCGGTCAAGTCGCTCTTCGAGTCCATGGGAAACCTCGAGAAGAACCTCTTCGTCGCGCACACCGGAATCCTGGCCCTTCAGGAGACGCTCGAGCGCCGCGGGGCGGTGCGTTCGGAAGAGGTCGTGGACCTCTGGGAATCCAAGATGGACGAGCGGATGCAGGCGGTCGAGAAGAAGGACCGCTTTCTGGAGAGACGCGACCGGATCATCGCCCGCTCGTCCGCCCCCGACCGCGAGGCGTTCCTGAAGAAGCTCCGCGAGGCGGAGTTCGCGATCCTCGCACTCGACGCCGACCGGGGCATCCGGGTCCTCGAGGAGCTCTTCCGCTCCGACAAGGACAACGCCGAGCTCGGCTTCTATCTCGCCGAGACGTTCTTCTCGGGCGGCGACCTCGAGAAGGCGTCCGCCTATTTTCGGAAGATCCTCGCGGCCGATCCCAACCACTTCGAGGCCCTCGTCTACAGCGGGATCGCCGCTTCCGAGTCGGGCGACACCGCCGCGGCGGAGACGGCGCTGGCGCGGGCCGTGGAGCGCCGGCCCGACGCGTTCCTGCCGCACTTCGCGCTCGGCACGCTCTACGCGCACCTGTCACGCTGGCCGGAGGCGGAGGAGGCGCTCGGAAGAGCGCTCGGGTGCGCGCCGGTGCCGTCGGCCCACATCCTCCTTGGCAACGTCCTCCGGGAGAAGGGCGAGCTCTCCCGGGCCATCCACGAGTTCGAGGAGGCGATCCGCCTCGCGCCGGAGTCGGAGGAGGCCGTCTTCCAGCTCGGCCTGTGCTTCCTCGACAAGAACTGGCACAAGCGAGCGCTCGAGTGCTTCCAGCAGGCCCTCGAAAAGAACCCGCGCCGGCTGGAGTACCAGGAGGCCGTGCGCCTGCTCGAGCGCCGCAGCGGCTACGAGCTGCCGCGCGTCGACGGCCCCGGCGCGGCCGCATTCCGCGACGCCGAGGAGAACGCCGCGAAGGGCTCGCTCGCGCGCGCGCAGGAGCTCTACCGGAAGGCGATGCGCGCGGAGCCGCGCAACCCGACGATCCGGGTGTCCTACGCGCTGCTGGCCGCGTCGATGGGGCGCTGGAAGGAGGCGATCGCCGCCTGCCGCGAGGTGCTCGCCGCCGACCCCGAGGACGTCGTCGCGGCGGCCGCGTGCTCGACGCTCGCCGAGGCGCTGCGCGCCGAGGGACAGCCGCGCGAGGCGGCCGAGTTCCTGCGCGAGTTCCTCGAGAAGCACCCCTCGAAGACCGCCCAGGCCGTCGGCTACTACGAGCTCGCCACGAGCCTCGCCGAGTCGGACGAGGACCTCGACCTCGCGCTCGACTACGCCGGGCGCGCGCTCGCCGCCGCGCCCGAGGAGTTGAAGCCCTATCCGCTCGCGGCGCTCGGCTGGGTCCACTACAAGCGGCAGGAGTACGACCGGGCGATCGAATGCCTGCGCCGGTCGAGCGAGCGCGCCGCCGCGCCGATGACGCTCCACCACCTCGGGATGGCGTATCTCGCGGCCGGCCGGGCGGAGGAGGCCAAGGCGGCGTTCGCGAAGGCCAAGACCGCGGCCCGCGGCGCCGGCATCGAAGACCGGATGATGCAGCAGGTGCGGTCGAATCTCCGGCTGGTCGAGAAGGTCGGACCGCGGCGCAAGGAAGCGCCCGCGGCCAAGCCGCGCCTCTAGCGGGGCGCGGGTTCCTTCGCGTCCTCCTGCTATCCTTCGCCCCCATGCGCTGGTCTCGTTACTTCTTGCAGACGGTCCGGGAAGTGCCGGGCGACGCGGAGGCGATTTCCCACGTCCTGCTGACGCGTGCCGGCATGATCCGGCGCCTGGCCGCCGGGATCTACTCGCTCACGCCGCTCGGCCTGCGGTCGCATCGCAAGTGCGAGCGCATCGTCCGGGAGGAGATCGACCGCTCGGGGGCCCACGAGGTCGAGCTGCCGATCCTCCAGCCCCGCGAGCTCTGGGAGGAAAGCGGCCGCTGGGAGCGGTACGCCAGGGAGGAGATCCTCTTTCACCTGAAGGACCGGAAGGGGGGCGCCTACTGCCTGGCGCCCACGGCCGAGGAGGCCGTCACGACCATGGTCCGCTCGGGCGTGACGTCGTACCGGCAGCTGCCGGTCACGCTGTACCAGATCCGCACCAAGTTCCGCGACGAAATCCGCCCGCGCTTCGGCCTGATGCGGGGCCGCGAATTCCTGATGTACGACGGCTACTCCTTCGACGTGGACGCCGAGGGCCTCGACCGCTCCTACAAGGCGCAGGACGCGGCCTACCGCCGCGTCTTCGAGCGCTGCGGTCTGGATTTCACGGTCGTCCAGGCCGACTCCGGCGCGATCGGTGGCAGCGCCTCCGAGGAGTTCATGGTGCTCGCCGACACGGGCGAGGACGCGGTCGTGCGCTGTGCCGCCTGCGGCTACGGCGCGAACCTCGAGAAGGCCGTCACGGGCACGCGCCCGGCGCCGTGGAAGGACGAGACCGAGGCGCCGCTCGTGGAGGTGCCGACGCCGGGCAAGGGCGGCATCGACGACGTGGTGACGTTCCTCGGCATCACGGCGGCGCGGATGATCAAGTGCCTGGTCTACGAGACCGAGCGGGGGTTCGCGGTCGCGCTGCTCCGCGGCGACCTCGAGGTCAACGAGATCGCGTTGAAGCACGCGCTCGGCGTCGAGCACGTCGCGCTCGCCTCGGAAGACAAGGTCGAGCGCGCCACGGGCGCCCCGGTCGGCTACGTCGGGCCGCACAAGCTGCCGTCGAGCCAGGTCCGGATCATCGCGGACGAGTCGATCCGCGACGCCGTCAACGCCGTGACCGGGGCCGGCCGGCGCGACTGGCACGTCGCGGGCTTCGTGCTGCGCCGCGACGCGAAGGTGGACGCGTGGGGCACGTTCGCGCAGGCGCGCGCCGGGGACCCGTGCGTGCGGTGCGGCAAGCCGCTCTCGATCGCGCGCGGCATCGAAGTCGGCCACATCTTCAAGCTCGGCACCAGGTACTCGCAGGCCCTCTCCTGCACGTACACGGACGAGAAGGGGGAGTCGCATCCGGCCGTGATGGGGACCTACGGCATCGGCGTCGGCCGGACGATGGCCTCCGCGGTCGAGCAGCACCACGACGACGACGGCATCGTCTGGCCTCTGGCGCTCGCGCCGTTCGAGGTGGCGCTGGTGTCGTTGAATCCCTCCGACGCGGCCACCCGCGAGGCCGCCGACGGCCTGTACGAGAGCCTCGGCGCCGCCGGTCTCGAGGTCTTCTACGACGACCGCGACGAGCGGCCGGGCGTGAAGTTCAAGGATGCCGACCTCGTCGGCTTCCCGATCCGGGTCAACGTCGGCGGCCGGGCCCTCAAGGAGGGCAAGGTCGAGGTCGTGCGGCGCCGCGACAAGAGCGTCCGCCTAGTCGCCGCGGGCGAGGCCGTCGAAGCGGTGCAGGCGCTGCGGGCCGAGCTCGCCCGGGCGTAGGAGGAGTGCCATGCGTCGGATGACGCCGGAAGAGGCCCTCGAGTACCACTCGCGAGCGCGCAAGGGGAAGGTCGAAGTCGTCCCGTCCAAGCCCTGCCGGACCCAGGAGGACCTCTCGCTCGCCTACAGCCCCGGTGTTGCCGAGCCGTGTCTGGCGATCGCGAAAGATCCGGAGGCCGTCTACGAGTACACGACCAAAGGCAACCTCGTGGCGGTCATCTCCAACGGCACGGCCGTGCTCGGCCTCGGCGACATCGGACCGCTCGCGTCCAAGCCCGTGATGGAGGGCAAGGGCGTGCTCTTCAAGCGGTTCGCCGACATCGACGTTTTCGACATCGAGGTGGACACCAGGGACTCGACGGAGTTCATCGAGACCGTCGCCCGGATCTCGCCGACGTTCGGCGGCATCAACCTCGAGGACCTGAAGTCGCCCGAGTGCTTCGAGATCGAGGAGACGCTCAAGAAGCGCTTGAAGATTCCGGTCTTTCACGACGACCAGCACGGCACGGCGATCATTTCGGCCGCGGCATTCCTGAACGCGCTCGAGCTCGTCGGCAAGAAGATCGACAACGTCAAGGTCGTCTTCTGCGGCGCCGGCGCGTCGGCGATCGCCTGCGCGAAGCTGTACCTCGCCTACGGCGTCCGGAGGGAGAACCTCCGGCTCGTCGACAGATCCGGCGTCATTTACCTGGGCCGGACCGAGGACATGAACCCGCACAAGGCCCAGTTCGCGGTCGAGACGTTCGAGCGGACGCTGGCCGACGCCCTGACCGGCGCCGACGTCTTCATCGGCCTGTCGGCCGGCGGGATCGTCAAGGGCGAGATGTTGAAGGGCATGGCGCGCGACCCGATCGTCTTCGCGCTCGCCAACCCGAACCCCGAGATCACGCCGGAAGAGGCGAAGGCCGCGCGGCCCGACGTCATCATGGCCACGGGCCGTTCGGACTACCCGAACCAGGTCAACAACGTCCTCGGCTTCCCGTTCATCTTCCGGGGCGCGCTCGACGTGCGCGCCACCGAGATCAACGAGCCGATGAAGCGGGCGGCCTCGCAGGCCCTGGCGGCGCTCGCCAAGATGGACGTGCCGGACTCCGTGTCCAAGGCCTACGGCGGCCAGACCTTCCGCTTCGGCCGCGAGTACCTGATTCCGAAGCCGTTCGACCACCGCGTGCTCCTGTGGGTCGCGCCGGCGGTGGCCGAGGCGGCGATGCGCTCGGGCGTGGCGCGCCAGCCCATCACCGACATGGGCGCGTACCTGCGGCACCTCGAGTCGATGCTTTCGCGCTCGCGCGAGGTCATGAGCGTCGTCATCGAAAAGGCCAAGAGCGCGCCGATGCGGATCGTCTTCCCCGAGGGCGAGCATCCCAAGGTCCTCCGCGCGGCGAAGATCCTGGCGGAGGAGGGGATCTGCCGGCCGATTCTGCTGGCCCGCGAAGCCGAGATCGAGCCGCTCGCCCGCGACCTGCAGCTGCCGATGGACAAGATCGACTTCGTCAACACCAACCGTTCTCCGAAGCTGCCGGTCTACGCGAAGAGGCTCGAGGAGATCCGCCGGCGCCACGGCATGACGCTCGAAGACGCGGGCAAGCAGGCGCGGGTGCGCAACGTCTTCGGGCCCCTGATGCTCGACGCCGGCGACGCCGACGGGGTCATCTCCGGGCTGACGCAGTCGTACCCCGACACGATCCGACCGGCCCTCCAGATCTTCGGCACGGCCCCGGGGGTCAAGCGCGTGTCGGGCCTGTACATCCTGATGCTCAAGCAGCAGACGTTCTTCTTCGCCGACACCACGGTGAACATCGACCCGACGGCGGAGGAGCTCGCGGAGATCGCCGAGCTGTCGGCCGACGCCGTGCGCCGGTTCGACATCGAGCCGCGCCTCGCGCTCGTCTCGTTCTCGAGCTTCGGCTCGAACACGCACCCGTCGGCGACGAAGGCGAAGAAGGCGGTCGAGCTGTTGCGCGCGAAGCGTCCGGATCTGGCCGTCGACGGGGAGATGCAGGCCGACTACGCGGTCGCGCCCGAGCTCCTCGAAGCGCAGTATCCGTGGGCGGCCGTGCGGCGCCCGAACGTTCTCGTCTTCGCCAACCTCGACGCCGCCAACGCGGCGTACAAGCTCGTGTGGCGGCTCGCCGGCGCCGAGGCGATCGGGCCGATCCTGCTCGGCCTGAAACGGCCCGTGCACGTGCTCCAGCGCGGGGTCGAGGTCGCCGACATCGTCAACATGGCCGCGATCGCGGTCGTGGACGCCCAGGAAAAGGCCGCCTCCCGGGCGTGAGCGAGGCGACCGCGGGGCCGGCCTCCAACGGCTCGTGGCTCAAGGACCTGATCCTCGGCGGCCAGGATGGGCTCGTGAACGTGCTCGGCATCGTGCTCGGCGTTTCGGCCGCGAGCGAAGACGTGAAGGTGCTGCTCGCGGCCGGGCTCGCGGCGACGTTCGCGGAGGGCGTGTCGATGGGGGCGGTCGCGTGGACGTCCTCGCGGGCCCTGGCCGACCAGTACGAGAGGGAGCGCGAACGGCGTCAGGCGCAGCTGCGGACGGCCCCGGGAGAGGCGCACCAGGACCTCGAGCGGATTTACGCCGCGAAGGGGTTCGGGGGCGACCTGCTCGAGCGGATCGTGACGACGATCGCGGGCGACGAGACGATCGCCCTGCGCACGCTGATGAACGAGGACCTCGGTCTCGAGCCCGCCGACGACGGGTCGGTGCGGCGGAGCGCCGTCGTCGTGGGGGCCGCGACGATCGTCGGGTCGCTCATCCCGCTCGTGCCGTTCTTTCTCATGCCGCGCGCGGCCTCGATCGGGTCGTCGATCGGCATCTCCGCCGTCGCCCTGTTCTTCGTCGGCGCCTACGAGGCAAAGACCTCCGTCGGAGACTGGCGCCGCAAGGGCCTGCAGATGACGGCCATCGGGCTCGGCGCCGCGTTCGTCGGATACCTGGCCGGAAAGCTCTTCGGCACGGGCGCCTGAGGTATCTTCCCGCGCCGAGACGACAAGGAGGCTTCGTTAAGCGGATCGCCGCGTCCCCGGTTCTTCCGGCTGCCCTCGCCCTGGCCGCCTGCGTCACGACCCAGCAGGCCGAGAAGGCGATGGATTCGAAGTACGTCGGTCAGCCGAGCGACAAGTTCTTCGCCGAGAACGGCCCGCCCAGGACGTCGTTCAAGCTCGACAACGGCGGCACGGTCTACACCTGGCGCGGCGGCGAGACCACGATCACCGTTCCGGCCGAGACCAAGACCGTCGAAGCCACGCCCGGCGCGTCGACGACGACCGAGAAGTCGACCACCAGGGAGTCGCATCCCGACGACAACACGACCGTCACCGAGACGACGTCGACCAGCTTCAGCGTCGGAACCCCGGGGACGAGCACCACGACCGTGACCAAGCCCGAGCAGAAGATTCCGGTCTACTGCGAAGCGCAGATCACGGCGAACGCGAAGGGCGTCATCACGAGCATCAAGTCGACCGGGGACACGCGCTCGGTCGGCCTGGTCGGCTCCCGTTGCGCGGAGATCTTCGGGCACGAGTAGGGCAGGGAGCCGGGTTCCGACTTACCTCAGGTAACCCCAGTTGTGTAATTTGTCCGAGTCCTCGGCCCAGCGCTCGCCGATGTCGTCGCGGTAATACATGTTCGGGATGAGGATGTTGCGCACCCGGGAGTAGGCCTGCTCGCGCGCCTGCTTCATCGTCTGGCCGAGGCCGACGACGGTGAGCACGACGCCCGACGTCCCGGCGACGAGCCACTGGCCCTCGACGATCTTCGTGTCCTCGATGTGCACCTCTTCCGGCGTTCCCTTCTTGAAGACGATGACGGCGTTCTTCGTGAACGACTCGAAGGTGGCGTCGTCGTCGAACGGGAAGGGCGGCATGACGATGCGCACGCCCACCTGGAAGCCGCTCTTGCACTTCAGCTTCGGGTCGCGGCCGTGGGCGAGGTCGTCCAGGAAGAGGCCGATCGGCGTGATCATGCCCTCCTGCTGGATGAAGATCGTCGGGTAGCCGAAGCGTGACGTGAACTCCAGCGGGTAGATGCCGTTGTTGTTGACGATGCAGTTGACGTCGATGTACCCGACGTAGCCCTCTTCGGCCAGCCGCGGCGCCATCTTCAGGAGCGTCTGCTCGAAGATCTTGTTGGGCTCGGACCAGAACATGGTCGTGCCCATTTCCCCGGTCGGCGGGCCGCTGTTTCCCGGGAAGAGCTTCTTGTGCTCGAAGTTCGTGTTGATGGGGTAAACGAAGCTCCTGCCGTTGAAGAAGGCGCCGACCGCGACCTCGACGCCGACCACGCGCTTCTGGAGCTGGAAGACCTTGATCTCGTCGGAGAACGCCTTCTTGTAGGCCTCGAGCATCCGGACCACGTCGCGGCCGTCCTCTTCGTCGCCGACGAAGAGCCGGCGTTTGACGTTGCCGGCCGCGCCCGACGGCTTGATGACGTAGCGCGACGGGTTCTCCTGAACGTAGGCGATGGCTTCGTCGAAGTTGTCGAAGTCGCGGTAAGGGATGATCGTAACGCCGGCCTTCTTGAGCTCCTCCTGGCCGAAGGAGCGGTCGTCCTCGAGCCGGTCGGTGTAGGGCGTGCCGCCGACGACGGCCTTGCCCCTGGCGCGGAGCGCGACGGCTTTTTCGCCCTGGCCGAGCGTGTCGTCGAAGACGATGACGTCGGCCCAGTCCACGTCCTTCTCCCAGTCGTCGGTCTTCGGGACGAAGCCGTCGGCGATGTCCTTCTCCTGCGGGTCGCCGATGAAGTAGCGGACCTCGTGGCCTTCCTTCAGGACCTGCCACGCGATGTCGCCGACGAGGCCGGTCAGCGAGACGAAGAGGAACTTGCGCTTTTTTTCCATGAGGTCACCGCATCCTACACGGAGCCCCGCGAGAGGGGCGCGGGCAACAGGCTCGCGAGGGGCACCGGGAGGTTCTCGAGCGCGCGCCCGAGCGCCGCGGCGCTTCGGTCACGGCGGGGAAAGGCGCCGCGCCCTCGCGGTGGCGGGGTGGTCCGGCCCGAGGGTCCGCTCGAGCTCGGTGGCGGCGGCGGCCAGGGTCGCCCGCGCGGCGGGATCGCGGCGGGCGAGTTCGGCTTCGCCGAGCGCCGCCTGAGAAAGGCCGATCAGGTAGGACGGCGAGTCCTTCTCGACGAGAGAGGTCGCGAGCGCGAGGGCCCGCCGCGCGGCGGCCTCGGCGGCCTCCGGGTGCCCGACGGCGAGCTCCGCCCGGGAGAGATCCACGAGCGCGAGAAAGCTGTGGATGTACTTGGCCTCGACCTCGTCGTAGAGCGCGACCGACTCCGCGAAGCGCTCCCGGGCCGCGGCCGCGTCTCCCCGCGCCAGGGCGAGGCTGCCCCGGGCGTAGGCGAGGAACGCGCGCCGCAGCGTGTTGGCAAGGAACTTGTTGTCGCGAAGGGCGTCCAGCCGCGCCAGCGTCGCCGAGGCCTCCTCGTGCCGTCCCATCCGTGCGTAGAGGATCGCGAGGCTCAGCGTGGCGTCGATTTCCTCCCGCAGATCGCCGCGGGCACGGGCGGCCCGTATCGTGCCGAGGTAGTACGGCTCGGCCTCGTCGTAGCGCGCGAGCTGGAAGAGGATGCCGGCGTAGTTGTGCAGCGCTCCGGGGTTGACGGCGTCGTCGCCCTCGATCGCGCGATGCAGCTCCAGGCACCGGCGCTGGAGCGCCTCGGCCTTGCGGATGTCGCCCAGGAAGTGGACGAGGCTCCAGTTGTTGAAGACGTCGGCAGTCGCCAGCGTCCGGTCGCGGCCGGTCTGCTCGAGCTCGTGGACCAGGGCCGCGAACGCCCGGTCCGCCCTCGCGTTCTGACGCAGCAGGTAGTAACCGTAGGCCTGGGACGACTGGGCGTCGAGCCGGGCGAGCCTGGCCGCGACCGGCGACCGGTCCAGGATCGCGAGGGCCTCGGTCGCGTGGTCGACCATCGCCCGGCCCTCGTCGGTGAAGAAACCGGTCTCGCTCTGGCGCGTCAGGCAGTCGGCGCGAGCGAGGGCGTAGCGCGGGTCATCGGGCAACTCGGCCAGGGCCTGGCGCAGGAGCGCTTCGCCCTCCTTCCGGCCCTTCGTGGCCGTGTAGGCGAGGGCGAGGGAGCAGCGCGCCCGGGCGTAAAGCTCGGGCGCGCGGGCGCGTCCGGCGAGCTTGCTGGCGCGCTCGAGGACGGGGACCGCCTTGTCCCAGCGCTCCGTGCCGACGTACTGGCGCCCGATGCCGAACAGGAGCTCGGCGCGGAGCGCGTCGTCTCCGGCGAACTGCTTGTCGGCCACCACCTCGCCCTGCTCGAGCAGATCGGCGACGACGAACTTGCGTCCCGGCGGCGCCGCGGCGGAGAGGAGGAACGACAGGAACTCGTTGGTTGCCGTGGAGCGGGCGAGCTCGGCCTGCGCGTCGTCGCGCTGGCGCCTTGCCTCGCGGGCCTGCCAGACGATCGCCGCCGTGCCGGCGACGAGGGCCGCGGCCGCGAGGATCCCCGCGGCGACGCCGCCGGGGTGCCGCCGGACGAACTTGGCCGCGCGGTAGCCGAGGGTGTCGGGCCGAGCGCCGATCGGCTCGAGGGCGAGGTAGTGTCGGACGTCGGCGGCGAGCGCTTCGACGGAGGCATAGCGCTCGGCCGGCTCTTTCTTCAGGGCCTTCGCGGCGATCGTGTCGAGGTCGCCGCGCAGCTGCCGGCGGAGCGCCTCGGGCGTCGTCGCTCGCGTCTCGGCGTCGGGCGCCGTGGTCGACTCGGAGGGGCGTTTCGGATCCGTCTCGACCACGGCCTTCAGCAGCTCGGCGGGGGAGCCGAGCGCGCCGCCGACCGGGTGGCGGCCGGTGAGAAGCAGGAAGAGCAGGTTTCCCAGGGCGAAAACGTCCGTCGCGGTCGTGACGGCGCCGCCCGTCATCTGCTCGGGCGCGGCGAATTCCGGTGTGAGGGCGCGGCCGCCTTCGCGCGTGAGCGCGGTCGCCTCTCCCGCGCCGGTTTCTTCCTCCAGGAGCTTGGCGATGCCGAAGTCGAGGAGCTTGACCTGGCCGTCCTTGCCGACGAGGACGTTGGAGGGCTTGATGTCGCGGTGGACGATCAGGCGGCCGTGGGCGTGGGCCACGGCGGCGCAGACGTCGAGAAAGAGACGCAGGCGCGCCTCGATCGCGAGGCGGCGCGCGTCGCAGTACCGGTCGATCGGCTCGCCGTCCACGTGCTCGAGGACGATGTAGGGCTGTCCCGATTCGGAAACGCCGGCATCGTAGAGGCGCGCGATGTGGGGATGGGTGAGCCGGGCGAGGATCGAGCCCTCGCGGCGGAAGCGCTCCTCGCCGGCGCGGCCGACGAGGCTGGCATTGAGGAGCTTGACGGCGACCCGCGCTTCGAAGCGCCCGTCGCTGCGGCTCGCGAGCCAGACACTGCCCATGCCGCCGCGGCCGAGCGGCTCGAGGAGGGCGTAGGCGCCGACCATCTGGCCGGCGAGCGAGGCGGCGGGCGGCGTCGGCGCCGCCTCGAGGAAGCGGCGGCGCTCGGCGTCGTCCCTCTCCGCGAGCAGCGTCTCGAGATCCGCGGCGACCGCGGGGTCCGAGGTCCGCAGCGCGTCGAGAAGCGCCGCGCGCCCGCCCGCGTCGAGCTCGAGGGCCCGGTCGAGGTGCGGTTCGACCGCGCGCCAGCGGTCCCCGGTCAGCACGGACATCGATTCAGCCGAGCGCTTCCTCGCGGATCGAGCGCGAGAGGAAGATGCGCGCCTTCTCCCAGTGGCGCTGCACGGTGCGCTCCGAGACGGCCCGCATCGCCGCGATCTCCGCGAAAGAGAGGCCGCAGAAGAACTTCAGGTCCACCACCTCGGCGAGCGCCGGGTCGATCGCCGACAGCCGCTCGAGCGCCGCGTGGATTTCCTCGAGCTCCTCGGCCGCGACCGCGCCGGCCTTCTCTTCGTCGAGCGTCGTGATCTCGAAGCGCCCGCCCCGTTTCTGGGCCCGCCGGTCCCGCGCGTAGTTGACGATCAGCGAGCGCATCACCCGGGCGGCGTACCCCATGAACCGGCCGCGATCGGGGAAGACCGCGCCCTCCCGCTGCGCCATGTCGAGATAGGCCTCGTGGAGCAGCGTCGTGACGCCGAGCGTCAGGTCGGAGCCCCGCCGGGCGAGCTGCCGTTCCGCGAGCCCGTGGAGCTCGTCGTAGAGGGCGGAGAAGAGCGCGTCGGCGGCGGATCGATCGCCCGACTCGGTGGACGCAATGAGCGCCGAAATCGCTGGTGCCACGGGCTTTCGAGGTCCTGAGTGTCTGGAAGGGTAGCACGTGTCGTCTTTCGTGCCGGAATCGTGCTTTCTCGAGCGGGAGGGCATCCGATGCTGCAATGGAGGGTCGGCCTCGCGGGAGGGCTGCTCCTGTCCGCAGGGGTACTCGCGGCCCAGACGGGGACCTCGGCGCGAGTGGCGGTCAGCGATCCCGCCGAGCTCGCTTCGCTGGGCTTTCCCCGGGACGCGAAGAACGTCTTCCGGTGGGTGGCTCCTCGAGTCGAGGGTGTCCTCGAGAAGGCGGCCGGGCTCGTCGCGGCTCCGAAGACCTGGGGCGTCGCGACCGGATTCACTGCTCTGTCGCCCATGGACCTCATCGAGGAGCACACGAGCGCCGTCCGGATCCAGCCCGAAAGGGCCTGGTGCGCGCTCGGCAACGGCGGCCAGGGCGCCGCTCAGGAGGCCCTCGCTCAGGTGCAGGTGCCAGAGGGCGTGGCCCTCGACTACCTCGAGCTCTGGGGCTACGACGACGAGCCGACGTACGGCATGCAGGCGACGCTCTACGAGTTCTGCCAGTCGGTCGGCTACAACCCGCCGACGACGACGTTGATCGGATCGATCGGCACGCTCGGCGCGAACGGCTACACCTACGACGCCACGCCGCTCTTCGGCTATCCGGTCAACAACCGGGACTGCGGCTACTCGGTCCGCGTCATCTTCATCCCGGGCGACGCCACGTGCCGGAGCGACCACATCCAGTTCCGCAAGGCGACGGTGCTCTGGCACCGGCTGGTCAGCCCGCCGCCGGCGACGGCCACGTTCTCCGACGTGCCGACCGACCATCCTTTCTTTCCGTTCATCGAAGCCCTCGCGGCGTCGGGCATCACCGGAGGCTGCGGCGGCGGAAAGTTCTGCCCGGACAATCCCCTGACGCGCGGCCAGATGGCGGTTTTCCTGGCCAAGGGCCTCGGGATGGGCTGGCAGTGAGCACCGCGAGGAAGGAGGCCGCGATGGAAAAGAGCGGACGCTTGCCGTTGCCCGGCATGGTGATCGGCGCGGTGGTCGGCACGGCGATCCTCGCCGCGGCAGCGTTCGCGCGCGCCGAAGAGAGCAATGGAGGCTGGGGAACGGCCTCGGGCGGAACGACCGTCATGGGTTACCAGCTGCGGCAAATGGATTTCGGATATGCCTGGCTCCATCGCACCATCGGCGCGGCCTACTGCGGCTACAGCGTCACGACGGCCGAGGGCGCGGCGCCGCTCGACCTGCCCGACGGAGTCGGTCTGCAGCAGCTCCAGTTCTGGGCGTACGACGTCGACCCCGCCAACTGGCTGGCCTTCGACGTCTACGAGGACTGCCAGGCGCCCGGCGCCGGAGGTGAGCCCACGTCGAACCTGCTCGGCCACGGCGAGACGTTCGGGTCGCCCGGCGTGTACTACGGGACGGCCTCGCTCGCCGGGCATACGGTCGACAACGTCAATTGCCATTACTCGGTGCGCGTTGCGTTCACGCCCTCCGGATCGACGTGCGTGGGCGAGCCCCTTCAAGTGCAGAAGCTTCGCGTGACGTGGCTCCGGCAGGTCAGTCCTGCGCCCGCGGCGGCGACCTTCAACGACGTGCCGGCGAGCCACCCCTTCTTCCAGTTCGTCGAAGCGCTCGCGAAGTCCGGAATCACCGGCGGTTGCGGCGCCGGGGCCTACTGTCCGGATCAGGCCTTGACCCGCGGACAGATGGCCGTCTTCCTCGCCAAGGGTCTCGGCCTCGTGGAGCACCCATGACGGACCGGCGGTCTGCAACGGAGCGAATCATGTCGCGACGCATTCTGGCGGTCCTGGGATCCCTGGCGTGCGCCGGCGCGGCCGCTCGGGCGCAGGGCTGGGGGACGGCGCCCGGAGCCACGACGCTCATGGCTCACGATTTGTCGGCGGAGTACGGTGTGAGCTCCGAGCCCGGCACGACCGCCCCGATCGTGCAGTACCTGGGCGCGACCTGGTGCGCCGAACCGTACGGCACGCCGGATCTGGCCTACCGCGCGAACGGCCAGGTGCAGGTTCCCGACGGCGCCACGCTCTCGCAGCTCCAGATCTGGGCGTACGACATCGACGCAGTCGACGGCCTCACCGTCGAGTTGTGGGAGACCTGCCAGCCGCCCGGCTTGAATCCTCCGGCGTCGACCCTTCTCGGCTCGGTCGACTCGGTCGGCGCGATCGGCACGTACTTTGGCTTCACGCCCTTGAACGGCCACCGCGTGGACAACGCCAATTGCGCCTACACGGCCCGGGTCAACTTCAATCCAGGGAGCGTGTGCAAGGGGTCGGCGATCCAGCTCCAGAAGGTCCAGGTGGCCTGGACGCGCGACGTCGCGCCCGCGCCGGCCGCCGCCACGTTTGGCGACGTCTCGACGAGCCATCCCTTCTTCCAGTACGTCGAGGCGCTGGTGACGTCGGGCGTCACCGGCGGCTGCGGCGGCGGCAACTACTGCCCCGACGCGCCGCTGACGCGCGGACAGATGGCGGTTTTCCTGTCGAAGGCGCTGGGGCTGGAGTGGCCATGAGGCGGGCGCTCGCCGCCGCGGCCGCCCTCCTGGCCCTCGCCGCGTCGGGACGCGCCGACGCGCCCGCCTGCCTCTCCGAGTCCTTCGACGGCGCGACGCCGCCGGCGCTGCCCGCCGGCTGGGTCGCGTGGAACGCGCTCGGGCCGGCCACCGGCTGGCAGACGTCGGCGGCGGAGGCCGACACGGCGCCCAACGCCGTCCTCCTCGCCTATCCCGCGTCCGGTGCGGACGAACGGCTCCAGTCGCCGCCGATTCCCGTCACGAGTGCCCATGCGCTCTTGTCGTGGCGGCAGAGCTTTCTCTTCCAGCTCTCCCGCTCGGGCGTGGATGGGGGAGTCCTCGAGATCGCGGTCGACGGGGACGCCTTCCACGACGTCACGGAGGTCGCCGGCGCGAACCTCGTCACGGGCGGGTACACCGGCTCGATCAGCGGCGGTCCTCTGGACGGCCGCCTCGGCTGGGTCGGCGGCTCGGGCGGCTGGACCGACGCGGTCCTGGATCTCGGCGACGCGCTCGCCGGGCACTCGATCGTCCTGCGTTGGCGGATGGGTACGGGCGGCGGCGACGCGGGAACGGCCTGGAGCATCGACACGCTCGCGCTCGTCCAGACCTGCGTGCTGCCACTCGCCCTCCACGTGGACGAGCAGCCGCTTCCGGATCTTCCGGTCGGCTTGGGGAGCAACGGCGTGCTCGAGCCGGGCGAGACCGTGGTCGTCGATCCCGTCTACCAGGCGCTCGGCAGCGCGACGACTCTGTTCGGAAGCGCCGACGCGCCGAGCAATCCCGTCTCGATCCCGGTGTCGGTCCCCGACGCCGCGGCCGACTACGGGGACATCGCGGCCGGCGCCGCGGCCGATTGCTACTTCTCGACCGGGAACTGCTACGTCGTGAGCCTGGGGCTCGGGCCCGAGCGCAACGGCGCGCACGTCGACCAGGCCTTCGACGAGACCCTGTCGAACGGCATCGTGTGGCACTGGCGTCTGCACATCGGCGAGACGTTCGACGACGTGTCGGCGGACAATCTCTTCTATCGATCGATCGAGACCCTGGTGCACCACCAGATCACCGGCGGCTGCCAGACCGGGTCCACCTACTGTCCGAACGACTCGACGCTCCGGCAGCAGATGGCGGTCTTCCTGCTCCGGTCGCGGTTCGGGATCGCGTATCAACCGCCGCCGTGCTCCGGCGTCTTCCAGGACGTGCCGTGTCCGGGGCACTTCACCGACTGGATCGAGGACCTCTATCGGCGCGGCATCGCCGCCGGCTGCGGCGCCGGGCCGGTCTACTGTCCCGGGGCGGCCGTGACCCGGCAGCAGATGGCCGTCTTCCTGCTGAAGACGCTCGAGGGCTCGGGCTACGTTCCGGCCGCCTGCGCCGGCGTCTTCGCCGACGTTCCGTGCCCGAGCCCGTTCGCTCCCTGGATCGAGGATCTCGCCGGCCGTCAGATTACGGGCGGCTGCGGCGGCGGCAACTACTGCCCGACGAACCCGAACACCCGGGGCCAGATGGCGGTCTTCCTGACCAGGACGTTCGGACTGCAGCTCTACGGGCCTTGAGGGGAGGTCGAATGCGGACACCGGGGAGGGGCTGGATTTCCGCGGCGGCAGCCGCCTTCGGTCTCGCGTGCGGCGCGAGCGCACAGCCCACGCCCGGAATCTCGCTGTCGGAAGACTTCGACGGAGTGACCGCGCCCGCGCTGCCCTCCCGCTGGGTGGCGACGATCGCCTCGGACGAGGGGGAGCTCTGGCGGACGGACTCGGTCCGACACCACAGCGCGCCGAATGCCGCGCACGTCGGCGATCCTCAGGTCGTCGGCGACCTGCGCCTCGACTCGGTTCCCTTCGTCGTCCGGACGGCGGCCGCGCAGCTGCGCTTCCGGCACGCCCACGACTTTCGCATCGACGAGGCGATCTTTCCCGACGACGGCGGCGTGCTCGAGATCTCCGTCAATGGACAGCCGTTCCAGGACATCGTCCAGGCCGGAGGGTCATACGTGGTCACCGACAATCACGCGGTCCTCGGCAACGGCCACAATCCACTCGACGGCCGCGACGCCTTCATCGGCAAGAACCCCTCGTTTCCCGAGTTCAATCTCGTCGTGGTGAACCTGCCGCCGACGCCCGGGATCGTCGTGCTGCGGTGGCGGGAGGGGACGAGCGACCGGACGCCGCTCGCCGAGCCGACCGGCTGGTGGATCGACACGGTGCAGGTGTGCGACGGGTTTGCGTGCGACGCGGTGCCGCAGCCGGCGGCGGTCAACGTGGATCCTTCGGGCAACGGGGTGTGGGAGCCGGGGGAGATCGTGGAAGTCGATCCGGTGTACGTCAAC
>DATJPZ010000104.1:0-4338 GCA_035506175.1 Thermoanaerobaculia bacterium | reverse complement strand
TCGGGGGTGAGCCGGACGCGCACGGTCCACGTTTCATCGACGACGTACGTGACCGGGAGCGCACGGGCCGCACCGAACCCGTTTGCTTTGGCCCGGGCCGTCGGCCTCGCCGTCAGGGAAGTGGATCCGGATCAGTCCATCTTCGACGCTGCGTCCATGCCTCGGCGGATCCGGAACACGATCTGGCAGCTCGAGCTCGCGCGCGGAGCCTTCCGGCTCTTTGCGCTCCTCGCGTTCGCGCTGGCGGCGGTCGGCGTCTACGGGCTACTCTCGCAGTCGGTCGCCAGCCGGCACAGGGAGATCGCGGTGCGGATGGCGACCGGCGCCTCGCCGGGGAGGGTGCTGGCGGGGATTCTGGGCGAGGCGCTCGCCCTGGCCGCCGCCGGTGGCGCCGTCGGGTTTGGGATCGGACTCTGCATCCACTCCCTCCTCGCGGCCATGCTTCCACAGTTGCCCGACCGGACCGTGGGCGCGGATCTCGGTCTGCTTGGTTCGGCCCTGGGGCTGGCGATTCTCTCGTCGGCCGCGCCGGCGGCGCGCGCGCTCCGGATTGCGCCGGCGTCCGCTCTCCGGGGGGAATAGGGCTCGGCCGGGCCCGACCCGACGGGTCGGGCCCGGTTATCTCGCTGCTACCGCGCGCGCCAGCACCATCCCGGAACCTGGCGCCATCTCCTCGTAGTAGCCGACGAAACGCCGGGGCTCCATCGCGTCGTAGCTCCTGAGATTCATCGCCCAGCGATAGCCGATCGGTTGATACCAGAGTTCGACTTGCAGCTGGAACGGACCGTTCGCGTCCCCGACGGCAATCGAGTACCGGATCCGGTCGCCTCCACCAAGGAAATCGGCGTCCCCTTCCGCATCTCCGTGAACGGCAACGTCCCTGTCCGCCGAACTCTTGTCGAAGCCATGCGGTAAGAGCCGATTGTCCTTCACGTAGCGCAGCCCCGTCAGCAACCCGGTGGTCGGAGTCCCGTCCTGACCGACCATGATGGCCTCGTAAATCTGAACCTGGTCCCCGCGCGTGATCTCCGTGTAGTGCGGCTCGAGGCGGGCGGCGTCGTCGTCGTTGTCGTTGCCCTCGATGGAGCCGTTCGGCCGCAGAGCACCGGACTCGAAAACCACCTTGCCGTCCGAGTCGCGCACGGTCACGTGCAGCCATGCGCGACGTGACGGGTACGCGGTCGGCAGCTTGTGGCCCGCGAGGTTCTCCACGGAAATGTCGGCGACGAGGCGGCCGTCGCGGACGTCCAGATTCCGCACCGAGACGACGGCGGCTTCCGATTGCAGATGCGCAATCGTGCGGCTCGCGGCGGCGTCCATTTCCTGGGGCAGCGCGGTCACCGCGAGGTCGTCGCGAAACCGGTTGAGCATCCGCTGCATGAAGAAATTGCCGCCGGGGAAGGTATGGCGTGAAACGCCGGAGCGTGGTTCCCCAAACACGGCCGTGATCGGCACGTCCTCTCTGACCTCCGGCATGTGGCAGGACTGGCAGCTTCGCGTCTCCTTGTAACCGCTGTGGAGCCACTCCTGATAGGGGACCTGTTCCGGCAGCTCCCCGATCACCGAGCCCTGGGCGTCGAGCGCCTGCGTCAGCAGCGTGTGGCAAGTAGCGCACAGTTCCGATGAGCGGATGTGTTTCGCCTCGGTCGGCTGGAAAGCGGACGATGATTTCATGATCGTCGCGTGGCCCTTATCGATCTCGAAGGGACCATAGGCACGGCGGTTGGCTGGACCTGCGCTCTCGTCGATTTTGAAGCCCCCG
The DNA here is from genome assembly GCA_035506175.1 of Thermoanaerobaculia bacterium. Lineage (GTDB taxonomy): Bacteria > Acidobacteriota > Thermoanaerobaculia > UBA5066 > Gp7-AA6 > DAHUXD01. The sequence goes on along the minus strand of DATJPZ010000104.1, from coordinate 2,576 downwards.
ACGAAGCTTTCCCGCCGGCCCAGGTTCTCGCCGGTGATCTGGTGACACACCGAACAGGACACCCCGTCGTCCGCCAGGCGGTCGGCGAGCTTGCGATGATCGGGGGGGAGGTGCGCAAAGGCTTCCCCTTCGCCGCCGGCCAGTCGAGCTTCGTACCGCATCATCGGCATGTGGCAGATGGAGCACTCGTCCTGAATTGTCGCGGAGGCGGTGGGATGGTCCATCATTTCGCGACGCACTCCCGCCATCCAATACGGATCGCGGCCCGCGTTCGCCATCATGCTGGTTTGCCAGGCCGTGCCGATGGACACGTCTTCGCCGATCCGCGTCGTCATTCCGTTGTGGCAGGCGACGCAACGATCGGATGTCTCGAAGTGCGTGCCGTAGCCCTCGCCGGCAGCGGTCTTCCGGGGCGAGGCCGTCCCCGCCGGCTGGGCCGGCTGCGATTGCGCGCGTGCCTTCGGCGTTGCGGCCAGCGCCAGAACGAGCAGAAAAACCGATCCGGAGCTCCTCAAGATCCAGCGCTCCTTTACCACCCCTCTGTGAGGCCGCCGTCCGCCCAATCCCACAGGAGGTAGATCAACAGCTGTTTCGGCCGGTCTGCGGTGTTGTTCAGGGGAATCCGGTACCCGACGTTTCCCAGGATGTGCATGCGCTTGCTGATCGGGATCTGAATCTCGGGCACGACGTCCCAGTTCGTCGATGCGCCGCTGACCAGATCGCGGTCCGCGATGACTTCCACCATCGGCGACCAGCGGCGACCGAATCCGCCGTCCGTGACGAAGGACTTGCCGATGGCCGTTCGCAGGTACAGGGCCCTGGGGATCGCGTTCGGGTCGGTGGGCAATTCGACGCCGGCTTGCGCCTGAAGAAACCCGTCGGCCGGCAGACGTTGCCCGAAGGCGGCGAACATCTCGAAGACGGTGGATTTTCCGCCCGTACCCCGAGTGACGTCGCCCGTGGGGAGGGCCACCTCGCCGCCCAGGCTGAAGATCGACCCCTTCTCGAGACTGTCGAAGAGCTTCTGCTTGTAGCCGACCGCGACGTCGCCGAACCCCGACTTCGACGTGCCACTGGCATCCGTGACGACGTACGGCACGATGGCTTCGACCATCGCGGAGGAGCCGATGCGCTTCTCCCAGATCGCTAAAGTGGCGGCTTCGTGCGCGTCGATCGCCGAGGTGATCACGGCTTCGTCTTCGGGAAAGGCCTTCTCCGTGATCAACGGGCGCGGGAAGTTCAGGTTGCCGCGGGGCCAGGACTTGTCGGTACACAGACTGCGAAGGTAGTCGATGACCTTGCCGATTTGATCCTGGGTCAACTGGTCCTTGAACGAAGGCATTATCGGGGAGAAGGCGCGTGCCGGGCCGCCGTTCGTGATGATGGCGCGCCACTGGCTGTCCGGCTCGGCGGTGGAGGTGGAACAGTCGCTGAAGTCCGGGAACGTGGACGGCCGCTCAAAGCCCACGAGACTTTGAGGCTGTCCCCTTCCAAGTGGCCCATGGCAAGCCGCGCAGCCGCTGTCGTAGATCTGTTTGCCGGTCCCGAGCGTCATCTTGACGTCCGGGGTTGGCCGAGCCGACGTGGCTTGTTCCATCAGAGCCGCGGTTGACGAGGCGAGCATGCCGATGCAAGAGACCATCAGCCATCGCGCCGAGCCGTTCATGATCGCCATTCCCATGAAGAGTCTGGTGAGCCGAGAGAGTGCCTCCAAGATCCAGCCGCATCAGTTGATTGACCAGCCGCTCCCGAGCGTCCCGAAGGCGCGGACGCCTCCCGAACGGCCGGCCGGTGCACGTTCTCAAACATGGCAACCGTACCCGAAGGCCTGGATCTCGTCAGGAGTCCTCCATGCTCGTGTTGTGTGACCTCGAGCGCGGCAAACGACACGCCCCGGTGTCCTCCCCGGGGCCCGATCCTCGTCGAGATACTCCTCGGGGACGTCATCAACGGGAACTCGCGCGTTCGCTTTCACGCGCCCCAGGAGGCCATCGGCGTCTCGCACATCCTCGGCGAGGTTTGGTTCCTGCTCGACGTCCAGGCGCATTACGCAATCCCCGGAGAGCTGGTGGAAGGCGGCCAGCTTCTCGCACTCCACTATTCCCCGGCAAGAAATGAGGCCCGACGGTCCCCATCGCGCCAAGCCGGTCCGACGGGTCCGTGACGTCGAAGATGACCCCCGACGGAGACCTCACGACCGTCGCCGACTTGTCCGGTCGAGCTGGCTCGACGAAGGATGGGCGGTAGTGACTCATCTCCTCGCGCCCGCGAAGCGTCAGCCAGGGGAACCCGCTCTGCGAAACGCCGTTTCGGTTGAAGGCCCGGCGGCGGTGCCCGGCGAGCAGGTCGCTGTCCTTCTTGATCGACACGCCGTTCGGGTCGAGTCGAAATAGAACCCTCCGGGCGGCGCTGCCTGCTGCTGGCGGGTGTCTGTGGTCGGCTCGCCGCGCCCGGGGCGACGAACCTCTCCCCGGCGCTGCGCGCCGCGCCGGGACAGTCAAACCACAGTCGGGCGGCTCTCACGGGCCTCCGCAGGCAGGTCAGGCGCGACATCCCGGAGTGCACGCAGCGTCACC
>DATJPZ010000103.1:0-82592 GCA_035506175.1 Thermoanaerobaculia bacterium | reverse complement strand
GAGGGGGAGAGGGTTGGGGTGAGGGGGCGCTACTCGTCCCCCGGAGGGGGAAGGCTTGAGGTGAGGGGGGCTCGGTTACACTCCCGCTTCCCATGTCCCTGCCTTCACGCTTCCTGAAGATGGCCGGCGGCGGCAACGACTTCCTCGTCTTCGAGGGGGACGGCCGCAGCCTGAGCGAAGAGGACCAGAAGCGCCTGGCGCTCGTCTGCCGGAGGGGTCTCTCGGTCGGCGCGGACGGGGCCCTGTTTCTGTCGAAGGGCGAGAAGAACCGCATCCGCGTCGACTACTACAACGCCGACGGCGGGCCGGCGACGTTCTGCGCCAACGGCACCCGCTGCGCGGCGCGCTACGCCGTCCGGCAAGGCCTGTCCGAGTCCTCGCCGACCCTCGAGACGGGCTGGGGCGCGATCGAGACCCGCGTGGACGGCGAAAGCGTGACGCTGTCGCTGCCCGCCGTGCCGGCGCCGCAGGACCCGGTTCCCATCTCGGGGCGGGGCCTGCCGCCGACGGCGATTCCGATGAAGGTCGGCGTGCCGCACCTGGTCGTTTTCGTGCGCGGCGACCTGGGGCTTCTCTCGATCGAAAAGTTCGGGCCGCCCCTGCGCCGCCACCCGGCGCTGCCGGAAGGGGCCAACGTCAACTTCGTGCGGTCGGCCGGCGAGAACCGCATCGCGGTGCGCTCGTGGGAGCGCGGCGTCGAGGGCGAGACGCTCTCCTGCGGCTCGGGCGTCGTCGCCGCGGCAATCGCGGCCAGCCGCCAGGGCATGGCGGCCTCGCCGGTCACCTGCGGGACGCGGAGCGGTGTGGACCTCGTGGTCGAGTTCCGCGACGAAGGCGAGGTCATCGTCGGCGTGCGCCTGACGGGCGACGCGCGCGAGATCTACCGCGGCGAGCTCCTGCCGGAGGCCTGGAAGCCGTGACGCGGCGGATCGCCTTCGGTTCGGGGGAGGCCCCGCCCCTGCCGTCGAAGATCGTCGCCGTCGGCAAGAACTACCGCGAGCACGCCGCGGAGTTCGGCGGCACCGCGCCCGAAGACGAGCCCCTGCTGTTCCTGAAGGCGCCGAGCGCGCTCGTGCTGCCCGGCGGCGAGATCGTCCTGCCGCCCGAATCGCAGCGCGTGGACTACGAGGGCGAGCTCGCGCTCGTCGTGGGGAAGAAGATCAAGCGCTGGCCGCAGGAGCGGTGGCTCGAGGCGCTGGCGGGAGTCTGCTGCGCCAACGACGTCACCGCGCGCGACCTGCAGAAGAAGGACAAGCAGTTCGCGCGCGCGAAGTCCTTCGACACGTTCTGCCCGATCGGCCCCGACATCGTCGCCGGCTACGACCCGTCGCAGGCGGCGATCGCGACGCGCGTCAACGGAGCATTGCGCCAATCGGCGCGCGTGTCGGACATGGTGTTCTCGCCGGCGTTTCTCCTCGCGTACGTCTCGCGGATGATGACGCTGCTGCCCGGGGACCTGATCCTGACCGGCACGCCCGCGGGCGTCGGGCCGCTGTCGCCCGGCGACGTCGTCGAGGTCGAGATCGAAGGAATCGGGATCCTGACGAACCGGGTCACGGATGGACAAGGCTAGGCGCTTTTCCGCCGTTCTCGCTCTCCTCGTTCTTGCCGCCTCGATTGCCTCGCCCTTGTCGTTCGAAGAGACGGGAGAGCGCCTGTCGCGCCTCGCGGCGGCGCTGACGGGCGCCGAGGGATACGACCCGGAGGCGGCGAGCTTCTGGTTCGACCCGGAATACGCGTCGTTTCTCGAGGACGTCGCTCGCCGCACGCCGGAGAACGCGACCGTCGCGGTGCTCGTCCCGGAGTCGCCCGACCTCTATTTCTACCAGGCCGTCTACCGGCTCGCGCCGCGGCGCGTCGTCGGGCCCGGCCGCCGGGGCGAGGCGGGGTTCGTCGCGGCCTACGGCCCCGCGATCGGGCAGGCGCCGGACGGTCAGCCCGTCACCCACGGGCGGCTCGAGACGCGATGAGCCTGCCGCCGCTCTGGGCTGCGCTCGCGGGCGTCCTGCTGGGGCTCGGCGTCGCGACGCTCTGCGGCTGGACGATCGGGCGGATGTTCATGGCCGGCTTGACGGGCCGCGAGAAGTTCGCGTGGAGCTTCGCGATCGGGTTGATGGTCCAGGCGCTCGCGCTGCTCGTCGTCGTCGCCGTCGGGGCCCGGCCGACCACCGCCGCGCTTTTGGGCATCGAGGCGGGCATCGGGATCGCGGCTCTTCTCGCCGGGATCCTCCGGCGGCGCGCCGCCCCGGGCTGGTTTCCGGCCGGCCGGAAGTTCGACGCGCTGGCTTTCGCGCTCGCCGCCGTCGCGGGAGCGGCGTGGGCTCTCTTCCTGCTGACGGCGATCGCCGACGCCCCCTGGGCCACGGACTTCTTCGCGGTCTGGGGCTACAAGGCGAAGATCGTCTACGGGGCCGGTTCGGTGCCGCGGCGTCTCTTCGCCGACCCGGCGCTCGACTTCGCGCATCCGGAATACCCGCTGCTGGTGCCGCTGTCGCTGTCCGCGCTCGGGGTCGCCGCGGGGCGCTGGAACGAGCCCGCGCTCGCGCTCTTCTATCCCGCGTGCGCCCTGGCGACGCTTCTCGCCCTCTGGGGATTTCTCGCCCGGCGCGTTTCGCGACCGGCCGGCGCACTCGCCGCGGCGCTCTCGGCGCTTTGCTTCTTTCTCTACCGGCCGTCGAACGTCGGCACGGCGGAGATTCCCTTCGCGCTCGCCGCCGTCCTCGCGGCGGTCGCGGCGTCGGATTTCGTGCTCGAGGCCTCCGCGGGCGAAACGGCGCGCCTGGCGGCGGCCGCGCTCTTCGCGGCATCGGTCAAGCAGGAGGGGGCGCTGCTCTCGGTGCTGCTCGCGGCGGCGGTGTGGGGGAAGCTGCGAACCACGGAGGCGCGGCGCGCCCGAAACGGCGCGCTCGCGCTCGTGCTTCCGGTCGCGCTCCACGGCCTGCTCCAAGTCGTGCTCCGCGGGCACCGGCCCTCGCGGGACTTCGACCTCGCGCTGCTTTCGCCCGGGCGCTGGGGCGAGCTGCCCGCGCGTTTCGGGACGGCGCTTGCGCGTCTGCTGTCGGCCGACGTGCTGCCGGCGTCCGTTCCCCTTCTCGCGATCGTGGTCCTGCTGATCGCGACCGAGCGCGGCGCGGTGGACTGGCTCCTCGGCGTGCTGGCCCTGCAGCTTCTCGGCTACGTCGCCGCGTTCACGCTCTCGGCCTACGGGCCGGCGTACGCGGTCGACGCCGCGTTCTCGCGGATCGCGACGACGCTCTTTCCGGCCCTGACGCTCGTGCTCGCGGCGCGGCTGATGTCGTCCGAGCCTGCATGGGCCCACCAGACGAGCCCTCCGGCCGGGATGTCCGACTCCGGCGAAAGCTCCGGGGAGTCGGCGCGGCGCGCGCCACGCCTCCACGGCGTCGGCACGACGGGAAACAGCAGGAACGAAAAAGGTCCGTAGACTCCGTCCGAAACCAGGCGGAGCGTCAGCGGGCCGGCCGAATCCGCCGCGAGATCTTCGGCGGTCAGCGGGATGGTCAGAACGGGACGGCGGCGAATCTCGCCCGGCGCGCTCCGATACCGCACGCGACCGCCGAGCTCGATGGCGAGTCCGGCGTCCATGTGAGGCTCCGGCGGGGCGATGCGCACGTGGAGGGTGGCCGGCGCCGCGGAAGGCAGCGCGCGCCGGGGGATGCGCTCCTCGATGACGACGCCCGCTCTTTCGATCACGCCCCACTCCAGGCTGGCCGCCTGTGGCCAGATCGCCACGGCGCCGACGAAGACGAGAAAGAGAGCGATCGCCCGCGGGCGAAGGCCGCGGCCTTCGCGAGCAAAGAGCTGGATCGCCGCGAGCGACAGGAAGACCGGCAGAATCGGAACGGCATAACGGGGTCCGGAGCCGACGGCCAGGTCCTGCAGGACCAGCGCGGCGAGGCCGAGCCATCCGAGCAGCCGTGCCTCGCGATCGGCCGCGGTCAGGAGAATGGCGAACGCGGCGAGAACGAGCAGTGGGGCGAGAACGCGGCCCGCGTGATCGAAGAGCCGCCACGCCGCGGACCAGCGCGGGTCGTCGTACTCCAGCCCCAGGATTCCGTGAAACATCCGCCAGACGAGCTCGCGGTCGCGGTCGGTCGGAGGCGAGTGCCACCATCGCGACCAATTCTCGGCGGCGCCCTCGAGCTTCGAGATCCCTTTCGGGGAGGCGCCCGCGACCCAACCGTCGAGCGTGGGCGTCCAGGAGTACTCGGCGCTGCCGAAGAGCACGGCATCCGGAAGCGCGCGAGCCGCGTCGGGGCCGGCGACGCTGCGCGTCGCGAGCCACGTCGCGGTGATGGCTCCGAGCGCGACGCCGGCGAACACGAAGGCTGTGCGTGCCTCTCGTCGGGTCAGCCACCGGACGAGGAGGACGAGTCCGACGATTCCCGCGGAGTTGGGCCGGATCCAGAAGAGAAGTGTCAGCAGCAAGGCCGTCGTCGCGGCGACGGGCGTGGTCGGCTTGCCGTCGCTCACGACGAAGACGAGCACGAGGACGACCGCGGAGGCGATCGCCTCGGGCAGGACGTTCGCGGCCGCGATGTGCAGCGGAAGGAAGGACAGCAGAACCAGCCATACGGAAATCCCCGCCGGGCCTCCGTGGCGCCGCGCGACGGCGAGGGCGGCTCCGGCGACGGCGAGCCAGAGAAGCAGCGTCTGAACGACGACGACGGCGCGCGGTTCTCCCACCGCCGGGAGCGCCGCCGTCGCGAGTCGGAGAAACAGCAGATACCCCGGTTTGAGGGCATGCGGCGCTTCTCCCGGGGCGATCTGCAGAGGCTTCCAGAGGCCGGTGCCCTCCCGGGCCCAGCCGAGATCGGTTCGGCCGTCGGCTCCCAGCACGACAGGGGCGCGAAGGGCGGGACCGAGACAGAGCAGAAGGCCGATCGAAACCAGGGTCGCCCGGAGGAGGATCCGAACCGGAGATCCACCCGGCTCTTCGCTCACGGGTCCGTCCCCGGATGCGCCCACCAGTCGAAGCCGCCGCGGGTGACCCCCGAATCGGGCGAGATCTCGCGGCTTCCTTCGCGGCGGGCCGCCGCGCCCCACGGCGGGGGCACCACGGGAAAGAGCAGAAAGTGCGCGGGGTCGTAGGAGCCAACGGCCTCGATCGTGAGAACGACGGGCTCACTCCGGCCGCGGTCGAGAAGCGTCTGGGGCAGCGGCACGGTGAGGAAGGGCCGGCGTTTCTCGGAGGACGGGGTCGACTCGTAGAGCAACGCGCCGTCCGGCCCGCGCACGGAAACGCCGGCGCCCGTCGGCAGCTCGGGCGCGGCGATCCGCAGGTGGAGCGTGGCCGGCGCCGTCTCGGGCAGCGCGCCGCGGGGAATCGGCTGCACGAGGCGGACTCCGAGGCCTTCGACTTTGCCCCACTCCCAGTCGAGGACGTCGCGCTGCGCGACGAGCAGCGCGGTCAGGGCTCCGAACACCGCGGCGGCGATTGCCAGCCGTCCCGTTCCCAACGCGCCTTTCGCCGGCGGCGCGGCGAACGCGAACAGGAGGAGCGCCGGCAGCATCGGCAGCGCGAAGCGGGGCAGCGCCCCGAGCACGAAGCTCTGGGCCACGAGAATCGCGGCGAGGCCGAGGCCGAGAAGGCGCGCGGGGCTCGCCGGGTTCCTTGGCGCCGCGGCGAGCGCCGCGATCGCCCCGAGCACGAGCCACGGCGTCAGCAGGCGCGACAGCTCGCTCGCCGCACGGTATGCCGGCGACCAGCGCGCGTCGTAGAACTCGGTGCCGAACACGCCATGGAGCGCCCGCCACAGCAGCTCGCGCCGCGCGTCGGCGGCCACGGCCGGGGAGGGCAGTCCTTCCGCCGGCGTCCAGCCGTAGTCGGCTTCGGCGGCCCGGAAGGCCGGGGACAGGCCGCGCCAGAAGTCCCCTTTCGGGGCCGTCGCCAGCCAGATCGGCAGGACCAGAGCGGCAAAGACGACGACGCTGACCGCCGCCGCCCGCCCGCGACGGCAAGTGGCCCACGTGAGCATCGCGAGCGCTACGGCCGCGGCGCCCTCGTTGGGCCGGACGAGGAAGAGAACGCCCGCGCCGAGGCCGAAGACCGCCGGGCCCGCGATTCCCTCGGGCGGGTCGAGCAGCGCGGCGGCGAGCACCAGGAAGAGCGCGGTGGCCGGCGCCTCGGACATGACCGCGCTCGAGGCGTCGCGCACGCGCAGCAGCAGGAGCAGCACGACGTAGAGCAGCGCGCCGCGTCCGGGCGAGACCCTGCGGGCGACGGCGAGCGCGGCGAGGCCGAGCGCGAGCCAGACGAGAACGGATTGAACGACGACGATCGCGCGCCCGGATTTCTCCCCGGGGGCGGCCTTCGCCACGGTCTGGAGAAACAGGATGTAGAAGGGCTTGGCGGGATGGGGAACGGCGGGAATCGGCGCGGGCGAGAGGATGCCGATGCCGGCGCGCGCCCACTCGAGATCGCGCAGGCTGTCGGACCACAGCACGACGGGCGCCCGAAGCGCCGGAAGGAGGTAGACGACGAGGCCGAGCGCGGCGAGGAAGGCGTACCCGGCGCGTCGATTCACAAGGCATCGAGCAGGGACTCGGGCAGTCCGCCGAAGGCGCCCGAGGACATCAGCAGCAGGACGTCGCCGGGACGCGCCTGGCGGCGCAGGATCGCGGGGATCTCGGCGATCGTGTCGGGGGCGAAGGCCGGGCGCGCGCTGCCGTCCGCGAAGCGGCGGACGAGCGCGGCGCGGTCGATCTGGTTGTCGGGCGAAAGGCGCCGCGCGTGGAACACCGGCGCGACGACGAGCGCGTCGGCGGCGGCGAACGCGTCGGCGTACTCCTCCTCGAACATCTTGCGCCCGGCCGTGTTCGAGCGCGGCTCGAAGAGCGCCCAGAGGCGGCGGCCGGGAAACCGAGCGCGCGCCGCCTGGAGCGTGCTGCGGACGGCAGTCGGATGATGCGCGAAATCGTCGACGACGAGGATGCCGTTCTTCTCGCCGCGCACGTCGAGCCGCCGCCGGACGCCCTCGAAGCGGGGGAGACTCCGCGCGATTTCGCTCGTCGAGAGCCCGAGGCCGCGGACGAGAGCGATCGCGCCGAGGGCGTTGCGCACGTTGTGCGCACCGGGCAGCGGCGAGGACAGCCGCGCCGCGGGCAGCCCCGCTTCGAGGAGCGTGAACGTGGTGCCTTCGGGACCGAAGACGACGTCCCGCGCGGAGAAATCGGCGCCGGGATCGTCAAGCGAGACGCGCACGACCGTGGCGTCGGCGTCGGCGGCGAGCGCCGCGACGCGGGGATCGTCGGCGTTGATCACGATGACGCCGTCCTTCGGGACGAGCCGGACCACGGCGCGGAAAGCGGCGATGACCGCGTCGAGATCCGGATAGAGGTCCGCGTGGTCGAATTCGATGTTGCCGACGAAGAGGTGCCTGGGCTCGTAGTGGAGAAACTTCGGGCCGCGGTCGAAGAACGCCGCGTTGTACTCGTCGCCCTCGAGAACGAAGTGAGGACCGCGCCCCCGGCGATAGCCGCGCCCGAGGTTCTTCATCTCGCCGCCGACGAGGAAGCCCGGATCGCGCCCCGAATCCAGCAGCAGCCACGCGGTCAGCGCCGAGGTCGTCGTCTTGCCGTGCGTCCCCGCAATGACGATCGACCGCTTGCCGGGCAGCAGGTGCTGGCGCACCGCCTGCGGGAGCGAGAGGACGGGCAACCCGCGGCGCGCCGCCTCGGCGGCCTCGACGTTGTCCTTCAACGCGGCGTTGCCGACGATCACCGCGTCGCAGTCGGCCGGCACGTGCTCGGGCGCGAATCCTTCGGCGACCGGGATGCCGAGCTTCTCGAGCAGCGTCGACATGGGCGGATAGAGCGGTCCGTCGCTGCCCGTGACTCGGTGTCCCTCCTCGAGCAGCAGCGCTGCCAGCGGCACCATGGCGGTCCCCCCGACGGGCACGAGGTGAAAACGCCGGATTTCGCTCATCTTTCGCTCGGGAGTTTGGTCTAATGGAGTCGTTTTCGGAAATAGGCCTCGTTTTCCGAGGGTTTACCGCATTTGATTCGTCTATTAGGAGGAAACCGAAGATGCGTCATGTCCTGAAAATCGGCCGGTTGTCGGCCGCCGCCCTCCTCGTCGCGGGCGCCGCGCTGGCTCAGAAGCCGGCGGAGACCAAGCCCGCCGCGTCGGCTGCGCCGGGGCAGGCCGCCAAGTCCCAGGCCGGCAAGGTCGCCGCGCCCAAGATCGACATCAGCCAGGAAACCAAGGACATGGGGACGGTCCCTAAGGGACAGGTCATCGAGACCGACTTCATCATCCACAACGCGGGCGGGTCGGACCTCGTCATTACCGACGCGCGTCCCTCCTGTGGCTGCACGGTCTCTTCCTTCGACAAGGTGATCAAGGCCGGCGCCGACGGCAAGGTCCACGCGAGCGTCGACACCAAGAGCTTCTCGGGCCCGATCTCGAAGTCGGTCCTGGTGGTCTCGAACGACCCCGACCGTCCGCAGATGAACCTCTTCGTCAAGGCGGTGGTCAAGCCGTTCGTCGACGTGGCGCCGCAGGCGTACGTCCGCTTCTCGGTCGTCAAGGGCGACGCGGCGACGCAGGACGTGATCCTGATCTCCGAGGAGAAGGGCTTCAAGCCGACGGTCGCGGAGGTCTCGCAGCCGTACGTGAAGGCCGAGATCTCCCCGGCCGGCGACAAGGACAAGATCGCGGGACGTCCGGGCGAGCAGTTCAAGCTCGCGGTCAACGTCACCGGCGACGCGCCCGAGGGACTGTTGAACGCGCCCATCCGGGTCAACACCGGCGTCACCCAGCAGCCGACGCTCGAGGTTCCGGTCTCCGGGATCGTCCGGCCGCGCATCTCGGTCACGCCGATCACCGTCAACTTCGGCAACTTCACCCCGGGCAAGGATCCCATCACCCGCAACATCGTCGTGACCAACAACAAGCCGGCCACGCCGATCAAGGTCACCAAGGCCGAGGTCAACGTGCCGGGCTTCGTCACCGACGTCGTGCCGACGCAGGAAGGCGTTTCCTACACGGTCGTCGTCAAGGCCAACGACAAGGTCAAGAAGGGCGCGGTGGACGGGAAAGTCACGCTCTACACCTCCGACAAGGAGAAAGAGAAGATCGAGATTCCGCTGAAGGGCGAGGCCTTGTAACGTCCGTCACATCGATCGTCGAAACGCCCCGGGAAACCGGGGCGTTTTTCTTTTTGGGCGCGCGTGCACCTTTCCCCGGCAGACGGCGTCTGTGGAAGAGGGTTTAGTCTAGAGTCCTTCCCCGAGGAGCCACCGGCATGTCGTCCCGGCGCCCCGCTTCTCTGGCCGCGCCCGCGGCGCTGATCGTCGTCTACTTCGTCGCCGGCAAACTCGGCCTCGCCCTCGCGTTCTTCAACGCCAGCGCCACGCCCGTGTGGCCGCCGACCGGCATCGCGCTCGCGGCGCTCCTGATCCTCGGCCTCCGCGCGTGGCCCGCCGTTCTCGTCGGCGCCTTCCTCGTCAACGTGACGACGACCGGCCACGTCCCGTCGTCGATCGGCATCGCCGCCGGCAACGCGCTCGAGGCCGTCGCCGGCGCCTGGCTCGTCGGGCATTTCGCCGGCGGACGCCGCGCGTTCGACCGCGCGCGCGACGTGTTCAAGTTCGCGCTTTTCGGCGCGGTCATCGCGACGGCGCTCAGCGCGACGATCGGCGTCGCGTGCCTCTCTTTCGCGCACCTGGCGCGGCCCGACGACGTCGGCTCGATCTGGCTGACCTGGTGGTTCGGGGACGCCGTGGGCGCGCTGGTCGTGACACCCGTGCTGCTTCTCTGGACCGCGAAGCCGCTGCGTCCCTGGAAGGAACGGCGCGCGCTCGAAGGCGCGTTTCTCTTCGCGCTGCTGCTCGGCGTCGGCGGCGTCGTTTTCGGCGGACTCCTGCCGGCGCTGTCGCAGAACTATCCCCTCGAGTTCGTCTGCCTGCCCCTGCTGCTCTGGGCCGCTTTTCGCCTCGGGCGGCGCGACGCCGCGCTCGCGAGCCTCCTCCTGTCGGCGGTCGCGATCTGGGGCACGCTCGCGGGCCTGGGGCCTTTCAAGCGAGACTCGCGCAACGAGTCGCTGCTGCTCCTCCAGGCCTTCATCGGCGTCGTCGCGCTGACGACGACCGCGCTCGCCGCCGTCGTCGCCGAGCGCCGCCGGATCCAGGAGTCGCTCGCGCTGCTCGAGTCGGCCGTGGACACCGCGGCCGAAGGCATCTTTATCCTCACGCCGGACCGTTCGCGCGGGATGCCGCGGGTCACGTTCGTCAACGAAGGCTTTCGGCGGATCACCGGGCTTTCGGCCGAGGACGTTCTCGGCGAGCCGGCCACCGTCCTGCCGCTCGCGGAGGACGATGCCGAAAAGGTCGCCCGGCTGCGCCGGGCGCTGTACGCCGGCGAGCGGTTCCAGTCCGAGAGTGTCCGCATGCGGCGGGCGGACGGGACGCCGGCCGTCCTCGAGATGCAGCTGATGCCGGTGCCGGAAGGCGCAGCGACGCCGAGCCACTGGGTGGGCGTCGTGCGCGACGTGACGGTTCGCGCGGCGCACCTCGAGGTCCTCGAGCACCAGGCCCTCTACGACGCGCTGACCGGCCTGCCCAACCGGTCGCTGCTGCGCGACCGACTCGACCAGGCGATCCGGAGCGTCGGCCGCGAGCGCGCCTCGCTGGCGCTGGCGGTGATGGACATCGACCGGTTCAAGGAAATCAACGACACGTTCGGTCACCAGTTCGGCGACGTCCTCCTGAAGGAGTTCGGCGAGCGCCTGCGTGGGGCGCTCCGGGCCGTCGACACCGTGGCGCGCCTGGGCGGCGACGAGTTCGCGGTGCTGATGCCTTCGGCGGGCGCGGCCGAGGACGCGGCGCTCCTGGCCGAGAAGATCCTGGCGGCCCTCGCCCGGCCTTTCGTCGTCGAGGGTCAGAACCTCGACGTCTCGGCGTCGATCGGCATCGCGCTCTGCCCGCAGGACGGCGACGACTGGACGACGCTGCTGCGCTGCGCCGACGTCGCGATGTACGCGGCCAAGCAGTCGAGCGAGGGCTACGTCATCTACTCGGCCGGCCGGGACGCGTTCGGCGAGACCGGCCTGACGCTCATCCGCGAGCTCCGGTCCGGGGTCGACGGCGAGCAGCTCCGCCTCGACTACGAGCCGCAGGTGGACCTGCGCAGCCGCCGCGCGGCCTCCTTCGAGGCGCTCGTGCGCTGGCAGCACCCGCGCCGCGGCCTCCTGATGCCGGGCCAGTTCCTGCCGGCTGCCGAGCGCACGGGCGCGATCAAGCCGGTCTGCGACTGGGCGCTCGAGACGGCGCTCGGGCATTGCCGCGGCTGGCACGAGGCGGGCCGGCCCGTCCGCGTGGCGGTCAACGTGTCGGGAAGGAACCTGCGCGACCCGCTGATGCTCGAGCGGCTCTCGCGCCTTCTCGGCGAATCGCGCGTCGACCCCGCGTACCTGAAGCTCGAGATCTCGGAGGACAGTCTCGTCGGCGATCCGCACGGGGCGATCGCGGCGCTGCAGCGGATCAAGGGCGCCGGCGTGCGGCTCGCGGTCGACGACTTCGGCGGCGGCGAGTCGTCGCTGCTGTCGCTCAAGCGGCTCCCGGTCGACGAGATCAAGATCGCGGGCGCCTTCGTCCGCGGGATGGGGCGCGACGCGCAGGACGCGGCCATCGTGCGCAGCCTGATCGAGCTCGGCCACCGGCTCGGCCGCGACGTCGTGGCGCAGGACGTCGAGGACGAGGCCGCCTGGCAGATGCTCGCCGAGTACGGCTGCGACCTCGCGCAGGGGCGCTACGTCGCTCCGGCGCTGCCGCGCGGCGAGCTCGGCCGGTGGCTGGAAGGGGCGGGGTCCGTCAGACCCGCGTGATCTTCTCGAGAAGGTCGCCGTTCCAGGCGTACTTCAGGCGCTTGCGCCCTCGGGCGGCGTTCTTCTGGAGCGCGTAGCCGTAGATCATCGGCAGGGCTACGGAGGTCTCGACGAAAGCCATCTCGTGGGTCGCCTTCTTGGACACCTTGCCCCACGAAGTGGCCTCGGAGAGTGTCGAGCCGCCGAGCCCGCCCCAGTGCGGCGCGTCCGTCGTGACCTGCAGCGCGTACTTGTGGCCGCCGGTGTCGATCCCGAAGATGTACGACATCACGATCGAGTCGTTGATGTAGTTCTTCGGGACGCCGCCGGAGACGTAGACGGCCGCCGTCGCCGGACTCTGCACGACGATCTGGGTGAGCTCGTAGTTGTCGCGGATCGAGGAAATCTCGAACGGCTTCTTCCCGGCCTTGCGCGCGCGGTGGTAGTGCTCGGTCAGCCCGATGCCGATCGACGAGTCGTTCAGCGCCGGGACGAAGAGCGGCACGCCGCGCCGCGCGCACGCGCCGAGGATCGAGCCCCTGTCGTGCCTGCAGCCCTGGGCGAGCAGCGCCAGAAACGCGCGCGAGGAAAGGCTCGTGCCCCCGAGCGCGTCGGCGAACCGCGACACGGCGAGGTCGGTCTCCCAGTATTTCTCCTCGTCGATGAACGTGTCGTAGAGCCGGTCGATGTAGAGGTCGCGAAGCTCCTTGTCGTCGGCCTCCGGGTGCCCGTGGTAATGGCGCCCGCCGCGGACCTGGTAGTAGTCCTGCGAAATGATGGCGCCCGTCGAGACGACGACGTCGACCATGTTGTTCTCGATCAGGTCGACGATGACCTGGCGCATCCCCGCCGCGATGAGCGAGCCCGCCATGCCGAGCATGATCGTCGGCCGCTGCCGGTCGCGGATCATGGCGTCGAAGACGCGGGCTGCCTTGGCGAGCGCGCGCGCCTGGAAGGAAGCCTCGCGATAGGCGTCGAGGAGCTCGGAGACCGTGGTCCGCTTGCCGACCTTTACCGGCGTCGTCGGCTTGCCGAGGAGCGCCCTCTTCCTCTTGCGGTCGACGCCGACCGCCGCGGCGTGGACGTACTCGTCGGCGGTGTGGGGCGAGCGCTTTCCTTTCGATCCCATCGGCGGGGTCCTCCTGAAAGAATGCGGTAGGCCGCCATCGCGGCGGCGTACCCGGAGTCGATGTTGACCGCCGTCACCCCGTTGGCGCACGAGTTGACCGCGGAGAGGAGCGACGCGAGACCGGAAAACGCCGCGCCGTAGCCGCGCGAGGTCGGCACGGCGACGATCGGCCGGCCGACGAGTCCGCCGAGGACCGAGAAGAGTGATCCTTCCATGCCGGCGCAGACGATGAGGACGTCGGCGCGCTCGATCTCCTCCAGGCGCGACAGCAGGCGCAGCAGCCCCGCGACCCCCACGTCCGGCACGAGCGTCGAGGCGACGCCGAGGTACTCGAGCGTGCGCCGCGCTTCCTCGGCGATGGCGGTGTCGGCCGTGCCGGCCGTGACGACGACGACCGAGGCGTCCACCCGCGGCATGGGCTTGCCGACCGAGACGTGCAGCGTCCCCGAGCGCGGGTCGTAGTCGGCGCGGCCCGGGAGCGGCGAGAGCGCGACTTCCTCCCACGTCTCCGGCGGCAGGCGCGTCACGAGCACGTCGTGGGCCTTCGAGAGCTGGCGGCAGATCTCGACGATCTGCTCGGCGGTCTTACCCTGCGCGAGCACGACCTCCGGGAAACCGACGCGCCGCTTGCGGTCGAGGTCGAGCGTGTAGTCGGGGCCGCGCATGGCCAGCGGATTGTATCCGCTGGCACGAACGCCCTTGATCGCCGACTGCGGCGGAGTTATGGTTCGGCTCCTCAATCGGCTCTTTGATTCGTTCGGCCAAGGGAAGCGGGTGAAAATCCCGCGCGGCCCCCGCCACTGTCACCGGGGACGCCTCGGGCGGCAATCCACTGGGCGCGAGAGATCGGCAAGAGCCGGTCGCGCTCCCGGGAAGGAGCCCGAAGGCGGAAGATCCGGAAGCCAGGAGACCTGCCGGACGACACGCTTCTCGGACGGGGTTCCACGAGAGGGGCGCGTCTTCCGACTTTCCGGAGCGCGGGACGCCTTTCGAACTGCCCGAGATCTTCGTCGGATCGAACGGGAGGTTCGAATGGCGACCGCGGTTCTGCTGGTCCTTCTCGGCGCTCTTTCCCGCCTGATTCCCCATCCTCCGAATTTCGTCGCCCTCGGCGCGATCGCGCTCTACTCCGGAGCACGGCTGCCGCGCCGGTGGGCGTGGGCCGTGCCGCTCGGCGCGATGGCGCTGTCGGACTTCTTTCTCGATTTCGGCACCGGCCGCCCCGCATTCTCGGCCGGCCGCGTCGTCATCTATCTGACGTTCGCCGCGATCGTCTTCGCCGGCCGTTTCCTTTCGCCCCGGGCCGGCGCGCCGCGCCTGGCGGCTTTTTCGGTTGGAGCCGCGGTCGGCTTTTTCCTCACGTCGAATTTCATGGCCTGGCTCTCTCTTCCGTACCCCAAGACGCCGGCGGGGCTCGTCGCGTGCTACGTCGCCGGGGTGCCGTTCTTCTGGAACACCCTGTTCGCGGATCTGCTCGGCACGGCGGTGCTCTTCGGCCTCGACGCGCTTTCGCGGCGCGAGCGCGTGCTCTCGGCGGCGGTCCTCGGCGCGGCGCTCCTGCTCCTCGCCTTCCCCGCGTCCGCGCAACAGCCTCCGCCGGCCTCCGAGAGCGTCGTCGTCACGGCGACCTCGGTGCCCGAAGACGAGAAGGACGTCGGCTCCGCGATCACGGTGATCACGCGCGAGGAGCTCGAGAAGCACGAGACCACCGTCGTGTCCGACGTCCTGCGCTCGGTGCCGGGGCTCGACGTGACGCAGTACGGAACGCCGGGGTCGCTCACGTCGCTCTTCACGCGCGGCACGAACTCGACGCAGACGCTCGTGCTCGTCGACGGCGTGCGGATGAACTCGCCGTACTTCTCGGGCTACGACTGGGCGGGCATGACCACGCAGAACATCGACCGCATCGAGATCGCCCGCGGTCCCTACTCGGCCCTCTACGGCTCCGACGCGATCGGCGGCGTCGTCCAGATCTTCACGCGCCCCGGCTCCGAGGGCGCGTCGGCGCGGCTGACCGGGGACGCCGGCAACCAGGGTCAGGGCCAGGGCTCGGCGTTCGTGTCCGCGGGCGAGGGGCCGTTCTCGGCGTCCGCCAGCTATCGGTACATGGCCTACAACGGCGTGGGGCCCAACACCGACTGGCGCGAGCGCAACGCTTCGGCCTCGCTCCAGGCGCGCCTCGGCGACGTCGGCCGGGTCGGCGTCGAGTGGGGACTCGACGACGGCGAGGTCGGGAACCCCGGCGCGATCGGCGGCTTTGGCTATCCCTCGTCGGCGCGCGGCTTCACGCACGAGTCGCGCGTCTCGGTGCCCGGCAACTTCACGCTGTCCGAGGACAACCATCTCGACGTCGTCCTCGCCGGCGTCCAATCCGAGCCGGCGTACCGCGACACGGCGGGCGGCTTCGAGTCCCAGACCGACGCGCGCACTTTCCAGGCGACGCTGTCCGACACGGCCAGGCTCGGCGACCACACGCTGACCGCCTTCGGGTCATGGCAGCGCTGGAAGGTCGACGACGCGTCGAACTTCGGGATCAACCTCGACGACGCGCGGACGACGCTCTGGGGTCTCGGCGCGCAGGACACCGTCGCGCTCGGAGCGCTCACGGTGACGGCGGGCCTGCGTTACGACCACTACACGACCTACGGCGACGCGTGGAGCCCGCGGGGCACGGTGAGCTGGCTGTCGGCGGACAAGCTCTGGAAGGTGCGGGCCTCGGGCGGCACGGGCTTCCGCGCACCCTCGCTCGGCGAGCTCTACTACCCGTTCTCGGGCAACCCCGACCTGCAGCCGGAAAAGTCGGTCTCGGCGGAGGTGGGCGCCGAGCGCTATTTCGGCAATGGCAAGGCCGAGGTTTCGGTGTTCTGGAACGACCTGAAGGACCTGATCGTCTACGACTTCACGACCCAGCGGAACTACAACGTCGGGCGCGCGCGCACGTACGGCGCGGAGCTCGGCTGGCAGCAGTCGGTCCTCCCCGAGCTCGCGGTCAACGTCACGTACATGTACCTGAAGACCGAGGACCTCGAGACCGGCGGCCCGCTCCTGCGCCGGCCGAACAACGGCGCCTCGCTCGGGTTCAGCTGGATGCCGATTCCGGCGCTGAACCTGTCGCCGCGCCTGATTTACGTCGGCTCGCGCGCTGACGCGGACCCGGGAACCGGCGCGCCGATCACGGACCCGTCGTACCTGCGCGTCGATCTCGTCGCGCGCTGGCAGATCACGACCCTCCTCGCGCCGTACCTGCGGGCGATCAACCTAACCAACCACGCCTACGAGGAGGCGGCGGGGTATCCGGCGGCCGGGCGCCTGGTCTCGGCGGGATTGGACGTAAAGTTCTAGCCGGAAGAGCATGCCGCGCATCACGAAGGTCTACACGCGCACGGGCGACGACGGGACGACGGGCCTCGGCGGCGGCCAGCGCGTCGGCAAGGACGCGCTCCGCATCGAGGCCTACGGCACGGTCGACGAGCTGAACAGCGTCGTCGGCGTCGCGCTCGCGTCGGGGTTGAGCGAGGCGCTCGCGGGGCCTCTCGCGACGATCCAGAACGAGCTCTTTCACCTCGGCTCGGACCTCTGCATGCCGGAAGAGGACAAGGCGAAGAGGCCGGTGCCGCGGATCGAGGAGCGCCACGTCGTGGCGCTCGAGAAGCTCATGGACCGGCTCTCCGAAAAGCTCGCGCCGCTGGAGAATTTCATCCTCCCCGGCGGGTCGCCCGGCGCGGCGCAGCTCCATGTCGCGCGGACGGTGTGCCGGCGCGCCGAGCGGCTCGTCGTCGCGTTGTCGCGGAAGGAGGCCGTCGGCGCCTGGACGGTGCGGTACTTGAACCGCCTCTCCGACGCGCTCTTCGTCATGGCGCGCCACGAGAACCGGAGTCGCGGAGTCCGCGACATCCTGTGGGACAGCCGGGCCTAACCTCGGGGTCAGGTCTCTCAACGGTGATTCAAGAACGCTCTTTGAGAGACCTGACCCCGGTAGAATCGATCCGAATGCGCCGAAAAGCCGGTCTGCTCGCCCTGATCGCCTTCGTCGCGCCGCTCGCGGCGGGTTTGGCGGTTTCCGCCGGCGACTCGCCGACCGCGCGGTGCGCGCTAGCCTGTGCCCGCGCCGGCATGGGAGTCGGGCCGGGTGCCTCCTGCTGCCCGATGGGGCACGGCGGCGGCCCGTCGTTCTCCTCGTGCGCCCGGGACGGTGACGCCGCGCCGGTTCCCGCCGCGATCGGGCCGATGCTCCTGCTCGCGGCACTGGTGCTTCCGCTGCCGTCTCTCACGCGCCGCCGCCCGTCCGGCGCGCCTCTCGCGATCCTGTTCCCTCCCTCCCGGCTGCTCGACAAGGTGCCGCTCCGACCCTGCTGACTCGGTCACTCCGGTCGGCAAAGAGAAAGGAGCGCATCTTGAAGAGTCCATCGCGTTTCGGGCGGCGCCGTGTCGCCGTTTGCGTCGGAATGATCCTCGGTCTCGTAGCCTTCATCGCCTTCCCGGATCGGGCGAAGGCCTGCGCCTGCGGGTGCGGCGTGTTCGAAGTCGGATCGGGGCTCATGCGTCCGATCCAGGTCGGAGGGTTCGCTTCCTTCGAGTACGACTACATGAACCAGAACCAGAATTGGAGCGGCACTTCCAAGGCCCCCGCCGAAGACAACGACGACAAGCAGATCCGGACGAACTTCTACAATGCCAACTTCCAGTACATGTTCAACACGAAGTGGGGCGTGCTGGCCAACGTGCCGGTCTGGAATCGCTATTTTCTGACCGCCGACGACGGGGAACTTGCCGCCTATCACTACACCAGCCTCGGCGACATCCGGTTGACCGGTGTCTATTCCGGTTTCTCGGAAGACATGTGCACCGGGGTCACGTTCGGACTCAAGCTCCCAACCGGGGACTACACCTACCCCGGACCCGACCGGGACAATCAAATCGGGACGGGAAGCGTCAACTCGCTGGTCGGCGGCTATCACCAGGGGAGCCTGACCAGGGACAACAGCTGGGCGTGGTTCGCTCAGGTCTTGTGGGACAACGCACTCACGTGGCGCAACGGGTATCGCCCGGGCGACGAAGTCGACCTCGCGGCCGGGGTCTATTTCAACGCCGGCCAGCTTTCGAGCAAGTCGTCGATCGCACCGGTTCTGACGGTCCTCTTCTCGCAGCGCTGGCGGGACACCGGGGACGAAGCCGACCCGGACAACACGGGTTTCACGCGCGTGCTCATCGCGCCGGCGATCCAATTCACGTATTCCGACATCCAGGTGTTCGCGCAGGTTGGATTTCCGGTCTACCAGAACATGAACGGGAACCAGCTCGTGTCCAAGGAGTACTACAAGTTCTCGATCGGCTACAGTTTCTAGGAGCCCGCGATGAAGACGCACGCTGCTCGGGGATGGTTCGCTCTGGCTGTAGCTGTCGTGGCCGCCCCGCTCGGGGC
Source organism: Thermoanaerobaculia bacterium (assembly GCA_035506175.1). Classification (GTDB taxonomy): domain Bacteria; phylum Acidobacteriota; class Thermoanaerobaculia; order UBA5066; family Gp7-AA6; genus DAHUXD01. The sequence goes on along the minus strand of DATJPZ010000103.1, from coordinate 64,216 downwards.
GGCCACGATCGAAGTGGGGCAGCCCGCTCCCGCGCTCGTGGTGTCCGAGCTCGACGGCAAGACCTTCGACCTGAAGCAGCAGCTCGGCAAGGTCGTTCTCGTCAACTTCTGGGCGACCTGGTGCGAGCCGTGCCGTCAGGAAGCGCCGATCCTGGAGGAGTTCTACAGGGCCCAGCACGACAACGGCCTGGAAATCGTCGGACTCTCCGTCAACCGTCCTCGGGAGAGGGGTGCCATCCAGAAGTCCATGCAGGGGGTGACGTATCCGGTCGCGATCGCGGCCGAGGCGTCGAGCAACGGCTTCGGAGCGGTGCGCCTGCTCCCGGTGACTTACGTGATCGACCGGGAGGGAATCGTGCGCGCGCGACTGGCGGCCGGCGCGCCCGTCACCATGCAGCAGCTGGAAGATACCGTCGCTCCGCTGCTACGCCATCGGGAATCGAGCACCGCACCGTGATCCGCTCCGTCTCGTCCGGCGTGGCGCTTGGGCCTGACCCATAGAATGGCCACGATGCGTCGGAATGCTGCCCTTCTCGGGCTGCTCGTCTTCGGGGCGGCGCTCGGGACAAGGCTCGCCGCGGCCGCATCCGCCGACACGGCAGCGACAACGTGTGCGCTCGCCTGCGCGCGCGCCGGCATGGCCGCCGAGAAGGGCGCCGCCTGCTGCCCGATGGGGCACGGAGCCGCCCTGCCGACTCTCTCGTCCTGCGCCCACGACGGCGACGCGGTGCCGCTTCCGGCCGCGCTGCCGATGCTCCTGTGCGCCGGCCTGCTGCTGACTCTACCCGCGCTCTCGGGGCGTCACGCGCTCGTCCTGGACTCCGTGCTCCCGCTTCCTCCCGCCCTCATTCCCGACAAGGTCCCCCTCCTCGGCTGATCGCGTCCTCGTCCTTCGATCACTCGAGAAGGGGGCTTCGTCTTGAACTGCCGACACGCTCGGCGGCGGCTCGCCGCCGCCGTGTTCGACTCTGGTTTCGGCCTGGAACCGGCATGCAAGGACATCCAGCCCGCCTGCGGCGCCGGACTGACGTACGTGTTCTGAGCGGCTGCTCCGGGGAGGACCGCTCATGGAGGGCTTCGCGTGCCCATGAAACATCTCGCGGCCGGTATCGGGCTCGTCGTGCTGGCCGCCGTCTGCATCGTGGTCATCGTCCGATCGGATCGCCAGGAGAGCGGATTCGGCGAGGCCGAGCGGGCCGCGCACAATCCGCAGCCGCCGGGTCCTCGAGAGCTCCCGGTGCTCTGGGACGCTCCGGCCTTCGCCTTCACGGACCAGGACGGGCGCCCGTTCGGCAGCGACCAGCTGCGCGGGCACGTCTGGATCTCCGACTTCTTCTTCACCAGCTGCACGTCGATCTGCCCGATGATGACGGCCCGGATGCGCGAGCTCGCCCGAACCATCGCGCGTCCGGGCGTTCGATTCGTGTCGTTCTCGGTCGACCCCGGCCGGGACACCCAGGCCATCCTGCGGCAATACGCCGACCTCTGGGCCGTGGACGGCTCGCGCTGGCGCCTTCTCCGCACCGACGCCGACGGCCTGATGGCGACGGCGAAGGGGATGAAGGTCTTCGTGAAACCGCCGGACCCGGACGGTTCGGTACAGCACTCCGGGCTCTTCGTCCTGACCGACCAGGAGGGGCGCGTGCGCGGCGTGTACGACAGCGGAGAGACCGAGTCGCTGCAGCGGCTGGTCCGGGACGCCCTGAGCCTGGATGGAGCGCCGGGCGCCGAGATTCCCCGGCTCGCCTCAGAGCCGGCGGTCCCCGAGGCGGCCGACGAGACGGGCCGGCCGGGCCGGGTCCTCTTCGTATCCGCCGGCTGCGCGGCCTGCCATAGCCAGGCGCGCGTGGCGCCCGCCCTGGGAGGCCGCATGGGCGGCCGGGTCGCCCTCGAGGGCGGCGGATCGGCCGTCTTCGACGATGCCTACGTGCGCGAGTCGATCCTCGATCCGAACGCAAAAATCGCCGCCGGCTATCCGCGCATGATGCCGTCCTATCGCGGACAACTGACGGACGCGCAGGTCACGCAGCTGGCGGCCTACATCGAAACGATGAAGCCCGAGGCGCCTTCTGCGGGAGCCTCGCCCGGCGGCGCGAAAGCGGAGGCTGCCGTCGATCCGGTCTGCGGCATGGCCGTCGTCGCCGACGCGAACCCCCTGAGACAGCTCTATGCGGGCCGCATCTACTACTTCTGCAGCCCGGCCTGCCGCGACCGTTTCCAGCAGCGGCCGGAGGCCTTCGCCGTGAAGTGAGCGAGCGGCGGGAGACTCAGTCCTCGCCGTTGCCGTTGGCCGCCGCCTTCCGCTTGGGGTGGAAGACGTAGCCGAGGGCGAAGACGAGGCCGAGGCCGGCGTGGATCCAGCCGGTGACGTGGACGGCGCCCGGCGCGACGAAGACCTGGAGCAGGTAGCCGGTCAGCACCAGGGGAAGGAAGATCCACAACATCGTCAGGCCGCTTTGCCGGCCGCTCTGCTCGCCGCGCTCGAGGCGCGCCAGGGCATGTCGGCGGAGCAGGAGCCCGATGCCGAGGACCGCGAAGGGCGCCACCAGCAGGTGGGCCTTCATCAAGCCCGGCTGCAGGGGATGTCCTGCCCGGGAGTCCGGATCGGGGCTCGGGATCCAGTACTTGAAGACGCCGTAAGCGAGGCCAGTCAGCGAGATTGCCGCGAGCGCGGCGTGATTCCACCAGGCCTCCCACCGCTTCATGGCTTCGCGTCTCCCTGGAGAACCCTGTGGAGGGCGAGGACGCGCCGGGCGGCGTCGGTCGTCGCGCGCGCCGTCAGCGTCGCTCCCGTGACGGCGCGGATGCCGCGCTTCATCGAGAGCTCGTCGTCGAGGGGCTTGCCCTGGAACTGCTCGTACCAGTGCGCCTTCGGCAGGTACTCCTCGGGCTCGGAGAAGGAGAGCACTTCGATGCGGGCGATCGCGCCCGAGGGATCGACGACGACCATGATCGTCTCGGGCATCGTCCGGACGGTGTGCGTATCGAAGTAGGCCGTACCGACGAGGCGGCCGTCCTTCGTCCCCGTGTCGTACGACGCGAGCGCCGAAGGTGGCTCGGCGTCGCCCGAGAGCTTCTGCGCCGCCTTCTGCTGCGCCTCGGTCAGGTACGCGGTGTGGCGCTCGACGGCGGCGCCGGGGAAGGCGAGCCTCAGCGCTTCCTCCCGCGTGAGGAAGACCCTGGCGCCGGCGGCCGCCGCGGCGAGCAGGCCCACCGCCGCGACGACGAAGCGCACGCTCCCTAGAAAACGTACCCGAGCGAGACGTTCCAAAGATTGACTCCGGTCTGCGCGGCGTTGTGACGCTGCTGCCAATCGGCCTTGAGAACCAGCTGCGGAATCGGCTGGAAGACGGCGCCGAGGGTCCAGCCGTGGACGTCGTTTTCGGGATTTCGCTCGTAACCGACGGGAACCTGAGCCTGCGTATCGTACTGCTCGTAGCGCGCGAACGGGATCAGGTTCATCCGGGAACCGGATACCAGGGAGAGAACGTCGAAGCCGAGCTGGCCGTACCAGCCTTCCTGCCTGCTGCCGACCGATTCGTCGCCTTCGAAGTTGTTCAGCTGGTTGATGAGCTCGGCCTGGTCGATCGTCGTGTGCGCGTAAAGGCCCCGCAGCCACAGGCCGCGCCAGCGCCAGTCGAGGTGCCCTTCGACGAGGGTCGTGAGCGCGCTGATCTTCTCGCCCGACGGCGTGAACTGTCCCTGGCCCGCGTCGCCGGAGAAGACGGAGGCGCCGACGAGCAGGCCCGGCACCGCGGTGAGGTCGACGCGGCCCGCGAAGGCCCAGCTCTTCGCGAGCGCCTCGGAGCCCTCGCCGGACCCTTCTCGGATGCCGCCGTCCGCCGTGTACCCGGCCGCGTTCAGGCCGTTGACCCCGTAGAACTGGTACGAGACCGGGCCGTACGTGCCGTAGAAGCCGGTGCCGATCTCGCGCCACGTCGTCGGGATGATCACTTCGTCGACGTCCGGGCGGCGTGCTCCCAGAAACGCGGTCGGCTCGTGGAGCTGGTTGACGAGGCCCGAAGGGATCAGGACAAGGCCGGTGCGGACGTTGAACGCCGGCGAGTTCATGTAGTCGATGTACGCGAACTCGACCTCGGCCTCGCCGCCCTTGTCGGAGGCCACCACCGCGTTCTCGTATTCGATCTCCGTGTTCAGGACGAAGTGCTGGTCGAACTTGTAGCCGAGATACAGCACCGCCCGCAGGTCCGTGATGACGTCCTCGCCGCTGGAAGGCGCGCCGCTCTGGTCCTTCGACGCGTAGTTGCTGTAGAGGATTTCGCCGTAGCCGCCGATCGAGAGACCCTTCTTGATCCCGTAGACGCGGGCCGCGGCGGGACCGATGCCGTACTTCTCGACCGACTTTTCGCCGGACCTGGAGCCCGCCTCGATCTCGGGGGCGGCCTCGCCGATCTTGAGGCTCTCGATCTCCCTGGCCAGGATGTCGATGCGGCGGGAGAGCTCCTCGAGCTTCGCGTTGGTGTCGGCCGCCGTGGACGAGGCCTTGAGCTTCTCGAGCTCGGCCCGCGTGTCGGCGAGCAGCCGTTCGAGCGTCTTCAGGCGTTCCTCGGGCGACAGGGTCGACGGGTCCGGCGAAGGCGCGGCGGGAGCCTGCGCGTGCGCGGCCGCCGCGGCGGCGAGAGCGAGGACCAGGGACAGAAGGAACCGTGACAGGGATCGCATTTCGGTTTTTTCCTCCTCGGTTGCGGGGGTCAGGGCGTGGACGGCTGGAGGCCGCGCACCGCGCGGGTGTTGGCCGAGAGGACGAACGAAGACAGGCCGGGGCTGGCCGCGGCCTCGAGGCCCTCGCGGCCGACGACGAGGAAGAGAACCTCGTTGTCCACTCCCTGGCGGCGCAGGCTCTCCGAGAGGGCGAGGCCCTTTTCGGGACCGAGCACGAAGAGCGCGGTCGACAGGACGTCGGCGAGGAGGCCCGAGGAGGCCACGACCGTGACCGAGCCGAAGTCGCGGGCGGGCTCGCCCGTCGCGGGATCGAGGATGTGGCCGATCCGCCGGCCGTCGACCTCGCGAAACCGCTCCGAGTCGCCGGAGGTCGCCGCGGAGCGGTCGGCGAGGCCGAGCTCGGCGACCGTGCGCGCGCGGTCGCGCGGGTCGGCCACCGGCACGCGCCAGGGTTTCTCGCCGGAGTCCGACCCGATCGCGAGCACCTGACCGCCGAGGTCGAGGAGCGCGCTGCGGACCCCCGCCTTCGCCAGCACCGCGCCCGCGCGGTCGAGGCCGTAGCCCTTGCCCCAGGCGCCCTCGTCGATCCCGGCGGCAGCCTCGAGACGCGTCACCGTCGCCCGCGACGGGTCCAGTCGGAACTTCGCGACGCCGACGGCGGCGCGCGCGGCCGAAAGCTCCGCCGCCGCCGGGATCCGGCCCTTGCCGCGCAGGTCCCACGCGCGCATCAGCGGCGCCACCGTCGGGTCGAAGGCGCCGCCGGTCCGCGGGACCCAGTCGAAGACATTGGCGAGCAGGTCGACGAGCTCGCGAGAGACGGCCACGGACTGCCCCGGGGGAGCGGTGTCGATCCGGTCGAGCTCGCCGCCCCGCTTCCACGTGGTCAGAAGGCTCTCGACGCGGACGACCTCCGCGAGCGCGGCCTCGGATGCGTCGAGGGCCTGCGCGCGGTACTTCATGCGGACGACGAGATCGAGCGTCGTGCCCATCGACGCCACGCGGCGTTCGACGGTCGCGACCGTCGGCTCGTAGGCGAGCGCGGCGCCCAGCACGAGCGCGGCGAGCCACGACGGCATCAGTTGTAGTCCTCGTTCAACGACTTCAGGAACGCCACGACCGGTTCCTTGTCCGCGCCCGGATCCTCGGCGAAGAAGATGCCCGCGAGCTCGGAGGAGCCGTTGCGCACGCGGCCATCCCGCTGCATGTCCGACATCGTGTCGTAGAGCTCGAGGACCTCTTCGAGCGTGCGCATGCGCCCGGTGTGGAGATAAGGGCCGGACTGGCCGAGGTCGCGCAGCGTCGGCGTCTTGAAGTAGCCGATCAGGCCGCGGAGCGCGTCGGCCGGGGCGCGGCCGCCGGGATTCAGGAGCGCGTTCAAGCCGTCCTGCGGCGCGGGAAAGTCGGGGTTGGCGTAGACGTTCCAGACGCCGAGGTCGAGCGGCGCCGTCTTGAAGACGCCGGTCGCCGACGGGTGCTGCGGCGTCGGCGGCAGGTACTGGTCGTAGCGGGCGTTGCGGTAGTCGAGGTCCGGGATGAAGAGACGGCGAAAGGCGCCGTCGCCGTTGGCGGCGTCGTACTCCTCCTGGGTCGCCCCGATGTTGTGGAAGGAGAAGTCGGTGAAGTTCGGCGCCGGGTGACAGGCGATGCAGTTGCCGGTGCGCGTCGAGAGGAATCGCGAATCCCCGGCAAGCGTCTGCGGCAGGGGCTCGCGCAGGAAGATCTTCAGGCCCGTCAACTCGGTCTGGCCGAAGACGAACTCCTGGTCGTGCTCGGAGAACGTGCCGTCCTCGGGGCCGACGAAAACGGGATTCGCCAGCGCGTTGACGGCGGCCCGGAGACGCCGGCTGTAGTCGAGATCGGTCTCGCCCGGGTCGGGCCCTGCCGGCAGCCCGTTCTTCGCGAGGAAGACGTCGTAGGGCGACGCGTTGGCGAACGTCAGCGACCGCATGTAGGCCGTCATGAGCCTCGCGACGGCGAGGACGACGTCGGCGTCGCTCGCGGCCGTGACGTCGATCCGGTACTCGGGCGGGAGTCGAAGCTCGAGCGGAATCGAGGGATCCATGCCCGCGAGCAGGACGCGATACGAAAGGTCGCCGTACTGCTGCCCGAGATCTCCCGTGCCGTCGTCTTCGCGGACGACGCGGGCGATGTGCGCGATCGCCGTCTCGCCTTCGAGCGGCAGCCAGCCGAAGTTGCGCCCGGTCATGGTGCCCACGGCGAGATCCTCCGGCGTCGTGAACTCGCCGTCGAAGTGGAGGAAGGTCGGCCCGGAGCGGGGGAGCAGCGCGTTGACGAGCGTGGGCGAATTGCGCGGCGTCTGGACCTGCCCGTCCTCGCGCGCCGGCACGAGGCTCTTGCGGCTGTAGTCGCAGTACGTGCGCGTCGGAGCCCCGGCGGTGTCGTCGACGAGGTGACAGTTGCGGCAGTTCATGGACTTGCCGGCGAAGGGCCCGGGCAGCGGCCCGTTCGACGTCGGCAGCGTGTCGAGCGTCGGGTCGCCCTGAAGCAGCGGTGCGTTGACCGACGTCATGTGCGCGGCGAAGTACTGGGAAAAGCGCGTCTCGAGAAAGAGGCGCTCGCCGATCTGCACCTCGGGCGGATCGACGTCGTCCCCGCGGGGACGCAGGCGCGGCGTCGGCCGGCCCGATCGCGAAATTGGATGCGTCGCGGCGGCGAGGCGCGTGGAGCGCGTCGCGACGTCGCGGGCACCGAGGCTCGCGAAGAGGCCCACGGCGCCGAGCGCCAGGGCCACGATCGCCGTCGTTCCCGTCGTCTCCGAGGACCGTTTTGCCACGCGCGCCTCCCGGATCCCGCTGCAACTCAGATTGAGATTCAGTCTCAATCGCAAAGATAGGCTCAGGCCCGCGGCTTCGTCAAGACGGAAAACCCGCGGTTTCGGGGGACGTGTTCGAGGGCATCCAAGCCATTGAACCGATGGGGTTTGCCGTTTCGACCCATAATGCGCCGTGCTCCGCCGGCGTTTCCGTCGTCCCGTTCTGCTCGCCCTGGCCGCGGGTCTCGCGCTGCTCGCCGGCGCGCCGGCGTCTGGCGCTTCGCGCAAGAGCCCGCACGTCGAGATCGTGGGCGAGGGCACCGTCGCGAGCGCGCCGCGCGAAACGAAGCACAAGAACGGGCGCCGCTTCCTCGAGTTCGAGATCGTGCTGTCGAGCGCGCGCGTGGCCGACGACCAGCCGGCGGGCGCCGACCGGAATCTCGAGATCGACACGACGGCGCGCGTGAAAGTGGTCCACGATCTTTCGTGCGGCGGCGCGGCGCTCCACCTGGCCCCGGGCGATCGCGTCGCGATCGCCGGCGAGTACGTCCACGTGCCGAAGGGCGGCGACCTGATTCACTTCACGCACCCGGCCGACGGGTCGTGTGGTCCGGGCGGCGCCCATCCGGCCGGATACCTGCGGAAGATCGGAGCGCCGTCGGCGACGCCGGGCCCCCGGGGTGCGATTCCCGACCAGCCCTACGTCGGAACCCCGCGGCCCGTCGAGAAGCCCTACCGCGCGATCGTGGCCGCGAAGGAAGCGGGGGCGACCGACGACGAGCTCCTCGCCCGCGTCGAGCGCGAGAAAATCGTCTACTCGCTGTCGACGCCGGAGATCCAGCAGCTGCGCGCGGCGGGAGTTTCCGAGAAGGTCGTCGAGGCGATGCTGCGCTCGGGGCGCACGCCCGCGGCTCGAGTGACGGCTACGCCGCGCTGATGTGCCGGTCGCCGGCCCCGGCCGAGGCCGCGCGCCGCCGCTTCCACCACACGCCCGCGAGCCACACCGTCGGGACGACCGCGAGCGCGTAGGCGAGCAGGTGCCCGATCAAGCCGTCGGGACCCAGGATCTCGGTGGCGTCGTGAATCGCCTGCGAGGACGGGAAGACGCGCGCCTCGGCGAGCTCGTGGACGCCGTAGAGCACCAGCTGGACCAGGAAGATCGCGAGAAAGATCGAGGAGACGCTCAGGATCGCGCGGACGTCCACGTGCTTGCCGAGCCGCGTCCACGAGAAGCCGATCGCCGCGGCGCCGAGCAGGCCGAGCGCGAGCCCGGCGACGACGGTCGCGGACTTCAACTGAAAGAGCGCCGTCGCGATCAGCAGGGCCGTCTCCATCCCCTCGCGCGTGATCATCAGCAGCGCGAAGGCGAAGACGCCCCAGAAGGCGCGGCGCGGGTTTGAGGCCGCGGCTCTTTCCTCGAGACGATGCTCGATGTCCGATTTCAGGTGTTTCGAGATGCGCTTCATGTAGACGAGGAGGCTGCCGACGAGCGCGGCGGCGGCCAGCGCCAGGATGCCTTCCCAGAGGGACTGGTTGGCGGCCTTCGAGAAGAGCAGGCCGGCGCCGGTGCAGGTGACGACGGAGACGGCGACGGCGGCCCAGACGGCCCGCGCGAGGTTCCCGCGCCCGGTCCGGCGCAGGTAGGCGAGCGTCAGCGCGACGATGAGAAACGCCTCGATGCCCTCGCGCAGCGCGATCGTGAAGCCCTGCCACATGGTGGAAGCCCTTCCTCGCCGGCTCTTGACATCGGCCGGGAGAGGGCAGAGTATCCCAATTGAGACAGAGTCGCAATCCCATGAACCGCCGCGAGCTGCAGATTTTTCGCAAGTACCTGGAACGGCGGGGCCTCAAGCTCACCGCCGAGAGGCAGGCGCTGTTCGACGAAGTGTTCAGCAAGCACGAACACGTCGAAGCGGACGAATTGCTCGTTCGGCTCAGATCGCAGCACAAGAAGATCTCGCGCGCGACGATCTACCGGACGCTCGAGCTCCTGGTCGAAGCGGGCGTGGTCGGCAAGCTCCGCATCGGCGAGGCCGGCTACCGCTACGAGCGGCTCCACGCCGGGGACCACCACGACCACCTGATCTGCGACCAGTGCGGCAAGGTCATCGAGTTCTTCGAGCCCCGCATCGAGGCGCTGCAGGACGAGGTCGCGTCGCGCCACGGATTCCTGCTGCTGTCCCACAACCACCAGATGCGCGGGATCTGCAAGCGCTGCCGGCCGCGTTCGAAGGCGGGCGCGGCGCGGCTGGAGGCCGGGGCGCCGGTCCCGGTGCCTATTTCGTCCAGGCCACGCGGATGAACCGCCGGCCGAGGCGGAGCACGGCGTCTCCGGCGGCCGACAGATCTTCCTCGGGATCCCGGACGTCGCGCGGCTCGGCCGCTCGGTCGGCGTAGACCTTCAGCGCTCCCTCGGCGATCTTGCGGCGCGCTTCGCGCATCGAGGCGGCGAGACCGAGCCCCACGATCGCCTTCGCGGCGCCGCCGGAGGAGACGGGAAGGCTCCTGGTTGCGACGTCCTCCGGAACCTCGCCGCGGGAGAACGCTTTGCGGAAGCCCTCCTCGGCGCGCCCGGCGGCGTCGGCCCCGTGGAACTGCGCCACGATCGTTCGCCCGAGATGCGCCTTGGCGTCGCGGGGGTTCTCCGCGCCTTCCTCGACGCGCCGGCGCCGCGCGGCAACCTCGGGCAGCGGTTCGTCGGTCAGCAGCTCGTACCAGTTCCAGAGCAGCGCGTCGGGGATCGACATGACCTTGCCGAACATGTCGCCGGGCGGGTCGAGAACGCCGATCGCGTTGCCGAGCGACTTCGACATCTTCTCCACGCCGTCGGTTCCGACGAGCAGCGGCAGGGTCATCACGACCTGCGGCTCGAGACCCTCGGCGCGCATCAGGTCGCGGCCGACGAGGAGGTTGAAGAGCTGGTCCGTGCCGCCGAGCTCGACGTCCGCCTTGAGGGCGACCGAGTCGTAGCCCTGGGCGAGCGGGTAGAGCAGCTCGTGCAGGGCGATCGGCTGCTGGGCCCTCCAGCGTTTCTGGAAGTCGTCGCGCTCGAGAATCCGCGCGACCGTGACGCGCGAGGCCAGCCGCACGAAGCCGGCGGATCCGAGGGCGGAGAGCCACTTGTTGTTGAACTCGATGACGGTCTTCCCGGCGTCGAGGATCTTGAAGGCCTGCTTCGTGTAGGTCGCCGCGTTGACCTCGATCTCCTTCGGCGTCAGCTGAGGCCGCGTCGCCTTCTTGCCGGACGGGTCGCCGATCAAGCCCGTGAAGTCGCCGATGACGAAGATCACCCGGTGCCCCGCGTCCTGGAAGTGCCGCATCTTCCTCAGGATCACGGTGTGGCCGAGGTGGATGTCGGGGGCGGACGGGTCGAATCCCACCTTGACCGTCACCGGCCCGCGCGCGAGCTTGCGGGACAGGTCGGCTTCGTCGATCAGGTCGACGGCGCCGCGGCGCAGCCGTTGGAGCATCGCGGAGGTGTCGGGCACGGTGGGCGGGGATTATAAGGGCCGCTTCCGCGCGTTAGCATGCGGGAGATGAGGTTCGAACCCGCCGCGCGCGCCGCGGTCCTCGCGCTCACCCTTTCCGTGTCGGCCGGCTGCGGCAACACGGTGAGCGGACCCTCGGCGACGCCGACGCCGTCCGGCCCGACGCCCACGCCGAGCGCCCCGCACATCGTCTTCGTCGGCCAGGACCAGTCGGGCAATCGGTTGAACGTCTTCGTGGACCAGGCCAGCGGGACCTCGACGACCACGATCCACGTCGGCGACACGGTGCAGTGGAACTGGCTGTCGGGAACCCATTCGACGACCTCGGGAATCTGCCCGAACGGCTGCATCCCGGACGGCACCTGGGACTCGGGAGTCGAGTCGGGCGCGACGTTCCAGCACACGTTCCCCTCGGCGGGCAGCTACCCGTACTTCTGCCGCGTCCACGGGACGATGATGCAGGGCACCGTCATCGTTCAGTGATCGCCGCGGACCCCGGTAGAATGTCCGCGTGACCGAGACGAACGAAAAGGACGCCGCCGAAGGCGGCGCGGCACCGGCGGCCGGCACCGAGGACGATCGCCGCGCGGCGGCGGCCGCGGCCAACCGCAAGCGCGCCGAGAAGACCTGGGAAGAAAACAAGAAGCGCTGGCGCTCGATGGGCGTCCCGAAGGGCCTTCCCGCCAAGAAGTGAACCTCCTCTCCTGCCGCCGCTGCCCTCGTCTGGTCGAATGGCGCGAGGCGGCGGGACGCCGGCCGCCGCGGCGCTTCGCGGGAGAGCGTTACTGGTCCAGGCCCGTCCCCGCGTTCGGCGAGCGCGGCGCGCGGCTGGTTCTCGTGGGGCTCGCCCCCGCGGCCAACGGCGCCAACCGGACCGGCCGTCTGTTCACGGGCGACGCGTCGGGCGACTTCCTCTTTCGCGCGCTGCACGCGGTCGGGCTCGCGAGCCAGCCGACGTCGGTCGACCGAAACGACGGGCTCGTGCTCTCGGGCGCGCTGCTGACGGCCGCCTGCCGCTGCGCGCCGCCGGCGAACCGGCCGCTGCCCGGGGAGCTCGACAACTGCCGCGGCTATCTCGCCCGCGACCTCCGTCGCGCGACACGGCCGCGCGTCCTCGTGGCGCTGGGGGCGCTCGCTTTCGACGCGTGCCTGCGCGTGCTCGCCGAGGAAGGCGCCGAGATCCCGCGCCCTCGGCCGCGCTTCGGGCATGGCGTGCGCGTGCGCGTGGGCGACGATCTCCTCTTCGCGAGCTATCACCCGAGCCAGCAGAACACGTTCACGGGCGTGCTGACGCCGCGGATGCTCCGGGACGTGCTGCGGCGAGCGAAGCGGGAGGCGGAGAGGGGATAGGTCGTGATCCCGAGGGAAGCGAGGAATCCCTGTCCGTGGTCTCGACGTCGTGAAGAAGGGGATCCCTCGGGCCTCACGCCCTCGTGATGGCGTTCTGTCGCCGCAGGGTCACTTCTTGAACAGCGCGTCGAAGGCGGCGCGGGCGTCGTCGGGCGTGGCGGTCCCGCGGCTGCCGGTTAAGTCGAAGGTCTTCGCCGGCGCGTAGAAGGGGCAGTCATTGGCAGCCTTCTTCGAGGCGATCCGCGCCGGGATCGGCTGCGTGCACTCGAACCGGGCCGACGTGTCGAAGTGCGAGCACTGGCTGCACGCGTGCAGCGCCGCGCCGCACTTTCGGCAGGTGGCGCCGACGACGATCGAGTCGAGGTCGAGGACGCGTTCGCCGCAGTGCTTGCAGCGGAACACGACCGCCTTGTCCTGATCCACGCCCCGCCCGCGGGGGCCCTCCTTCGGGGGGCGCGGCCCCGCGGGGCGCCGTACGCCGCCGTCGTTGCCGGAGTCCTGGTAGCCGCGGTGGCGGTACTTGCGGTCGTCGCTCATGTCGGGAAGGAATTCTAGCCCGCGGGAGGATAATGGTCTGCCCGATGGCGGACGAAGCGGACCGGGCCCTGGAGCTCTGGCGCGAAGGAACCGCGCGCCTGCTCGACGGCCAGGTCGACGAGGCGATCGCGCTCTTCACGCGCTCGCTCGAGACGCGGCCGACGGCGGAGGCCTACACCTTCCGCGGCTGGGCCTATTCCTTCGCGGGACGCCTCGAGGACGCGATCGTGGAGTGCCGGAAGGCGATTGCCACCGACCCGCGTTTCGGGAATCCCTACAACGACATCGGCTGTTACCTGATGGAGCAGGGACGATGGGACGAGGCGATCCCGTGGTTCGAACGTGCCAAGGCCGCGCCTCGCTACGAGCCGCGGCACTTTCCGTACCTGAACCTCGGGCGCCTGCGGGCGGCCCGCGGCGAGGTGGCGGAGGCGATCGCCGAGCTCGAAGGCGCGCTTGCCGAGAACCCGGGCGACCCGCTCGCCACCCGGCTGCTCGAGCAGCTTCGCTACAAGGTCAACTAGCCGGAGATAGAATCCGGCCCCTCGGAGGTTAGAGCATGGAACAGTTCCCGATGACACCCGCGTCCGCGTTCGGCGCCGGCAGCACCCTTCCGGCGGAGCGGGTCACGGCGTTTCTGAAGAAGGTCTACGGGTGGATGTGCGTCGGCCTCGGCGTGACCGCGACGGTGGCGCTCGGGGTGTCGAGCTCGCCTCAGATCGCGCAGATGATATTCGGCAACAGGCTCCTCTTCTTCGCGCTCGTGATCGGCGAGCTCGGTCTCGTCTTCTACCTCTCGGCGCGCGTCCAGACGCTGACGGCGAACGCGGCCGCCGGGCTCTTCCTGCTCTATTCGGCGCTCAACGGCGCGACGCTCGCCTTCATCTTCCTCGCGTACACCCGGACGTCGATCGCGTCGACGTTCGTCGTGACCGCGGGGATGTTCGGGGCGCTCGCGCTCTACGGCACGACGACGAAGCGCAGCCTCGCGGGCGTCGGCCAGTTCGTCTTCATGGGCCTGATCGGCCTGATCCTCGCCTCGATCGTCGGGATGTTCTGGAAATCCGCCGGCCTCCAGTTCGTCATCTCGATCGTCGGCGTGATCGTGTTCACCGGCTTGACGGCCTGGGACGCGCAGAAGCTGAAGGTCATGGCGGCGGCGGTCCCCGAGGAGCGCTACGGCTCCTACTCCGTCGTCGGAGCGCTCGCGCTCTACCTCGATTTCATCAACCTGTTCCTGTTCCTGCTGCGCTTCTTCGGCGGCCGCCGCGACTGAAGTCTCCCCAAAACGCGCCCGGGGGATCCCTCGTCGCTTCGCGGAGCCAGGGATCCCTTTCCGGGCCGGTCTGAGGGGACCTAGGGTCCGAGCATCTTCTTCACTTCCGCCGGCTGCTGCCCCGTCAGCTCCCAGCGCAGAAGGGAAGCGGGGACGAGGCCGGCGGCGTTGAACTCGTCCATGAACGCCTTCATCCGGAAGGCGTCTCCCTGCTGCGCGCGGCGCTCGGCGAGGAGCTTCTCGATCTCGATCTTGCCGACGAGGTAGCTCGGCCCGTAGCCCGGCTGCTGCAGATAGAGGTGCTGCTCGCTGCGGACGAGCTCGCCGTCCATCCGCAGCCAGCCGCGCGGCGTGTTCGCGCACGCGAAGGCGGCCGCCTGCTCGAGCGTCATCAGGTTGGCCTGCATGAAGAGCTCGCCCAGGGCCCGCGCCGCACGTTCGGCGACGAGGATGTAGACGAGCTCGCGCGTGCGCGGCCGCGCGTCGAACATGCCGGCTTCCATCATCAGCTCTTCCCAGCCGGTGGCGTGCCCCTCGGTGCGCGTGTTGAAGATGTTGTAGAGGAGCGCGTCGCGGCGGATCGGGCTCGGGTGCGGCCGGTGCGCCATCTGCGCCTTGTCGAACCAGTGATAGCCGTGCGTCCGCATGACCTCCGGGTCGCGGTAGTCGACCTCGGAGAAGAACTCGCGCGGGCCGGCGCGGTAGCTCCCGATCCGGGCGCGCAGGGCCGGGTCGAGATCGTCGGTGATCGTCAGGATTTCGCGGTCGCGCAGGAACGCCATGTACTCGGTGACGGCGGCGTTGAAGCGCGCGTCGTATTCCTGAGCGCTCGAAATCGGCGCCGGCTGGGGCAGGCCGGCGTTGCGAATCTCCTCCATCGCGAGGAGCGCCCGAGACCGCGCGAGCTCGCGCTGCATCAGCGCGACCTCCTCGGCCCACGTGTAGGGCACGAGCTGGACGTGCTTGAGGTACCAGTCGAAGTTTTCGACGCCGACGCCCGACGGTCCGGTCTTTCCGGCGGCGCGGGCGTCGAGCCAGGCGACGAGGTCGTCGGTCGCGCGGCGCGCCGCGTCGGCATCGACCCGCAGCGCGCTCTGCGACGGGGAAAGCTTCGTGATGAGCTCGGAGAGGTCGGTGCTCTGGCGCCGCAGCGCCTTCGTTCCGAAGACCCAGAGATCGCGGCCGTTCCCGGTCAGATTCGTTTTCGCCTGGGCGAGCAGGCGCGGGATCGGCTTCAAGCCCGCCGAGATCCGCTCGGCGTCCGCCGGCGAAAGCGGAAACGCGTAGCTCCAGAGCTCGACCGCGCCGAGAGCGAACGGCCCTTCCCGCGCCGGCTGGTCGCTCTCCTCGTTGAAAACGGTGACGTAGAAGCCGGGGTTGTTGGCCCACGGCTTCAGGACGCGGTGGTCGAAGTCGAGGCCGGAAAGCTCCGCGCGGACGACGTGGTAGTCGACCTGCTGCGGGATCGGCCAGCCGCTCGGGTCGATCGCCGCGAGGCGCCGCCGCATGTCCTCGAGGGCGCGCTGCTGCGCGGCCATCGCCGCGGCGCCGTAGTCCGGGACGCCGTCCACGACCTTCGGCTTCTGGAACGCGCGCCACTGTCGGAAAAAGGCGACCAGGTCGTCGTACGAGCCGGACGGCGTGGCGCCGGACCGTGCCGCCGCCATCCCGAGGCACACCGCGATTGCGAGAGTCAGCGTGGTTCGCATGGTGCGGATTCTATGGCGCGCCCGGCGCGCCGAGCACCAAAACGCCGCGGGCGAGGGTCAGCTGCCGACGAGCGGAAGCCTTCCGACCGCGCCGGCGTCGGCCGCGGCGGCCGGGACTTTCTCGTCTTCCTCGACGCGCACGGCCTCTCCCGGGTTCAAGAACAGGTTGGCCTCGAGACCGTACTGGCGGGTGTAGAGGTCGGCGTAGCGGCCCCGCCGGGCGAGGAGCTCTTCGTGGCGCCCCCGCTCGACGATGCGGCCTTCCTCGACGACCAGGATCGCGTCCGCCCGGCGGATCGTGGAGAGCCGGTGCGCGATCACGAAAGTGGTGCGGCCCTTCATGAGCTCGGCCAGGCCCTCCTGGATGAAGGCCTCGCTCTCGCTGTCCAGAGACGATGTCGCCTCGTCGAGGATCAGGATGCGCGGGTCGGCGAGGATCGCACGGGCAATCGCGACGCGCTGGCGCTGGCCGCCCGAGAGCTTGACGCCGCGCTCGCCGACGATCGTGTCGTAGCCGTCGGCGAGCTTGTCGACGAACTCGTCGCACCGGGCGATCGCGCCGGCGCGCAGGACGGCTTCGCGCGGGGCGTCCGGACGCGAGTAGGCGATGTTCTCGTAGACCGAGCCGTCGAAGAGGAAGTTGTCCTGGAAGACGACGCCGATCTGGGCCCGGTAGTCGGCGAGGCGAACCTTCGAGAGGTCCCGTCCGTCGACGAGCACGGCCCCGCCGGTCGGCCGGTAGAAGGCCGCCACGAGGCCGATGATGGTGCTCTTGCCGGCGCCCGAAGGTCCGACCAGGGCCGTGACGGTCCCGGGCGACGCCTCGAAGCCGATGCCGCGCAGGACCGGCACGTCCTTTTCGTACTCGAAAGTGACGTCCCGGAACTCGACGCGCCCCTCGAGGCGTTCGAGCGGCTCGCGTTCGCGGTCGCCGGCGTCCTCCGCGAGCTCGTCGCGGAGCTCGCGGATGCGCTCGAGGCCGGCGAAAGCCTCGGTCACCTGGCTCCCGATCGAGACGATCTGGATGACGGGTCCGACGAGGAGCCCCAGGTAGAGGGTGAAGGAGACGAAGGACCCGATCGTCATCCGGCCGGCTTCGATCTCGTGGGCTCCGACCCAGAGGATCGCCACGCCCACGACGCCCAGGAGAAGCGTCGAGAAAGCGGAGACCGCGGAGAACCCGGTCATCGTCCGGGCGACGTTGCGAAAGAGACGGTGGGCGCCCTCCGAGAAGATCAGCGCTTCGCGGCGCTCGGCGCGGTAGGCCTTGACGACGCGTACGCCGGCAAACGACTCCGTCAGCCGGCCGGAGACCTCGGCGTTGATCTTCGACCGCTCGCGAAAGAGGGGCCGCAGGGTCTTGAACGCGAAGAGCAGCACCAGGCCGAACAGGGACAGGACCGAGAGGGCGATCAGGGTGAGCTTCGTGCTGAAGTAGAAGAGGATCCCGAGGGCCAGAGCCGCCGTGATGAGGCCGCCGACGAGCTCGACCAGGCCCGTTCCGACGAGGTTCCGGATGCCCTCGGCGTCGGTCATGACTCGGGACAGCAGGACGCCGGTCTTGGTCTGGTCGAAAAAGGCGACCTGGAGGCGCCCCACGTGGCGCTGAACGGCCCGCCTCATCTCGGTGATCGAGCGCTGGGCGGCCTTCCCGAGGACCTGGGAAAGCGCGAAACCGGTGACCGCCTGAACGAGGGTGGCGCCCGCCGCGGCGAGGACGAGAGGCAGCAGCAGCTGCCGCTGGCCCTTGCCGATGACGTTGTCGAGCAGGATCTTGGTCGTCCCGGGAAGGACCAGGCCCGCGAGGCGGCTGAGCACCAGCAGGCCGAGGCCGAGCGCGAGCCGGCCGCGCCGCGCGTGAAGGAGCTCCCCGGCATCGCGAAGGATGACCGACAGGGGCAGAGACTTTTTCTTCCTGACGTCTTCGTCGGGGCGAGGCGCAGCGGGGCGGCGGCGTTCAGCTCGGGACTGCCGGGAGGAGAGCCCTCCCCCGAGAAGCCCTATCCGAGCCAACAGCCCACTCCTCTGTCTGACACGGACGGATTGTATGGGGTCGAAATCGGGCGGACGAAAACGTCGGGCACGCCTCGAAATACGCCGGAAGCGGCCAAAGTGGCTCCGGTCGACTTTATTGACAAATTAATATTACTGGACAAATAATACTGTCAATGGAAATGCCAGCAATTGAGCCTGAACGGGAGGTCGCGACGATCTCGAGCCCGGGCCGCGCCTCGGCATTGCTCCATCCGCTCCGGTTGCGCGTCATGTCGCTCGCGCGGCGCCCGGTCTCGGCGGCCGAGATGGCGCGGACGCTCGGACTTCCCAGACAGCGCGTGAACTACCACGTCCGGGCGCTCGAACGGGCCGGGCTCCTGCGTCCGGCCGGGCGGCAGCGGCGGCGCAACATGGTCGAGCAGCGGTACGTCGCGGCCGCGCGCTCCTTCGTCCTCTCGCCGGACCTGCTGGGGCCGCTCGGCGCTGACTGGCGGGATATCCCCGACACGGCTTCGGCCGACTACCTCCTCGCGCTGTCGGAACAGGTGCGCCGCGACCTCGAGCTGGCCTCCTCGGAGGCCTCGGCCGAGGGCAAGCGCCTGGCGACGTTGTCGCTGAAGTCCCAGTTCCGCTTCGAGAGCCCGGCGCAGCGCGCCGAGTTCGCCGCGGCGGTCCGGGACGCGGTCGTCGGCGTCATCGCCCGGCACAGCTCGCCGAGCCGGCTGGAGAACGGTCGCCCGGGACGCGGCCGCCCGTACCGCCTCGTCCTGGCGTGCTACCCGGTGCCGGCGTCCGAGGCGGGGGAGCGCTGAAGTGGCCGAAACGGAACCGGAGGAGGCGAGCGCATGATCGGACAGGCGGTATCTCTGGCCGGTGCGGCGATGATCCTCGCGGCTTTCGCCGCGCAGCAGGCAGGCCGGCTCCGGCCGACGGACTTGCCCTATCTCGTGCTCAACTTTCTCGGGGCGGCGATCCTCGCCTATTTCGCCTACCAGGCCCGCAATCTCGGCCTCATCGTGCTCGAGGGCTCGTGGGCGGTGATCAGCTTCGGGTCGCTCGGCCGGGCCGTGCTCGCGCGCCGAACGTAGGCGCGTCGGTCTGCCGGCCTTTTTGGAGGCGAGGAGCCGCCCGCCGCGAGCGGGCCGGTCAGGCGGCCCGACCCGCACGGCACGTCGAGGACGCGGGACCCTCGCACGAGTTCGAGGTGCTCCCGGAGAAACGCGGCGTCCTCGGCGGCCGCGCTCTCGGGGATGGCGGCGTCCCGGAGCTCGACCGCGAGCCCCGAAAAGAAGGTTTCCCGCCAGTCGGCGGGGGCGTCAGCGCCGGGTATGGGCGTTGCGGTCGACGATCTCCATGACGCGGTCCGGGAACTCCGGAGCCTTGAAGCCGACCAGCCGGTAGAGCGGATGGGCGTCGCGCGTGAAGAGCAGCCAGCGGCGCAGGTTCTGGAGGTCGGGGTGCGCGCGGATCGTCTCCAGGAGCCATCGGGCGAGGCCGCGGCCGCGGTGCGACTCGAGGACGAACACGTCCGCCAGGTACGCGAACGTCGCGCGGTCGCTGATGACGCGGGCGAAGCCGACCTGACGGGCGCCTTCGTAGAGCCCGAAGGGCAGCGAGTTCTCGATCGAGCGGTCGACGACCTCCCGCGGAATCCCGGGCGCCCAATAGCTCGTCGTCAGAAACGCGTGAATCGCGTCGCGGTCGAGCCGCGAGGCGTCGTCCGAGATCGTCAGGTTCCCGCGCGCAACTTCCATGATTCTCCCTGGATCCCGCCGTTTGGCGGGAGGCCCATATACTGCGCCAGAACGCAAGGAGAGCGTATGAACGCAGGCCTCTCGGTCCCGCGCCCCGGTCGAACGCTTCTCGTGCTCGGAATCGTCGTCGTCGCAACGATCGTCCTTCCCGCGCCCGGGTCCGGACAGCTGCTGAGCACGCTTCTCGGGCGCACCGATCTCGTCGGCCCGGGAGCGTCGCCGGAGGCGCCGTCCTACGGAACGGCGTCCGAATCGCTTCTCGTGATCGGCGCCGACGCGTTCGAGCTGGCATCGGGGGCCGAGAACCCGCCGGACCTCGACAACACCGGACGCACGTGTGCCGTCGCCGGGTCGCAAGGGTCCTGCGTGTTCCTGGCGACGATCAACCTGTCCTCCGGAGCTCTGATCACCAGCGTCGACCTCGAGGCCTGCGACGGCGACGCCGTCGGTCAGTTCGGCTTCGCGGTCGCGCAGTTCAGTGTGCCGGTTCAGACCGGCACGTTCGTCTCGCCGGTGTTCGCCTCCGGGGCGACCCCGGGCTGCGCCGTCTTTCCGGTGATCATGACCCGTACGGTGAACAACGCTGCCGAGAAGCTGGTTTTCGACGTGAACGTCCAGCCGGGCACCAGTCTCGGCTTCACCACCGCGCGGGTGCACTACAAGCTCCAGGTCAGCCCGCCGCCCGCGACGCCGACGTTCGGCGACGTGCCGGCGAACAATCAATTCTTCCAGTACGTCGAGGCGCTCGCGGCCTCGGGGATCACGGGCGGCTGCGGCGGCGGGAACTACTGCCCGAACAACCCGGTCACGCGCGGTCAAATGGCGGCGTTTCTCTCGAAGGCGCTCGGTCTGCACTATCCGAACTGAGTCGGCCGGTCCGACGCGCGGCGTGTCAGAGCGCCGCGCGCCGGATCTTCGGGACCTCGACGACACGGAGCTTTCGACGGCCCGCACGGGGCGGCTGCCATCTGGTCGAGCGTGTTGAGGAGGTACGGCCACCGGTGCCCCGGCCCGAGGATGTGCCGGGGTCGCCGGATCGTCGCGTTCGGGCCCTTCGCCGCGATCTCCCGTTCCGCGTCGGCGCGCGCTTCCCGGCAGGCCTTCGTCGCGGTCGCGGGATGCGCGACGCCGACGTCGACGAGGTGCGCCACCCCGCCGCGGCGGCCGAGGTCGCCTGGGCCGCCGGCGACGGACCCCTGGCGTGTCCGGATGGCTCGGCAGGACGGTTCCTGTCCTATGCTCGTCGCGTAGACCATGCGGGGCACCGTCTCGCTGCCGTCCTGGCTCGCTTTCCTCCTGATTCTGCTCGCGGCCTGGACCGTGGCCGCCCGTCTGGTCCTCCCGCTCGGACGCTGGCTCCTGCGGCGGCGGGTCCAGCGCGTGCTCGAGGAGATCAACACGCGGCTGAAGATCCGCATCCCGCCGTTCAAGCTCACCCGGCGCGAGGTCCTGATCGACCGCCTCCTCGACGATCCGCAGGTCCAGCAGGCGGCCGAAGCGGAGGCGCGCGCGCAGGGCGTCTCGAGGGAGGCCGCGCTGCGGCGCGTCGAGCGGGACGCGCGCGAGATCGTGCCGGCATTCAACGCGTACGCCTACTTCCGTCTCGGCTACTGGCTCGCGCGCAACGTCGCGCGGTCTCTCTACCGGGTGCGGCTCGGGTACTCGGACGAGCGCGGCCTTGCCGCGATCGCGCCCGACGCGACGGTGGTCTTCCTGATCAACCACCGCTCGAACATGGACTACGTTCTCGTGTCGTACCTCGCGGCCGAGAAGGCCGCGCTCTCCTACGCCGTCGGGGAGTGGGCGCGAATCTGGCCGCTCCAGACGCTCATCCGCGCGATGGGCGCGTATTTCGTGCGGCGCGACTCGAAGGACCCGCTTTACCGCAAGGTGCTCGAGCGATACGTCGGCATGGCGACGGCCGGGGGCGTGACGCAGGCCCTGTTTCCGGAGGGCGGTCTCTCGCGCGACGGCAGGCTGCGGCCGCCGAAGCTCGGCATCCTCGACTACATGGTTCGCGCGTTCGATCCGGCGCGCGGACGGGACATCGTGTTCGTGCCGGCCGGGATCAACTACGACCGGACCCTCGAGGATCGAACGCTGCTCGCCGGGCGCGATCCGGACTTCGAGCGCCCGGGAGCTCTCGGCGCCGCGGCGACGACGCTCGGCTTCGTCGGGCGGAACCTGCGGCAGATGGCGACGAACCGCTGGCATCGCTTCGGCTACGCGTGCGTGAACTTCGGCTCCCCGGTGTCGCTGCGCGCCTGGGTCGGCCGCCGCGGCGTGGACTTCCCGACGCTCTCGCGGGAGGAGCGTTCGCGCCGGCTCGGGGAACTCGCGGCCGACCTGATGGCGGCGGTCGCGCGCGTCATCCCCGCGCTGCCGGTTTCGCTCGTCGCGACGGTTTTCACCCGCGAGCCGGAACGGGCCTTCAGCGAGCTCGAGCTCAAGGCCGCGGTGCTGGCGCTGGTCGAGGCGCTCGAGGTCCGGGGCGCTCACGTCTACGTCCCGCGCGGCGATCAGGATTATGCGATCGCGGTGGGCCTGCGGATGCTGACGCTGCGGCGCCTGGTCGAGCCGTCCGGGGAAGACGGCCTGTACCGCGCCCGGCCGGACGAGCGGCCGCTGCTGGCGTACTACGCCAACTCGATCGCGCACCTGTTCGCGCCGGGGGCGGACGGGCCGGCGTGATATCAACGGCGCCACCGGACCGAAGGAGGAAGCGATGAACGGCCGTCTGACCCGGAGGTCGCTGATCCGCTACGGCGCTCTCGGAGGAGCCGCCGCCGCCGTCGCCGGGCCGCTGCCGGCGCGGGCCGAAACGCCGCCGCCGCCCGTGGCGCCCGCCCCGGTACCCGCCTTCGAGCTCGACGAGGCCACGATCGCCGACCTGCAGAAGCGGCTGTCCTCCGGCGCCGAGACCGCGCGCTCCCTCGTGGCGAAGTACTCGGCGCGGATCGAAGCGCTCGACCGGAAGGGACCGGAGCTCTACGCCGTGCTCGAGGTCAACCCCGACGCCGCCTCGATCGCCGACGGGCTCGACGCCGAGCGCCGCGCCGGCAAGGTCCGCGGCCCGCTCCACGGCATCCCGGTGCTGTTGAAGGACAACATCGGCACGGCGGATCGTCTGAACACGACGGCCGGATCCCTCGCGCTGCTCGGCATCACGCCCGCCGCCGACGCGTTTCTCGTCAAGCGGCTGCGCGACGCCGGCGCCGTCGTCCTCGGGAAGACGAACCTTTCGGAGTGGGCGAACTTCCGCTCGACCCACTCGTCGAGCGGCTGGAGCGGGCGGGGCGGCCAGTGCCGCAACCCGTACGCGCTCGACCGCAGTCCGTCGGGGTCGAGCTCGGGCTCCGGCGCGGCGATTGCCGCGAGCCTGTGTGCGGTCGCGGTCGGCAGCGAGACCGACGGCTCGATCGTGTCGCCGTCGAACAACGGCGGCCTGGTCGGCGTCAAGCCCACGCTCGGCCTCGTCTCGCGCGCGGGCATCGTGCCGATCGCGCACAGCCAGGATACGGCCGGACCGATGTGCCGCACGGTGATGGACGCGGCGATCCTGCTGACGGCGCTTTCGGGCTTCGACCCCGCGGATCCGGCGACGAAGGCGCTCGCGGGCAAAGCGCCGGTCGACTACGCGAGGCTCCTCGAAACGGGGCCGAAGACGCTCGAGGGTCTCCGGATCGGCGTGCCGCGCAAGAAGCTCTTCGGGCAGAGCCCGGCGGCCGACGCCCTCGTCGAGGCGGCGCTGTCCGACTTCCGCAAGCTCGGCGCGGTCGTCGTCGATCCGGCCGACATCGCGACCGTCGGCGAGACCGACGACAGCGAGTTCGAGGTTCTGCTCTACGAGTTCAAGGCCGACTTGAACGCGTACCTCGCGGGCCTCGGGCCGAAGAACCCGTACAAGTCTCTGAGGGACCTGATCCGCTTCAACGAGGAGAACCGGGCGCGCGAAATGCCGTACTTCGGGCAGGAGATCTTCGAGAAGGCCGAGGCGAAGGGACCGCTGACCGAGAAAGCGTACCTCGACGCGCTCGAGAAGGACCTCAAGTTGACGCGCGCGGAGGGCATCGACAGGACCATGGACGAGCACCGTCTCGACGCGCTCGTCGCGCCGACGAGCGGCCCGGCGAGCCTGATCGATCTCGTCAACGGCGACTACGGTCCGGGCGGCAGCTCGTCGTTCCCCGCGATCGCCGGCTATCCGGACGTGACCGTCCCATGCGGCGCGAAGTTCGGCCTGCCCGTCGGCCTGTCGATCTTCGGGCGGCCCTGGAGCGAGCCGACGCTGCTGCGCATCGCGTACGCGTACGAGCGGGCGACGCGGCACCGCCGACCGCCGAAGTTTCTGGCGACGGCGGATCTCGCGGCCGGCTGACACCGGGAATCGCGGCGGAGCGAGCCTCGTTGCGGACGTCGTGAAGCGCGCTTCGGGACCGTTCGCCGCGGGTTTCCTCGCGCCCGCGCTGCTCTGGCCGCAGACCGTCCAGCAGCCCGTGCAGGAGCAGGTCCACGTCACGGTCGTCGAAGTGACGCTCCACGCGGCGGACCGCACCGGCGAGCCCGTCCGCGGCCTCGGGCCGCGCGACCTGCGGCTCTACGTCGACGGACGCGACGTGCCGATCGAGAGCCTCGACTGGGTCTCGAACGAGCGCCGGGCCGAGACGGAGCCCCCGCCGCGGACGACCGCGCCCGGGCCCGCGGCGCCGCCCGCCGCCGCCGACGCGACGCCGACGGGCCGCCTGATCGTCTTCTTCTTCCAGTGGCACATCGAGGCCGTGAAGATCGAGGGGCACCTGCGCATGTCGCGACAGGCCCTCGAGTTTCTCGACACGCTGCAGCCCGACGACGAGGTCGCCGTCGTGACGTTCGGGTCGAGCCTGTGGCTGCGTCAGGATTTCACGCGCGATCGCGCGCGGGCGCGCGCCGCCATCAAGAAGGCGCTCGTGCTCGAGAACGCGCCGGCCTCGCCCGAGCCGCCGTCGCTCGAAGGGATCGTGCGCGGCCGCGACGGCGTGACGTCGATCGAGAAGGCGTTCATCGCCCTCGGCGACGCGCTGCGCCCGCTTCCCGGCTCGAAGGCGATCCTCTTTCTCGGCTGGGGCGTCGGGGACGTGAGCTTTCTGGCGCCGGGGGCGGGCCTCGGAACGATGCGCTACTCGCCGGAATACGAACGGGCCATTGCCGCTCTCGGCCGCGCGCAGGCGCCGGTCTTCGCGCTCGACGTCAGCGGTGGCCACCACAGCCTCGAGGCCGGGCTCGAACGGCTCTCCTTCGAGACGGGCGGCTACTACCTGCCGACCTGGGACTTTCCGCGCTGGGCGATGAAGACGGCGGCGAGTGCCATCCAGGGACATTACGTCCTGGTGTTCCGCCCGCCGGCGCTGCCAAAGCACGGCTTCCACGAGATCCGGCTCGAGGGACCGCCCGGCGTCAAGCTTCTCTATCGCCAGGGCTACGAGGACTGACTACTCGGAGAAGGTCTCCGGCTGCTCGACCGCCCGGCGGTGAAGCTCCTCGTCGATGTTGCGGCCCGTGACGATCGCCACGACCGGTCCCGAGACGTCGCGCAGGCGCGGGAGCGCGGCGAGCGGCGCCGCCGCCGCGCCTTCGACGCGAAGTCCCGCGCGCGCGTACGCGCCGACCGCGTGGGCCAGCGCACGCTCGGAGACGAGGAGGAAGCGGTCGACGACGGCGTCGAGCGCCTGCACGGCCTCGGGGATGGCCACGCGCACGGCGAGGCCGTCGGCGAACGTCGCCATCCGGTCGCACGCGATGGGATACCGCGCCTCGAACGAGAGCGCCATGACGGGCGCCTCCTTGGCCGCCACGGCGACGACGAGGGTCGCGGGGGAGCGGGCCTTCAGCGTCCGCCCGATGCCGCCGACCAGGGCGCCGTTGCCGACGGGCACGACGACCGCGCCGGGCGGTTCGGGCGCCTGGTCCAGGATCTCGTCGGCGATGACGCCGTAGCCGTCGTACTGCGTCGCCTCGACGCCGTCTTCGAAGAACGGCACGTGGGCGTCGGCCGCGAAGCGCTTGCCTTCCTCCTTGGCGAAGTCGAGGTCGGTCCCGGCCAGGCGGACCTCGGCGCCGAGACCGTCGATCAAGGCGAGCTTCGCGAGCGAGGCTCCGGCGGGCGCGTAGACCATGGCGCGCAGCCCGAGCCGCCGGCACGCCCAGGCGACCGCCGCGCCGTGGTTGCCGGTCGAGGCCGTGACGACGGCCGCGGCGCCCCGCCCCTTGTAGGCGTCGACGGTCGGCAGAGCGCCGCGCCATTTGAAAGCGCCGAGCTCGTGGAGGTCTTCGCGCTTCAACCAGAGCGCGAGTCCGTCGCACAGCCCCCCGGGCGCCCGCTCGAGCGGTGAGGGCAGATCCACTGAAGAGAGCGTACTCCAGGCGCCGCCCGCGCTCCAGGGCGCGCGGGCGTCAGGGATCCTCGGAGGCCTGCGGCGCGCGCGCGGCCGCGATCCGCCGCGCCATCGATCGCGCCGCCGGAAGCGCCGCGGCGTAGACGAGCGCGGCGAGCAGGGGCGCGGCGGCGAGCCAGGCGACGAACGCGTGGAGCAGCGTGACGCCGACGTCGGCCAGGGCGCGGCCGAAGTCCTCGCGCATCAGCGCGAGCAGGCGCTCGAGGGAGCGATTCTCCCGGGGAGCGCGGAAAACCCACTCCCCGAGGCGGATGAAAGGGAAGATCAGGAGCAGCTGCAGCGCGTACGACGAGAAGTTGATGGCCTGGATGATCGGCTGGTTCAGGCCGAGGGCCCACGCCGCCCCGAAGCAGAGGATGGTCGTCGTGCCGACGATCGGGTTGACGGCGATCGTCAGGCCCACGGCGACGGTGAGCGCGATCTTTTCCGGCGAGAGCCCCCGGGTCAGCTGCTGCCGGATGGGGTCGCGGATCTTGCGCCGCAGGAAGTCGCGGCCGCTCATGGCGGCGCCGTCAGGCCGGCTGCGGGTCCGGCGTGCCGAGCGATTCGGCGATCGTCACGAGCCGCTCGAGGATCTCGGCCAGATGCGCCCGCGCCTTTTCAATCTCGGCATGGAGCTCCTCGAGGCGACGGTGGGCCCGGGCGCCGACGGCCGCCGCCTCGTCGTGGAGGTGCTCGAGTCGCTTCGCGGCGCTCACCCGCGCGGCCTCGAGCTCGACGAAGGCCTCGTGGGCCGTCACGCGCGCGGACTGGCGGAGCTCGCCCCAGCGGTGCGTCAGGTGCTGCACCCGCTCGTGCAGGCGCGCCGACGTGAAAGCGCGTCCGGTGCGCCGCGCCTCGTGCGCGGCCTCGCGGAAGTGCCGGGGGCGGCGGTGGAGTCCGCGGACGAGGCCGACCTTTTCGCCGAGCCAGAGCAGGTAGTAGCTCGCGTCGACCTGCCACCAGTGGAAGCCCTGGGCGGCCGAGCCCGGCGCCCAGTGGTGATTGTTGTGCCAGCCCTCGCCCATCGTCACGAGCGAGAAGAGGAAACTGTTGCGCGAGTCGTCGGTCGTCGCGTACACGCGGCGCCCGAAGAGGTGCATGACGCTGTTGATGGTGAAGGTGCCGTGCCAGAGAAGGACGGTCGAAAGGAAGTAGCCGTAGAAGAGGCCGACCCAACCGAAGGCCAGGGAGAGCGCGACGGCGTAGAGGACCGTCGGCAGATACTGGCGCCGGTCGAGCCAGACGAGCTCCGGGAACTTCGCGAGGTCGGGCACGCGCGAGTGGTCGGACTCCGCGAACTCGTCGGAGACGATCCAGCCCATGTGGCTCCACCAGAACCCGCGCTGAACCGGGCTGTGCACGTCCTCGGGGCGGTCCGAGTATTTGTGGTGGTGGCGGTGGTTCGAGGCCCACCAGAGGACGCCCTTCTGCGCCGCGGTCTGGCCGAGAAAGGCGAGCAGGAACTGGGGCACCCGGTGCAGCCGGTAGGTGCGGTGGCTGAAATAGCGGTGGAATCCCGCCGTGATGGCGAACATCCTCAGGTAGTAGGACGCGACGCAAAGGGCGACGCCCTTCCACGAGAAGCCGATCGCGAGGACGCCGAGCGCGGCCAGGTGCACGGCCAGAAAGCCGAGGACCGCCGACGGGCGCAGGACTGCCTTGGGGGCCGGGGAAACGTCTGTTGTCATGGCACTGCAGACTTTACCCGAAACGGGGCCGGGGCGCGCCGGAGCGCCCCCGCCGCCGCCTGGACGCCGCCGCTCACTTCGCGGCCGGCGCTTCGGGCTTCTTCTTGATCGTCTCGAGGTCGATGGTGACGTCGACGTCGTCGGACAGCATCAGGCCGCCCGTGTCGAGCGTCTTGTTCCAGTCGATGCCGAAGTCCTTGCGGTTGAGCTTCGTGTTGAGCTCGAAGCTCGCGCGCTCGTTGCCCCAGGGATCCTTGGCCGAGCCGAGAAACGTCACGGGCAGCGTGACCTGCTTCGAGACGCCGTGCATCGTCAGGGTGCCGGTCACCGCGTACGTGTCCTTGCCGGTCGACGTCATCGACGCGCTCTTGAACGAGATCTCGGGGAACTTCGCGGCGTCGAAGAAGTTGGCGGACCGCAGGTCGTCGTCGCGCTTGGAGCTGTTCGTGTCGATCGAGGTGGTCTTGATCGTGAAGGTCACCGAGGATGCCGTCGGCCTGGCCGGATCGGCCTGGATCGTCCCCTCGAAGTCCGAGAAGCGGCCGCGCACCTTCGAGGAGAAGTGCCGGATCTGGAAGCTGACGTCGGAATGCGTCTTGTCGATCGTGTACGTGTCCGCGGCCGCGAGCGGCGCGGCGGCGGCGAGAACGAAGAGAACGGCGGCGAGTCGGCGGACCATGGGAGTCTCCTTTCGGGTGAGTCGGGTCACGCCTTGCGGCGGGACGTGGAAGGACGATTCAGCCCGGCG
Source organism: Thermoanaerobaculia bacterium (assembly GCA_035506175.1). Taxonomy (GTDB): domain Bacteria; phylum Acidobacteriota; class Thermoanaerobaculia; order UBA5066; family Gp7-AA6; genus DAHUXD01. The sequence goes on along the minus strand of DATJPZ010000103.1, from coordinate 35,802 downwards.
CGGACGGCGTCGAGCAGGCGAACCAGGGTCGTGGCCTGCGATTCCGAGAGCGCCGACAGGAGGCCGTCCATGCGCCGGACGGGGGCGTCCATGCGCGCGAGGAGCGTCGCGCCGGCGGGGGCAAGGACGCAGAAAACCTGGCGGCGGTCGGTGGCGCAGCGCTTCCGGACGACGAGGCCTTTCTTCTCGAGCCGGTCCACGAGGCGCGTGATTCCGGGCGCGTGCTCGATCATCCGCCCCGCGATGTCGAGCGTCGGCAGGCCGGCCGGACCGGCGCCGCGCAGGATGCGGAGCACGTTGTACTGCTGGTCGGTGACGCCGAACGGCTCGAAGACCTCGCCGGTGCGCTGGCGCAGCCGGTCGACCGTCTTCAGCAGGGCGAGGGCCGCCTCCTGCCGTTTCGACCGGAAGGGCTTCGTCTGCCGGATCTCGCGGGCGAGGGCGCTGCGGGGCGTCGGCATGAGGGTCGGAACTTTACCGGGCAATAGTTGTCTAGTCAAGTATCTGTCGGGAGGCGCCGTGTTCGGGGTCCCGGGGCCCGGACCTACTGGACGCGGCCGCGCGCGGCGACGGTGAGCCGGCCCTCGACGCGCCCGCCCCGCACCGCCACCAGCGCGTCGTGCAGGTTGACGACGGCGCAGGCATGGTTGGGCAGCAGGCGGACGCGCTCGCCGACCCGGAATCGCTCGCCGGGCGCGACCGCGAGGACGCCGTGCTCCTCCGAGACGCGGGCGATCCGCGTTTGTCGCCCCACGACGAGCCCGTAGCCGTCCGCGGTCGGGCGGCTGGCGTCCGAGGACAGCGTCTTCGAGCCCGCGTCGACGACGGCGCGGTCGGCGGCCGGAGCGCTGACGACGGTCGCGATGACGGTCAGGGCGCAGTCTTCCGGCGCCGCGCTTCCGAGGGCGACCTGCGAGCGGTCGTTGAAGACGTAGGTTCCCGGACGGCACTCGGTGACGCCGGCGCCCGACATCGCCGCCACGGCGGTGGGCGTCGAACCGACGGAGACCTCGGCGATCGGCAGGCCGGCCGCGCGCAGGGCTTCGGCCGTTTCGACCGCGAGGCGCGCCTCCTCGGCGCCGACGCGCGCGACTTCTTCGGGAGTCGTCGCCGCGTAGCCCTGGCCCGCGTGCGTGAAGATCGCGGAGAGCTCGAGGCCCGGCACGTCGGCCACCGCGCGCGCGAGCGCGACGGTGTCCTCGGGCAGGACGCCCGAGCGGTGGAAGCCGGGGTCGATCTCGAGGCGCACGGAGAGCGTCCGGCCCGCGCGGGCGAACGCGCCGCCGAGCGAGCGGGCGCCGTCGAGGCTGTCGACGCCGACGGCGAGACGCACGCGATCGGCGAGCTTCAGCAGGCGCCGGGCCTTGTCGTCGCCGACGACGGGGTACGCGAGGAAGATGTCGTCGAAGCCGAGGTCGGCGAACACCTCCGCCTCCGAGGTCTTCGCGAGGGTGAGCCCGCTCGCGCCGGCGGAGCGCTGCAGGCGCGCCACCTCGGGCGACTTGTGCGTCTTCGCGTGGGGGCGCAGCTTCACGCCCGAACGGCTCGCGCGTTCCTGCATCCGCGCGACGTTGCGCTCGAGGACGTCGAGGTCCACGACGACGGCGGGCGTGGGGAGGGCGTCGACGTCCGTCACGGGTTCGCGGGGGCGGGCGCCTGCCCGCTCTTGCGGTAGAGCGCGAAAATCGCCGCCGAGGGAACGGCCGCCACGAGCGCGGCGTTGAAGGCGCCGCTCACCAGCCCCGGCGGGACGTTGCGTCCCGAGAAGGAGAACAGGCAGACGAGAAACCAGAGGCCGATCGCGATGAGCATGGTCTTCGAGACCGTGCGCAGCAGCGGCCCGCCCTTCGGGTCGCCGCGATGCGCGAGCATGGCGCCGCGGACGAGCAGGCCGTTCTGGATGATTCCGACGAAGTTGGCGAGGATCGTCGCGGTGCGGAACCCGTGGAAGTGCGTCAGGACCCAGCCCTCGGGATCCTGGCCCGGCCAGAGGGCGTGGCCGAAGTGGTAGAGCGTGTAGGGGACGCCGAGGACGCCGACGATGCCGGCGACCATCGCGCCGAGCGGCAGGTCCTTTGGCGGCAGCCCGTGCACCGCGCCCCGCGAGAGGCGCTTGAGCGGCGAGGCCGCGGGCGGCGGACCTCCGCCGAGGGGCTCGATGTTCTGCTCGCGAAGCACCGCGACGGCCTCGTCGGCCATGGCCGCCGCGGTCGCGTCGGTGATGTCGGCCGTGACGGCGCCCTTCAACGCCATCGCCCAGTCGTCGCTCAGGCGCAGCAGATCCTCGTGGGAAATGTCGCGTCGCATCGGGAGGAGCGGCTTGTCGAGCTCGTGCGCCCGGACGAGCTCTCCCTTGCACTGCGGCGAGGCGAGCGAGGCGTGCGAGATCACGAAGAGCGCCGCGCGGCAGGACCGGATCTCGCGTCCGATGCGCTCGAGGTACGACCCGCCGAGACGGCTCTTCTCTTCGTAGCGCCAGGTCGTGTAGCCGCGCTCCTCGAGGCCGTGGGCCACGGCCGCCGCGATCGCCGCGTCGGCGTGGGCGTAGCTGATGAAGACGTCGGCCATCGCGCTCCTCGCCCTTTACGAGAACCACTCGGTGGGCAGCATGAGCCTGAGCCATTCCTGGAGCTCGTTGCGCAGCAGATTCTCGGCCATCGCGAGCGTGCTGAAGACGAGGAAGGGGTCGGGGCGCCGCGTGACAGCCGGAGATTTCGACGGGTCCGCCTCGTCCGCGCACCGATCGAGCGTCGCCGCGCGCGCCAGAAGGACGGCGAGCTTGGCCTTCGACCGCGAGGCGTTGCGCTCCTGCTCGTTGGCGCTTCGCCAGGTGCGGTAGCCGGCCCAGACCACCGGCAGCGCCGCCGACAGGAACAGAAACCAGCGGCTCTCGGCGACGTAATGCAGGACGACGAACACGACGCTGACGAAGAACGCGAACGGAGCGAGCGAGGAGCCCGGAAGCCAGAGGTTCTCCTGACGCTTGCTCAGCTTGCCGAGGTACTCGATCTGAGGGTTGAGGCGATTCTTCAGGTAGTCCGCGATGAGCGGCGGCAGACAGGCGGGATCGACCTTCGCGCATTCGGCGGGGTCCGGAATCACCAGAGGCTCCTCCGATTCCGCGATCGCCGTCAGATCGTCCAGCCCGAGCAGTTCGACTTCGTCGAGCTCCTTTCGGGTGAGGTGTTCCGCGGGATTCGTCGAGGGCTTCTCGGCGATCCAGACGGCCGGCTGGATCGTGACGTTGAAGCGGAGGCTGCGGTAGCGCTCGGCCTTGTATCGATACAAGAGCCAGCGCTTCTGCAGCCGGGTCGCGATCCCGAGGGCCACCAGGAAGGCGGAGCCCAGGGCCAGCGCAAATTCCGTCGTCGGCCAGATGCCGTCCGCGGCAGGGGCTTCTGGAATCGTCGTCGGCGGCCCGTGCGGGGGAGAAGGCGGAGGCGGAAACGACAGGCCTGCCAGAGCGATGATCAAAGCGACGGTGCCAAGCACCACGGCGATCGACGTGACGATCATGTGGAGGCGGCGGAACCGGGAGGCGTGGCGCTCCGCTTCGTCGTAAGCCGCGTTGACGGCGCCCGTCGCGTCGCTCATCGCTTTTCGATCCGGTAGCCGAGCGCGAGGATCGTCTTGACGGTCTCCATCGCGGTCGTGCGGTCGTAGTCCTTCTCCGACTCCGACAGCCGCTCGTAGGGGACGAGCGACGGGTGCTTCTTCCGTGAATCGTCGCGCTCGGGGCCCCAGGTCCAGCCCTCGTCCATGCGGCGGCGCGCCCAGTTTTCGTGCGTGTTGCGGGCGAGGAGCTCGGTCAACTCGGCGAGATCACGCGGCAATCGGACGCTCGAGGTGTCGCGCGGCGCCGGTTTGTAGTCCACGAGAGACCTCCTTGGCGCGTCCTGGTGGGGCCTCTTATACACCCGGCCGGCGAGGTCGGCTGCGGTAGAGTCCCGCCCGACGGAGGACCGAGGAGGCGACATGGGGATCCGGGGATTGGCGGCGGCGGGATTGTTCGCCGCGGCGGCTCTGGCCGCCGGGGAGACCGCCGACGAGCTGATCGCGAAGAACATCGAGGCGCGCGGGGGACTCGAAAACCTCAAGGCCGTCCAGACGATGCGCCTGACGGGGACGATGACGGGCGGCGACGAGTCGATGCCGTCGGTCCTGGAGCTGAAGCGCCCGAACAAGAGCCGCTGGGAGTTCCGGGTGGACGGGCAGACGGCCGTCCAGGCCTTCGACGGCAAGGCCGGCTGGATGTGGATTCCGTTCGCGGGCCAGACCGAGCCCGAGCCCATGTCGGCCGAAGAGAGCGCCGAGGCCGAACAGCAGGCCGACCTCGACGGGCCGCTCGTCGACTACAAGCAGAAGGGGAGCAAGGTGGAGCTGCTCGGCCACGACGCGGATTTCCGGACCGAGGACTGGAAGCTGAAGGTCACGCTGAAGTCCGGCGAGGTGCGCTTCGTGTATCTCGACCCGAAGACGTTCCTGCAGTCGGTCACGGTCACGAAGAAGAAGATCGGCGGCGTCGAGCTCGAGATCCGGTCCGAGGTGGGGGACTACCGGAAGGTGGGGGAGCTCGTCCTGCCCCACTCCTTCACCGCCACGTCGAGCGGCGGCGGACAGGCGCAGTCGCTGAAATTCGACAGGATCGAGCTGAACGTCCCGATCGACGATTCGCGGTTCGTGATGCCCCAGCCGAAGAAGCGCTCGCCGTCGGAGGAGCTCTCGCCGACGCCGACGGTCGGCTGACGCGAGGGAGACGCCGATGACGCTCCGCCGGCTCGTTCTCGCCGCCGCTCTCGCGGCCGCGGTTTCCCGGGCGGCCGCCGCGCAGCCGAAGCTGAAGGTCTACGTCTCGGTCGACATGGAAGGCGTCGCCGGCGTCGTGACGGGAGACCAGCTGGGCCCGCCCGGCTTCGAGTACGAGCGCTTCCGCGGGTTCATGACCAACGAGGCCCTCGCGGCGATCGAGGGCGCTCGGGCGGCGGGCGCGACGGAGTTCCTGGTGTCCGACTCGCACGGCAACGGCGAGAACCTCCTGATCGAGCGTTTTCCGAAGGACGTCCAGATCGTCCGCTCGTGGCCGCGGCCGCTGGCGATGATGCAGGGCATCGACGCCACCTTCGACGCCGTGATGTTCGTCGGCTACCACGCCTCGACGACGAATCCGGAAGGCGTCCGCGCCCACACGATGTCCTCCGCGCATCTGGCGGATCTGCGCTTGAACGGCGTGTCGATGCCCGAGGCGGGGTTGAACGCGGCGATCGCCGGCAGCTTCGGCGTGCCGGTCGTGCTCCTGACCGGCGACGACGCGATCGTGAAGGAAGCGACGGCGCTGCTCGGCCCGCTTTCGACCGCGACGGTCAAATGGAACTACGGCTTTCACTCGGCGCGGACGCTGACGCCCGAGGCCTCGTGCGACGTCATTCGCGAGGCCGCCCGGCGGGCGATCGCCGAGCGGCGCGCGCGCAAGCCCTTCGTCGTGACGACGCCGGTGACGCTCGACCTGCGCTTCAAGAACTACCGGCCGGCCGAAGTCCTCGCGTACCTGCCGATCGTCGAGCGGACGGACGCGCACGCGATCCGGTTCAAGGGCAAGGACATGGTCGAGGTCAGCCGGTTTCTCGAGTTCGTCGACGAGTACGAGCCGGGCCTTTCCCCGTAGCGGCGCCGCGGGCGCGGCAGCGCCGGGCGCAGGAGGTCGGCCATGAGATTCGAGACGCGGGCGGTCCACGCCGGCGGCACGCCGGACGCGGCGACGGGTTCCGTCGCACCGCCGATCCATCTGTCCACGACGTTCGAACACGGTCCGGCGGCCGAGACGCCGCTCGGCTACATGTACATCCGCGACGCCAATCCGACGCAGACGCGGCTCGAGGAGACCCTGGCGGCGCTCGAGGGCGGCGAGACCGCGCTCGCGTTCGGCTCCGGCATGGGCGCCGCGGCGGCGTTTTTCCAGGCCCTTCCACCCGGCGCGCACGTGGTCTATCCCTCGGACGTCTATTACGGCGTCCGGGCGCTCGCGACGGAGTTCCTGCCGCGGTGGGGCATCGAGGCGACCGCGGTCGACATGACGGATCTCGCCGCGGTGCGCGCGGCGGTGAGACCGAGCACGCGCCTCCTGTGGGCCGAGTCGCCCTCGAACCCGCTGATGCAGATCGCGGACCTTTCGGCGCTGGCCGAGATCGCGCGCGGCGCCAGCGCGCTGCTGGCGGTCGACGGGACCTTCGCGACGCCGGCGCTCCAGAGGCCGCTCGAGCTCGGCGCCGACGCCGTGCACCACTCGACCACGAAGTACCTCGGCGGCCACAGCGACGTCCAGGGCGGCGCGCTCGTCTTTCGGAAAGCCGGCGAGGTCTTCGAGAAGGCCGCGCACGTGCGCAAGATCGTCGGCGGCGTCGCCTCGCCGTTCAACTCGTGGCTCGTTCTGCGCGGCGTGCGGACGCTCGCGTGTCGTGTGGAGCGGCAGTCGGCCAACGCGCTCGCGGTGGCCCGCTCTCTCGAGGCGCACCCGGCGGTCGAGGCGGTCCACTATCCCGGCCTCGCCTCGCATCCGGGCCACGCGATCGCGCGGCGTCAGATGTCGGCGTTCGGCGGGATGCTCTCGTTCCGCGTGCGCGGCGGCCGGGACGCGGCCCTGCGCGCGACGTCGCGTCTCAAGGTCTTCGTCAATGCGACGAGCCTCGGCGGCACCGAGAGCCTGATCGAGCACCGCGCGTCGAGCGAGGGCCCCGGCTCGCCGACGCCGCAGAACCTGCTGCGCGTCTCGATCGGACTCGAGCACCCCGACGACCTCGTCGAGGACCTCGCCCAGGCCCTCGGGTAGAGGACCGCGCCGGCTTCAGTTTTTCTTCAGGTACTCCGCGGGCAACGGGTTGTTCGGCAGGTACTGCGGCGGGATCGGGTTGTCCGGCCGCTCCTGGTCCCAGGCCACCGACGCGATCCACCAGCGGTGCCCGTCGTTGACGAGCTGGATGCTGTTGATGCCGCGGACGAACGGCTTCTCGTCGGAGGGCGCGCGGCGCGACTCGTAGGTCGAGAAAACCTGGCAGACGTTTCCGAAACAGTCGGTCCGGCGGGCGATCTCCTTCTCGAAGAACGACGTCGGGTCTCCCTTGGCCTTCGTCGAGGCGATGCCCTGCTTGACGCGCTCCTCGAAGCCGTCGACGTCGAGGACCGTGAAGAGCTCGCTCTTCGGGTTCTTCGGCGGGATCAGCATGCCGACCTGCAGGAACATGTTCCGCATCCGCTCCCAGTTCGGCGTCGACGCCTCGTCGTGCGAGACGGACGCGTACAGGGCGGCGAGGATCGAGTCCACGGAAGCGCCGTCGTTGTCGGAGGGATGAGCGGCCGAGCGTGGCGCGGCCGGCCGGTGGTCCACCGGGCCGCCGGGCGTCGGCATCCGCATGGCCTCGGCCTCGGCATTGGGGTCGTGCAGCTTCACCCCGGGCGTGACGCCGAGGGTGCTCCTGACGGGCGGCGGCGTCGGCTGGTTCATCACCTGCGCGGACAGAGGCCACGCGGCGGCAACCAGGAGCGCCGCGCCGGCGGTGGACGAGAGCTTCTTCATCGAGATCTCCTCATGAGCGTTACGAGCCTGGCGGTCATCGTATTTCAGTCGGCAGCAGGGCGCGAGGGATGGGCTTGTCGGGGCGCTCGACGTCCCAGACGAGCGCGGCGATCCACCAGCGGCGGCCGTCGTCGACGAGCTGGATCGAGTGGACGCCCCGCGTGAACGGCTGCGGATCGCGCGGCGCGTAGAGCGTCTCGTAAGTCGAGAAAACCTGACACACGTGTCCGAAGCAGCGCTCGCGGCGCGCGATTTCCCGCTCGGTGAATCCGAGGCGCTCGTGGCGCTCGCGTCGGCTCGCGATGTAGCGGCGGACGCGCGCCTCGAACTGTTCGCCGTCGAGGACGGTGAAGGCCTCGGCGTCGGGAGGCTTCGGCGGCACGACGATGGCCTGCGGCAGAAAGAGCCCCCGCAGCCGGGTCCAGTTGGGCTCGTAGTCCGGGCCGTGGCTGACCGACGCGTAGAGCGCGGTCACGATCGCGTCGACCGAGGACCAGTCCGGCAGGACCTCGAGCGGCTTCGGCTCCTTGAAGGGCAGCGGCGTCGGCGTCAGCGGCGGCGCCGGGGGATTCGCCGCGGCGGTCTTCGCGAGGGCCTCGGCCATGCGGATCGCGATGTCGATCGGGCTCTCCTGCGCTCGGGCGGCCGAGGCGAGAAGGATCCCGGCGGCGAGAGCCGCGGCCGCTCGACGGGTCAACGGGCCGCCCGGCGGGAGCGGACGGCGTCGAGCGAGAAGCGGTCGGCCTCCCGCGGCACCATGAGGACGAAGAGCAGCAGCGCCAGGCGGGGGATGACGTGGGTGTGAAACTCGTAGAGCGGCTCTTTCAAGAGGTGGCCGAACGTGACGATCAGGAGGACGACGCCGAGAGCGACGAGCGCCTCGTCGACGCGCCAGCCGAGGATCACGAGACCGCCCGCGACGAGCTCGACGACGGGGATGGTCACGCCGGTCAACCAGAGCGACCACATCGGAAGGAACGTGTCCGCGTAAGGTTCGACGAACCACTTGTGGGCGTGGCCCGCGGGCGTGAGCGTGAAGACCTTGTACACGCCGGCCATGAAGAAGATCAGGCCGAGGACGCCCCGCGCGAAGAGGACCGCCCAGGCGCGCCGCGTCGGGTCCGTCAGGGTCATCGACCGCCTCCTTGCCCGCGCCGGCCACTCCGGTAGACTCCGCGGAAATCGCGGCCGGCCGGACCCGGAGACGATACGCCCATGGCGCCGCGGGAGGACCGATGGACGCGCCCGAGTCGAAGTCGCTGCCCGAGAACGCGTATCGGCCTCTCTCGCCCGGCGAAGCGTACGCGCCGGTGATCCCGGCCTCGGCGTCGCTGCCCGAGGCGACGCCCCGCTCGGTGTTCTGGGGCCTGTTTCTCTGCGCGATCTTCACCGCCGCGTCGGCGTACTCGGGCCTGAAGGTCGGCCAGGTGATGGAGGCGGCGATCCCGATCTCGATCCTGGCGATCGGGCTCGCGCGCCTCTACGCCCGCCGTTCGAGCCTGCTCGAGAACGTCATCATCACGGGAATCGGCGGCGTCTCGGGCTCCGTCGTCGCCGGAGCGATCTTCACGCTGCCCGCGCTCTACATCCTCAAGCTCGACCCGCACCCATGGCAGACCATCTTCATCTGCCTGGCCGGCGCGTGTCTCGGCATCCTCTTCCTGATTCCGCTGCGGCGCTACTTCGTCCGCGACATGCACGGAAAGCTGCCGTATCCCGAGGCGACCGCGATCACCGAGGTCCTGATCACCGGCGAGAAGGGCGGCTCGCAGGCGAAGCTGCTGCTGGAGGCCACGGGTCTCGCCGCGATCTACGACTTCTTCGTGACGACGTTCCAGGTCTGGAAGGAGACGGTCGACTTCCAGTTCATCCCCGCGATGCGGGAGGTGGCCGACAAGGCCCGCGTGGTGCTCCGGATGGACGCGATCGCGTTCATCCTGGGCCTCGGCTACGTCATGGGCCTGCGCGCCTCGACGCTCCTGTGCGCGGGCGGCGTCCTGTCGAACTTCGTGCTGGTGCCGATCATCTGGAAGATCGGCCAGCACATCCCGACGCCGGTCTACCCGGCGCCCATGCCGATCTCGGAGATGAGCGCCGCGCTGATCTACCGCTGGTACGTGCGCTACGTCGGCGTCGGCGCGATCGCGACGGCCGGCATCTTCGGGATCCTCAAGTCGCTCAAGATCGTCGTCGGGTCGTTCTCGATCGCCGCCCGGGCCTTCCAGCACGGCGAGGGCGAAGGCATCGAGCGGACCGACCGGGACGTCGCGATCACGAAGATCCTGATCGGCGTCGTCGTCTCGTCGGTCGCCGTCGCGATCTTCCTGGGCAATCTCGGGGCCTCGACCCTGGTGCTCGTCATCGGCCTCGTGCTGACCCTGGTCTTCTCGTTCTTCTTCACGTCGGTCGCCGCCAACGCGATCGCGACGACGGCGCGCAACCCGGTTTCGGGGATGACGATGCTCACGATCATCATCTCCTCGGTCATCCTGCTCGAGTTCGGCGTCTCCGGCCGCACCGGGATGTTCTTCGTGATGGCGATCGCGGGCATGGTGTGCACGGCGCTCTCGGTCTCGGGCCAGACGATCACGGACCTGAAGACCGGCTACTGGCTGGGCTCGACACCCGCGGCGCAGGAGAAGGTCAAGTTCTACGGCGCGATCGCCTCGTCGGTCGTCGTCGGCCTGGTCATCGTGGCGCTCGCGCAGACGTTTCAGTTCGGGGAGGCCGCCCCCGGCGACACGCGGCCCGTTCTCGTCTCGCCGCAGGCCTCGATCATGAAAGCGCTGGTCGAAGGGTTCATGAGCCGGCAGCCCGTTCCCTGGGTGCTCTTCGGCGCGGGCGCGGCGATCGCGGTCATCATGGAAATGCTCGAGGTGCCGGCGCTGATCGTGGCGCTCGGCATGTACCTCCCGCTCGAGCTGAACTCGGGCGCGCTCGTCGGCGGATTCATCGCGCACTACGTGACCAGGCGTTCGAGCCGCGTCGGCGGCGCGGCGGGGGCCTCGATGCGCGAGCGGGCGGTCATCATCGCGTCGGGCCTGATGGCCGGCGGCGCGCTCGGCGGTCTCTTCGGCGCGGCGCTGCGGCTGACGAGCTGGTACCGGGAGGACCGGATCAAGCTGCCCTTCTACGACAACGATCCGGTGTCGCAGATCGTCAGCTGCACCGGCTTCGTCCTTCTCTGCCTCTACCTCTGGTTCGGCGCGATGAAGAAGCCGAAGGCGGCCTGACGTCGTCGGCGCCGCGAGATCAGGTCTTCGCGATCGCGCGGACCTCGATGGCGCCGCCGTGCTTCAGGTGCGGGCAGGACCGCGCGATGGCGAGGGCCGCCGCGTCGTCGGCCGCGGAAACGACGAAGTAGCCGCCGATCGGCCGGCCGGGCGCCGGCTCGGCCGGGCCGAGCCGAAGCGCCTCGTCCTCGAGCTTCTCTCCCTCGATCCGTCCCCCGCGCCGCCGCACGTCCTGCGCCCAGTCCCGGTACTCCGACACGCGCCGCTCCCTGTCGGAGGACGTCATCGCCCCCTCGTCGGGCGCGTCGTAGAGGAGCAGGACGTAGCGCTTGACCCCCGGGTCGGGCGCCCGGACGCCGCCGCGGCGCTCGCCGACGGCCAGACCGGCCGCGAAGAGGGCGACGGCCGCGGCGGCCGCGAGCCCCGGGCCGAGGCGCCGCCACCGCGGCCGCCCGAGGAGCCCCTCCCGCGCGAGCCTCGCGACGGTCGCGTCCTCGAGCCCGGCGGGGGGCGCCACTCCGTCGCCGAGCGCTCGCAGCATCCTCGCCTCGTCAGCCGTCGGCGCGTCTCGATCGTCCATCGTCTCCTCCGGTCAATCGCGCCCGCAGCGCCCGACGCGCCCGCGAGAGCTGGCTCTTGGAAGTCCCCGGCTCGACGCCGAGGAGGAGGGCCGCCTCCTCGTGCGTGTAGCCCTCCACGTCGTGAAGGATCAGGACCTCGCGATATCCGTCGGGCAGGGCCGCGAGCGCCCGCTCGAGGTCCAGGCGCTCGACGCGGTCCGGGAACGGCGCCGCCGCGGGATCCTCGTCCGGCAGCGCGACGAGCCGGCCGCGCCGGCGCGCGTCCTCGCGCGACCACCGGATCGCGATACCCGCGAGCCACGTCCTGAGGCTCGACTGCCCGCGGAACGCGGAGAGGCCGCGGATCGCCCGGACCCACGTCTCCTGCACACCCTCCTGCGCCTCCGCCTCACCGCCGGTAGAGCGGAGCAGGAACCGGTAGAGAAACGGCGCGTGGCTCCGGTAGAGCGCGCGAAACGCCGCTTCGTCCCGGTCCGCGAGGAATCGTGCGACGAGCTCCGCGTCCGGCGTGTCGGGAGTCATCGCGCCCGCGTCTGCACGATGTCCTCGAACCACTTCTCCCGGCCGTCCTGGTACCACGTCCAGCGCGACACGACGCGGTCGGGCCCCTCGAATCGCAGAACGGCCTTGTCCATGTGGCCCTGGTCGCGCGACGGGAGGTTGGCGGCGTCCACGAAGGTGAAGACGATCGTCTTTCCGTCGTCGTCGAGCTCGGTCGCCGCCAGGCGCGGCTGATTCTTCGCCACGCAGTAGTGCGTCAGCATCAGGCGGTCACCGTCGAGGTAGAAGGCCGTCGCCATCGTCTCGCCCGGGTGCGCGCCCTGCGAGGTCTCGAGGACCGTCGAGCCGCCGGCGATGACGTCGTAGCGCAGCGTCTCGACCCAGCCCTTCGTGCTGCGACCCTCCCAGCTCCCGGCGAGGCCCTTGAGCCGTTCGAACGCGGCGCGCGCCTGGTCTCCCGAGGGCGCCGGGCCGGCGCCCGTCCGAAGCGGCGCCAGGATTCCGATCAGAACGCCGGCGAGGATCGAGGTCCGCATGTCTGCCTCCTGCGTCGCCCTGAGTGTCCGAGCGGGCCCGGAGGGTTGCACGGCCTGCGGTATATTCCGGCGGCCTTCCGGAGCGCAAGGCGAACGCGCCGGCGCCCCGGAGCCGCAGAACCGAATGACTCCGCTCGACGAACGGACCGCGACGGCGCTGCTCGGCCTCGACGCCCTCTGGGGCGGCGACGTCATGAACCCCTCCGGGACGGGCCGCGCGATCGTGGACTCCTGGTTCTCGGACGAGCCGATGCCCGAGGCGTACACGCACCCGGCGGCGGCCCTGCTGCGCCGCACGGGGGGCGTCGCGTCGAAGGAGCCCGACCATGCCGCGGTCGAGGCGTATCTCGCGGCCGTCGACGTCGCGGGCGCCATCGGGTTCGTCGCGGCGGAAGGGCGGAAGCTCCCCGGCCTGCGGGGCGCGTTCTTCGACGGCCTGGCCGAGTGCCTTTCGGTGATGTGGGATCTCTCGCTCGAGATCCTCGGCCGGGGCCGCGCCGTGTCCTACGAGCGGTGCGTCCGCGCGGCCACCGGGCGGCCGCCCGAGCCGTCGCGGCCGGCGGAGAAGCGGCGGCGCCTCGCCGAGCTCCTCGCGCGCGCCGGCCACCCGTCGAAGACGGACGCGGAGCTCCTCGGCGCGGTCGACGCCTGGCGCCGCGAGCGGCTGGTGCCGTCGAAGTCGATCGCCGCGCTCGCCAACGCGTTCATCGCCCGCTTCGACGCCGCCACGACGAAAAACCTCGCCCCGCACCTCCCGGCCGATCTCCAGAACGTGCCGCGCGCGAACATGACGTTCGTCCCGATCGAGGACGCGTGGTTCTCCGGTTTCATGAACTACGTCGGGCGCGCGCGCCACGCCGACGGCTCGCCGCAGTACGAGGCGACCTACGAGATCAACGCCTCGCTCGAGATCTCGATCCCCGAGTTCGAACAACTCGTCGGTCACGAGGTCGTGCCCGGCCACGTCACGACGAGCGCGCTGGTGCAGGGGCTCTACGTCCGCGGCCGCGTCGGGTTCGAGGCGACGATCCTCGCCATGAACACGCGCTGGGGCACCCTCGCCGAAGGCATCGGCAACAACGCCGTGCTGATCGCGCTCGGCCTGACCGAGGTCGAGCAGGTGCCCGACACGGATCTGCAGATCGGCCTGTGGCTGGCGCATCTGCAGGACGACGCGAAGAATCAGGCGTCGTACCTGACCTGGCAGGAAGGCGCGCCGAAGGAAGAGGTCGCCGCCGCGGTGCGCCGCGACTGCCTCGTCTCCGAGGAGCGCGCCGGAAAGTTCGCGGGCGCATGGGGCCGGCACCCGCTCTTCGGGCGGATGAACCTGCCCGCCTACCGCGCCGGCACCGAGGCCGTGGCGGATCTGCGGCGCCGGTACCCGCCCGCCCGGGTCCTGCCCGCGCTCTACGCCTGCCGCGGCCTCGTCGACGTCGTCACCCTCGCCGAGGCCGTCAGGTCCGCCTAGCTCCTAGGTCCGGTCCAGGCCCCGGTCCTCCCAGGACACGGGGTCTTCGCGCGGCTCGAGGTGCGTGAAGACGTGGGCGTCCGGGAGCGTCTCGCGCACGGCCTTCTCGATCGACTCGCAGAGATCGTGGCCGCGCTGGATCGTCCAGCTCCCCGGCGCGAGAACGTGCATCGTCACGAACCGGCGTCGTCCCGCCACGCGCGACCGGATCGCGTGGAACAGAATGCCTTCCTCCTGGAACGGGGCGATCGCCGCGGTGACGCGGGCGCGCTCGTCTTCGGGAAGGGCCGTGTCGAGGAGGCCGAGTCCCGTTTCGCGGACGAGCTTCCAGCCGGTCCAGACGATGTTGACCGCGACCGCGAACGCGATGAGCGGATCCAGGCGCTGCCAGCCGGTCGCCGCCACGAGGGAGATGCCGACGACGACGCCGACGGAGGTCCAGACGTCGGCCATGAGGTGCTGGGCGTCGGCCCGCAGCGTGATCGAGCGCAGCCGGGCGGCCGCGCGAAAGAGCGCGGCCGCGACCACGCCGTTGACGGCCGAAGCGGCCGCCGCCACGGCCACGCCCGCCCGGGCGTCCGCGATCGGCTGCGGGTTCTGCCAGCGCTCCCACGCCGCGATCGCGATGCCGAACGCGGCCGCGAGAATCAGGAATCCCTCGGCGCCGCTGGCGAAGTACTCGGCTTTCGAGTAGCCGAAGTCGTGCGTCGGCGAGGGCGGCCGCTCGGCGACCGTCAGCGCCCAGAGGGCGATCAGCGCGGCCGCGAGGTTGACGACCGACTCGGCGGCGTCGGACAGAAGGCCGACGGATCCCGTCAGCTTCCAGGCCACGGTCTTCATCGCGATCGTCACGAGGGCCGCGCCGATCGAGAGCCCCGCGTAGGCGCGCGGCGAGCGTGCCGGCGCCGCCGTCATCGGGCGGATTCGCGGTCGAGCGCCTCCAGCGCGGAGCCGAAGATGGCGTCGGCTTCCTCGCGGCTGTTCCCGATCGCGGTCAGGCCGAGCTTCCCGTACTGCGAGAGCGCGCCGATCATGTGGAACAGCGCGCCGGTCTCGGTGCCGTGGCTGTAGTGGAGCCGGTTCATCGTCGTGATGTCGATCAGGTCTTCCGGGCAGAGGCCGCGGTACGCCGCGGACCGCAGGTTGTCGGTCGAGCGGTAGAACTTCGGATGACCACCGGGCGAAAGGAAGGCGCCGGAAGCGGGGTCGAGCCGGCCGCCGGTGAGGAACTGGAGCGCCAGATACGGGTGCGTCGTGCCGCCCATCCGGAGGTTGATCTCCAGGGCGAACGCCTCGGGCGCCGCGCCGTCGGACCAGCCGACGTAGAAGTCGACGCCGAAGCGGCTCACGACGCCTTTCCTCGCGAGGACGTCGCCGACACGGCGCGCCGCCTCCTGGATCGCGACGCGGTAGCGCGCGTCCGCGGGGAAGCGGCAGCCCTGGTAGACCTGCTGGGTCGGACCGCCGAGGATCTGGTCGTGGGTCGAGAGGAGAACGACCTCGCCGTGCGGGTCGATCCGGAGCTGGACCGACGGCGACGCGGACGCGGGGCGCTCGAGGAACTCCTCCACGATGCCGCCCATGCTCGCGAATTTCTCGAGAAAGCGGGGCGCCGTTTCCGACGGGACCGCGAACGACGCCTGAGCGAGCGCGTCGCGCAGCGCGCCCCGCCCCTCGGCGTCGGGATACCGGACGACGGCGTTGCCTTCGCCGGAGAAACTCTCGTCGAGCTTGGCGACGGCCCGCCGGATGCCCGGCCGCCGCCGGCGCAGCTCCCCGAGCGCGTCGACGAGGTCGTCCTCGGAGCGCAGGTCCTCGGCGCCGTCCGGCAGCGCGACCCCGGCCTCGCGGAAGACCTTGCGGCTTCCGGACTTCGAGCCGAGCGGCGAGAGCGCGGGGTCGACGCCGTTCAACGGGATGCCCAGGAGAACCGAGAGCTTGCGCTCGAGCGGCGTCGAGTTGAAGACCGTCATGAACGAACGCGACGGGTCCGGAATGCCGTAGCGGATCCGCTGAATCAGGCGCGGGCGCTCGAGGATCTTTTCGGTCAGCGAGCGCGGCGAGGCGTCGTGCGCGCACAGCAGCGTCAGCCGCGCGCGGGCGTGGCTCGCCGGGATCCCCGCCAGGAGCTGGAAGTAGTACTCGAGGATCAGCGGGTGCACCGGCTGCGACGTGACGTAGACCATGCGCGCCTGCGGGTTGCGCAGCCGGATCAGGAGAAACAGCAAGCGCTCCTCGTAAAAGCTCGCGGCGTCGAGCTTGGAGAGCTCCGCCTGGTCGAGCGTCAGCGAGGGGATCACCACCGAGGTGTACGGCTCCTCTTCGCGGGCCGACAGCGCGTTCCAGAGGGCGTCGAGGCGGGGCTTCAACCGCTCGAACTCGGCGATCTCGGCTTCGGGCGTGAGGTCCCGCGCGAACGGCGGCTTCGGGATCACGGCGCGATTCTAGTCCCGGGCCTCGGGCCGCGCTGATGCGTTCGTCTCAGCATAGACTGCCGGCCGTGCCGAGGGAGCGCCGTCACGACCGCGGGGACTTGAAGCGCATCGCCCGCCGGGCCATGGTCGAGCGCGGGCTCGAGCCGGATTTCCCGCGCGACGCGCTCGCGGAGCTGTCCGCGATCCGCGGGCCCGCGCCGGTGGCGGGATCCGGCCTGCGCGACCTGCGCGGGCGCGCGTGGTGCTCGATCGACAACGACGACTCCCGCGACCTCGATCAGCTCACGGTCGCGGAGGCGCTGCCGGACGGCGCCGTGACGATCTTCGTCGCCGTGGCCGACGTCGACGCGCTCGTCGCCAAAGACACGGCGCTCGACGCCCACGCGCGAACGAACACGACGTCGGTCTACACGGCCGCCGAGATTTTCCCGATGCTGCCCGAGAAGCTCTCGACCGACCTGACGTCCCTGAACGAGAACGAGGACCGCGCCGCGGTCGTCGTGGAGCTGACGGTCGAGAAGGACGGGAGCCTGCGCCGCTCGGACGTGTACCGGGCGGCCGTCCGGAACCAGGCGAAGCTCGCCTACGACTCGGTGTCGGTCGGGCTCGAGGGCGGCGCGTTTCCCGCGCGGGCGGCGGCGGTCCCGGGAATCGTCGAGCAGCTGCGCCTGCAGGACGGCGTGGCGCAGGCGCTGCGGCGGCGCCGGCACGAGGAAGGCGCGCTCGACCTCGAGACGATCGAGCCGCGCGCCGTCTTCGAGGGGGACACGATCGTGGGACTGGCGATCCAGGCGAAGAACCGCGCGCGCCAGCTGATCGAGGACTTCATGATCGCGGCCAACGGCGTGACGGCGCGCTACCTCGCCGACCGAAAAGTGACGGCGCTGCGCCGGATCGTGCGCTCGCCCGAGCGCTGGCAGAAGATCGTGTCGGTGGCCGCGCAGTACGGCGAGCGCCTGCCGGGCGAGCCCGACGCACGCGCGCTGGAGGCGTTTCTCGTCAAGCGGCAGAAGGCCGACCCGTTGCGGTTCCCGGATCTGTCTCTCGTGATCGTGAAGCTGATGGGTTCGGGCGAGTACGTGGTCGAGAGGCCGGGTCAGCCGCCGATCGGCCACTTCGGGCTGGCGGTGCGCGACTACGCGCACTCGACCGCGCCGAACCGCCGGTTTCCCGACCTGATCACCCAGCGCCTCCTGAAGGCGGCGCTGGCGAGCCAGGCGACGCCCTATGCGGCCTCGGACCTCGAGGCGCTCGCGGCGCACTGTACGGAGCAGGAGGACGACGCCGACAAGGTCGAGCGCCAGGTCCGCAAGTCCGCGGCGGCGCTGCTCCTCGAGCAGCGGATCGGCCAGGCGTTCAATGCGGTCGTCACGGGCGCCTCCGAGAAGGGGACCTGGGTGCGCGTGTTCGACCCTCCCGCCGAGGGCAAGCTCGTCCACGGCTTCGACGGCCTCGAGGTCGGCGACAAGCTGCGCGTCAAGCTGATCTCGACCGACGTCGACCGGGGCTTCATCGACTTCGTGCGGATCGGCTGACGCCGCGGCGCCCTAAGGCGTCGGGTCGCTCCCGCCGAGCTCGAAGGGCCAGCTGACGCCGACCGAGGCGGCCCAGCCCTGGTGCGTGTTGGACCCGCTGACGAACCCGATGTAGTTCGCGTAGAGGTCGAGGCGCGGAAACGAGTACGTGATGCCGGCGCCGGCGTGGAAATAGTCGTTGCGGAGAAGGCGGTCGTGCTGGGCCCAGATTTCGTCGCTGGCCCCGATGAGGTCCTCCGGCACGCGAAGGCCCCCATGCGTCCATTGCCACCAGGCGAACCCCTGAACGGCGAGCGGCCGGGTGATCTGATACGCGACCTGAACGGCAAAATTGCTGCGGTTGGTCGAGATGTCCTGGACCTTCTGCACGAAGGCGTACGCGTATCGCGCCTGCACGGAGAGCGCGGGCGAGATCGCGTCGAGCCGCTGTCCGGCGTCGACTGCCAGCGCGAGCTCTTTGAGGTTTCGTCCGACGACCGCCTCGCCCTGGTAAGCGTAGTCGTTGCTCGGCACGCCGAACGCGATCGAGGGCGTCAGCGCGAACGCGCCGCCGGGCTCTCCGATGACGTTGTAGCGCGCGATGATTCCGAAGTCCTGGAAGCCGCCGTTCCAGCAGTAGCAGCTGTCGACCGACGGGAAGACCGGACCGGGAGGTGGACCGGGACCGATGTACTTGGCCCAGACAAAAGGCAGGCCGATTTCGGCCGACAGACGGTCCGAAAAGGCGTATTCGAGGGTCAGGTAGAGCGACGCATCGACGCTCGCCCCGGGGTGAAGGTCGTCGGGCTTGCCGTTGTCCAGGATGTGGCCGGTGTTGTCGATCCACTGAAATCCGAGGCTCACCGAGCCCGTCTTGCCGGGCGGCACCCACGCCTGCGCGGACGCCGGCGCCGTGGCGAGGACGGCGTGGGCGGCGAAAGCGACGAGCGCGGGCGCGGCGACGGGGTTGGCGAAGCGGCTGGCGAAACGCAGCGCGCGACTCAAGCCGCGCGCGTCAACTCGTCGTCCGGGTGGCGTCGGACGGCGCGGCGGGCCGCGGCCGCAGAGCGAGCGCGTCGTCGATCGCGTCGAGGAGGGCCTGGCTCTTCGCCGGCGACTCGAGGACGCACGGATAGAGTTTCTTCGCCTGCTTCACCTGCTCGCTCGTCGCGCGATAGAGGACCGGCACGAGGACGGCGCCGTCGCTCGAAAGACGACCACGCAGCTTTTCGCACTCGGACTCGTCGGCGAGGATCACGTCCCAGTGCCCTTCGGCGAGGGCGCGGTCGAGCTGCTCGGCGCTCCCGACCGACGTGGGCCGGTAGCCGACCTTGCGCAGGGTCGCCTCGGCCGGAACGTCGGCGAGAGCCTTCCCCGCGCTGGAGTTCGGGTCCGCGTAAATCAGGACCGCGGCCGGGGTGCGGGGGGCACTGGCTCGTTTGAATCGCGTATTGCGGCTGACCACCAGGAACTTATCGCCGCAGGCGAAGAGGTCGGCGGAGAGTCCCGCACAGGCCGCCAGAAGCAGCGCCGCCGCCGTCCGTCGAACGATCATGGACATCGCTGGAGCTTGGCGAAAATCGTACCACGAGCTCACGACGCGGCCGGCAGGCCGACGCGGCGCACCGCCGCGGCAAAGCGCGGGTCGGCGCGCACGCCGTCCCAGGCCGGGTCGACGCTCAGGAACGCGAGGCCGGGGGAGCGCTCGGCGAGCGCGGCGTCGAGGGACTCGAAGGCCCGTTCGCGGTCTCCGAGACGGGCGTAGACGCGGGCGAAATCGAGCGGGGAGGCGTACCCGCCCGCGGCCGTGCGCTGCCTCAGGGCGTCGAGCTGCAGGCGGGCGCTGCGCCGCTCGAGGTCGCGGTAGCCCGCCTCGCCGTGGGCCGTCGCGTACAGGTCGGCGAACGCGTCGTCGCCGGACGCTTCGTCGGCGCTGCGGCGCGCGGCGATCGCGTCGTCGAATCGGCCCTGCCGCGACCGGACCTCGGCGAGCCCGAGCCACGCGTTCGCGGCTGCCGAGGCGGCCTCGGGATCGGCCGTGTCCGCCGTTCTCACGACGCTCTCGTACTGGGCCGCGGCCTCGTCGAGCGATCCGGCGTGGAGGAGAAAATCGGCTTCTCGAAGGCGCGGCTCGAGGCCGAGCGGATCGAGCTCGCGCGCCCGGCGCACCAGGGCGAGCGCCTCCCGCGGCTTCCCGAGCGCCCACTGCTGGAGCGCGTAGGCCGCGAGAAAGTCCGGCACGAAGCCCCCGCCGCGCGAGGCGAGCGCCTGCCGCCACTCGGCCTCGGACCCTTTCCAGTCCCACTGAAAGTAGAAGAGCGCGACGGCAGCCTCGGAGTGCGCGTCCGGGAGATCCTGATCGGCGTCGAGAGCGCGCCGGACGTTCCGCGTGATCTCGGGCAGCGCTTGCGCCGGGGATTCGTAGCCGTCGACGGTCATCACGGAATGCGTCGTCGCGAGCGCGACGTACGCCAGGGCGAAGTTCGGGTCGCGCGCGACCGCCTGCTGCAGGAGAGCGCGGGCCTCGAGGTAGTCGGCCTCGGTGCCACGCTCGCAGAGCCGGACGGACCGGAGGTACAGGTCGTACGCGATCGCGTCGTCGGTGGGCCGGCGCGCGAGCTCCCGCCGGTCCTCGCGCGAGAGCGGCAGGCGGATACCCTCCGTGACGAGGTCCCGGGCGATCTCGTTCTGGACGGACAGAGCATCCGTGACGGGGAGGTCGTAGCTCCGGCTCCAGAGGCGGACGCCGGTCCGCGCGTCGACGAGCGCGGTGGCGGCGGATGCACGGCCGCCTTCCTGGGAGAGCGTTCCGGTCACCACCGCGTCGACCCCGAGCTTCCGGGCGGCATCGGCGGGGTCGGCGTCGGCCCCGCGGAAGTGGAGGGCCGCGCTGCGAGGCCGCACGGCCAGCGACGAAAGCCGCGAGATGCCGCGCGTGACGCCGCGGGTCAGGCCGTCCGCCAGGGATTCGGCCTCGGCGCCGCCGGCGACCTTCTGGAAGGGCAGCACGGCGATCGAACGGATGCCGGTGTCGCGGGGGCCCGCCCTCCACGTCGCGAGTCCCACGGCGGCGGCGATGGCCGCCGCGGCGCCGAGCCAAAGCCAACGCCGCCGGTTCGGCGCCGGCGCCGCCGCCCGGCGCTCGAATCCGGCGGCGACTTCCCGGAGGCGAGCCGCGAGATCGCGCGTCTCGGGGAAGCGATCCCGGGGAGCCTTCGCGAGGCAACGCGCGATCACGGCGCGCAGCGCCGATGCTCCTTCCGGGAGGACGAGGGGCGCCGGATCGTCGTGCCGGATCGCGTCGATCGTCGCGGCCGGCGTGTCCCGCTCGAACGCCCGACGGCCCGAGAGGATCTCGAAGAGGATCGCGCCGAAGGAGAACTGGTCCGAGGCCGGCTCGGCCGGTAAGCCCGCGGCCTGTTCCGGCGACATGTAACCGATCGTTCCGAAGATCGCGCCGGTCTGCGTGGCGGAGCGCGGACGCGGCGGAAGGGCGGCGCCGGGCTCCTCGGGAGACCCTTGCAGCTTGGCGATGCCGAAGTCGAGCACCTTCAGGCGTCCGTCTTCCGTGAGCATGAGGTTCTCGGGCTTCAGATCACGGTGGACGATCCCGGCCGCGTGGGCGGCGGCGAGCGCGTCGGCGAGCTGGACGGCGAGGGAAACGGCCCGGTCGAGCGGGAGCGGCCCCGAGGAAAGCGCGTCGCGGAGCGTCCTGCCGCGCACGAGCTCCATCGCGATATAGGCGACGTCGTCTTTGGCTCCGACGCCGTAGATCGTGACGATGTTCGGGTGATTCAGCGCGGACGCGAGCCGCGCCTCCTCCTCGAAGCGGCGCAGCGATGCGTCGCTCGCGGCCGCCGAGCGCCGGAGCACCTTGAGCGCGACCTCGCGTCCGAGGGCCAGATCGCGGGCTCGGTAGACCTCGCCCATCCCGCCCGCGCCGAGAAGCGACAGGATCGCGTAGCCGTCGACGTCCCGCTCGCCGAGGATCGTGCCGGGCTCGCGCGCGAGGCCGTTGGCCTCGTCCTCGAGCGCGGGGCGCTCGAGGAAATCGCCGGCGGCGCCGTCGTAGCGGAGGAGCGACTCGACTTCGCTTCGCAGCGCGTCGTCGCTGCCGCAACTTCGCGCGAGGAAGTCGGCGCGCTCGGCGGGTTCCCGCTCGAGCGCCGCGTGGTACAGCGCCTCGACGCGCTGCCAGTGATTGGCCGCCACGTCAGCCGCCGCCGGAGAGCTCCCGCAGGAGCCACGCTTTGGCCAGGCGCCAGTCGCGGAGCACTGTTTCGGGCGATACGCCGAGCGCCTCGGCGCTCTCGTTGGCGCTCAGGCCGCCGAAGTAGCGCAGCTCCACGACCTGGGCCTTTCGCGCGTCGACGACCGCGAGGGCCTGCAGCGCGTCGTCGAGCGCGACGAGGTCGGATCCGCGCTCGGGCGAGACGACGAGCGCTTCGTCGAGCTCCACCTGGCGCGCGCCGCCGCCGCGCTTTCGGGCCCGCCGCGCGCGCGCGTGGTCGACCAGGATGCGCCGCATCAGCTGCGCCGACATCGCGAAAAAGTGGGCGCGGTCCTGCCAGCGGACCCTGCTCGAGTCGACGAGCCGCAGGTAGGCCTCGTTGACGAGGGCCGTCGTCTGGAGCGTGTGGCCGGCGCGCTCGCGCCCCATCTCGCGGTGGGCCAGGCGGCGCAGCTCCGCATGGACGAGCGGTACCAGCCGCTCGAAGGCGACGGCGTCGCCCGCACTCCACTGCTTGAGCAGGGCCGTGACATCTCCGGCCGAAGGCGCCTCGTCCGGGGGCTTCCTCGCGGTCACGGACGTCAGGATACCGCCCGTGCGGGCGTGGAATCGGCCGCCGGCCGCCCCGGGCCATTGCCGTTTTCGCGGCCGGAGCGCGCCTGTTTCTCCAGAGCCGCCCCGCATGGGGTCGGCCGGAGGAGGATGCGATGACGTCGTCGGCGCGTCGGGTGAGTCGGTTCCTGGTGATCGGAGGCCTTGCGGCGGCGGGCCTGTCGACTTTCCTCGGAGGCCAGGTGATCTCGGAGTACGCGATCCCGACGCCGGGCGCGCAGCCGACGGCCATCGCGGCGGGCCCCGACGGCAACGTCTGGTTCACGGAATTCGGCTCCGGCCAGGTCGGCCGAATCACCCCCGGCGGCTCGATCACGGAGTTCCCCCTGCTCGATCCGAGGGTCGGCCCTCGGGGCATCGCCGCCGGCTCGGACGGTGCGATGTGGTTCTCCGAGTTCAGCGCGGGCCGCCTCGGGCGGATCACGATGTCGGGCGAAGTCACCGAGTGGCACGTTGCGGTCGGACCGGAACTGACGGCCGGACCCGATGGCAACCTCTGGTCTTACGACGGCAAATCGGTACTTCGCATCTCGATGGCCGGGGCGGTGACGAGCTTTGCGGTACCTCAGGCGACGTCGGCCGGAAAGGTCACGGTCGGTCCGGACGGCAACCTCTGGTTTTCGGACTACTACGGCGGCTTCATCGGCCGAGTTACACCGCTGGGCGGTGTAACCATTTTCGGCATGCCCGACCCCGGAGACGATTGGCCTCGGGAGATCACGGCGGGGTCGGATGGCAACCTCTGGTTCTCGACGGCCGACTCCCACCTCTGGACGAGCACGACGCAGGGGGCGATCACCCGACTCGAAGGGCTGACGGTCTCTGCCGGCGGCATGGCCCTTGGTGCCGACGGCAATCTTTGGATCACGGAGAGCCCGGACCGGATCGCCCGCCTGACCACCGATGCCCGGATCACCGAGTTCTTACTCCCCGATCCCTCCTCCGCCCCCTCATCCATCGCGCTCGGCCCGGATGGGAATCTCTGGTTCGCGGAGTATGCAGGGAATCGGATCGGACGCCTGACTCCGAGCGCCGCGGGCGCCTGTGTTTCCGACGCGACGACCCTCTGCCTGGGCAACGGCCGGTTCCGCGTACAGGCCGACTGGATGGCGTCGACGCTCGGCCGGAGCGGCCGGGCGGGTGCCGCATCCCTGACGGCCAGCACGGGCTCGTTCTGGTTCTTCGACCGCGACAGCATCGAGCTCGTCGTGAAGATGGTGGACGGTTGCTCGGTCAACGGGCGCGAGTGGTTGTTCGCGGCCGGCATGACGAACGTGGGGGTCTCTCTGGTCGTGACCGACTCTCTGACCGGCCAGGGCCACTCGTATTCGAATGCCGACGGCACGCCATTCGCCCCGATCCAGGACACATCGGCATTCTCGACCTGTCCCTGAGCCCGGGTAATCCTCTTTTTTTGGAGAGAAGGGAGCCTGTCATGAATGCCCCTGGACCCACCTCCCCGAAACCACGGTTCGTCTCGGCTCTCGGGATCGGCGTCGCCGCCCTTGCCGTGTCGTGCGGGCTCGTGGCGGCCCCTACCAACGTGCCGCTTCGTCCGAGCGGATGGAAGGAGATCGGCCCCGGGCCGGCGTCCGTCGAGGCGGCGATCGCGGTTGATGCGCCGTCGAACACGATCTACATCGTGGGCATCGGCGGCAGTGTCCTCAAGAGCACCGACGGCGGCGCGAACTTCGCCGCCGTCGACAACGGTCTGACTTCGCGCGGCGCCACATCGATGGCGATGTTTCCCCGGGACCCGAACGTCGTTTACCTGGGGACGGGAGACGCCATCTTCAAGACGACCGACGGCGCGGCGGTGTGGTCCGCCACTACCGGAATCGGCGCCCCGTTGAGCATGGCGATCGATCCCGACGACTCGAACGTCGTCTATGCGGGCTACAACGGATTCATCGACAAGACCGTCGATGGCGGGGACACGTGGGTGTCGGTCTCCGACAGTCTGGGCGGCGTGCAGGTCTTTTCTCTCGCCATCGATCCGGCACATTCGAACGTCGTTTACGCCGGCACGACGGGCCAGGGAGCGTTCAAGTCGAGCGACGGCGGCGCCAGCTGGGTGGCGCTGACGGCCGACACGACGGTCTGGTGCCTGCTCGTCGATCCGAGCGACAGCAACGTCGTTTACGCGGGCTCGAACGGCAACGGCGTCTTCAAGAGCTCGGACGCCGGGGCATCCTTCGAGCGCATCGGCTCGCCGGAGGTCGGCGTCGTCCTGTCGCTGGCCAAGAGCGGCAACCGGCTCTTTGCGGGCACGGCAACCCGGGGAGTGTCGGTCAGCGAGGACGGGGGAGCGACCTGGACGAACACGGGCATCTCGGACGGCCTCGGTCTGGTCCTCGCCGTGGACAGCGACGGCGCGGTCTATGCCGGGACCAACTTCGATGGCGTGTTTCAGCTTCCGGCCTCGCGTCTGGCGGGCGATCTCGGCGGGCGCCGTCGTGACTGGCGGCGGCTCGCCTGGCCGCCGCTGAGCGATTGCGATTGCCAGAGCGGGCACGCGATCGTCGTCGATCCTTCCAACTCTCGGCATGTCTTCCTGTCGACCAACGACGGCGGCCTGCTCGTGACCGACGACGGCGGCCGTACGTGGACGGACGGAGGAAAGAACGGGCTCGTGAACCGCGCCCCCCGCGGCGTGGCGTTCGATCCGAGGGAGCCCCGGCGCGTGTATGCGGGCTCGTTTACGGGAGGCGGTCTCTTCAAGTCGGAGGACCACGGCAACCACTGGGAGCGCCGCCTGTTCGGGTCGGCGAGCATCTACGTCACCGGAATCGACGTCGACCCGGTGGACGGCTCGATCTACGTCGCCACCGTCCGCAGCGGCGACGGCATCTGGAAGAGCACCGATTTCGGGGAGACGTTCACGCGCATCGACCGGGCCCCGGGGGCGGCCCCTGACGACTTTCTCTCCCTGAGCGGCCGCGGCATCACGGTCGATCCCCATCGCCACCGCACCGTGTATTTCGCCGACCGCGGCACGGGCATCTGGCGCTCGCGGGACGCCGGCGCGAGCTGGATCAACGTGGACCCGAACCCCTCGTTCAAGGTCACGGTGGATCCGGTCAATTCGGACATCGTCTACGGGGCCGGCGACTCCGGTGTGGTCAAGAGCACCGACGGGGGCGCCTCCTTCGTCGACAAGGGCAACGGCCTGGACGGCGCGACGACCTCGCGAACCGGTGTACTCGTCGTCAACCCCAACCGGCGAAGGATCCTGTACGTCGGAACGGAGGGCGGCGGCGTGTTCAAGAGTACCGACGCCGGCGAGAACTGGTTCCCGGTCAACGCGGGACTGGACGACGGCGGCGTCTACGGCCTCGCCATGGACCCGTCCTCCCCGGACACGCTCTACGCATCGACGGCCTCGTCCGTCTACAAAACCACGACCGGCGGCCAGTAGAAAGATGGCGGGGAGGCGAGGCACGTCGTGCCCGCCTCGCCTGCCTTTTTTGGGCAAGCGCCGACCGTTCCGCCCCCGATCGGCGTGAGGTAGATTCCTTCCCGCTTTGAGGCAACCCGAAACGTCCAGGGGAGGAATCGATGCGAACACGGGCAACTCGTGCCGGCGCCGCGGCGCTGGCGCTCCTGCTGCAGGCGGCCATGGCTTCTGAAGCCGGCGCGCAGACGCCGAGCCGGCCGCCGACTCCCGCGGACGCCACGGCGTTCGCCGACGACGCGGAGAAGACGCTGCTGCAGCTCTGGATCAACCAGAGCCGCGCGGACTGGGTCAAGTCCACGTACATCACGGAAGACACCGAGGTCCTGGCCGCGCAGGCGGCCGACAAGACGATCGCGGCCAACGTCCGGTACGCCAAGGACGCGCTGCGCTTCGACGGGCTCGCGCTTCCGGACGAGACGGCGCGCAAACTGAAGCTGCTGAAGCTCTCGATGACGATGGCCGCCCCGTCGGACCCGGCCGAGCGTGCGGAGCTGACGCGCCTCTCGACGGCGATGGAAGGCGCTTACGGCAAGGGCAAGTACTGCCCGACGAAGGACAAGTGTCTCGACCTCGAGGACATCACCCGCATCATGGCGCACTCGCGCGACGCGAAGGAGCTCCTCGACGTCTGGGCCGGCTGGCACGCGATCGGCGGGCCGATCAAGAAGGACTACGTCCGCTTCGTCGAGCTCTCGAACAAGGGCGCGCGGGAGCTCGGCTTCAAGGACACGGGCGCCATGTGGCGCTCCAAGTACGACATGTCGCCGGAGGCGTTCTCGGCCGAGCTCGACCGGCTCTGGGCGCAGGTGCGGCCGCTCTACGTCTCGCTCCACGCCTACGTGCGCTGGAAGCTGCGCGAGAAGTACGGCGACGCGGTCCCGGCCAGCGGCCCGATCCCGGCGCACCTGCTCGGCAACATGTGGGCGCAGACGTGGGACAACGTCTATCCGCTCGTCGCGCCGAAGGACGCCGATCCCGGCTTCGACCTGACGCAGATCCTGAAGTCGCGGCAGACCGACCCGCGTCAGATGGTCCGGTACGGCGAGGGGTTCTTCTCCTCGCTCGGGTTCGACCCGCTGCCGAAGACGTTCTGGGAACGGTCGATGTTCACGAAACCGAAGGACCGCGAGGTCGTCTGCCACGCGAGCGCCTGGGACGTCGACTTCGTCGACGACCTGCGCATCAAGATGTGCATCGACATCACCGCCGAGGACTTCACGACGATCCACCACGAGCTCGGCCACAACTACTACCAGCGGGCCTACGACAAACAGCCGCCGCTCTTCCGTGACAGCGCCAACGACGGCTTCCACGAGGCCGTCGGCGACACGATCGCGCTCTCGGTCACGCCGGAGTACCTGGTCAAGCTGGGTCTGCTCGACAAGGCGCCGGACACGTCGAAGGACATCGGGCTGCTCCTGAACAAGGCGCTCGAGAAGGTGGCGTTCCTGCCGTTCGGCCTGTTGATCGACCAGTACCGCTGGAAGATCTTCTCGGGCGAGATCACGCCTGCCGACTACAACAAGGCGTGGTGGGCGCTGCGTCTGAAGTACCAGGGCATCGCGCCGGCCGTCGCGCGCGGCGAGGACCTCTTCGACGCGGGCGCGAAGTATCACGTCCCGGCCAACGTGCCGTACACGCGCTACTTCCTCGCGGACATCCTGCAATTCCAGTTCCACCGGGCGCTGTCGAAGACGGCGGGCTGCACGACGCCGCTCAACCGCTGCTCGATCTACGGGAACAAGGAAGCCGGCAGGAAGCTCAACGACATGCTGGCGATGGGACAGTCCAGGCCCTGGCCCGACGCGCTCGAGGCGATCACCGGGCAGCGGCAGATGGACGCGACCGCGATCCGCGACTACTTCGCGCCGCTCCAGAAGTGGCTGGACGAGCAGAACAAGGGCAAGCCGGTGGGCTGGTAGCTGTTCGGCGCGGGCGGGGGCAAGCCCCGCCCTGACAGTTCAAAACACGTCCCGTGCGTTTCGGAATGTAGGGGGGGCAGCCCTGGTGGCCGCCCGCGTCAGTACCTCAGCCGCAGCAGCGTCGCGCGGTCTGACTTCGGCACCACGACGAACAGGTTGTCGTACTCGGCATTGCCCAGCGTGACCTTTTCCGAGCACCCGAGCGTCTCGAGCAGGTTCGGAATCGTGTTCGAGTGTCCGACGACGAGCACGACGTCTTGCGGGTGCTCCTTCCGGAGCGACGCGACGAACGGGCGCGCGTCGACCTGGCCGGACATGCTCGCGCCCGTGTCGTAGGACGTGATCTTCAGCCTCAGCCGTTCGGCGAGCGGCCGGGCCGTGTCCCGGGCGCGCTCGGTATCGGTCGCGTAGATCGCGGCGATTCCCGAATCGGCGAGCAGCGCCGCCAGCCGCTGCGCCCGGGTGCGGCCCGCCTCGGTCAGGCGCTCGGCCTGGTCGGCGGTCTTCTCGGCGTGGCGGACGACGAACACGGCCTTCTGCGCGGCGAGCCGGGCCGGCAACCCGGCGAGGCCCGCCAGACACAGCAGCAGGACGGCGGCTTTCTTCATGGCCCGAAGCCTACAAGCGCCCGCCTCCGCGATAGATTCCGCAACGAAACCCCCCGCCGTGACGTCCAAGCTGCCGGACGCGGTCTTTCGAAGCGTTCCCGGAGGCGGCGGATCCTGGTCCAAGCGCGCATCGCACTGAAGGCAAAGGAGCTGGCCCTGACGGGGACGGATCTTCCAACCGCGGACTCGGCGGCGCTCGTCGAGCTTTTCGAAACGCACGGGGGGCGGATGAAGTCAATCGCCATGAACCTGCTCGGCCGCCACGCGGACGCGGAAGACGCCGTCCAGGAGGCGTTCTTGCGCATCTTCCGCGGGGCCGCGCGGTTCCGGGGCGGGGCGAGCGTGTCGACGTGGGCCTACCGGATCCTCGTCAACGTCTGCTACGACATGCGGCGCCGCGGACGGCGCCGGCCGGAGAGCCCGCTGCCCGAGGAGTCGGAGCTCCGGGGCGGGGCGCTCCGGGACCATCCCCTGCGCCTCGCGATCGAGAAGGCGCTCGAGCACCTGGACCCGCGCGAGCGCACCGCGTTCCTGCTGTGCGAGGTCGAGGGCTTCTCGCACCGCGAGGCGGGCGAGATTCTCGAGGTCACCGAGAACACGTCGCGCACGCTTCTCTTCCGCGCCAAGCGGCGGCTCCAGAAGGAGCTCGCCTCGGGCGGCGCGTTTGCCCCGGCGGAGGCGCGGTGAAGGCGGACTGTCGCGACCTCGAGAAGGCCCTCGCGGGCGAAAACCCGGTGCTCGCCGCGGCGTTCGAGGTCCACGCCCTCGGCTGCGCCGCCTGCGGCCGCGAGCTCTCGGAGTGGCGCCGGATCTCCGAGGCCGCGGCGTCGCTGCGGCGCGCGTGGGAGTCGCCGGAATTGCTGCCGCGGATCCGGCAGGCCCTCGCCGAGGAGTCGGTCCGGGCCGCCACGGACACGGACGCGAGTCCGCGCCGCCGCTTCGTCTGGGTTCCGGCGGCTTCGATCGCGGCGCTCTTCGTGCTCGCGACCGTGGGCCTCTGGGTCTTCCGCAACGGCGGCGGGCGCGAGCCGCTCACCGACCACTGGCGGACGACGAAGGCGCCGCTCCTGACCGACCAGGCGATCGACGAGGTCGACGCGGCCGAGAGGGTCTACCTCTCCTCGATCGAGAACCTGTCGCGCCTGGCCGAGCCCGCGCTTTCGGGCGCGACGTCGCCCGTGATGGCGAACTACAGGGAAAAGCTCGTGGTGCTCGACGCGGCGATCACGGAGCTCAAGGCCTCGATCGAGCAGAACCGGGGCAACACGCACCTGCGGCGGGAGCTGCTCGCCGTTTACCAGGAAAAGCAGCGCACGCTGCAGAGTCTGATGAAAGAGGTCAAGTCATGACGCGTTTTGCCCGCTTCCGTCTGGCGGCGCTCCCCGCCGCGCTTCTGCTCGCGCTCGCCGCGCCGCTCGCGGCTCGGGAAGAGACCCGCGAGCCGGGCGGTAATTTCGACCGCGATTTCTCGAAGACCCTTCCGGTCAAGGCCGGGCAGCAGCTCGAAATCGAGCACAGCCAGGGCGCCCTGCGGATCGGCACGCACGCGCTCTCGGAAGTCCGTGTCCGCGCGAAGATCACGGTCTCCTCGTCGGACGGCGAGTGGGCGCAGAAGTTCGGCGAGGGAATCAGCGTGACCGTCGAGGACCTCGGATCGACGATCGCCATCCGGACGAAGTACCCGGACCACGGCGCGACCTTCGCGGGCCGGGGCCACGTCTCCTTTGCCGTGGACATGGACGTGACGATGCCCGAGACGATGGCCCTGTCGGCCCGCTCCAAGTTCGGCGACGTCGTGGTCTCGGGGCTCAAGGCCTCGGCCGTCGTCGTCAACGCCAACGGCCAGCTCGCCTTCAGCAACGGGCGCGGCCGGCAGCGCCTGGAGAACGCCTTCGGCTCGATCACGCTCGACCACAACGTCGGCGACGTCGAGATCTCCGGGTCCAACGGCGCCGTCGTCGCGACGGACGTCGAGGGAACGCTGTCGGTGCGCAACCGCTTCGGCGCGGTGCAGGCCCGGCGCACGAAGGGCCCGGTCACGATCAATGCCTCCAACGGCGCGGTGCTCCTCGAAGACGCCGCGAGCGGCCGGGTGACCGGCTCCTTCGGCCGCGTCGATGCCCGCAACGTCGGCGGCGCGCTGGAGGTCCAGAATTCGAACGGCGAGGTCGCCGTGCAGAAGGTGGCCGGCAAGGCCACGGTGCACAACTCCTTCGCGCGCGTCGAGCTCTCGGACGTGGAGGGCGCGGTCGAGGTCGAGAATTCCAACGGCGGCGTGCGCGTGCGCAACGTCAAGGCTTCCGCGCAGCTCAAGACGAGCTTCGGCGAGATCGACGCGAGCGGCGTGCCGGGCGACGCGACCGTCCGGGCGGACAACGGCGCCGTGACCCTCGCCGACGTGGGCGGCGCGGTGGACGCCCGGGGCTCTTTCGGCCGGATCTCGTTGAGCCGCGCGCACCGGGGCGCCCGGATCGTCGGCAACAACAGCCCCGTGTCGGTCGCCGACGTCTCCGGCGGTCCCGTCTCCATCTCGACGAGCTTCGGCATGGTCGAAGCGACGCGGATCGACGGCAACCTGACCGTCGACGACTCGAACGGCGCGGTCCAGGTGTCCGCCGTCAAGGGGAGCGCCCGCGTCACCACGTCTTTCGCCGGGGCGACCGTCGATGGGGTGAGCGGGCGGCTCGACGTCGAGAATCAGAACGGCTCGGTCGAGGTCCGCGGACTTCCGGCCGGGGCCGGCTGCGAGGCCGTGTCGGTGAAGAACTCCTTCGGTCCGATTCGGGTCGCGGTGAGCGAGGAGGCGACCTTCACGGTGAACGCCCGCACGTCCTTCGGCAAGGTCCGCAGCGAGGTGCCGCTGATGGTGTCGGGCTCGCCGAGCGCCGAGAACCTCTACGGGCGGCTGGGCGACGGCCGCTGCCCGCTCACGCTCGAGAATTCGAACGGGAACATCGACATCGTCAAGGGGAAGTGACGCTCAGCAGCTCGTGCCCGGCGTCAGGAACCCGAGGGTCGTCGGCGAGAAGTTGTTGAACAGCGGGAAGACGACCGGGAGATCGAGCGCGGACACGCCGAACCAGCTCGCGAGCGTGCCGGCGTACTGCTCGACCGAAGTCGCCGGGATCCAGCGGCCGCGGTCGTCCGACGAGATGTCGTCGATGCCGCCGACGACGAGGTCCGGGAAGATCTGCCCGTTGCCGCCCGGCATGCCGTAGAAGTTGCCGCCGGCGACCGCGCCGCCCATGACGAAGTGGTGGCTGCCCCAGCCGTGGTCGGTCCCGACCGAGCCGGGGTCGCCGGAGGGCTGCAGCGTGCGGCCGAAATCCGAGAGCGTGAACGTGACGACGCGGTCCGAGATGCCGAGCTCCTGGGTGGCGGCGTAGAACGCGGCCATCGCCTGGGAGAACTCGGTGAAGTTGTCGCCCTGGTCCTGGAGCTGGTCCTGGTGCGTGTCGTAGCCGCCCGTCTCGACGTAGAAGATCTGGCGGTTGAGCGAGAGCTCGGGCGAGGAGAGGTTCAACTTCATGACCTTGGCCACCTGCTGGAGCTGCGAGCCGAGGTCGGTGCCCGGGAAGACCGTCGTCAGCGTCGGGTCGACGGAGAGCGCCGCGCTGATGTCCACGGCCTGCTGCGTGGTGTCGCTCGCGGCCGCGATGAGGGTCGCCGTGCGGTCGATCGTCCGCGCGAAGTCCATCGAGCTCTTGCGCGCGTTGTCCTGCGGCGAGCCGTTGAAGCCGTTCAGGACCAGGACCTGGTCGAGCGCGCCGGTGTCGATCGCGAGCGGCCGCTGCCCCGCGCCGACGCAGAACGTCGAAGCCCCCGCGATCGTCGTGATGGTCGGAAAGCCCGAGCCGCCGTTGCAGTTGAGCGTGACGTCCGTGATGCGGCCCCCCCAGCCCGTCGCGATGCGCTGGTCGGCGCGCGCGGTCTGCCAGCAGTCGATCTGGTCGGAGTGCGAGAAGAGCGAGTACGGCGTCGGCTTGCTGTCGATGTTGGCCTGCGTGACGGGGACGACGAGCGGGCCGACGTTGGACACGACGGCGACTTTGCCCTGCGTGTAGAGCGAGGCCATCTCGGGGAGGGCCGGGTGGAAACCGAAGGTCCGTCCGCCGAGGCTCGCCGGCGCGCCGACCGAGATGAGGCCGCCGGGCTGGCCGACCTGCGGAATCTGGATGCCCGAGTTGGCGGGGCGCGCCGCCGCGTACTGGGCGTAGTGCGCCGAGTCGGTCGGCACGATCATGTTGTTGGAGTCGTTGCCGCCGTCCAGGAAGACGCAGACGAGAGCGCGATAGTCCGTCGGCGCCGAGGGCCGCGCGTAGAGGTTCATCAGGCCGAGCTTGTTCAGGCTCGCCTGGGCGGCCGCCGCGGTCAGGCCCGCGCAGGTCGACCGAATCAGGAATTCGCGTCGGGTGCTCTTCATGGTTCTTACCTCTCCACCTGGTACTGCGAGGACACGGCGACGAGATAGAGCGCCTGCTCCGCCCGCCCGAGCGGATCCGAGGCGTCCACGGCGGCGACGGCCGAGACGATGGAGCTGCGCAGGTCGTCGGACATCGTTCCGTGCAGGAGCAGGCGGTTCAGCTTGTCCACGAGGTTGCCGGGGTTCGAGGCGAGCAGCTGCAGCTCGGAATAGTCGAGCGACGTGCCGTTGGGCGTGTCGTCGTTCGGGTCGGCCTCGACGCCGCCCCAGATCGTGAACTGGTTGACGAAGTTGGCGCGTTTCAGGGAAGTCTGCGAGTTCATGAGGCCGAACTCGGGCCCGAGGACGCCGGAGGAGGCCGGGGGCGCGGCGTACGCCTGCGGGAAGTAGGAAAAAACCGTCGGCGGCTTCCAGATTTTCTGACCCATGTCGCGGGCGAAGGGCTCGAGGTTGCCGTCGGACTGCGTGGTGCGGTCGTACGACATCGCGTGGAAAGCGCGCAGGACGTTGTTGAGGTAGAGCGCGGGCTCGCGCAGGTGCCCGTAGATCGGGTCGCTCGGAGCGTTGCGCGCCTCGGGGTCGAGCAGGATCGCCTTGACGACGGGCCAGAGCTTGCCGCGCACCCCGGTGCCGTCGTCGATGAAGGCGCCCGCCACGCGCTCGACGTACGCGGGCGAGGGGTTGGACGTGACGAGGCTGTGGATGAGCTCGCGCGCCACGTAGGGGGCGACGTTCGGATGGTTGAAGATCGCGTCGATCGCCTGGTTCAGGTCCTGGTCGCCGGTCTGGCCGGCGGGCAGGACGACCGGGCCGCCGGGAAATCCGGCGAAGAGCGTCTTCGCGTCCGTGTCGTGAAGGTCGATGTCGAAAGACATCGGGCTGACCCAGTCGTCGCAGGTGTCGCCGCCGTTGGGCGCCGGGCAGGGGACCTGGTCGATGAACCAGCCGGTGTAGACCCGCTTGAACTCGTCGATCACCGCCTGGTCGTAGGAGGGCATGGGACCGTTGGCGTCGTTCTGCGTCGTCCCGTCCTGGTTGAGCAGCACGGTCCCGATCGAGAAGAGCTGCATGATCTCGCGGGCGTAGTTCTCGTTGGGGTCGTCCCTGGTGGACGTGTCCATGTTCAGGTACTCGCCCATCGCCGGGTTGAGCGTCTCCTGGTAGAGGATGTCGCGGTAGTTGCCGAAGGCGTTCAGGTCGAGGGCGCGCAGGTACGGCGCCATCTGGAACGGGTACGGAAGCGTGTCCTCGGAGACGACGACGAGCTTGTGCAGCGCCCAGGCGACGCGCTGGCGGAGCTGGTCGGGACCGTAGAGCGCGTTCAAGAAGAACCGGTTCTGGAGGCGGTAGGACGAGTAGTTGTCGCGCTGGCAGACGTCGTCGCACGACGCCGGCGTGTCGCCGGGCCAGAGCGGGAAGAGCGAGTTCGGATACGACGACGGCGTCGCCGCGTTCTGCGCCGCGAGCCAGGAGAGGTAGCCCTGGCCGAGCAGCCCGCCCACGTCGGCGTCGCTCGCGCCCCACGACGCCTGCTCGAGGAATCGAATCGCCTCGGGGCGATGGAACGTCTTCGTCATGAACACGGCCATCTGGCCGCGCGTGACCGAGTTCGCCGGACAGTACGCGTTGCCGCCGCAGCCAGCGGTGACCGAGAGCCGCGCGAGCTCCTCGATCCACGGCGCCAGCGGCATCGAGACCGGGACGTCCCCGAAGACGCCCTGCGCGGGCGGCGGGCCATACGCGGTGCCGTGGTAGACCTTCAGCAGGAAGGCGGCCATCTGGCCGCGCGTGATCGGGTTGTTCGGGCAGTAGCGCAGCGGACTGGTCGCGCAGCCGCCCGTGATCCCCTCGGCGTAGAGCTCCTCGATCCAGTCGGCGGCGAAGTCGGTGGCGCCGACGTCGGCGAAGATCGTCCCGGTCGCCGGCGGTGGCACGTACGAGGAGCCGTGTCCGGCGCGCAGGAGAAACACCGCCATTTGCGCCCGGGTGATCGAAGAGCTCGGGCAGTAGTTGCCGCCGCCGCAGCCGGACGTGATGCCGTCGCGGACCATCTGCTCGACCGGCGCGTGGAAGGGCGAAGCCCCGTTGACGTCGAGGAAGTCGGCGAACCAGGCCCGCGGCAGGATCGAGGAGGGACCGCCCGGGCTCGTGACGACGACGTCGTAGACGGCCCCGGCGGTCTGCGCGGGCACCGTCGCCGCGATGCGCGTCGAGCTCGTCACCGAGGCCGACGCGGCCGACCCGCCGACGGTCACGGTCGTCCCGGCGAGGAACTGATTGCCCAGGATCGCGACGGGAGCGCCCCCCGCGGGACCGGACGCGGGCGTCATGTAGGCGGCCTGGAAGGTCGTCGCCGCGGAAAGGGACGCGGCCGCCATCGCGAAGGCCAGAGCGAGAACCGGCGTTCGTCGTAGGGACATAGACACCTCGGTTCGTCGAAGTCCGATCGAAGAAGAGTAGAGGGCGCCGGCGCGCCGCGCGACTGGCCATTGGGCCAAAGAAAGGACAGGAGGACCGTCGCCGTTCCGTCGCCTTCGCTCGCTCGGAATCTGGCGAGCCCGGGACTCGCCGTTGCTCGCCCGGCTCGCCACCGGCGCTCGGCTCGCCCAAAGGGGCTCGACGGACCGTCGCCTTCGCTCGCTCGGAATCTGGCGAGCCCGGGACTCGCCGTTGCTCGCCCGGCTCGCCACCGGCGCTCGGCTCGCCCAAAGGGG
>DATJPZ010000102.1:0-32062 GCA_035506175.1 Thermoanaerobaculia bacterium | reverse complement strand
CGGCGTCGGCGCTGAATCATCCGAACATCGTGACGATCTTCGAGGTCGGCGCCGTCGACTCCGTCCACTACATCGCCATGGAGCTCGTTTCCGGCGAGTCGCTGCGGGCGATCCTCCTCGACGGCGCGCTGCCGGTCCGTCGCCTGCTCGACATCGGGATCCAGCTGGCCGAAGGACTGGCGAAGGCGCACGCTTCGGGCATCGTGCACCGGGATCTGAAGCCCGAGAACGTCATGGTGACCGACCAGGGCCACGTCAAGATCCTCGACTTCGGACTGGCCAAGCTGACGCAGGGGGACGGCCAGGCGCCGGCCGCGTCGGATCAGCGCCAGGATTCGGGGGCGACGCAGGAGGGCATCATCCTGGGCACCGTCGGGTACATGTCGCCCGAGCAGGCAACCGGCGCTCCCGTCGACTATCGCTCGGATCAATTCTCCCTGGGCGCGATGCTGTACGAGATGGCGACCGGGGAGCGGGCCTTTCAGCGGGCCTCCGCGCCGCAGACGCTCGCGGCCATCATCCAGGACGAGCCCGAGCCGATTGCGGTCCTCAACGTCCGGATCCCGCCGCCGCTGCGCTGGACGGTGCAGCGCTGCCTGTCCAAGAAGGCCGCGGATCGCTACGCTTCGACCGAGGATCTGGCGCGCGAGCTGATGACGATCCGCGACAACCTGTCGGAGGCCTCCAACCCCGGGGCCCTCCCGGCTGTCGCGTCGCCGGCGAGGAGGCGCCGGCGCTGGATTCTGGCGGGGGCGGCCGCCGCGGGGATCCTGGCTCTCGGCGTCCTCGGATGGCGGCTCCGCGAGAGCGACTACTTCTGGAAGAACCCGCTGGCCGGCGCCACCTTCACGCGCCTGACCGACTGGGAGGGAACGGAGTTCGACGCGGCGATTTCGGCCGACGGCAAGTTCGTCGCGTTCATCTCCGACCGGGCCGGTCCGTTCGACGCCTGGGTGACTCAGGTCGGGAGCGACCAGCTGCTCAACCTCTCCCAGGGCTCGGTGCCGGTGACGCAGGGCAATCGTCGGCGCAACATCGGCTTTTCCGGCGACGACGCCCACGTCTGGTTCGGCGTGTCCGACGCGGCCAGGACGGGCCGCTTGAGCGACCTGTGGATCGTCCCCACGATCGGCGGGGACAAGCGGCTGTTCCTGCCCGACGCGGTCTCGGTCGCGTGGTCGCGCGACGGGTCCCGGCTCGTCTACAACAACGCCGACGTGGCGCAGGCGATGTTCGTGGCGGACCGGACCGGCGCCAACAGGAAGCGGATCCTTCTTGGCGAGCCGGGCGTCCGCAATCACTATCCCGTCTGGTCCCCGGACGGGCGCTACGTTTACTTCGCCCGCGGGATCGTGAGCCCGTACGACATGGACATCTGGCGCATCCCCGCCGACGGGGGGAAGCTCGAGCGGCTGACGAATCATCACTCGCGCGTGTCGTATTCGGCATTCCTGGACGACCGCACGTTGATCTACACCGCCGCGCGGCCGGACACGGGATCCGGGCTCTATGCCATGGACGTCGAGCGGCGGATCCCGCATGCCGTGAGCCTCGGGTTCGAGGAGTACAGCTCGATCGCGGCGAGCGCGGACGGCCGGCGCCTCGCCGCCACCATCGCCAACCCGACCTCGCACCTCTGGTCGGTGCCGATCACGGACCACGTCGTCAACGAGACGGGCGCGAGCCGCCTTTCCATTCCGGTCGTCCGCGCGGCGGCTCCCCGCATCGGTCCCGGAGAGATCCTGTTCCTCTCGGCCAAGGGCGCCGCCGACGGCCTCTGGCGTTTCAAGGA
Source organism: Thermoanaerobaculia bacterium (assembly GCA_035506175.1). Classification (GTDB taxonomy): domain Bacteria; phylum Acidobacteriota; class Thermoanaerobaculia; order UBA5066; family Gp7-AA6; genus DAHUXD01. The sequence continues at coordinate 30,270 of DATJPZ010000102.1, read as the reverse complement.
CGGCCGGGTGACCGAGCTTTGGCGGGGGAGCGAAGGGGCGGTCATCGCTCCGCCCGCCATCTCCGCCGACAACGCGCAGATTTCCTTCGTCGCCCGGCAGGGCGGGCGTGGTCGGCTGTACGTCGCGGCGGCGGACGGCACCGGACCACGCCGGCTCGCCGAGTCTCTCGACGCCCGCGACGCGCCGTCCTGGTCCCCGGACGGAACGTGGATCGCCGTCGTCGCCTCCGACGGCACCGAGCAACCGGTGTACAAGGTTCCGGTGGGCGGTGGAGCTCCCGTCCGACTGGTCGGAGGCGTCAACCAGACTCCGCTCTGGTCGCCGGACGGACGGCTCATCCTTTACTGCCGCCAGGGTGTCGGACCGAGTTGCGCGATGAAAGGGGTCACCCCGGACGGACAGCCGGTCGCGGTGCCCGAGATTCAGTCCGATTACGGGCGGGTCCAGTGGCGCTTCCTTCCGGGCGGCCGGTCGCTGGTCTTGATGCTCACCAAGGACAACGGCTACGACTTCTGGCACTTCGATCCGGCGTCAGGAACCCGCCGCCAGCTCACCGACCTGGAGATCGGCTACGACATACGGAGTTTCGACGTCTCGCCCGACGGCAAGCAGATCGTGTTCGATCGGTTCCGGGAAAACTCGGATGTCGTTCTCATCGAACGGCCTTCGGGCTGACCCCGTCCGGTCGGCCGTGAGAGACTCCTCGAGAACGAGGGCGCTCGGGCGTCGGTCGTCCCTGCGATAAACTGCGTCCCGAATGCGGCCTGCGGAAGCTTGCTCCCGTGACTGACCGGCGCGGCCTTCCCCCCGAGGCCCACATGCAGCACGACGCCCATTTCGTCGACTCCCTGACCAAGCGCGCGGGCGCGCCGACGCTGCAGCGGCTGATCGCGGAGCTGACGGCGTTCTGGGAGGCCGAGGGTTGTCTGATCGAGCAGCCGTACGACCTGCCCGTGGGCGCCGGGACGATGCACCCGGCCACGTTCCTGCGGGTGCTCGGCCCGGACCCGTGGCGCTGCGCCTACGTGCAGCCCTCGCGGCGGCCGGCCGACGGGCGCTACGGCGAGAACCCGATGCGCCTGGCGCGCCACATGCAGCTCCAGGTCGTCCTCAAGCCTTCGCCGGACGACGTCCAGGACGTTTACCTGCGCAGCCTCCAGCGTCTGGGCCTCGTGCTCGCGGAGCACGACGTCCGTTTCGAGGAGGACAACTGGGAGTCGCCGACGCTCGGCGCCTGGGGCGTGGGCTGGCAGGTGGTCATGGACGGCATGGAGATCACCCAGTTCACGTACTTCCAGCAGGCGGGCGGCATCGACCTCGCGCCGGTCTCGGCCGAAATCACCTACGGCCTCGAGCGAATCGCGATGTTCCTCGAGAAGGCGAACTCGGTCTTCGACGTGCGCTGGAACGACGCGCTGACGTACGGCCAGGTGCGCCGCAGGGACGAGGTCGAGATGTCGAAGTACGCTTTCGAAGTGGCCGACGTCGAGCTCGCCACGCTGATGCTCGACCGGCACGAGCGCGAGGCCAGGCGCTGCCTCGAGGCCGGGCTCGTCCTGCCGGCCTACGAGGCGACGCTCGTGTGCTCCCACCAGTTCAACATCCTCGACGCGCGCGGCGCCGTGTCGGCGACCGACCGCGTCGGGATCGTGCGGCGGATTCGCGATCTCGCCTGCGCCTGCGCGCGGGCGTACGTCTCGGGCAAGGAAGGGTCTCGGTTCCCGCTCTCCGAGCCGGAGCCGGCGGTTTATTGAGGGGCGAGGCAGCGGGCCCGACGCCGCGAGCGCGGCGGGCGGGCGATTCCAAGTGAGCAGTCAGGACTTCGTATTCGAGATCCGGACGGAGGAGATCCCGGCGCCGGTGCTGCTGCCGGCGCGCCTGGAGCTCGCCCGCCGACTCGCCGACGGGATGGCGGAGGAAGGGCTGACGCCGGCCGCCGCCGAGTCGTACGCGACGCCCCGGCGCCTCGCGGTCGTGCTGCGCGGGATTCCCGAACGGCAGCCGGACCGGTCTTCCGAGGTGCTCGGGCCGCCCGCCGCGAACGCGTTCGACGCCGACGGCAAGCCGACGAAGGCGGCCGAGGGTTTCGCGAGGGCGCAGAAGGTGGACGTCGCCGAGCTCGTCGTCGTCGATTCACCGCGCGGCAGGACCGTCGCGGCGCGGCGGACGATTCCGGGCCGCAGCGCCGAGGAGGTCCTCGGGGAGGTCGTGCCGCGCGTCGTCGCGGGCCTGACGTTTCCGAAGACGATGCGCTGGGGCGCGGGCGACCGCGCGTTCGTGCGTCCCGTCCGCAGCGTCGTGGCCGTCTACGGCGGACGCGTCGTCGCGATGGACGTCCTCGGTCTCGCGGCGGGCAACGTCACCGCCGGCCACCGGATCCTCTCGGACGGCGAGATCCGGGTCACGTCGCCCGAGGACTATCTCGAGGGTCTCCGCCGCGCGTTCGTCGAGCCGGACGCCGAGGCGCGTCGGCTCCAGATCCTCGAGAAGGCAAGGCGCCTGGCGAGCGAGGTCGGCGGTCAGATCGAGGCGCACGCGGACCTCGCGAACACGCTTTCGGATCTCGTCGAGTGGCCGGGCCTCGTCCGCGGCGCCTTCGCGCCCGAGTTTCTCGAGCTGCCCGAGGAGATCACGGTCACCGCGATGCGGACGCACCAGAAGTACGTCCCGGTGCGCGGTCCGGCCGGCCTGCTGCCGCACTTCCTCGCCGTGATGGACAACACGGACGATCCGAAGGGGTTCGTCGCCAAGGGGTGCGAGTGGGTTCTGAACGCGCGGCTGGCGGACGCGCGGTTCTTCTTCGAGGCCGACGTCCAGGAGCGCCTCGAGGCGCGGCTGCCCGGTCTCGAGCACCTGACGTTCCAGGACCGGCTCGGCGACTATCGCCGGAAGACGGCCCGCATCGAGGAGATCGCGGAGGCGATCGCGCGCCTCGTCGGGCGCGCGGACCTCGTCGAGACCGTCCGCACGGCGGCGCGCCTGTCGAAGGCTGACCTGACGACCCTCGTCGTCAAGGAGTTCACCGACCTGCAGGGCGTCATGGGCGGCATCTACGCGCGCCGCGAGCGCCAGCCCGACGGCGTGTGGAAGGCGATCTACGACCAGTACCGCCCCGCCTCGGGCTCGGACGACCCGCCGCGCGAGGCCTCCGGCGCGATCCTCTCGCTCGCGGATCGCTTCGACTCGCTCGCCTCGCTCTTCCGCATCGGCCTCGTGCCGACCGGGTCCAGGGACCCGTACGGCCTGCGGCGGGCGGCGCTCGGCGCCGTCGCGATCGCGATCGGGCGCAACTGGCGGACCGACTGGCGCCCGATCGTGCGCCAGGCGCTCGCGCTGCTGCCGGCCGACCTGAAAGGGCCGGATCCGGACGCCGTCGTCGACGAGCTCGGCCGTTTCTTCGCCGACCGGGTGCGGAGCCTGCTCGAGCGGCGCGGCCACACGTACGACGAGATCTCGGCGGTGCTGAACGTCGGCGTCTGGGATTTCGCCGACGCCGCGGACCGGGCGCGCGCTCTCTCGGACGCGCGGCGTCACATGGACTTCCGCGCCCTGATCCTCGCCTTCAAGCGCATCCGGAACATCGTGGGCGGCGACCAGCCGGGTGCGCCGCGGCCCGAGCTCTACCGCGAGGATGCGGAGCGCGTGCTCGCCGCCGATTTCCTCCAGGCCAGGCAGGCCATCTCCGGTTTCGTCGCGGAGCGCCACTACCGCGAGGCGATGGAGACGATCGCCTCGATCGCGCCGTCGCTCGACCGCTACTTCGTCGACGTTCTCGTCAATGCGCCCGAAGAGGATCTGCGGAAGAACCGCCTGGCGCTGCTCGCGTCCATCCAGAAAGAGTTCACGAGCCTCGCCGATTTTTCCGAAATCGTGGTGGAAAAATGAAACGCATCTTCTCGTTCGGCAACGGCGCGGCCGAAGGCGCCGGCCTCGGCAAGGAAACCCTCGGCGGCAAGGGCGCGGGCCTGGCCGAGATGACCGCCCTCGGGATCCCGGTGCCGCCCGGGTTCACGATCGAGACCTCGGTCTGCGCCGACGTCTCGCGCGGCGCCTCGCTCGACGGCATTCGTGCCGAGGTCGAGACGGCGCTCGTCCGGCTCGAGCACGACGCCGACAAGCGCTTCGGCGACGCCGACGACCCGCTGCTCGTCTCGGTGCGTTCCGGCGCCCGCTCCTCGATGCCCGGGATGATGGACACGATCCTGAACCTCGGCCTGACCTCGCGCACCGTCAAGGGCCTCGCCGCGCGCTCCGGAGAGCGTTTCGCGCTCGACTGCCGCCGGCGCTTCCTCGAGATGTACAGCGACGTCGTCCTGCGCGTGCCGCGCCACGAGTTCGAGAAGGCGATGAAGGAGGTCAAGCAGGCCCGTGGCGTCGCCGGCGACACCGACCTGACCGCCGCCGACCTCGCCGAGATCGTCCGCCGGGGCGAGCAGATCGTCCGGCAGCGGACGGGCCACGACTTTCCCGACGACCCGCGCGAGCAGCTCTGGGGAGCGATCGGCGCCGTCTTCCGTTCCTGGGACAACGACCGCGCCAAGACCTACCGCAAGCTCCACCACATCCCGGACGACTGGGGAACCGCGGTCAACGTCCAGGCGATGGTCTTCGGCAACCGCGGCGAGACGTCCGCCACGGGTGTCGCGTTCACCCGCGACCCGGCGACCGGCGAGAGGAAGTTCTACGGCGAGTTCCTGCCCAACGCCCAGGGGGAGGACGTCGTGGCCGGCATCCGGACGCCGCGGCCGCTGAACGCCAACGGCTCGGGGACGTCGCTCGAGGAGACGATGCCGCAGGCCTACGCCGAGCTCCTGCGCGTGCGCGAGCGACTCGAGAAGCGTTTCCGCGACATGCAGGACCTCGAGTTCACGATCGAGGAAGGAAAGCTGTATCTCCTGCAGACGCGCAACGGCAAGCGCACGGGTTTCGCCGCGGTGCGCATCGCCACCGACATGGTCGACGAGGGCCTGATCGACGCCGAGGAAGCGGTCGCGCGCGTCGAGCCCGAACAGCTGGTCCAGCTGCTCGCGCCCATCTTCCCGGCCAGGGAGAAGGCGGCCGCGGTCAAGGAAGGGCGACTGCTCGGCAAGGGTCTGCCGGCCGGTCCCGGCGCCGCCTGCGGCCGCATCGCGCTGACGGCCGAGCACGCGGTCGCGATGGTCGCCAAAGGCGAGACGGTCGTCCTCGTGCGCGAGGAGACGTCGCCCGAGGACATCGCCGGCATGCACGCGGCGGCGGGCATCCTGACGACGCGCGGGGGAGCGACCTCGCACGCCGCGGTCGTCGCCCGCGGCATGGGGAAGACCTGCGTCGTCGGCGCGGGCGAGATCACGGTGGACCACGTCCGCGGCGAGATCCGCGCGCGCGGCCTGAAGGCCGCCGAGGGCGACTGGATCTCGGTCGACGGAACCGCGGGCGAGGTGCTCCTCGGGAAGCTCGCGACACAACCGTCCGAGGTGCTCCAGGTCGTCCTCGAAGGGACGATCAGGCCGGAGGACTCGGCCGTCTATCGCGCGTTCACGCGCATCCTCGAGTGGGCCGACGCCCGGCGGCGCCTCGGCATCCGGGCCAACGCCGACACGCCGACCGACGCGCGGGTGGCGCGCCTCTTCGGCGCCGAGGGCATCGGCCTCTGCCGAACCGAGCACATGTTCTTCGAGGCCAAACGCATCGTCGCCGTGCGCGAAATGATCCTGGCCGAGACTCTCGACCAGCGCCGCGCGGCCCTGGCGAAGATCCTGCCGATGCAGCGCGAAGACTTCCTCGGCATCTTTCGCGAGATGGGCGACCGGCCCGTGACGGTGCGGCTTCTGGACCCGCCGCTCCACGAGTTCCTGCCGCACGACGAGGAAGCCATCCAGAGGACGGCCGCCGATCTCGGCGTTACCGGAGACAAGGTGCGCGAGCGGACTCACGCGCTGAAGGAAGCCAACCCGATGCTCGGCCACCGGGGCTGTCGTCTCGGCATCACCAACCCCGAGATCTACGAGATGCAGGTCCGGGCGATCTTCGAGGCCGCGGCCGCGGCGATCCGCGAGGGGCTGCATCCGAACCCCGAGATCATGATCCCGCTCGTCGGCGCCCGCGGCGAGTTCGAGCGCTTGCGCGTGCTCGTCGACGAGGCGGCGCGCAAGGTCACGGCCGAGACCGGGCAGGCCGTTTCGTACAAGGTCGGCACGATGATCGAGATCCCGCGGGCCGCGCTGCGCGCGAACCGCATCGCCCTGAACTGCGACTTCTTCTCGTTCGGCACGAACGACCTGACGCAGATGACCTACGGGTACTCGCGCGACGACATGGGGACGTTCCTGCCGGTCTACATCGCCGAGGGCATTCTCCCGGAGGACCCGTTCTCGAGCCTCGACCAGTACGGTGTGGGCGAGCTCGTCGCGATCGGCACGCGGCGCGGCCGCGAGGTCAAGCCGAAGCTGAAGGTCGGCGTGTGCGGCGAGCACGGCGGCGATCCGCGCTCGATCGAGTTCTTCAACCACGTCGGCCTCGACTACGTCTCCTGCTCGCCCTTCCGCGTGCCGGTGGCGCGGCTGGCCGCGGCCCGCGCGGCGCTCGCCGAGAAGAACGTCGGCACGTCGTCGACGGCGTAGCGGAACCGAAGGCATGCTGGCCCTTCTCGCGATGACCGCGTTCCTCGCCGCCGCGCCTCCCGAGCCTCCGGCGGACCTGGTCCTCGTCTCGGCGCGCGTCTGGACGGGCGACCCGAAGAACCCCGAAGCCGAGGCGCTGGCCGTGCGCGGCGGCCGCCTCGTCGCCGTCGGGTCGGACAAGGAGATCGGCGCGTTCAAGGGCCCGACGACGGTCGTCCTCGACGGGAAGTGGCGGCGCGTCGTGCCGGGTTTCATCGACTGTCACACCCACATGACGAGCGGGGGGTTCGACCTGCTGGCGCTCGACCTGCGCAACAGCAAGTCGCCGGCGGAATTCACGCGCGAGGTCGCGGCCTACGTGAAGGGCAAGCCCGCGGGCGTGTGGCTGACCGACGGCACGTGGGACCACACGCAGTGGACCCCGCCCGAGCTGCCGACGAAGGCGCTGCTCGACCCCGCGACCGGCGACCACCCGACGTGCATCTCCCGCCTCGACGGGCACATGACGCTCTGCAACAGCCTCGCGCTCGAGCTCGCGGGCATCACGGCCGCGACGCCCGATCCACCGGGCGGCGTCATCGTCAGGGACGCGAAGGGCGAGCCGACCGGCATCCTCAAGGACGGCGCGATGGAGCTCGTCGACGCGGTGCGCCCCGCGCGCACGGCCGCCGAGATGACCGCGGCGGCGGACGCCGCCATGATGAATGCCGTGCGCTACGGCGTCACGTCGGTGCAGGACCTGCCGGGCGGCGTCGAGGACCTGCCGGTGTGGGACGCCCTGCGGCGCGGCGGCAGGATGATCGTGCGCGTCAACTCGCGGCCGGGGATCGGCCTCTGGGAGAAGGTCAAGGAGCTCCAGGCCTCGATGGCGCAGGACGACTGGCTGCGCGTCGGAGGCGTCAAGGGGTTCATGGACGGCTCGCTCGGCTCGGGCACGGCGGCGATGTTCGAAGGTTTCACCGACGAGCCCGGGAACCGGGGCGTCTTCGCGCCGGGAGCGATCCCGCTCTCGAAGATGGAGGAACGCGTCCTCGCCGCCGACAAGGCCGGTCTGCAGGTCGAGGTGCATGCGATCGGCGACCGGGCCAACGCCGAGATCCTGAACATCTACGAGCGCGTCTGGAAGGTCAACGGGCCGCGCGACCGCCGCTTCCGCATCGAGCATGCGCAGCATCTGCGCGCGTCCGACATCCCGCGGTTCGCCGAGCTCGGCGTCATCGCCTCGATGCAGCCGTACCACGCGGTCGACGACGGCCGCTGGGCGGACAAGCGCCTCGGGCCGGAGCGCGTGAAGACGAGCTACGCGTGGCGGTCGCTGCTCGACGCGAAGGCCACCGTCGCGTTCGGCTCCGACTGGGACGTGGCGCCGATCTCCCCGATCCTCGGGATCGCCGCCGCCGTCACGCGACGGACGCTCGACGGCAGGAACCCGGGCGGATGGGTTCCGTCGCAGCGCATCACGGTCGAGGAGGCGCTGCGGGCCTACACGGTGTCGGCCGCCTACGCGGGCTTCGAGGAGAAGAGCAAGGGCTCGCTCGAGCCCGGCAAGCTCGCCGACTTCGTCGTGCTCTCGGCGGATCCCTTCCGGGTCAAGCCCGAGGAAATCGAGAAGATCGAGGTCGACGCGACCGTCGTCGGCGGCAGGACCGTCTACGTGAAGTAGGGCCCGGCCCGCGCGCCGAGGCCCGCCGCCTCAGGCGTGAACCTGGAAGATCTTCGAAACGATCTTCCACCCGTCCGCGAACTTGTAGAGCAGGAGATAGTCGGTGAAGGCGTGCCTGCCGTCGCGGTAGAGCTCGACCTTGACGAAAGCTTCGTTCGCCGTGACGTCGACGATGGGGAAGTCGGCACGCACGGCGGGCTTCGGCGCGTCCGGATGCTCCTTCTGGCTCGCCTGCATGCGGGTGATCCACTCCTCGAGCGTCACCGCCGTCATCTTTCCGTCGCGGAGCACCAGCATGCGGAAGTCGGGATGGAACCCGGCACGCATCGCGGCGGCATCCCCGTTCGCGTGCACGCCCTCGACGTACGCCGATTGCACGACCGCCTTGACGGCTGTCGCCTCGTCGGTCTGTGCCGCCGCGGCCGCGGCCGCGAGGCATGGCGCGAGGGCGAGCGTCGTGAGAATCCTCGAGGTCTTCGTCATGCGTTCTCCTCCACCGGGGATGGTATCCGGGGAACGTCTCCGTGTCCTCATTTCGCCGCGTCGTGTCGTCGCCGCGCCTGGACTTCGACGAGGCCATCCTGGGGGAGCGCCCGGGCGCCGACGGCGAGTGGCGTGCCCGGAGCTCCCCCGGTCACGCCACCCGGAATCGCGAGAGGCTCGCCAACGCCCTCGTGCCCTATCCGCGTTGCGCCGCGGGGCGACGTCGGGCACGGTCCAGCAAGGCCAGAACGGCCCGAATCAGGGCCACCCAGAAGAGGGCACTGGCGAAATAGAAACCATGGGGCCACAGGGCCGACGGCACCGGTCCACCCGTGTGTACTCCCTCCGGCCATATCGGCCAGACGAGCACCAGCCCCGGATACAGGAGAAAGTGCGCGGGCGTCGCCCCACCAAGAACAGTGAGAGCGGTCCCGACGAGCAGCGCCCAGAGCCAGGCTCTTCCGGAGCTCATCGCCGCCCCTGATCGTGACCCGGGCAGTTCCGGGGATTCTGCTGGCAGGCGTCGGGCGGAGGTGGAGGCGCGATCGCCTCATGCAGAGCCTCCGTTCCGAACGCCTCCCCGAACGCGGCGCGCTCCATCTGGACCGCCATCTCCATCCTTTCGGGGGAGATCGCGCTTTCGCCTCGGCTGTGCTCCTGGTCCGCGGAGGGGTCGGGCCAATTCCAGCGCTGCAAGCTCTCGTGCATCGGTGACGTCGCATCGCTGACGGTATGGAGCGCTCTGCCGAGAGACTCCAAAGCCTTCGGGTCCAGCCCCTCCTGACCATTCCTCTCGGCAATGGCTTGCGTCCCCTTGGCCTGGTTGACGTTCTCTTCGTAGAATTGAATCGCCTGATTCCGCGCGTCGGCGACGGACTGATTCGGTCCCCTCATCGCGTGCTGCCGGTCCGGCGGCTCGGCTCTCTCTAGGGCTGGGGCGCCGTTCGCGGCGCCCCCCGCAGTTCCCCCAAGCTCAACCTGATCCGCCGATTCTTCTCGACGCGGAACCAGCGCCAGGGCCCGTCGGGATCGAGTTTCGCGAGATCGACCACGTCGGTCGGTGCAAACTCAAAGCCTTCGTCCAGTTCGGCCTTGCCGGCCTGGTTCATCCCGACGCATCCTGGGAAGCCGTAATCGAAACTGAACGGTCCGACTTGCAAGCGGGTATCTTTAGGCTGTACCGCCAGACGCCCTAGCCCAGCCAGCGCAGCGTCCTTGACTTTCCCGTGACGTCGAACCGCCATCGGTGATGTCAACGCGGTCCCATCCTGAGAGAAGTACGATTGATAATCTGCCTCTCCCGTTCCAGGCTCTTTCAGGGCCTTGACGTGCTCGAGCCGAATAGCCCCTACCGATCCGTTGCGGCGAACCAAGAGAAAGTAGCCTTCCGGAATGCAGACCTGACTCTGCGCCACCTCCACCGCCGCAGTCGTCATGGCGGGCTCGGCGGAAGCAGCTAGCAGCGCTATCGCAGTGGCCATGGCAAGCATCGCGACTCTCACCCCTTTCAGTGGTTGATGTGGTCGACGCGATACGCGGCGCCGGAACAATCTCGGGGATCCGGGTAGCAAGAGCCTTGGAGGGGCTGCTGTCCCGCGGGCGTGTTGGCGCCAGGTTGCGTCCCTTGTGAGTTCTGTGAGGCTTGGATGACCGCTTCGGCCATGTAGGTCGCGCCCTTCAGGGTCGAGGGAGAAGGGAAGAGGTCACCAGCAATGTGTTCCAGCGTTATCCAGTTCAGCTTGAACCCCTCCCAGGGCTGATCCTGATGCGCAGGTGTCGCGGCGTCTTCGGCAGTATGAAGAGCGCCAGCGAGATCGCTTGTCCGGATTTCCTGAGAAATCGTCTGAGAAATTCCGCGCTGACCCTCTGCCGAGGTCTGGTAGCTCCCGCCATCAACCCTGCCGCGCATCGCATGCACATTTGCACTGGCAGCGTCTTTGCCCTGAGAAGCGTGGCGCAGGTCAACCGCCGCCGTCCTCCAGGCCAGGGTGGCGCTGGCAACGATGCCCATGCCGCTGTTACGGGCTGCGGTGAAGGTCGTGACGAAGTGATGGGGGAAGGCGAGCGTTCCGTTTGGATCAACGTACATCACGGGATTGTTGAGGCCATAGGCGTACCGATTCCAGGACTGCGGATTCCCAGCCTGTCCGCCGATTTGATCCGGGCTCAAGAACCTTCCCAGGTTGTAGTGCTGCGTCCGGGCGTGATCGTAGTGCTGTGAGACGGCGTCGTTGCGCTCCATCGTCTGGAAGGCGAGGTGCTGGTTGGGCGGCAGCGCGTTGACGTCCTCGCCGTAGGGCCAGTACTTGTGTGTTTCCGTCACCCTTCCGGAGGCGTCCCAGACCGCCCGGATGCTCCCGACGTGGTCGGAGACGTCGAAATTCCAGCCGGAGCCGGTGTTCGACGCGACGAGAAGGTTGCCGAGAAAGACGTTGTCCCGGCTGACGGCGAGGGTGGCCGCGGCGGGACCCGAGGGCGCGTCCGTCATCTCGGTGACGACGCGGTTCTGCTCATCGCGGAAAGTATAGATCGCTCCGCGCGGGACGGGATGATACGCGGCGTTCCAGGCGACGCCTCCGGGCACGGCGGGGGTCTTGGACATCCAGACGAGGATCTGCCACGGAGTGACGGGATTGCCGGGGCAGAAGTTGTTTCCGCCGCAGCCGGCCGTGACGTTGTCGCGAGACAGCTGCTCGATGTAGGGAGCGAAAGGCACCCACGGCGAGGTGCCGGCGCAGGGCACGTCGGCGAAGAGATTCGTGCAGGCGGGCGCCGGCGCGCCGTCGGCGCGGTATCCCTTCACGACGAAGGCCGCCATCTGGGCGCGGGTCAGCGGGTCGTCCGGACAGAAGAGCCCGGAGCCGCAGCCGGCCGAAACCCCGTGATCGACGACGGTCTGGATCCAGGAGCCGTCGGCGTCCGTGGCGCAACGGACGTCGGCGAAGGTGCCGGTGCAGGCGTCCGGAGCGCCCGACCAGCCGGTCTTGCCCGCCGCCTTGTTGGCCTCGCCGACCAGGCGGGCCATCTCGCGGCGCAGCAGCGAGCCGCTCCCGGGGAACTTGACCACGCGCTCTCCGGCGCCGTCGTGGAGGAAGACCCAGTCGCCCGACGGATTCTGGTTGCGATAGAGGCGGTCGAGAGCGTCGTACGCGGTCGTGTCGGCGTTGTGCGCCGTCATGTTGCCGCGGCCGTCGTAGGCGACGGCCGTCGTCGAACCGCCGACCCGGACTCGGTTGTTGTTGGCGCTCGTGTCGACCTGGAAAGTCCACGAGCCGTTCTGGAGGAGATTGGCCCAGCGGTCGTAGGCGAAGCTCCGCGAGCCGGACGGACCGTACTGGGCCGACAGGAGTCGCGAGCGGCCGTCGTAGGTGAAGGAGCCGCCGTTGGCGGCGTCGCTCTGGGAGAGGACGTTGCCGGCGCCGTCGTAGGAGTAGGTGCCGGTGTCGAACAGGGTCGAGGCCCCGGCCGCCTTGATGCGCGAGGGGCGCGGCAGCATCGAAGCGTCCTGGGTGATCGTCGTGACGACGGGGGTCACGGCGTTGCCCGCCGTCCAACTCGCGAGCCCGCCGGCGGGGTTGTAGGTCACCGAGGACGCGAGGTTCGAGAGGCCGCCGGTGACCGAGGTCGGCAGCCCGTTCGTGTACGAGGTGACGGTGGCAAACGAGCCCGACACGCGGGGGTTGTTGTGCTGCTGCACGAGACCGAGATTGTTGTACGTCCAGGACTGGGACGCGGCCTGGCTCGCCCCGCCGAGGTCGCCGTTGCCGACGGCCGTCTTCTTCTGGGAGAGGCGTCCGCCGCCGTCGCCGTAGGTGAACTGCTCGTCGACGACCGGGCCGGCCGTCGGGATCCAGTTGTATCCATAGCGCCTCGTGAGCCGGCCGGCCGGATGCGAACCGCCCGCGAAGCCAGGGCTGCCGTCGACGCAGGTGGCCGCGCCGTCGTAGCAGTTCACGGCGTACCGGGTGCCCGCCGGCGCGTCCACCTCCGCCAGCCGTCCCGCGAAGTCGAACTTGCGGTTGATGACGAGGCCGTCCGGCTGCGTCTCGACGCGCACGTTGCCGAGGCTGCCGATCGTGTCGTACCGGACGGTGCCGCGTTCCGGGGTCGTCTCCGAGCGCAGGAAACCGTTGGCGTCGTAGTCGTACGTCCGGTGCTGGGCTCCCTGGACGACGCTCGAGAGGTTGCCGTTGACGTCGTGCGTGTAAGACGTGACGTCGCCCGACGGCTCGGTCACGCTGGCGATTCGGCCAAACGCGTCCTTCTTCGTCGTGGTCGTCGCGTTGATCCCTCCGGCACCGCACGAGGGGGTGGCCACGTTCGTGAACGCCGCGTTGACGCACCACGTGAGGACGGCTTCGGTCGTGTCGCTGTACGGGTTGCCGCCGCCTTCCGTCCGGGTGATCGTCGAGAGGCTCGACATCTTCGGTCCCACGATCTGCTGCGGCCGGCCGAAGGGGTCGAAGCACTGGCGATACGTGCCGGGCGCCGCCGACGGGCGCCCTCGCCCCGACCACGGGCCGCCGCTGAAGGCGCAGCTGGTCGCGAGGTCGAGGGCGATCGACTCCGACGTCGCGTCCGGCACCCACTCCGACGCGAACGTGGCGTTGCCCGCGCCGTCGTAGAGCGTGAACCGCTTCACCACGGACGAGCCGGGCTGCAGACGTTTCTCGCGGACGAGGCGGCCGAGGCCGTCGTACTCGGAGCGCTGCCAGGTCGCGACGGCCGCGTTCGAGGCCGCGACCGGGCAGGCCTGGGCGCTCGCCGAGCGGTAGGCGGTGGTCGCGTTGGGGCCGTCGTAGCAGAGGAACGTCGAGAGCGCCGCCGGCGGCGCGGTGCGATGAACGCGTCCGAGCGCGTCGTAGAGATACGTGGTGGCGAGGCCGGCGGCGTCCCTGGACGTCGTGATCCAGCCGGTGGTCGGATCGCGCGCATCGTCCCGGATGTTGAAAGTGCCCGTGCCGACGGCGCCGTTGATCCAGCGAGCGGTCAGCAGCTCGCCGTGCTGCCACGAGGAGTCCTTGCCGAAGAGGTCGCCGTCGACGCCGACGGAGCCCGGGAAGCTCGGGTACGTCGACGAGCAGTAGGTACGCGCCGGAGCGGAGGGAGTGTTGACGGTGCGCGTGAGCTCCTTGTCCGGGTTCCCGAACCCGTCGTTGTAGCGGCACGTCACGAAGGCGATGTCCTTGACCGCGTCGTAAACGAACCGGCCCTTGAGAAAGCCGTTCGGCGACGTCGTGTCGAACTCGAAGTACTCGTCCCGCGTCGACGAGCCCTCGGTCGTGGTGCGGCGATTGAAGAGATTCGGCAGCACCGGCTGGCCCGGGGGAGGTCCGGCGGCCCAGTTGACGGGCGCCCAGTCGGTCGCGATCGTCCGGGCGTCGCCTCCGAGCGTGCCGGCGTGCGTCTCGAGGTTGTAGTGGCGCCCGTTGCCGTCCCAGGTGTCGCCGGCGGTCAGCGTGTAGTCGACCTGGTGGTACGGGCAGGTCGAGCAGGTGCTTGCCCCGTAGATCGTCTTCTCGTGCACGAGCCGCCGGTCGCTGCCGGGGAGGCCCGCGGTGTCGAGTTCGTAGCCGCGCTGGACGACGCGGACGGCGCGGCTCCCGCAGAAGTCCGATTCCGCCGAGCCCCCGCACGGCGGATCGGTCACGCTTGCTGCCGTGGGGTCCTTCTCGAAGGTGCGCTCCTCGAGCTCCGCGCCGACGACGTCTCCGGGCACGCTCATGATCTCGCCGCCGTTGCTCGTGCGGCCCCGCGTGCTGCTGAACAGGACGGCCTTCGCGCGGCTGCGGCCGGCGTCGCCGTTGCGGTCCGTCGGCGGAAACACGACGACCGTGAGCGTCTGCGAGTCTTCGGGCGCGCTCGCGTTGCCCGACTCGCCGAAGGGAAAGGCGAATTGCGTGTAGGTCGTGTCGTTCTGGGCCGTGCCGAGAATCTCCCGGCGCCGGACGACTCCGGGCTGCGTGTCGATCCAGCGCATCGGGTTCGTCGGGGTGCAGCCTCCGGGAATGTCCGGAACAGACGGCTCCTCGAGCGCGATCGGGCAGGCGTCGGACCGCATGACGTGATTGTCCGGATCGTCGACCGGCGGAACCATCCCGGGACAACCGGGCTCGAGCCGGCCGCCGCGTCCGTGAAAGAAGGTGTACCAGTTGTAGCAGTACTGGAGGACGCCTCCCGTCGGAAGGGTCAGCTGGTGCAGGAGAACCTGTCCGAACACGGGGTCGAAGGCGGAGGAGAACTGATACGAGGGCGCGGCGCTCGAGTCGTCCGCCGGCAGCGTCAGGCTCTTGAGGCGCGGCACGTTGACCTGAAGCACGTTCGATCCGCCGCAGACGTGATTGAGGATCGCGAAGGCGGGCTCGTAGCCGAGCGACCAGGTCTTCGTCGCCGGCGTTCCGTCCACGAGCACCGGAAACGCCACCGACGTGATCATGCCCGTGATCCCGAGGACCGACCCGGTCCCAACGTGGATCTTGCTCCCCGACGGCAGGGTCACGTCCTTGGGAATCCAGGTTCCGGCACCGGACGGCGCGCGCATCTGCATGATGGGGGGGCAGGCGGTCGTGCCGTAGGTCCAGCGGGGCGTCGTCACCTCGGACGTCGCGTAGTACGTGACGGAATAGGAATTGCCGAACGGGTCGGTCGCCGACGTGAGGTACCAGCCGTCGCGACCCCTGCCGAAGTCGTGGGTGTACCCCTCGGGCAGGCCGATGTCGTCGTAGCCTGAAACGTGCTGGCCGAACACGAAGTGATTGCCGTCGCCGTCCCAGAGATCGTAGGGGCCGGAGCCGGACAGGTAGAGCCTCGAGGCGTCGCTCGCCTTGGGTCCGGCGGCGAACATGTGCTGGCTCCCGTCGGGGGCGCTGTAGCAGACACCCGTGATGGTGCCGTGCTTGCAGCTCTTGATCGCTCCGAGCGTCAGCTCCCACCCGGAGCCGAGCGACGGATTTCCGACGAGCGGCATGTAGTAGAAGTTCGGGTTCTGCTCGAGGGCCGAAGGCGCCCCGAAGTCGGTCGAGCGCGAGTTGTACGTCAGCGTCAGCTGGACGCGGAGGCTCGGCCCGACCGGGTACGACGGTCCCAGAGGGATCGGCACCGTCAGCTGGCCGTTGTAGAGGTTCACCGAATCCACCGCGGCGCTGTGGAACGCGCCGTTGACGTATCCCGGCGCCGCGTCCGGGTCGTTGTCCGGACCGTTCTGCGCGCGGCTGACAGAAGCGCTTGTCACGAGAAGGCAGAGGGAGACCACCGGCACGAGCTGACGTCGCATGTTGCAACCCCTTTCGCGGAGTCGCCGGCGGATCTCTCGCTCTTACATTGTCGCGAGCGGGGCGGCGCGGGCGCGCGGCGATAGACTCTCGCGGATGCCGCGCATCCATCGCCTGACCGGCGCCGTCATCGACCGCATCGCCGCGGGCGAGGTGGTCGAGCGTCCGGCTTCCGCCGTCAAGGAGCTCGTCGAAAACGCGCTCGACGCCGGCGCGTCGCGGATCGAGGTGGTCATGGACGGCGGGGGTGTGGACCGGATCCTCGTCCGCGACGACGGCTCCGGCATGGCGGCCGAAGACGCGCGGCTCGCCCTCGAGCGGCACGCGACGTCGAAAATCG
The DNA here is from genome assembly GCA_035506175.1 of Thermoanaerobaculia bacterium. GTDB lineage: Bacteria > Acidobacteriota > Thermoanaerobaculia > UBA5066 > Gp7-AA6 > DAHUXD01. The sequence goes on along the minus strand of DATJPZ010000102.1, from coordinate 13,910 downwards.
CCTCCGACGACGACCTGGCGCGCGTCGAGACCTACGGGTTCCGCGGCGAGGCGCTGCCGTCGATCGCCTCGGTGTCGCGCCTGACGCTGACGACCTCGGACGGGTCTTCGCCCGAGGCGATCCGGCTGCGAATCGAGCACGGGGGCCCGGTCTCGGAAGAGCCGGCCGCGCGGCCGCGGGGCACGGACGTTCTGGTCGAGGGGCTCTTCTCGAAGACGCCGGCTCGGCGCAAGTTCCTCGCGAGCCCGGAGGCCGAAGCGCGCGCGGTCGCGGCGGCGGTCACGCGCGCGGCGCTGTCGAGCCCGGCGGTGGCCTTCACGCTGCAGTCCAACGGGCGCGAGACGCTGGACGCGCCGGCGGCGGTCGACCGCGGCGCGCGCATCCTGCAGGTCTTCGGGCGGGCGACGCTCGGGGAGCTCGAGCAGTTCGAGGCGCGCGCCGGGGGACTGCGCCTGGTCGGCTACGCGACGCGCGGGGCCGTGACCTTTCCGAGCCGCCGGCACCAGTTCCTGTTCGTCAACGGGCGCCCCATCGAGGACCGCGCGCTCGTCCGCGCGATCGGGCAGGCCTCGCGGGACGCGATCCGGGTCGATCGACATCCCGGCGTCTTCCTCTTTCTGACGGCCGAGCCCGGGGCCGTCGACGTCAACGTGTCTCCCGCGAAGACCCAGGTCCGCTTCGCGGATGCGGCGACGGCCTTTCGCCTCGTGTACCACGCGCTCCACTCGGCGCTCCTCGCCGGCAAGGAGGAGCGCCGCCTGCGTCCCGTCCCGACGGGCCTGATCGTCGCGGAGCCGCCGGCGTCGTACCGCGACCCGTTCGCGGCGCCGCCCGGCGTGCCGGTCGGCGTTCCGTCGCCGCCGCCCGCGCCGGCGGCTTCCGGCGAAGCTTCAGCAGCCGCTGCGGCGGTGGCGTCGGCCGAGAAGAAGGTGCCCGACATCGTCCCGATCGGCCAGCACCGCGAGTCCTTCATCGTCGCGAGCGGCCCGGAAGGGCTCCTCGTGATCGACCAGCACGCCGCCCACGAGCGCACGCTGTACGAGCGTATCCGCGACCGCGTCGCGTCGGGGCGCGTCCTCTCGCAGAAGCTCCTCGTGCGCGCGCTCTTCGAGGCGACGCCGGAAGAAGTCGAGACGCTCGCCGCGCGCGGCGCCGACCTCGCGGCCTCCGGCTTCGAGATCGAGCCGATGTCGGGACGCTCCTACGCGATCGCGGCGCTGCCGGCCGAGGCGACCGAGCGCGGCCCGGCGGACACGCTCCGCCAGGCGCTCGCCGCGCTCGCCGAGAACGGCTCGGCCGACGAGACGCTGCGGCGCGACCGGCTCGCGGCGAGCCTCGCCTGCCGCTCGGCCGTGACGATCCGGTACCACCTCGCGCCGGAGGAGATCCGGCACTTGCTCTCCGACTGGGCAAAGACGCGCGACCGTTTCACGTGTCCGCACGGCCGGCCGGTCGTGCTCGCGATGTCGGAAGAGGACCTGGAGAAGCACTTCAAGCGGCGCTAGAAACGGGAAGCGGGAGGCTTTCGCTTCCCGCTGCTTCCTGCCTGTTGCCTTCTACCTACTGACTCCGTGGCGGCATTCCGGTCTGAGCCTCGTTCTCGCGGCGAACCTTCCGGATGTGGCTTACGACGAGAAGGAGTCCGAACAGAATGAACGCGGCCGGGCCTCCCCATTCGGGAATCGCATCGAGCACCCGATCGAGCAGGTCATAGCTGTTCAGCAGCCACAGGCCGCCGAGTCCGATCAGGATGACTCCCCAAGTCAGCCCCCCGGTGCCCGATGCGGCGCGCTTCAACTGAGCCTGACCGGCGAAGCCGCTCTCTGCGAGCTGTCCCCGATTGATTGCCTTGGCCTGGCGCACCGCGTCGATGACCGCAAAGAACCAGACGAACGCGACGAGCGGTCCGAAGAACTCGCCGGAACGCCCGTGCGACGTCATCATGATGCCCAGGATGAAGGCGCCGCCGACCGCGAACGCGCGCGGGTAGAGGCCGAGATACAGGTGCCCGAGTCCGGGGAAGAAGGACAGGAAGCCGGCCAGCGCGGGCGACTTGCGGTCCACGATCACGTAGGGCGGCGGCGTCGGCATGGCGGGAGCCGGGGGCGCCTGGGGCGCCGGCGCTGCGGGCTGGGGGTTCAGTGTGTCGTTCATCGGTTTCTCCTCGTCGACTTAACCGTCGCTCCTAGACACGAAAAGGGGCGCGAAAAGGTTCCGCGGACGCGCCGCCCGCGAGCATCACGTCGCCGGGCGCCGCGACCGCGCCGCCCTCTTTGCCGAGGTTCGGACGGGCCGGTGCTTTCTTCGATTCGGGACGAAACACGAGGCCGAGCGCGTTGGAGACCGCGGCGCGTCCGTAGCCGCCGATGTGGCCGCGCCACACGGCGAGCGTGCGCAGCGCCCGCTCCTGCATCGCGCCGAGGCGGTCGCCGATCGAGCTCTCGGCGACCGTCACCGCGTTGCGCGTGCTCTCGCCGAGCGACGCGAAGCCGGCCTTGCGGACGACGGCCGTCGGATTCAGGCCGAGCAGCATCACGAGGACCGCCGCCGCGTAGGCGTAGGTCACGACCATGCGTCCGGAGAGCGCTCTGCGCCAGAAGGACTTCCGGCGCGCCGCCGGCTTCGCCGCGGACAGGCGCGTCGCCAGCCACGGGGGAGGCGCCGGCGCCGCGAGCGAGCGCATCGCCGAGAGCGTGGCCGCGGATTCCGTGCAACCCGCGCACCGCGAGAGGTGGCCCCGGAGCCGCGTCTCGTCGCCCGCGGCGATCTCGCCTTCGAGCAGCGCCGCGAGCAGGCCGTCGGCAGCCTCGCAGGTCACGGTGGTGCGGGGGATCGCCAGCAGCGCGTGGCGCAGCTCCGGCCTCCAGGCCGGCGCGGCGAGCCCCGAAGCAAACGTCGCCGTCCGATCCAGGTCCGCACCCAGGCGCGCGCACTCGGCGCAGCCCGCACGGTGCCGGGCGGCATCCGTCTCCGGCGCTCCGGCGACGAAGAGGCGCTCGAGCTCGCGGCAGGTCATACGAGCCCCGCCGCGGCCATCGCGATCGAAGCGAACGCGCCCGCGCCGCCGCGGCCCTCGTGGCGCTCGCGGATCTTCTTCGCGACCTCGGCGCGCGCCCGGAAGAGGCGCGACTTCACCGTGCCCTCGGGAAGCTCCAGGGCCTTCCCGATCTCGTCGTAGGCGAGACCGTTCAAGTCGCGCAGGATCAGGATCTCGGCGAGGTCCTCGGGCACGTCGGCGAGCGCCGAGAACAGGATGCGCGTGCGCTCTTTCTTCAGAGCCACGCCGGCCGGGTCGTCCTCGGACTTCAGCAGCGCCGTGACCGCCTCGTCCGAGACGAAGCGGAACGAGTTCTCGCGCTTCTTGCGGCGATACCGGTCGATGCAGAGGTTGCGAGAGACCGACAGCACCCACGCGACCAGCGGGAAGCCGCCGTCGTACCGATGGAGGTTCTCGAAGATCTTCAGGAAGATCTCCTGCGACAGCTCCTCCGCGTCCTCGCGCTTCAGGGTGAAGTGGTACGCGATCGCGTAAACCCTCGGACCGAAACGATCCACCAGATCCCTCCAGGCGTCGTCGTCGCCGCGTCGGCACCGCGCGACCAGGTCTTTTTCGTCGGTCGTGCTGTTGCTCACGCGGCCCTCAACCTCTCAAAACGCAGGGGGATCGGGAAAGTTCGCTCCGAGATGCGGGTCCGAGGTCTCCCGAACCTTTTGGAGTGCAACAACTTACGCCGGCGACAGGACCGGGCTCCGGGCCTTCTGGGGGAAAAAGGCGTACCCGAGGAGCTTGTAGCAGAGCTTGGCGATCATGAAGTCGGGTGCGCGATTGCCGGCCAACGGCGCGTGCTCGACGACGTCGGCGCCGATGATCTTCCGCTCCGAGGCGACCCGCCGCAGGATCGAGAGCGCCTGGTCGTACGTGCCGCCGCCCGGCTCCGGCGTCCCGGTCGCCGGGACGAGCGCGCCGTCGAAGAAGTCGACGTCGAAGGTGACGTAGACCTCGCTCGTGAGCTTCTTCAGCGCCTTGTCGAGCCACGCGTCGGAGCGGTGCATCTCGCGGTTGGAGACGATCATCGTGCCGCTCTCGCGGACGTAGTCGATCTCTTCCTTCGAGATCGACCGGATGCCGACGTGGACCGAGGGGATCCCGAGCTCGACCCAGCGCCGCGCCGCGCAGGCGTGCGAGTACTTCTGGCCCTCGTAGGTGTCGCGCAGGTCGCCGTGGGCGTCGAAGTGCAGGATCGACATCGCCGGGTGCTTCGCGCGGTGGGCCTTGATCGGGCCGGGCGCGATCGAGTGCTCTCCGCCGAGCGTCAGGACGAAGCGGTCCTTCGCGAGCAGCCCCGCCACGACTTTCTCGAGCCCGACGACGCACGCCTCCGGCTCCATGTCGTCCGGCAGCCACGCCGGCAGCGTGTGGACGCCGATCCGGTAGACCTCTTCGTCGAGCTCGTCGTCGTAGAGCTCGACGTAGTGGGACGCCTCGAGAATGGCCGCCGGCCCGTTCTTCGTGCCGACGCCGTAGGAAACCGTGCGCTCGTATGGGCAGGGAAGCACCGCGACGCGGCTCTTCTCGAGCGTGTTCTCCTCGGGCGGAATGCCGAGGAAGTTCGATGAGAGGAACATGCGGGGATTGTAGCTGGGGTCAGTCCTGATTTCTGATTTCGCGTCATCCATCGAGGTCGATTCAAACGGCGCGCAACACCCGACATCGGCCGCGCGGGACAGGGCGAGCTCGCTGAGGCGCGCTGACCGGCGCGAAATCAGAAATCAGGACTGACCCCTCCGGCGGCGGCGCCGGCGCGGTGCGGGGGGCGGCGGGGGAGGCAGCTCGCCCGTTTCGCGGGCGCGCGCGACGCGGGCCTGCAGCGCGCGCCAGTCGGCGACGAGCTCGAGGCCCCGGCCGGTCGCCATCGCGGTGAGCTCGAAGAGGTCGAGCGCCGTCGGAAACGCGTCGCGCATCGCCAGGCGCCGCGTCGGGATCTTCGCATCCGGCCGGTGCGAGAGCCTTCCGATGATCGCGAGCCCGAGCTTGATCCGCTCGGCGACGGCCCGGGGCCACGCCATGCGCAGCGCCAGCGGCGCGACGACCTCCTCGAGGATGACCGCGAGCCGGTTCGGATCGGGCTCGCCGTCCGGGGAGACGTCGCGGACCCGGGCGCGGGCGATCGGGAGGCAGACGAGCGCGAAGAGCACGGCGTCCTCGAAGGCGCGGCCGCGCCGGCGCTCCGCGTCGAGCACGTCGAGGAGGGCCCAGAACAGGTGTCCCGTCCCGCCCGCGTGGTCGGGGTCGATCTGCCGCAGCACGGCGGCGAGTTCCGGCAGGAGCACGTCGAGGAGGCCCACCTCGCGCATGAGGAGCCAGGTCGGCAGCGCGTGCCCGCCGCGGAGCGACTGGGCCAGCTCCTCGGTGACGCGGGGAGGCGCCGACTTCACGATCTCCTTGCGGTGGCGCAGGATCGCTTCGTAGGAGTCGGGCGTGATCGCGAAGCCCAACCGGCTCGCGAACTCGACCGCGCGCATCATCCGCACGGGGTCCTCCTGGAAGCGAATCTCGGGGTCGCCGATCGTGCGGACGAGGCCGGCCTCGAGGTCGTCGAGACCGCCGACGTAGTCGATGATCGAGAAGCTCGCGATGTCGTAGAAGAGCCCGTTGATCGTGAAGTCGCGCCGGAGCGCGTCCTCGCGCGGCGTGCCGAACGTGTTGTCGGAGGTCTGGAGCAGCTCGTGGCCCTCGGCGTCGAGCACGGGGTCGGGGCGCCGGCGGAACGTGGCGACCTCGACGACCTTGCCGTTGGCGAAGAGGATGTGGGCGAGGCGGAAGCGGCGGCCGATCAGCCGGCAGTTGCGGAAGAGCCGGCGCAGCGCCTGCGGATGGGCGTCGGTGCCGATGTCGAAGTCCTTGGGGACCCGCGAGAGCAGCAGGTCGCGCACGCTCCCGCCGACCAGGTACGCCTTGTGGCCGGCTCCCTGGAGCCGGTAGAGGACCTTCAGCGCGTCCGGGTCGATCTTCGAGCGCGAGATCGGATGCTCGGAGCGCGGTCGGATGCGGGGGGCTGGCTCGGGAGTCGGGTCGGGCGCGACGAGCGCCTCCCGGTGTGTTCGCGTGTCGTTAATGAGGTACGCCTCTCTGTCGTCTCGGCTCGGGCGGAATTCTAGCCTAACGCATTGACAGAAAGGATGTTTTGACTTCCGACGGCTGCTGCGAAACAATACGCCGTCTTTCCGAAAGCCGGAGACGAGGAGGGTCCTAAACCATGAGGTTTCGAGCGCTTGCCGCGGTCTCCCTGGCCGCCATTCTGGCCGTCGACGTGTCCTGCGGCTCCAAGGGTTCCCAGAAGGAGATCCTGATCGGCGAGTTCGGCTCGCTGACGGGCGGCATCGCGACCTTCGGCATCTCGACCAAGCAGGGCTCGGAGCTGGCCTTCGAGGAAATCAACAAGAAGGGCGGCATCAACGGCAAGCAGATCAAGCTGCTCGTCGAGGACGACCAGTCCAAGCCCGAAGAGGCCGGCACCGTCGTCACCAAGCTGATCAACCAGAACGGCGTCTCGGCGATCCTCGGCCACGTGGCCTCGTCGCACTCGCTGGCGGCGGCGCCGATCTGCCAGTCGAACCAGGTGCCGATGATCTCGCCCTCCTCGACCAACCCGCGCGTGACGCAGGTCGGCAACTACATCTTCCGCGTCTGCTTCATCGACCCGTTCCAGGGCGCGGTCATGGCCAAGTTCGCGGCCGACACGCTGAAGCTGAAGAAAGTCGCGATCCTCGTCGACGTCCGGAGCGACTACTCCGTCGGCCTCCAGACGTTCTTCCGCCAGCAGTTCCGCCAGCTCGGCGGCGAAGTCGTCGTCGAGCAGTCCTACAGCCAGGGCGACTCCGACTTCCGGGCGCAGCTGACCGCGATCAAGGCCGCCAACCCCGAGGCCGTTTACCTCCCCGGCTACTACACCGAGGTCGGCACGATCGTGCACCAGGCCCGCGAGCTCGGGATCACGGTGCCGTTTCTCGGCGGCGACGGCTGGGACTCGCCGAAGCTCTGGGAGATCGGCGGCGCGGCTCTGAACGGCTGCTACTTCTCGAACCACTACTCGACCGACGACCCGAACCCCGCGGTGCAGAAATTCGTCGCCGACTACAAGGCCAAGTACGGGCAGACGCCGGATGCGCTCGCGGCGCTCGCTTACGACGCGGCGCGGATCCTCGCCGCCTCGATCGAAAGAGCGGGCTCGACCGACGGGCCCAAGCTCCGCGACGCCATCGCCTCGACCAAGGACTTCCCCGGCGTGACCGGGGTCATCTCGATCAACGCGGATCGGAATGCCGTCAAGCCGGCCGTGATCCTGAAGGTCGAGAACGGGAAGTACCTGTTCGTCGAGACGATCAAGCCCGAGTCGGTGAAGCTGTAGGGGTTCCGGCCGCGGAGCGAGCGGGGATCTCCTCCGCATGACGACCTTTCTCCAGCAACTGGTCAACGGCCTGTCGCTCGGGTCGATCTACGCCCTGATCGCGCTCGGGTACACGATGGTGTACGGCGTCCTGCGCCTGATCAACTTCGCCCACGGCGACGTGTACATGATCGGCGCGTACGTCGGGTATTACCTGTCGCGGCGCCTGCAGGGACGGGAGCCGTCGCTGGTCTCCGCGCTCCTCGTGATGTTCGGCTCGATGATCGCGTGCGCGATTCTGGGCGTCCTGATCGAGCGTCTCGCCTACCGGCCGGTGCGCCGCGAGGCCCGCCTGACGCTGCTCATCACCGCGATCGGCGTGTCCCTGTTCCTCGAGAACCTCGCGCAGCTCCTTTTCGGCGCCACGCCGCGGTTCTTCCCTTCGCTCGCGCCCCGGACGGACTTCCACATCGCGGGGATGCGGCTGACGAGCGAGCAGATCACGGTCATCGCCGTGTCGGTCCTCCTGATGGTGCTGCTGCGCGCGTTCATCATGAGCACGCGCACCGGCAAGGCGATGCGCGCCGTCTCCTTCAGCCTCGACGCTTCGAAGCTGATGGGGATCTCGACCGACTGGATCATCTCGGTGACGTTCGCCCTCGGTTCGGCCCTCGCGGCGGCCGGCGGCGTGCTCATCGCGATGCAGATTCCGAAGATCGACCCGCTGATGGGCATCACTTACGGCCTGAAGGCGTTCATCGCGGCGGTCCTCGGCGGCATCGGGTCGATCCCGGGCGCGGTGCTCGGCGGCCTCCTCATCGGGACTTCCGAGGTGATGGTCGTCGGCTACCTCTCGTCGACGTATCGCGACGCGATCGCCTTCGGCATCCTCATCCTCGTCCTGATCCTGCGGCCTCAGGGACTGCTCGGCCGGGTCCAGAAGGAGAAGGTGTGAGGGGCTGGCTCCTCGCGATCCTGATCGCGGCCGGCCTGCTCCTCGCCAACGGCGTCTTCACCGGCGCGTTCGGCGCGGGCGTCGCGCTGCCGCCGTACGTGCTCCAGGTGCTGTGCCTCGCCGGGATCAACGTCACCCTCGCGGTCAGCCTGAACCTGATCAACGGCTTCACCGGCCAGTTCTCGATCGGGCACGCCGGCTTCATGGCGATCGGGGCCTACGCCTCGTCGTACTTCACGGTGACGTTCGGCCCCGCGCTCCGGACGAGCCTCGGCTCCCTGCCGCTTTTCGTGCAGGACAGCGTCGTGCTGCTCGTGGGCCTCGCGATCGGCGCGTTCCTCGCGTCGATCGCCGGCTTCTTCGTCGGCGTGCCGTCGCTCCGGCTGCGCGGCGACTACCTCGCGATCGTGACCCTCGGCTTCGGCGAGATCATCGGCGTGGTCATCCTGAACATCGACGCCGTCGGCGGCGCGCGGGGATACTCGGGGATCCCGAAGCTCGCGAACTTCTTCTGGATCTGGATCTTCGCGGCGGTGACGATCCTGATCGTCTACCGCATCGTCCACTCCTCGTTCGGCCGGACCCTCGTGGCGATCCGCGAGGACGAGGTGGCGGCCGAGGCGATGGGCGTCCACACGACCCGCGCCAAGGTGATCTCGTTCGTCGTGTCGTCGGCGATGGCCGGCGTCGCCGGCGGCCTCTTCGCCCATTACCTGATGTACGTCAACGTCCGCTCGTTCAACTTCCTGAAGTCCTTCGAGATCATCATCATGATCGTCATCGGAGGGCTCGGCTCGATCAGCGGCTCCGTCCTCGGCGCCGTGCTCTTCATCTCGCTGACGGAGGGCCTGCGCGAGTTCGCGCAGTACCGGATGGTCCTTTTCTCCCTGCTCCTGATCATCCTGATGATCGTGCGGCCGCAGGGCATCCTCGGCCACAAGGAATTCGTGACGTTTCTGACCAGGCGGCGCCGCTCGATCGGTGCCGCGCCCGGCACGACGGGCAACGCCTAGCCCGCCTCCATGTCGACTCTCCAGCTCTCGCGCGTGACGATGCGGTTCGGCGGTCTCTGCGCCGTCAACGAGCTCGACCTGACGATCGCGCCGGGCCAGCTCTACGGCCTGATCGGGCCCAACGGCGCCGGGAAGACCACGGTCTTCAACGTCATCACGGGCGTCTACACGCCCACGTCGGGCGACGTCCGGTTCGAGGGCGCGTCGATCGCCGGCGAGCGGTGCGGCCGGATCACCCGCCGCGGCGTGGCGCGGACGTTCCAGAACATCCGCCTCTTCGGCGAGATGACCGTGCTCGACAACGTCAAGGTGGCGTTCGACTGCCGGCAGGCGACGACGCTGACGACGGCGGTCCTGCGCACGCCGGCCCACCGCGAAGAAGAGGAGCGCGTCGGGCGCGAGAGCCTCGAGCTCCTGAAGATCTTCAAGCTCGACCACCTCGCCGCCGAGAAGGCGAAGAACCTGCCGTACGGCAGCCAGCGGCGCCTCGAGATCGCCCGGGCGATGGCGACGGCGCCGCGCCTGCTGCTCCTCGACGAGCCCGCGGCGGGGATGAACCCGCACGAGTCGACGGAGCTGATGGACCTGATTCGCTGGATCCGCGACCAGTTCGGCATGGCGATCCTGCTCGTCGAGCACAACATGCGCGTCGTCATGGGCATCTGCGAGACGGTCCACGTGCTCGACTACGGGTCGACGATCGCGATCGGGCCGCCGGCCCAGATCCAGCGCGATCCGAAGGTCATCGAGGCTTACCTGGGGGGCGCATGAGCCCGATCCTCGAGGTCAAGGACCTCTCGGTCTCTTACGGCGCGATCGGAGCGCTGAAGGGCGTGTCGCTCACGCTCTCGGAGGGCGAGATCGTGACGCTCATCGGGGCCAACGGCGCCGGCAAGACGACGACGCTCCGGGCGATCATGCGGCTGGTGCGGACGGCGGGCGGCGAGATCCGCTACCGCGGCGGGTCCGCCGCCGGGATCCCGACGCACAAGCTCGTCCGCGACGGGCTCGTCCTCGTTCCCGAGGGGCGCATCGTCTTCGCGAACCTCTCCGTGCAGGAGAACCTCGAGATGGGGGCATACGCGCGCCGCGACGGCGGCGTCAAGGCGGACTTCGAGAAGGTCTACGCGCTCTTCCCGCGCCTGAAGGAGCGGATTCAGCAGACGGCGGGCACGCTGTCGGGAGGCGAGCAGCAGATGCTCGCCATCGGCCGCGCGCTGATGTCGAAGCCCCGCGTTCTCCTCCTCGACGAGCCGTCGCTCGGCCTGGCGCCGATCGTCGTTCACGCGATCTTCGAGGCGATCGGCGAGATCCACCGCGCCGGCGTCCCGGTGCTGCTCGTCGAGCAGAACGCGAACGCGGCGCTCCGCCACTCGGATCGGGCCTACGTGCTCGAGACCGGGCGGGTCGCGCTGTCCGGCACGTCCGCCGAAGTCGCCGCCAACCCCAAGGTCAAGGAAGCCTACCTGGGAGAATAGCCGCGGCGGGCCGCTTCAAACGAGAGCGGGGTGAAGTCGGCACAGGGAGCTCCGGCCGCAGGTCCCGCGGCGACCAAGTCGGCTTACGGAAAGCGGCAGTCCGCGAGTCGGGCCTGCGCATCCTCGAAACGACGCTTCGGCTTTCAGGCCTGCGTCTTTTCGACCGCCTTTGGAATGACCGGATCGAGTCCCGGGAACTTCGAGAGCCACTCGCGGCGCTCGGCGCGCAGCTTGTCGATCAGGGCCTTGTACTCGTCCGCCGTGTAGTGCTTCCGCGGATCGTACCTGGCGAGATCGATTCCCGGCACGTCCTTGGGGACGTCGTAGCCCCAATCGGGATCCTTCTCCCAGCGGATCCCTTCCCGGGCGATCTGCTTCATGATCTCCGTCGAGACCTTGATCGTGATCTTCTCGCCCGCGGAGCCGGCCTTCGCGCCCACCGAGCCCGTGTTCAGGATGTAGGCCTGCATGTCCGGGTTCGCCCGGAGGATCTGGAGGATGCGGTTGCCCTCGTCCGCCTCGGGGCCGACGATGAAGGGGTTCGTGCCGACCTCGCGCTTGGCCTGGCCGGCCTTGGTCGGATCGCCCGCGGAGGTCTCGATCGACTCGCCCAGCATGAAGTAGGCCGCGGCCTGCTCGGAGGAGAGGCGCGCGCAGACCGGGACGACGTCGTTGCGCCGCGTGATGAAGACGATCTTGTTGGCCTTCTCGAGGTCGATGCCGTCGCCGGTGCCCTTGATGAAGCGGCGCAGCACGACGCCGCGGCCGTTCGAGGTCAGCGACGTGTCGAGAAAGTCCACCTTGCCGTCGGCCGCGACCGTGATGTTCTCGTAGGCCGCGGTCGGGTGCGTCGCCGCGCCCCAGAGGACCGTCTGGGAGGGCTCGAGCCCCTCGGTCTTGATGTAGAAGCCGTCCTCCGTGCCGAAGGCGCGGCCGTCGTGCGTCAGCAGGACGACGTCGTCCTGCTTGATGATCGCCTTCTCGGGTTCGTGCAGGCCGTGGTCGTGGAGCGTCAGCGTCGTCTTGCCGGTACCGGAGAGGCCGAAGAGCAGGAAGCCGACGTCGCGCAGCTCGCCGTCCGGGCCGAGCACGCGCAGGATCTTCGACCCGGCGTGGAGGCCGAGCCCGCCCTTGCGCTTGATCCAGTACATCGCCTGGCGGAGCATCGACTTCTTCGCTTCGCCCGGGTAGTCGGTGCCGAGAATGTACGTGTAGCCCTGCTCGACGTCGCAGAAGATCATCGTCTCCGGCCAGTCCGGCACGTAGACGGAGATGAAGTCGGGCTCCTGGCTCGACTTCGACGGGAAGAGCATGTTGTGCCACATGTACGCGATTCGGGCGTACTCGCGGGGCACGAAGAGGCGGCAGTGGATCGGCACCTCGTGGCTCATCCCCATCCGCCGGTCGACCTGGATCAGGTCCATCGTCGCGAGCTTTTCCTGGACCTCGCGGATCTTCTCGAGTGCCGGTGCCGGGTCGATCGACTGCTGCATGACGCCGACCTTCACGTCGGCGACGATGTAGGTTTTCTTGGCCGAACGGTTCTTGATCCGGGTGGCGTAGACGGGGGAGCCGTACTCGGTCGTCTTCTCGCCCGAACGCGCGAGGGCGCGCAGCTCCTCACCCGACAGGTCCCGCGCGATCGATTTCGCGCGAATCGCCCGGGGAGAGATCGTCGCGACGGTGCTCATGGCGGCAAGTCCTTTCCTGGGAGCAAGTTGGTCGAAACGGGAGACACCATTTATACCACTAGAGGCCGATTTCGTCGGCGATCGGTTTCAAAGCTTCGATCAGAAAGCCGATGTGCTCCTCCAGGGGGACGCCCACGGCCTCGGCCCCGCCGTAGACGTAGGACCGGTCCACCGAGCGGGCGAAGGCCTTGTCTTTCAGACGCTTGACGACGGAAGAGGCCGGGAGGTCGGCGATCTTCTTCGTCGGCCGGACCTTCACGCATGCGCCGATGAAGCCCACGAGCTCGTCGCAGGCGTAGATGGCCTTCTTCATCGGTGTGTCCCGCGGAATCTTCATGTAGTCGGCGTGGGATTCGATGGTCGAAACCATCTCCTCGGCGTACCCGCGCTCCCTGAGGATCCTGCCACCCACGTGGAGGTGCGTGTCCTCGGTCGGGTTCTGCTCGTAGTCGAAGTCGTGCAGCATGCCGACGATGCCCCAGCGCTCGATCTCGGCGGCGTCGGTCACGCCGGCGCGCCGCGCGCACGCGCGCATCGCCTCTTCGACGGCGCGCCCGTGCTTGCGGAGGGCGTCGGACTGCGTGAACTCGAAGAGCAGCGCGCGCGCCTCGTCGCGGGTCGGCCAGCGTCCGTCCGGCATGGACCGATTCTAGCGGCCCGCCCTGAGTTCGAGGTGGGGGTCAACGCTGAAATCCTGAATTCGTCAGCGCCGATTCAGGAATTCAGCGTTGACCCCGCCCGACGGAGGTATGAGTCGTGTGCACACGAAAATGTGCATAAAAGGCCAAAATCTGACGTCAAAGTGCCGAATTGGACCTTGATTTCTGCGAATTTGACCATAAAATCCTGCCGCAAGGTCAAAAAAAGGGAGGCGGCATGGCAAAGGCGAAGGTTCTGAAGTTCGACGCGGCGGGTCCGGGTCTTTCCAAGACCGAGATTCTCAAGGTGTGCGAGGCGGAGAACGTCCGCTTCATGCGCCTGCAGTTCACCGACATCTTCGGCGTCATCAAGAACGTCGAGTTGCCGAGCTCGCAGTTCTCCAAGGCGCTCGACGGTGAGATCCAGTTCGACGGCTCCTCGATCGAGGGCTTCACCCGGATCGAAGAGTCCGACATGAACCTCGTGCCCGATCTGAATTCCTTCGCCATCTACCCCTGGGCCCACAAGGCCGGCGAGAAGGTCGGCCGCCTCATCTGCGACGTCTACGTCCCGGACGGAGCGCCCTTCGCCGGCTGCCCGCGCATGGCCCTGCGCAAGCAGATGGACAAGGCGTCGGCCCTCGGCTACACGATGGTCACGGGTCCCGAGGCGGAGTTCTTCCTCTTCCGGCGCGACGCGAACGGCCAGCCCATCATCGACACCCACGACGAGGGCGCCTACTTCGA
>DATJPZ010000101.1:0-56994 GCA_035506175.1 Thermoanaerobaculia bacterium | reverse complement strand
GCACCGACGCCGGCGGCTTCCCGTGGACCGAGTTGAACCAGGCCGAAGAGTTCGGCCACGAGGTGCGCCTCGGCCTGTCCCCGCTCGAAGCGATTCGCACCGCGACGTCCAACGCGGCGGAGCTCCTCGGCCTGACGGGCCAGATCGGCGTCGCCGAGAAAGGCGCGTACGCGGACCTCGTCGCGGTCGCGGGCGATCCGCTCGCCGACGTCGGCGTCCTGAAGAAGGTCGACTGGGTGATGAAGGGCGGACAGATCGTGTCGGGAGCGGGACGTTGACCAACACCCTCACTCCGTCTTCTCCCCCCGCCGGAGGTGAGGGAATGGTTGAATGCTGCGCGTCGGCCTGACGGGAGGCCTCGCCTCCGGCAAGTCCACGGTCGGACGGATGCTCGCCGACCGCGGCGCGGCGGTCTTCGACGCCGACGAGCTCGTCCGCGACCTGTACCGCCCCGGGGGCGCCGCGGAGCGCGCCGCCCGCGATCTCTTCGGCGCGGCGGTGCTCGACGAGAACGGCGCGGTCGACCGGGTGCGCGTCGCCGAGATCGTCTTCCGCGATCCCGGCAAGCGGCACGCCCTCGAGGCCCGCATCCATCCGATCGTCCGCGAGGAGCGCGAGCGGCGCTTCGGCCAGGCCGCCTGGGCGGGCGCGCGCGTGGCCGTCTGCGAGGCGAGCCTCCTGTTCGAGACCGGGACCGAAGGCGAGTACGACCGCGTCCTCCTCGTCGTCGCGCCCGAGCAGACGCGCATCCAGCGGTGGATCGCGCGCGGCGGCACGGAGGAGGACGCCCGCCGGCGCCTCGCCGCCCAGATCGCGCCCGAAGAGGCGGCCCGCCGGGCGCACGAGGTCATCGTCAACGACGGCTCGCCCGAGGCGCTGCGGCGGCAGGTCGAGGAGGTCTGGGAGCGCTGGCTCGCACTCGAGGGAAACTGATCGCGTTTTTTCCCGTAGACTTCTCTCATGCCGGCCAGGAAACTCGAGACGCCCGCCTCCGCCCCGCTCTCCCTCCGCAACGGCGACGCGATTCTGCTCGTCGGAACGATGAAGGGACTCTTTCTTCTCGGATCCCGCCCGAACCGCCGCCGGTGGTCGATGGCCGGGCCGTTCTTCCCCGGCTCGTCGGTCTACGGCGCGGCGTTCGACGCGCGGGCCGGCCGGAAGAGGATCTGGGCTTCGCCCTCGAGCATGCACTGGGGCGCCGAGCTCGCGTGGACCGACGACTTCGGAAAGACCTGGGAGCGCCCCGAGACGCCGCTCGTGCGCTTCCCCGAAGCCTCCGGCGCCGCCCTGAAAAACATCTGGCAGGTCATGCCCGGCCGCGCCTCGGAGCCGGACACCCTCTACTGCGGCGTCGAGCCGTCGGCGCTCTTCGAGTCGCACGACGCGGGCGCGACCTGGAGACTCAACCAGGGCCTCTGGGGACATCCGCATCGGGAGAAGTGGCAGCCGGGCGGCGGCGGCCTCTGTCTCCACACCATCCTCGTCGATCCCTCGCGGTCGGGACGAATCACCGTGGCCATCTCGACCGCCGGCGTCTACCGCTCCGACGACGGCGGGAAGACCTGGCAGGCGCGCAACCGGGGCGTGCGCGCGGAATACTTCCCCGACCCGAACCCGGAATTCGGGCAGTGCGTACACAAGGTCGTCCAGCATCGCGCGAAGCCGGGCCGCCTGTTTCTCCAGAACCATTGGGGCCTCTACCGCTCGGATGACGGCGGGGACAGCTGGAAGGACATCGCCAACGGCGTGCCGTCGGACTTCGGCTTCTGCATGGGCATCCACCCGCAGGACCCGGACACCGCGTACATCGTGCCGCTCCACTCGGACATGTTCCGCTGCACGCCGGACGGAAAGCTGCGCGTCTACCGCACGCAGAACGCCGGGGCGTCGTGGAAGCCGCTGACCCGGGGACTCCCGCAGAAGGACGCCCTCGAAACGGTCATCCGCGACGCCATGGCGGTGGATGCGTTCGACCCCGCCGGCATCTTCTTCGGTACCCGGAGCGGAAAACTCTACGGCTCCCGGGACGAGGGGCGGAGCTGGCAGCTCCTCCACGAAGGGCTGCCGCCGATCGTCTGCGTCAAGGCGGCGACCGCGGAGAACGTGCGCGTCCACGCGCGCGCCGCCCGGCCGCGCCGGAGGGCGACGAAAGCGAGGCGGGCGGCCTGATGGCGGTGTGCTTCCTGATCCCCGGTCCCCTGCTGGCCTTTTCCGGCGGCCGCGCCGCCGTTTCGCTCGACGGCTCGCCGCAGACCGTCGCCGAGGCCCTCGACGCGCTCGGCGCGGTCCACCCGGGCCTTCGGGAGCGCATCCTGACGGAGCGCGGCGACGTGCGGCCGCACGTGAACGTCTTCGTGGCGGAGACGAACATCCGCGACGTCGCGGGCCTGGCGACGCGCGTGCCCGACGGATCCGAGATCGCCATCCTCCCGGCCGTCAGCGGCGGCTAGGCCCTTCGTGCTCCTCCGCGTCCCGACGCGGCCCGAGTGGACCGCGGCCGTGCTCGCCGACCTCGACGCCTTCCTCCTCGACCATGCCGCCAACGAGCGGAAGGCCTCCGCGTCGGCGCTCGCCCTCGTGGCGCATTACCCCGACCGGGCCGAGCTCGTGCGCCGGTGCATCGACCTCGCGGTCGAGGAACTCCAGCATTTCCGCGCCGTGAACCGGTGGATCGCCGGGCGGGGCCTGCGGCTCGGCCCCGACGCGAAGAGCGAGTACCTGCGGCGCCTGTCGGCCGGGTTCCGCGACGGGAGCGAGCCGTATTTCCTCGACCGCCTCCTGACGGCCGCCGTCGTCGAGGCGCGGGGCTGCGAGCGCTTCGGGCTCCTGGCGGGCGCGCTGCCGGAGGGCGAGCTCCGCGAGTTCTACCGGGAGCTCGCGCGCTCCGAGGTCCGCCACCACGAGCTCTACCTCGACCTCGCCCGCGAGTACTTCGCGGCGGCGGACGCCGACTCGCGCCTCGGCGAGATCCTCGACGCCGAGGCCCGCGTCCTCGGGGCGCTCCCCGTGCGCGCCGCGCTCTACTGATCCGGTCCCGCCGGGCCTGTAGACTGCCGGGCCATGAGCCCCGACAGGCCCGTCGCCCGCTACCTCGCCCGCCACGCCGAGCCCGAGGCCGCCCACGCGGACCGGCTCGAGGGATCCTTCGGGCACGCCGTCGTCGTGCCGGCGTACGGCGAGACGCAGAGCCTCTTCGACACCCTGGGGTCGGTGCCCCGCGGGCCGCGGGGCGAGACGCTCATCGTCGTCGTCTTCAACGCGCGGGCCGACTCGCCGCCGGCGGTCCACGAGGCCAATCGGACCTCGAGCGCGCGGCTGGCGGAGACCGCGCGGTCGGCCCGCGAGATCGCCGCCGACCCGCCGATCTCGGCGCTCGCCTACCCCGAGGGGACCGTCGTCGCGATCGACCGCGCCGCGCCCGGGCGCTTTCTCCCCGAGGGCCAGGGCGTGGGCCTCGCGCGCAAGATCGGCAACGACTTCGTCCTGCGGCTCCGACAGGGCGGCCGCCTCGCCGCGCCCTGGATCCTCAACACCGACGCCGACACGGTTCTCTCGAACGACGCCTTCGACCAGCTCGAGAAGGTCGAAGCCGACCGGGCCGCGGCGATCTTCTTTTTCGAGCACCGGTTGAGCGCCGACCCGAACGTGGCCCTCGCGGCGCGCCTCTACGAGATCTCGCTTCGCTACTACGTGCTCGGCCTGGCGTGGGCTGGCTCGCCGTACGCCTACGAGGCGATGGGCAGCTGCATCGCCGTACGGCCCGACGCGTACGCCGCGGTCCGCGGCTTTCCGAAGAAGAACGCGGCCGAGGATTTCTACGTCCTCGACAAGCTCGCCAAGGTGGGCCCGATCGAGCGGCTGGCCGGCGCGCCGTTTCTTCTCGAGGGCCGCGTCTCGGACCGCGTCCCCTTCGGTACCGGCAAGGCGCTCTCGCAGCTGCTCGAGAAGCGCGGCGCGCTCCAGGGGTTCCGGCTCTACCATCCCCTCGCCTTCGCGCACCTGGCGGCCTGGATCCGCGCGATGGCCGCGGTCGCGCGGACCGGCGGCCGCCTGGAGGCGGCTCTCGAGGAGCTCCCGCGCGAGAACCCTTTTTTCCGCGCCGAGCTCCTCGTCGAGAGCCTCGAGAAGATGGGCGCCTTCACGGCGCTGCGCGAGGCCATCGCCCGCTCGGGCGACGGTCCCACCATGCTGCGCCACTTCCACACCTGGTTCGACGCCTTCCGGACGCTCAAGCTGATCCGCGCCCTCCAGGCCGGCGGACTGCCGGCGCTGGCCTGGCGCGAAGCGCTCGCCGAGGCGCCGTTCACCAACCTCGCCGCTTCCTCCGAGGACGACCCCGAGCCCCTGCGCGCCGCGCTCGCGCTCGAGGAGCGCCGCCTCGCGGAGGGCCCCGCCGGCGTGCCCCCCGTCGTCGCCCTCGGCTGAGCGCCCGGTGACGAAGCGGCCCGACCCGGGGCGGCCGAAGCGCCGCGGAGCGAGCCGCGGGGCGCCGGCCGCGGCCGCCGTCGCGGCGGCGCTCGCCCTCGTGCTGGCGATCCAGCTCTGGACGAGCCACGGCAAGTTCGAGCGCCCTTTCCTCGACACGCGCCTCCACTACGACTACGACAATGCCTTCGTCTCCTTCATGGCGCGCAGCGGCAATCGCAACGGCGACCTCCGCTCGCAGTTCGGCGCGACCCTGAACCGCTACGCGGCCTGGGGCGTGCGGCGCGGCGAGCCCGCGTACTACACGGACCATCCCTTCCTCGTGAAAGCCCTCTTCCAGCAGTTCTCGCGCGCCGCCGGCACGGCGCCCCGGGCTTCGCGCGCCTTCTACGCGGCCGTCTCCTTCGCGATCGCCGCCGGCCTCTTCGTCGTCCTGCTCCAGGCGACGGGCGAGATCGCGCCCGCGCTCTCCGGGGCCGCGGTCCTCGCCGCCCTCCCCCTCTTTGCGACCTACCAGACCTGCGTCAAGTACGAGGCGGACGGCATGGCCGCGGCCGTCTGGACCTTCGCCGCGCTCGCCGGGTTCGTCAGACGCGGCGGCCGCGCCCGGCTCGCGCTCTACGGCGTCGCGGTCGCGGCTTGCTGGCTGACGCACTGGACGGCGGCGCTCGAGGCCGGCGCGCTCGCCGTCGGGCTCCTCGTCCTCTGGCGCCGCCGCCGGGATGCCCGGCTCGGCAAGGCGCTCGCCGTCACCGCGGCGGCCGGCGCCGCCGGAGCGGCGGCGCTGGCTGCCTGGGAGGCCTGGATGCAGCGCGGCCTCGGCGCGGCCCGCGACACCCTCGCCCGGGCCTTCGCCACCCGGGCGGCGCCGGTCGCGATGGGCGCGTGGTGGGAGCGCCAGCGCGAGTATGCCCTCCAGAACTTCGGCGCGCCGATGCTCGTGGTGGCGCTGCTCCTCGCCGTGCTCCTCGGGGTCCGGTGGGTTCGGGCGGGCCGCGCCGGCGCCGCCACGGACGCGGCCCTCCTGCCGCTCTTCTTCTTCACGACGCTCGCCGCCGCGGTCGCCTGGCTCGCCGCGTTTCGCCAGGGAAGTTTCGTCCACGTCTACTGGCAATACCTCTTCTGCCTGCCGCTGTCCGCGCTCGTCTCCGGCTTCGTCGCCTCGCTGCCGGCCGGCAGCGGCGGGCGCGCCGCCGCGCTCGCCGCCGTCACGCTCCTCGTCGCTTCGCTGCTCGGCGCGGCGCAGGCGGCCCATGCCGGGATCCTCCGCGACCAGATGGGCACGCCCGAGGACGTCGCGTTTCTCGCGTCGCTCCGGGACGACCGGTTCGAGCGGTTCGTCTACGTTCCCCTGACCGACGTGCCCCTCAACCAGTGGTTCCAGGGGCCTCTCTTCGAGTACTACACGGACCGGCCGGTCGCCGTGGCGGCGGGGCCGGAAGACCTCCACGCCGGCGACAAGATGCTCGTCCTGCGCTACCGGGAGCGCGAGGACGTCGCCGCGCGCGTCGCGGCGTGGAGCGGGAAGACGCTCTCGAACGAAAAGTGCGCGACGCGGCTCTGCGCGTACGACGTCGGACCCTGAGCCGTCCCGGTCAATTGATCGAGCAGGAGCCCGGACCGCGGGGGTCGCCGCAGGACCCGCAGCCGCCGGACGGCTCGCTCGAGCCCGACGATCCGCCGGATCCGGCCGAGACGGCGAAGACCGAGAGCAGCTTCTCGAGCCTGCGGCCCTGACAGCCGGGACAGCGGGGCTTCGCGTCGCCGAGGACGAACTCCTCGAAGCGCTTCCCGCAGTCGCGGCACCGGTACTCGAAGAGCGGCATGCCGGGATTCTACGCTCGCTTCCTGCCTAGAACGGATATCCAATCGACAGGAAGATCCGGCCCGTCTGCTTGACCGAACCGATCGCGAGCGGCTGACAGCCCGGCTGATCCGAGCTCTTGCACACGTTGCCGTCCGTGTCCTGCGTCCGCGTGACGGCGAAGTCGACGGTCTGCTCGGGAATGGGACGGCCCACCTCGAGGCGCAGCGGCCCGATCGGCGTCATGTAGTGGATGCCGAGACCGATCGACTGCCGCAGGCCCGTCTTCGCGTTGGGCACGAGCCCCGCGCGGTCGGACGTGTCCAGGTGAAAGTTGATGTCGCCGGCGCTGGCCCAGACCTGCGCGAGGTCGTAGAAGACCGAGACGCCGAGGTTGCCGGCGATCGGAAAGCGGTACTCGAGGCTCCAGGCCATGAAGCCGTTGCCGCCGATGATGCGCGGCCCGGGGCTGCAGTTGTAGCGATCCGCGTCGGGCGCGTTCGGGTACGTGGTGGCGCAGCTGCCGTTGGTGCCGCCGTTGGGCACCAGCGTCGCCTGCGTGTTGTAGTCGACGGTGAGGCCCGGGATGCCCTCCAGGTTCGTGTCGAAGCCGCGCCCGGTGGACGAACCCCCGGCGAAGAACTTCTCGGCGATCGGAACGGTGTCGACCGGCCCGTAGGGATAGATCGCGCCGGCGCGGAACGAGGCGCCGAGCACCCCGCCGAAGAGACTCCAGAAGTGCGCCGCCTGACCCGACACCTTGCCGTACTGCGCGTCGGCCGTCAGGAACGGGAACGCGTACCCGCCGGCGACCGACAGGTAGTACCCCTGGTGCGGGTCGAGCACGTCGTCGCGCCGGTCGTAGAAGAGGTTCGGGACGACGGCCGACTGGCGGATCGGAAACGCCGACAGGGGGTACTTCTCGAGCACGATCGTCGAGAGATCCTGAGGATTGGTCGGCGCGATGTACTGGTACGAGTACCGCAGCCCGACGCGCAGGTGGCCGAAGAGCCGCACGGACTCGATGAAGGTGCCGAGCCGGTCGACGTCCACGTCCTGGATCGGCTCGCGGCTCGCGAAGGCGGCGATCGTCAGCGGAAAGTCGCTGTCGAACAGGTACGGCTCGAGGAAGTTCGCGACCACGTAGCCGCGGCCGGAGACCGGCGCGTACTGCACCTCGATCGACGCCGACTGCATGCGGCCGAACAGGTTCCGGTAAGTCACCCCCGCCGTGGCGAACGGGTCGTTGGGGTCCGTCGCGCCGGGCGCGTACTGGTAGCCGACGCCGTAGAGGAGAGAGAGGCGGCGCGCTTCGGTCAGGTCGACGTCGATCGTGTGCTCCTGGTCGTCCGGGTCGGCCGGCTGGGGACGGACCTCGATCGACCGGAAGACGCCCGTGCGCGCGAGGTTGCGCTGCGTGTCGGCGATCTTTTCCTCGGAGTAGGGCTCGCCCTCCTTCCAGGCGATCTGGCGCGTGATCCGGCTCATCTCGGTCACCGCGTTGCCGCGGACGATCGTCTTGCCGAAGAAGCTCCGCATCCCCTCGTCCACGGTGAAGAGCACCTCGACCTTCGTCCGATCCGCGGAGAGCGTCCAGTGGTCGCGCACCGCGGCCTCCCGCCAGCCCGTGTTCCAGTAGCGCGTCGTCAGGGACGCGGCGTCCTGGCGGACGGCGCTCGGGTTGAACGGCTCGCCGACGCGGATCGAAACCGCGGCGTCGATCTCGGCCTCCGTCAGGTGCTCCGCGCCTTCGACCTTGCGGCTCGCGACGAAGACGCGGGGGCCCTCGACGACGGTGAAGGCGACATCGAGGCGGTCCGGCCGGCCGGTCTCGGCCGTGACCGCCGGCTTGTCGAGCTTCGCGTCGATCCACCCATGCGTCTGGTAGTAGCCGAGGATCGCGTCGGCGTCCTTGGCGAGCTCGCCGTCGAGGAGGTAGCCGTTCTGGATCAGCGGGAGCCCCTTCTCGCGCGTGACGATCAGGTCCCGGAGCGCGTCGTCCGAAACCGACGCGTTGCCGGAAAAGGCGATCCGGCCGACCGCGAACTTGTCCCCCTCGACGACGCTCACGCGCACCGTCACCGGGTCCTTGCCCTCCATCTTCGCCTCGACGAAAGCCCGGTAGCGGCCGCGGCGCTGCAGACCCTCGCGCGTCGCGTCGACCCACTCTTCGAGGAGGTCCTCGTCGAACGTCTGCGCGTCGAGGAGCGTCAACAGCTCGCTCCGGACGGTCTTTTCCTTGATCCCCACCGCGGCGATCTCGAAGGCCGGGCCGACGGCGACGCGATAGACCGGCCGCACCGCCGCGCCGTCCTCGGTCGGCTCCGACGCGATGAGCTCGACCTGGGCGCGGAAATGCCCCTGCTCGAGGAGGAACTTGCGGAGACGATCCGCGGCGTTGCGCGCGGGCGTCTCCCGCCACGGCTTTCCCGGCTTCCACCGGAGCTTCTGCGTCAGCGTTTCGGCGGTGAAAGGGGCCGTGTCGCCGTCGAAGAACGGCGGGCCGAGGCCGGCGCGAACCCCCGCGTCGATCCGGTACACGACCTGAGCCGTGAACGTCGCGGCGTCGAAGTCGACTTCGGGGCTCACCGCGGCGTGGATGTAACCCTCGCTCGCGAGCTTGCGCTCGAGAGCGCTCGCCCCTTCGGCCAGCGCCGACGCGTTGAACGGGCCGCGCTCCTGGAGCGGCACGGCCCGCCGCAGGTCCTCGCGCGAGAGGCGGGCGCGCCCCTCGAAGGCGATGCTCCCGACGCGGTACGAGCGCCACAGATAGACCACCACGGCCACGCCGCCCCCGGGCGCCGGCTCGGCCGCGACGGCGACGTTCGCGAAATCGAGCGTGGCGAACAGGTTCTGGATCGTCGACGCGGTGTCGTCCTCGGAAAGGGGGCGGCCGACGCGGAAGGCGACGAGGTTTCCGATTTCGCGCGCGTCGGCCGGACCGTCGCAGACGAAGGCGACCGACTCGACCGGGCGGCCGAAAAGCCCCGGCCTCGGCGCCGGAGCCTGAGCCTGAGCGGCCGCCGCCGCGGCGCCGAGGACGCCGAGCGCGAGCCCTGCCCACCGCGCGCGCCTCACAGGCGCTGACGCCGGCGCACGCTGATCGAGAGGATGCCGTTCTCGTCGCGGATCAGCTGCACGAGGATGTCGTTGGTGGCCTGCCACTCGACGCGCACGATCGGCTCCTTGCTCGAGTCGAGCGCGATCGAGGACGTCACGGAAAGGTCCTGCGTGATCTGCTTCCCGATCGTCGAGCGCACCGTCGTGATCTGGCTGCCGGTGAACACCGGGTCGATCTGGAAGCGGTCGAGCTTGAAAAGCCGGCGCGTCTGTTCTCGCACACCGCTGGTCACGGCACCGGCGACCGCGCCGCCCGCGGCCGAGACGAGCTGGTTGGCCGTGTCGGTCGGATTGCGCGTGTCCGGGGGCGAACCCGAGAGCAGCAGCCCCAGGATCGCGTCGTTGGCGAGCGGCGGGTCGGACGTGAAGTTGGCCGAGATGCGGGGCCACGTCCCGGCCAGGAGGACCACGAGGTTGTAGCCCTTGACCTCCGCCCGCGCGCGGATGTCGACGAACGGCGCGATGCGGGCCGCGTTCGAGAACGTCAGCGTGCCCGCCTCGATCTCGTAGCGGATGTCGCTGAAGACGACGCGCCCCCCCTCGTCCAGGATCACCTGGCCGAGCAGCGCGGGATCGGCCAGCGTGCCGCGCGCGCGCAGGTCCACCGTCCCGGACAGGCGCGCGAGGTTGTTGCGGACCTCGAGTGCCGCCGCCGAGACGATGCGCACGTCGAGCGTCGTCCGCTCCTTCCACGGCTCCCGCGCCGCGAGCGCGCCCGTCGGCCGCGCGCGCTCGAGCAGGTCCGAGAGCGTCACCTCGACGTCCTTGGAATACGTGCCGCGCAGCAGCGTGACCTCGCCGCGGAGCTGGTTGCCCGCCTCGTTGCCGGTCGCGACGAGGTCGGCGTCGACGGTCAGGCGGAGCGCCGGCACGGCCCGCACGGAGAGCCGGCGGCCCTGCGCGACGAGGCGGAAGTCCTTGAGCGTGGTGCCCTCGAACCGGAAGCTCCCCGAGAGAAGCGCCTCGCCGTCGGCGACCTTCGCGCGCAGGCCCTCCAGCTCCCCCGTGCTGCCGACCAGGCGCAGGGACCCCTCGATGTCCTCGAACGAGTAGCCGGCGGCCCGGTACCGGCCGTTCTCCAGGCGGATTCCGCCGCTCCACGAGGGCGCGGCCGCGTCGCCCGAAACCCCGAAGTCGACGAGAAAGCGCCCCGCCAGCCCGAGATCCGGCGCCACGAGCGCGAGGACCGAGGCGTCGGCCGATCCGGTGACGCGGCCCTCGAGCGTCCGCTTGTCCGCCGCGAGGCCGACGGCTCCCGAGACCTTGAGGTCGACGCCTTCGCCGACCACGCGCAGCCCGTCCACGACGACCCGTCCCGCGTCGGCCGAGACCGTGAAGTCGCCGGCGCTCGCGACCACGCCCCGCCGATCCGGGGCGTCGAGGCGCGCCTCCGTCACGGTGAAGCGGCCCTTCGGGCCCTCCCCCCCGGCCGCCGGGAGCGTCAGCCGGCCGTGCGCGGCGATCGCGCCGCCGTCGGCGGCCGGCAGCGCCGCCGGCGTGAGGAGCAGGAGCGACGGCAGGTCGCGCGCGTCCACGCCCACGTCGAGGACCACGGGAGTGGCGCCCGCGTCGCCGCGCGCGGTCAGGCTCCAGTGATCGGGCACGGACGCCGACGCGTCCACGACGCCATGGGTGACGCGCACGGAGAGACGGGGCGAGAGCGCCTCCGGGATCGCGTGCCCGTAGAACGTCGCGTCCGACAGCCGGGCCGACGCGGCCAGATCCGGGCGGCTGAACGTGCCGGAGCCGGAGAGTTCGAACGACACGCGGCCGTTGACGTCGCGCGTGAAACCCTCGAGACCGGCGATCGCCTCGAGCGCCACGCCGTCTCCCGCCGCCTTCGCCTCGAAGCTCTTCTGCCGGTACGCGATCGCGATCCGGCCGCCCACCATGCCGCCGCCGATTTCGGCGCGCAGGTCGTCGATCTCGAAGTTCCCCGGCGAAAGCGCCATCCGCCCCGTCATGCGCGGCACCTTCTGACCCCACAGAACCGCGTCCTCGAGCGCCGCCGTGCCGCTGCCCGTCACGTCCTCGGGCGGAGTGCCCGCGATCGGGAAGCTGCCCGTGAGGTTGCCCTCGATCGGATAGTCGAGGTCGAGGTACTGCATCAGGCGCGTCACGGGGTACGACTTGGCCGTCAGCACGAAGTCGAGCGTCGGGCGCGCCGGGTCTTTCCGAAAGCGCGCCGTCCCCTCGAGCGAGATCGTCGCGCTTCCCTCGTAGACGCGCAGCGGGTGAAACACGAACGCGCCGTCGTGCATGTCGGTCGCGCCCCGGACGCTGCCGAAAAGGACGCCGCCGTAGCGGGCGTTCTCCGCCGAGAAGCGGGCCGAGACGTCAGGATCTCCCCAGGATTTCGCGATGTGCCCCTCGATCTCGCCGCTGCCGCCGAAGCCGAGCGGCGAGGGCGTGCTGCCCGAGGCGGCCTGGAAGTTCTGGAAGAGGCGGTCGACCTCGGCGAGATCGCGCGCCCGCAGGTGAAAGTCGAAGTCCGGCAGCCACTCGCCGATCCGCAGCCCTCCCGTCACCTCGAGGGTGGAGACGGGAAACCGGAACTCGGCCCCTTCGAAGCCGATGCGTCCGTCCACGACGGTCAGCGCGCCGCCGCCGCCGACGGGCACGCCGAACCGCCCGCGGACCAGCGAGGCCGCCGGTCCCGGGTCGATCGCCAGGCGCGCGGCGCCGTTGGCGCGGTCGATGCCGCCCTCCGACCACCGAAGGGTCGTCGCGAGCGTGGCCGAGCCCGAGAGCCCGGTCCCCGGCAGATGGATGTCGGCGAAGAAGCGCTCGACCGAGATGCCCTTGCCGTCGAGGGCGAGCGTCATCGGCTGCGGCCTGCCGCCTCCCGCGAGGTTCTCGATCCGATAGACCCCCGACAGATCGCCCCCCGCGTACCGGCCCTTCTCGATGCGGGCGATCAGGGCGTCCGGCCTCGCCAGCACGCTCGCGGCGAGCCCTTCGATCGGAAAACCCTTCGCGTCGAGTTGAGGAACCGAGAGGTGGCCGGTGATCCGGAAGCCCCCGGCGGACGGAATCGAGAGCTGCGCTTCCAGCGCCGCGTCGCCGGCGAACCCGAGGCCCGAATGGAACAGGCGCTCGACCTCGGCGACGTGCAGGTCGGCCGACACGCGAAGCAGCAGCCCCGGATCCTTCAGGTTCTCGATCGAGCCCGCGGCCCGCAGCTCGCCGAAGTCGCCGTCGACGCGCACGGAGTCGATCTGGAGCCCCGCGCTCGACCCCAGGCGAAACGCGAGGTCGACCCCGAACTCGAACGGTTCGTCGCCCGGAAGGCGCACGGTCGCACGGCGGCACGCGAAGGTCCCGCGGTACTGGTTGCCCGGAAGGGCCGCGAGCTCCGCCGCGAAACCCTCCAGCCGGCCGTCGATGCCCGTGCGCTTTCCCTCGAAGTCGAAGACGCCGTTCAAAACCACGAGCTCCCCGATCCGGACCGAGAGGCCGCCCTTTCCGGACGGCCGCGACAATCCGGGCGGCAGGTTCCACGAGCCGTCGGGAAACTGGACGAGCGCGAAGCGCGGCCGCACGGCGCGCACGCGGCCGAAGCGGAGCTCGCCGCCGGTCACCGAGACGCCGCCGCCGATCGTGAGCTCCTCCGCCTCGAGGAGCGGCTGGTCGGCCGCGCGGGGGTCGTTGCCCACGCGAACGTCCGCCAGGTGCACCGAAGGCGGGAACACCTGGAAGTCGACGCGGCGGAAACTGACCGGCCGCTGGAGGATCTCCGAAAGGCGCTGCTCCGACACGCCCTGGATGAGCGACTGGAAGCGGTCCGAATTCCAGATGGCGTAGGCCGCCAGGCCGAGGAAGACGACGACGATCAGGAAGAGGCGGGCGGTCGAGAGCCGCTGCGCTTCGTGAGGCGCCTCTTCGGGAGGGCGGTCGCGCGTCTCGTCACCCGCCATGGACCGGGAGGATCAGATGCCCCAGGACAACTTTCCGGCGAGCTGGTCGAAATGATCCAGCTCCGCCGGGCGCAGGAGCGTGACCGGAGAGTTGCTCGACTTGATCTCCATCGGGCTGCCGGGGAGCACCGGAAACCCTTCCTGGCCGTCGAGGGTCAGGTAGACGCCGCCGTCCCGGCGTTCGGGTCCGAGCACGCGCAGGCGGATCTGCGTCGTGTCCGACACGACGAGCGGCCGCTGACCGAGCGAGTGCGGGCAGATCGGGGTGATGACGACGGCGGGAAGCGCCGGATGGAGGATCGGCCCGCCCGCCGAGAGGTTGTAGGCGGTCGAGCCGGTCGGCGTCGAGATGATCACGCCGTCGGCGCGGAACTCGGCGACCGGCCTCCCGTCGAGCGCGACGGTGAACGTCGAGATGCGCGCGAGCGCCTCGCGGTTGAGCACCGCGTCGTTCAACACCCGGTACGTGCCGTGGTGCGGACCCCGCCCGATCGTGACGTCCATCCGGCGGCGGCGGTCCTCGCGAAACCGGCCCGAGAGGACCTCGCCGAGCCGCCGCATCAGCTCCCGGCGCGCGAGGCCCGACAGGAAGCCGAGCGTCCCGAGGTTGACGCCGAGCAGCGGGGTGCCCGAGGGCGCGCTGCGCGCGACGGAGAGCAGGGTCCCGTCGCCGCCGAGGACGAAGACGAGGTCGGTCTCCCGGGCGATCCGGGCCCGCGGTTCCCCATCCGAGCGCCCGAGCTGCGCCGCCGTCTCGGCGTCGAGGACCACGCGGCGGCCCCGGCGGCGCAGGGCTTTCTCGAGCGAGGCCGCGAGGTCCGCCGCCGACGCCGACCCCATTTTCGCCACGATGCCGACGCGCCGAAACTTCGACGACGACGCCCGCGACCCCTTCATCCGGCTCAATTTACACGAAATCCGAGCAGAAACTCCTCGTTGCCCCGCGCCCCCCGGATGGGCGACGGGATCACGCCGAGGACCTCGAGGCCGAGCTCGCGGCCGGCGCGCTCGACTTCCTCGACGACGCGCCGGCGCGTGGCCTCCGAGCGGACCACGCCGCCCCGCGGCACCTCGCCCCGCCCGGCCTCGAACTGAGGTTTGACGAGGACGACGAGCGCGCCGCCCCGCTCGACCCGCCTGGCGACCGCCGGCAGGACGAGCTTCAACGAGATGAACGACACGTCGACGACGGCGAGGGCGACCGTCTCGGGCACGTCGGCCTCCGAGAGCGAGCGCGCGTTGACCTTCTCGCGCACGACGACGCGCGGGTCGGCGCGCAGCTTCGCGTCGAGCTGGCCGCGCCCGACGTCCACGGCGTAGACGCGGGCCGCGCCGCGCTGGAGCAGGCAGTCGGTGAAGCCGCCCGTCGAGGCGCCGACGTCGAGACAGACCCGTCGCGCCGGGTCGAGCGCGAAACGATCGAGCGCCGCGGCGAGCTTCACGCCGCCCCGCGACACGTAGGGGTGCGGCGGCTCGGCCACGGCGATCGCCGCGTCGTCCGCCACCCCCGCGCCCGCCTTCGTCGCGGGCTGCCCGTTGACCGCCACGCGCCCGGCGAGGATCAGGGCCTGCGCCTTCTCGCGCGTCGGCGCGAGCCCCCGGGCGACGAGCAGGACGTCGAGCCGGGACTTCAAAACGCGAGCACGACCTTCATGGAGCCTTCCGGCTCCCGCGCGCGGGCGAACGCCTCGGGCGCCGCCTCGATCGGGAAGCGGTGCGAGACGAGATCGTCGACCGCGACGCGGCCGCTCGCGATCGCCGAGAGCGCCTCGCGCGTGTCGTCCGGACCGCAGGAGTACGACGGAATCACCGCGATCTCGCGGAAGTACAGGCGGTTCAGGTCCACCGCCCACGACTCCCCCGGCGCGGCCATCGTGAAGACGAGGAGCGTCCCGCCGGGCGCCACGATTCCCGCGGCCTCGGCGAGGACGTCGGGTTTGCCGGGACAGACGAGGACGAAGTCGAAGCCGCGGGGGCCCCCGAGCCGCCGCGCCCCGTCGGCGAGCGACTCGCGGCCCACGTCGGCGACCCCGTCGGCGCCGCTCGAGAGCGCGAGCGCGAGACGGGAGGCGACGCGATCCGCGCCGCCGACGAAAGACGCGCCCGAGGCGCGCGCGAGGCGCCCCGCGAGCTGCCCGGTCGTGCCGAGCCCGACGCCGAAGAACGAGCGGCCCGCGGCGAACCGGCCGCGCCGGAACGCCTTGACGACCGTGGCGAGCGGCTCGGTGAAGCTCGCCGCCTCGTGCGAGACGCCGTCGGGAACCGGGAGCGTGTCGCGCGACAGGTTCTCCGCCGGGATCCGGACGCGCTCGGCCATCCCGCCCGGATCGAGCCTCGAGGCGCGCCACGCCGGACAGTGCACGTACTGGCCGGCGGCGCACTCGGGGCAGGCGAAGCAGGGCGCGTGGTGATGGGGCACGACCCGATCGCCGGGCGCGAACGCGGTGACGTCCTTCCCCACCGCGACGATTTCGCCCGACAACTCGTGGCCGAGGATGCTGCCGGCCTTCCCGCGGACGTACCAGCCGAGCAGGTCCGAGCCGCAGATCCCGGCCACCCGCGTCCGCAGCAGCGCCTCCCCCGGGCCGATCGCCGGCTCCTCGACTTCGACCACCGCGACGCCGCCCGAAGCGTCCACGCGAACGGCTTTCACCGGCTGATTATCCGTCGACTCGTTTGAGTAGACTCGGGCCGCGAAATGGCGAAGGCCGCCATCGAAAACGTCAGCGACACCGCCCGGTGGGTGGCGCTCTACCGCGCCCTCGAAACCGAGCGGCGGGACGCCCGCTTCCGCGACCCCTATGCCCGGCGGCTGGCCGGCGAGCGGGGCGAGGCGATCGCGAAGACGATGCCGGGCTTCCGGTCGGGCCTGTGGCCGATGGTCGTGCGCACGACCGTTTTCGACGAGCTCGTCCTCCGGGCGATCGAGAAGGACGGCGTGGACACGATCGTCAACCTGGCCGCGGGGCTCGACGCCCGTCCCTGGCGGATGCCGCTCCCGGAGGCCGTGCGCTGGGTGGACGTGGATCTGCCCGGCATGCTCCGCTACAAGGTCGAGGCGCTCGCGGGCGAAAGGACCGTTTGCGCGTACGAGGCCGAGGCGGCGGACCTGACACGCGCGGCGGAGCGACGCGCCCTCTTCGCGCGCCTCGGGGCCCGATCGCGCCGCGCGCTCGTCCTCTCCGAGGGCCTCCTGATCTACCTCGCGGACGACGACGTCGCGGCCCTCGCGACGGACCTGCACGCGGTCCCGAGTTTCCGCGGCTGGCTGACGGACCTCGTCACGCCGCGGCTGCTGACGATGCTCAACAAGCGCTGGGGCTCCACGCTCGACGCCGCGCGGGCACCGCTCCGGTTCGCGCCGGCTTCGGGGGCCCGCTTCTTCGAGAGTTACGGCTGGCGGGAGCGGGAGTTCCGGTCCACCTTCGAGGAAGGGCTGCGGATCGGCCGCGCGCCGCGCGGCGCCTGGCTCTGGAAGCTCCTCGGCCGCTTCGCGTCGCCGGAGAAGCGCGAGGAGCTCCGCCGCCTCGGCGGCATCGTGCAGCTCGAGCGGATCGACTAGACGGCTAGGCGCCCGCCGCCGACTCGGCGACGGCCTCGAGCAGGCGCTCGACTTCGGCGTCGGTGGTGTAAAGCGCGCAGCCCGCGCGGACGAGCCCGTCCTCGCCGTGTCCGAGCCGCTGGACGACCGTCCACGCGTAGAAGTCGCCGCTCGAGGCAAACACCGCGCGGCGCGCGAGCGTCTCCGCCACGGCGTCGGCGCGGCGGCCGCGGACCACGAACGAGACCGTCGGCGTCCGGCGCGCGTCGGCCGGGAGCCCATACCGCGTGACGCCCGAAATCCGGCCGAGGCCGTCCCAGAGCCTCGCGAACAGGGCCGCGCCGCGGGCATGGATCGCGCCGTACGCCGCCTCGAGCGCCGCGCGCCGGCCGCCGATTCCGGGCGCGAGCGAGGCCAGGAAGTCCACGGCCGCGGCGGCGCCGACGATGCCTTCGTGCGAGAGCGTCCCGGTTTCCAGGCGCTCGGGCGCCCAGTCCGGCGCCGGTTCGAGCTTCGGCACGTCGAGCGCCTCGAGCAGGCCGCGCCGCGTCCAGAGGACCCCGAGGTGGGGACCGTAGAACTTGTAGGGCGAGCAGGCGAAGAAATCGCCCCCGAGCGCAGCCACGTCCGGCAGCGCGTGCGGCGCCCAGTGAACGGCGTCGACGAAGGAGAGCGCGCCGGCCGCCCGCGCGAGCGCGATCGCCCGGGCGACGTCGTTGACCGTGCCGAGCGCGTTCGAGGCCCCGCCGATGGCGACCAGCTTCGTCCGCTTCGAGATCGCCCGCTCGAGGTCTTCGCCGTCGAGGTCGCCGCTTTCCGGCCGCATCCGCACGGTCCGAATGGTCACGCCCCGCTCGGCCGCGAGCGCCTTCCAGGGATCGACGTTGGCGTGGTGGTCGAGCTCCGTCACGACCACCTCGTCGCCCGGCCCCCAGGCCCGGCCGAGCGCGCGGGAGACGTGGTAGGTCAGCGTCGTCATGTTCTGGCCGAAGGCGACCTCGGACGGCTGGCCGTTGAGAAAGTCCGCGAGCGCCTCGCGGGCCGCCGCGAGGGCGGCGTCGGTCTCGATCGAGGAGGGATAACGCCAGTGCGTGTTCGCGTTGTGGTGGAGGAGGTAGTTCGTCATCGCCTCGGCGACGGCGCGCGGGACCTGCGTGCCGCCGGGACCGTCGAAGTACGCGACCGGCCGGCCCTCGTGCACGCGCGCGAGCGCCGGAAAGAAGCCGCGGATCGTCTCGACGTCGAGGACGCTCGCGAGCGCGGCGTTCGGCATGGCGGCGCCGAGGATATCAGGCTACTCTTCCGCCTCATGACCCCGGCCGGGCCGCGTCCGTGACTCGACTGTCCGCCGACGACGCCGCCGCCGTCGCCCGACGGCTCTGGGGCCTCGCGGCCGCCGCGCGCGAGCTTCCGAGCGAGCGCGACCAGAACTTCGAGCTCGCGACCGAGCGCGGCGCCTTCGTCCTGAAGATCTCGGGCGCCGCCGAACGCGAAGAGAACCTCGACCTCCAGAACCGGGCGCTCTCCTGGATCGCGGCGCGCGACCCCGAGCTTCCGGTGCCCCGCGTCGTCCCCGCCGCCGACGGCCGGGCGACCGCCTCGTCCGGCGGACGGTTCGTGCGGCTGGTGACGTTTCTGCCGGGCACGCCGCTCGCCGAGACGCGGCCGCGCGCCCCCGGCACGCTCGAGGCCCTCGGCCGATTCCTCGGGCGGCTCGACCGCGCGCTCGAGGGCTTCGCGCACCCGGCGGCGAGGGATCGCGATCTCCTCTGGAACCCCGAGCGCGCGGACGCGGTCATCGCGCGCCATGCCGCGGCGATCGACGAGCCCGCCCGCCGCGCCCTGCTCGAGCACTTCCGCGCCGAGCATGCGCGCACGGCCGCGTCGCTCCTGCCCGGGCTTCCCCGCGGCGTCCTCCACAACGACGCCAACGACCACAACGTCCTGGTCGGCCCGCCGAGGGCCGGCGCGCGGACGATCGCCGGCCTCCTCGACTTCGGCGACATGGTCGAGAGCTGGACCGTGGACGAGCTCGCGGTCGCGATCGCCTATGCCGTCTTCGGCGCCGCCGATCCCGTCGCGGCCGCCGGCCGCGTCGCCGCCGGTTACCACGCCGCACGGCCGCTCGGCGACGCGGAGCTCGAGGTCCTCTGGAGCCTCGTCGCGATGCGGCTATGCACGAGCGTGGCCCTCTCGGCCGCCCGGCGGAAGACCGAGCCCGACAACCCGTACCTGCTCGTCAGCGAGGCGCCGGCCTGGGAGGCGCTCGAGCGGATGCGCGCGCTCCCGCCCCGCCTGGCCCACTATCGCCTCCGCGCGGCGTGCGGCCTCGCGCCGTGCCCGAAGACGCCGGCGATCGAGGCCTGGCTGCGCGCGCACCGCGCGGAGATCGGCCCGGTCGTCGC
Source organism: Thermoanaerobaculia bacterium (assembly GCA_035506175.1). Taxonomy (GTDB): domain Bacteria; phylum Acidobacteriota; class Thermoanaerobaculia; order UBA5066; family Gp7-AA6; genus DAHUXD01. The sequence continues at coordinate 37,782 of DATJPZ010000101.1, read as the reverse complement.
GGCCGATCCCGAGAAGGCCGTCGTGTTCGACCTCTCGGTCGGCAGCCCCGTCTTCGCGTCGCCCGACGCCGCGACCGACACGCGTTCCATGACGGCGAAGCTCTTCGGCGCGCTCGAGGCGCGCGGCGCCGCGCTCGGCATCGGCCGGTACGACGAGGCCCGGCTGCTCTACTTCGGCGACGCGTTCGCGGGGCCGAACGAGGAGCACCCCGAGCGCCGCACGGTGCACCTCGCGTTCGATCTGTTCATGAAGCCCGGGACCCCGGTCCTCGCGCCGCTGCCCGGCCGCTTCTTCAGCGTCCAGGACAACGCCGCGCCCTTCGACTACGGGCCGACGGTGATCCTCGAACACGCGCCGCCGGACGGGCCGGTCTTCTACACCCTGTACGGGCACCTCTCGCGGGCGTCGATCGCGAAGCTCGCGGCCGGCGCCGCCGTCGCGCGCGGCGACACGATCGGCGAAATCGGGGCGCCTCCGGAAAACGGCGACTGGGCGCCCCACACCCACTTTCAGTTGATCGCGGACCTGCTGAACATGAGCGGCGACTTTCCGGGCGTGGCCGCGGCGGGCCAGCGCGCGACGTGGCTGTCGCTGTGCCCCGATCCCAACCTCGTGCTCGGCGGCCCCGAGCGATTCCGCGCTCCGGCGGACGACCTCGCGAGCCTGAAGGAAGCGCGCCGGAACCGGCTCGGCCCGTCGCTGTCCCTGTCCTACGGCGAGCCGCTGGAGATCGTGCGGGGCTGGCGCACCCACCTGTACGACCAGACCGGCCGCGCGTTTCTCGACATGGTCAACAACGTGGCGCACGTCGGCCACGGGCATCCGCGCGTCGTGCGCGCGGGATCGCGGCAGATGGCCGTCTTGAACACGAACACGCGCTATCTCCACCCGTCGATCCTGAAGTACGCCGAGCGCCTGGCGGCCACGCTGCCGCCGCCGCTCTCGGTCTGCTTCTTCGTCTGCTCCGGCTCCGAGGCGAACGAGCTCGCGCTCCGCCTCGCGAAGGCGGCCACCGGCGGCGAGGGCGTGATCGTCGTCGGCGGCGCGTATCACGGCAACACCCGCGCGCTCGTCGACGTCAGCCCTTACAAACACGCGGGGCCCGGCGGGGCCGGGGCGCCGCCGTGGGTCGCGACCGTTCCGATGCCTGACGACTACCGCGGCCTTCACCGCCGCGACGACCCGGAGCGCGGCGCGAAGTTCGCGGCGTTCGTCGGCGAAGCGGCGCGGCGCCTCGCGGCGTCCGGCCGGAAGCCCGCCGCGTTCCTTTGCGAGAGCCTGCTCTCCTGCGGCGGCCAGATCGAGCTGCCGCCGGGCTACCTCGCCGCGGCCTACGCCCACGCCCGGGCGGCCGGCGCCGTGTGCGTCGCCGACGAGGTGCAGGTCGGTTTTGGCCGGGTCGGCGGGCGCTTCTGGGGCTTCCAGACGCAGGGCGTCGTCCCCGACGTCGTCACGATGGGCAAGCCCATCGGCAACGGCCACCCGCTCGGCGCGGTCGTCACGACGCCCGCGATCGCCGCCGCGTTCGCCAACGGCATGGAGTACTTCAACACGTTCGGCGGCAATCCGGTCTCCTGCGAGATCGGCCTGGCCGTCCTCGACGTGATCCGCGACGAGGGCCTTCAGGAGCGGGCGCTGCGCGTGGGCGGCAGGCTCCGCCGCGGCCTCGAGCTCCTGGCCGAACGCCACCCCATCGTCGGCGACGTCCGCGGCCTCGGGCTCTTCCTCGGCATCGAGCTCGTGAGGGATCGGTCGCGCCGGACGCCCGCCGCCGCCGAAGCGGCCTACGTCGTCGAGCGCATGAAGGATCACGGGATCCTCCTTTCGACCGACGGGCCCGACCACAACGTCATCAAGATGAAGCCGCCCCTGGTTTTCGCCGAGGCGGACGCCGACCGCGCGCTCGACGCGTACGATCGCGTCCTCTCGGAAGACTTCGTGAGGCAAGCATGACCGTTCGCCGCGCTTCGAGGCTCGCCGCCGCCCTCGCCCTTGCTTTTGCCGCCGCCGCCGCGATCGCGGTCCCGCCGGGTCCCTACAGGACCGAGAACGTCGTCGTCATCGTGACCGACGGGCTGCGGTGGCAGGAGGTCTTCCGCGGCGCCGAGACGGCGCTCGTCAGCGACAAGCCCGGCGGGGTCGAGGACGTCCCGGCGACCAAGGCGGCCTACTGGCGGCCGACCGTGACCGAGCGGCGCGAGGCCCTGCTGCCCTTCCTCTGGACGGTCGTCGCGAAGAACGGCCAGCTCTACGGCAACGCGGACGCGGGGAGCTCCTCGCAGGTGACCAACGGCTACAAGTTCTCGTATCCCGGCTACAACGAGATCATCACGGGCGCCGGCGACCCGCGCATCGACAAGAACGAGTACGGCCCGAACCCGAACGTCTCCGTCTTCGAGTGGTTGAACGACGCGCCCGAGCTCCACGGCAAGGTCCTCGTCGTCGGGGGGTGGGACGTGTTTCCGCGCATCTTCAACCGCGAGCGCAGCCACCTCCCGATGAAGACCGGCTGGGACACGCCGTTCCCGGGCAAAGCCACGCCCACGCAGGCGCTGCTCAACACCCTCTACCGGACGGTGACCCACGAGTTCTCCGACATGCCGTGGGACGCTCTCCTCCAGCAGACGCTGCTCGACACCGTGACCGCCGAGAAGCCGCGGCTCCTCTTCGTCGGCTACGGCGAGACCGACGAGTGGGCTCACAACGGGCGCTACGACCTCGTCCTGGAGAGCGCCCACCACGTCGACGGCTTCGTGAAGGAGCTCTGGACGACGCTCCAGGCGATCCCCCAGTACCGCGACAAGACGACGTTCCTCATCACGACCGACCACGGCCGCGGCGACGGGCCCGAGAACTGGAAGCAGCACGACTGGAACGTCGAGGGTGCGGAGAACATGTGGATCGCCGTCCTCGGCCCGGACACGCCCGCGCTCGGCGAGCGGAAGAACGCCGCGCGGGTCACGCAGAGCCAGATCGCCGCGACCGTCGCCGCGCTCTTCGGCAAGGACTGGCGGGCCTTCTCCCCGAAGGCCGGCGCGCCGCTTTCGGAAGCGCTCCGCCCCGCCCCGTGACGCTCGCCTAGAGGCGGACGACCGACGGTCCCGGACGCGTGACGAAGAAGCGCGACTCCGGCGCCGCCGCCGGGAACGATTCCGCGTAGCCCTCCGCCCAGCGGCGCCGGAACGCCTCGGCCTCGGCGGAACGGACCAGCGCCCACACGCTGCCGCCGAACCCGCCGCCGAAAGCCGAAGCCGCGGCGGCGCCGAGGGAGCGGGCGGACCGGGCGAGCGCGACGGTCTCCGGGACCTGGTTGCCGAGCAGTTTCTCCGCGAGCTCCTGCGAGCGGTCGACCGGTTCCCCGAGCAGGCCCGCCTCGCCCGCCGCCAGGAGATCGCCCGCCCGCGGGATCAGCTGCAGCGCCTCTTCCAGGAACTGGTCGAGGCGGCCCTCGAGGAAATCGGCGGCGAAGCCCTCGACCGGAACGGCGCGGATGAGGCCGCGCAGGCGGTCGGGCACGTCCGGGCCGTTGGCGATCGCGTCGAAGAGCGTGGCGTCGTTCTGTCCCGTCGAGCGATTCCACAGCCCGACGATCGCCGCGGCCGCGAGCGAGAGCCGGTTGTAGCGATCCTTCGCATTGCCCGTCTTGTCCGAGGCGACGCCGCTCGACGCGACCACGAAGCTCCAGTCGTTCTCGAGCGGGAGCGAGCGCTCGTGGCGCACCGGGCAGAACGCGTACTGAGCGATCTCGCCGGACCGGCAGCACAGGATCGCCGTCTGATCCTCGCTGCCGCCGAACGTTCCGACGCCGCGGTCCCCGTCGAGGGCGCCGAAGCTCCGCCCGTTCTCGAGGCCGCCGAGGTAGCCGCCGAGGTCCTCGCGGCTGCGAATGCTCGCGGCCCACTCGGCGCGCGCGGCGAGGTCGTTGACTTCCGCCAGCGCCGTGAAGAGCGCCACGACGAGCGCGCTCGAGCTCGAGAGCCCGGAAGCGCGCGGCAGGTCGCTCGCGAAGGCGACGTCGGCGCCCGAGAGGCCCGGAAAGTTGCGAGCCGCGCGCGCGGCCACCGTGCGCGCGTAGACGGTCCAGCCGGAACCCGAGGGTTCGAGCGAGGCGTCGAGCGGCACCTCGACCGAGAGATTCCGGCCGGCGTCGGCGATCCGGAGAACGGGGTCCTCCCGCGGCGCGGCGGCGACGCAGAACCCGCGGCCGACCGCGCACAGCAGGCTCCGGCCGCCCGCGTAGTCGGTGTGCTTGCCGAGCACCTCGATCCGGCCGGGCACGAACCACCGGGCCGCCGGTTCGGCCGGCCGCCCCGTCAGCCCGCGCAGGGCCTCGTCGACGCCCGCGAAAAGCTCGCGCTTGCGGCGCGCCTCGCCTGGAAGGAGCCCGGCCGCGGCCAGACGTTCGTCGACGAGGCTCACGGGCGCGGCTCCACGCCGGCGAGGCGCGCGTCGAGCGCCGGGACGTCCTCGCGTGCGGAGAGGTCGAGCACGCCCTCGTCGCAGCGGAACGTCCGGAACCGGAGCCCGAGGGCGGCGATGCCGAAGGCGACCGCCTGCGGCAGCTCGGACTCGCCGCGCGCCGACAGCGGCACGCGCCGGCAGGCCTCGAAGATCGCCGGCGAGAAGCGCCAGAGGTTCATGCTGAGCAGGACTTCGCCGGCCGGCGCCGGCTCGTCCGGCCCGGGCTTTTCGACGACGCGCTCGAGGTAACCGTCCGGTCCCACCGAAAGCGTCGCAAACCGCGCCACACGCTCGGCCGAGAAGTTGCTCGACGCGAGGAGCGCGCCGCGCTCGAAGACCGGCAGCCCGGGCTCGCCGAGGCGCTCGAGCGCGGTCAACGCCGCCACCGGATACAGGTTGTCCGAGTTGAGCGCCAGGAAACTCTCGCCGCCGGCGTACGCCTCGGCCGAGAGGAGCGCGTCCGCGGTGCCGCGGGGCTCCCGCTGCTCGGCGAAGGCCAGGCGCACGCGCTCGGGCGGCGCCGCCGCGTAGTGGTCGCGGACGGCCGCCGACGAAGGCCCGACCACCAGGCAGACGTCGCGCACGCCGGCGTCGGCCAGGCGCGACAGTCCGTAGTCGAGGAAGGGACGCCCCGCGACCGGCACGAGCGCCTTCAGTCCCCGGTCGGCGGCGGCGGACTGCGCCGCCCCGAGGCGCGCCCGCGCGTCCCCGCGCCGCAGCCGCGTTCCGAGACCGGCCGCGAGCACGACCGCCTTCATCGGCGGCGCGCCCCGTCGAAGCGGCGTCGTCCCGGCGCGGTCAGGCCTTCTGCAGGCTCGCCAGCGCGGCGAGGACCTCTTCGCTGTGAGCCGACGGCTTGACGCCGATGAAGACCTTCGCGATCTTCCCCTGCGGGTCGATCAGGAACGTGTTCCGCGCCGAGAGCTTCGAGCCCTGGTACGTCATCACCGAGCCGTACTCGGTGGAGACCTTCGCGTCCGGGTCGGAGAGCAATTTGAACGCCAGGCCCTCCTTCGCGCAGAAGTCCTTGTGCGAGCCGGCCGAGTCGACGCTGACGCCGAGGATGACGGCGTTGATCTTCTCGTACTGGGCGAGGTCGCGCTGGAAGTTGTGCGCCTCGACCGTGCAGCCGCTGGTGAAGTCCTTCGGATAGAAATAGAGGACGACCCACTTGCCCTTGAAATCCGCGAGACTCGTGGGCTTTCCCTCGTTGCTGGTCAACGTGAAGGCGGGGGCCGGCGAGCCGACCGCGGGGGCGCCGTCGGCGCCGCCGGGAGCGGCGGCCGCGAAGAGCGCCGCGAAGACGACCAGCGCGATCGGAAGACGCAACGGCCTGTTCATGGTGGAACCTCCAGGGCCGGGCGGGCGCTCCCTGCGCCGCGCGGCGGGCCAAGCATACAGGCTGCGCGGGGCGAACCCCGCGAGCGTCTAGGCCCCCCGGTCGACCGGAGCGTCCGCGTCGCCGCGCGCCTGGTGCCAGGCCCGCTCGACGGCCGGCTGGACGAAGAACGCGTCGAAGGCGCGCTGGAGGCCCGGATCGGTCCCCGCGAAGCGCGCCTTCCAGCCGTCGAGCGTGACCCGCTCCCGGGTCTCTTCCAGCGTGGCGCCCGCGGACACGGCGGCCTTCACCTCGGCGACGAGCGCGGTGAGGAGCGCCTGGACCTGGCGGAGGTAGGTGCGGTCGCACTGGACCTTGCCGTGGCCCGGCACGAGCACGTCCGCCTCGAGGGCGTCGAGCCGGCCGAGCGTCGCGGCCCAGTCCTCGTAGTAGGACCCGATCCCGAAAGGAATCGGCTGCACGAAGAGATCGCCCGTCGCCGCGATCCGCTCCCTCGGGAGAAAAACCACGACGTCGCCCCGGGTGTTGCCCCGCCCGAGCCAGAGGACCTCGATCGTCCGGTCGCCGCGGTGGAGGACGAGGCGGTCGTCGAAGGTCAGGTCGGGCGGCGCCTCGCGAATCGCCCGGAGCTCCGGCGCGAGCGCCCGCGAGAGCGCCGCGATCTCGTCGGCGCGCTGCCGGCGCGGCGGCTCGAGCGTCTTGCCCTCGTCGTCGACGCCCGTCTTCGCCCAGCGCTCGTACTTTTCGGCCTGCGCGTCGAGCCGCGCGAGGTCCTTCGGCCGCGACCCGTAGGTCTGCGACAGCACGTCGGCGCGCGTGTCGCGGTGGGCGACGAACTCGACACCCGGCCAGAGCTCGCGGTAGACGTCGTTGCCTCCGTGGTGGTCGTCGTGCCAGTGCGTGTTGACGACGTACCGCACGGGCCGGTCGGTCAGCTTCTTGAGCTCCGCGGCCATCACCCGCGCGGTCGACGGCACCATCCCGGTGTCGACGACGAGCACGTCGCGGTCGTTGACGACGAAGAGCGCGTTGCTCTCGATCAGGTCCGCGCTGGGGTCCTTCCAGAGGAACGCCCAGACGCCGTCGGCCAGGCCCACGACCTCGTAAGCCTTGTGGGGCAATCCTTCGCCGCGCGCGGACCCGGCAACCAGAGCGAGCAGGAAACCGCGGAGGACGCGGCGGGAGGCGCGCATGCCGCCACGGTATGCCCGGCGGCGGGCGCCGCGCGCGCGGCCCGGGACGAACCCGCCCGCGGCGGGGACGGAGCTAGAAGGCGGCGCGGCGGAAGCGGCCCGAGAGCTCGTAGTCGAAGAGCTCGTCGAAGCCACCCGGGTCGCGTTCGCCGAACCCGCGGAGCCGCACGCGGAGCTTCCGCGCGTCGAGCCAGCGCACGACCTCGAGGTGCACGTTGCGGTTGCCGGTCTGCTCGGGCAGCGGCCCGAGCGTGCGCGCGAGGACGGCCGCGAGGTCGGTGAGGCCGGGCTGGCCCGGCGTGGCGAGAAGCACGGTCGAGGAGGATGCGCTCTTGCGGTCGGTCACCGCGAGCGCCCCGCCGTCCGGCGACCAGAACACGGTCGCGGCGCGTCCGATCGTCAGCAGCGGCGTCGAGATCCCCGTTTTCGAATCCTCGAGCGCGAGTTTCGCGTTCTGGCCCGCTGGCGGGACGACGAAGACCACGCGGTAGCGCCCGTTCGGATCCTTCGCTTCCGCGGCGCCCGGAAACGTCACGGGATCCGGCGCCTTGAGCGCGGCCGCCGCCGCGAGCAGCAAGACCGCGGCCTTCACGCGTCGCCTCGCACGGCGTAGCGCACGCCGTCCCCCCGGGCCTGGGCCTCGAGGAACCCCGGAAGCGCCGAAAGGGGTCCCCGGTCCGCGATCAGGGGCCGCGGGTCGACCTCGCCCGAGGCGAGCGCCCCGAGGGCCGCCCGTGCGTCCCGCGGCGTGTAATGAAACGAGCCGAGCAGAGCGATCTCGCCGTAGTGAAGACGGGCGGCGTCGAACGTGACGGCGGCGCCGGGCGCGCATCCGCCGAAGAGCAGCACCTGCCCGCCGGGCCGCACGAGCGCCGGCAGCCGCTCCCAGACGCGCGCGTCGCCGGTCGCGTCGACCGCAACGTCGGCCGAGTCGGCGGGCTCGTCCCCGCCCGCGCCGACCCGCACGAAGCGAGCGCCGAACCGCTCGGCGAGCGCCGCGCGCTCGGCACGTCGCCCCGCCACCACGACTTCGAGACCGCGGCGCGAGGCCACGGCCGCCCACAGGAGCGCCAGGGCGCCCGCGCCGTAGACGAGGAGGGTCCCGCGCGGCTCGCGAAGCCGGCTCCAGCCGTGCAGGACCGACGCGAGCGGATCGACGAAGGCCGCGACCTCGTCGTCGAGTCCCGCCGGGACACGGTGGAGGCTCGAGGCGACGACCGCCGCCGGCACGCGCACGCGCTCGGCGAAGGCGCCCCACGTCCGGTCCGCGTGCGCGGAAGGACACAGGTTCTCGCGGCCGGCGCGGCATTCGCGGCAACGGCCGCACGGACCCGAGACGCCGGGAACCGCGCGCTCGCCGAGCCTCCAGCCCGTGACGCCCTCGCCGAGCGCGGCGACCTCGCCGCAGACCTCGTGGCCCATCGTGGCGGGCAGCGCGATCCTCGCGTGCCCCCGCGACAGGAGCTTCAGATCGGTGCCGCACGTGAGGGCGGCCCGCATCTTCAGGATCACCTCCCCCGGTCCGGGCCGGGGCGGCTCGAGGTCCCGCTCGCCGTAGCTGCCGATGGCGTCCTGGACGAACGCCTTCACGACTTGCGCGCGCCGATGAAGCGCGCGAGGTCGGGCAGGACGCCGCCGCCCTGCGGCAGGGCCTCGGCCGTCGCCACGGCTTCGGCGATGTTCTCGGCGAGCAGGCTCCGCGAACGCTCGATTCCCCAGACGACCGGGAACGTCGCCTTGCCGGCCGCCGCGTCCTTGTTCGAGGCCTTGCCGAGGGTCGCCGCGTCGGACTCGACGTCGAGCAGGTCGTCCTTGATCTGGAACGCGAGCCCGATCCGGCTGCCGTAGCGGTCGATCGCGGCCAGCGTGGCCTCGTCGGCGCCCGCGAGAATCGCGCCGCAGAGGAGCGAGGCCCGCATCAGGCGGCCCGTCTTGTTCTCGTGGATCCGCGTCAGCAGCTCCGCGGTGGGCGCCGTCACCTGCTCGGCCTCGATGTCGGCCATCTGCCCGCCGATCATCCCGCGCGTGCCGATGGCGTCGACGACCGTTTCGAGGACGCGCACCTTGGCCGCCGCGCGCCGCTCTCCTTTCGGGAACCCGGCGAGGGTGCCGAGGCCGTGGGTCAGCAGGGCATCGCCCGCCAGGATCGCCGTGGCCTCGCCGAACACGACGTGGCACGTCGGAACGCCGCGGCGCAGGTCGTCGTTGTCGAGGGCCGGCAGGTCGTCGTGGATCAGAGAGTACGTGTGGATCATCTCGAGGCCGCAGGCCGGCTCGAGGACCTCTTCCCGCGCGGCGCCGAGAACCTCGGCCGCCGCCAGGCAGAGGATCGGGCGCAGCCGCTTGCCGCCGGCGAAAACCGAATGCCGGATCGCGCGGTGCAGCAGGACCGGCCACGCGTCCTCGGGCGGCAGGAGCCGGTCGAGCGCCCGATCCACCGCCTCGCGGCCCCGCGCGAGGTACTCGGCGACGCCGCCGGCGGCGGCCTCAGCGCCGGAGGTCATCGTCCTCGTCGGCGGCGCGGCCGGGCTCGAACGGCGCGGTTTTCCACTCGCCCGCTTCCTTGAGCACGATCTCGACCGACTTCTCGACCTCGCCGAGCTTGCGGTCGCACACCTTCGCGAGCTCCATGCCCTCCTGGAAGAGGGCGAACTGCTCCTCGAGCCCGCGCTCCTCGCCCTCGAGCTCGGCCACGATCTCTTCGAGGCGGGCCATGGCCTCCTCGAAGGTTCTCTCTTTCTTCGGACGCCCCGTCACGCTTCCTCCTCCCCGGCGGCGAAGAGCGGTCCCGCGTCCGGACGCCGGCCCCCCTCGCGCACCACCGCGCCGAGCTCGCCCTCGTGAAGCCGCACGCGCACCCGGTCGCCCACGGTCACTTGAGACGCCGACAGCAGCGGCGCCGCCGAACCTTCCCGGTACGCCACCGCGTAGCCGCGGGCGAGCACGGAAAGCGGCGACAGGACCTCGAGGTGGCGCGCCGCCCCGGCGAGGCGCCCCCGCAGGCTCTCCAGCCGCTGCCGCGCCCTCCCGGAAACCCGCGCGCGCAGATTCGCGACGCGGTCGCGGCGACGCGGCAGCTCCGCCAGGCGCGGAAAATCCTCGAGCCGCGCGCGCGCCGCGCCGACGCGCGCGGCGTACTCGGCCGGTTTGCGGGACAGATGCGTCACGAGGGCGTCGCGGCTCTGCGTCACCGTCTCCCGCGCCTCGTGCACGCGCCTCGGAAAGCCCGAGAGCCCCTCGGCGCGCTCGCACGCGCTCAGGTGCGCCCGGCCGAGCGCGAGGCGGCTTCGGATCGCGCGCAGGATCTGGCCGCGGCCGTGCGCGAGCCGGCGCAGGACCTCGACCTTGGATTCGACCACGAGCTCGGCGGCCGCCGACGGCGTCGGGGCGCGCAAATCCGCGACGAGGTCCGCGATCGTCACGTCGGTCTCGTGGCCGACGCCGCTGATCGTCGGGATGCCGCAGGCCGCCAGCGCCCGCGCGACCCGCTCGTCGTTGAACGGCGCGAGGTCCTCGGGCGAACCGCCGCCCCGCGCGAGGATGAGGACGTCGAAGCCGCCGCGGCGGTCCAGATGCGCCAGCGCCGCCGAGATCTCCGCCGCGGCGAGGTCGCCCTGCACGCGCACCGGGTAGACCGTGATCGCGAGCCCCTCGAAGCGGCGCGACAGGACGTGGAGGATGTCGCGGATCACCGCACCGGTGGGCGACGTGACGACCGCGATGCGGCGCGGCAGCCTCGGAATGGGCCTCTTGCGCGACGCGTCGAACAGGCCCTCGGCCTCGAGGCGGGCCTTCAACTGTTCGAAGGCGAGCTGCAGGGCGCCGCGGCCGACCGGCTCGATCGCGAAAGCCTTGATCTGAAACTTCCCCTGCGGCGCGTAGAGGTCGAGCGCGCCGCGCACGACGACCTCGAGCCCGGGCTCGAGCCGGAACGGCACCCGTTTCAGGTCCGAGGAAAAGATGATCGCCGAGACCGTCGCCGACCGGTCCTTCAGCAGGAAGTATCCGTGGCCGCCCCGCTCGTCGAAGCGGGCGATCTCCCCGACGACCGACACGTCGCGCCAGGTCGTGCGCAGGACCGACGACACCTCGGCGAGCAGCTCCGAAACCGTGTACGGCCGGGGCGGCGCCGCGGAGGGCACGGGACGCGGAAGCATCGCGCCGATTCTAGCGCGGACTCTCGACGGGCACCGGTCGCTCCGCCGCCCTGCTGAACGGGAGCGCGAAGAGCAGCAGCGTCGCCATCTCCACTTCCGTATCGCCGAAGTTGTACTCGAAGATCCCCGCCACCGTGATGGCGGCACCGGCGAGCAGCGCGCCCGTCCAGAGCGCGGCGAGCGCCGGAGGATCGCCGCGGCGCACGAGCGCGATCGCTCGGGCGAGGAAGACGGCGACGATGGCCAGGTACGCCGCCGCCGCGAAGAGACCATTGGCCGCCGCGAGCTGCAGCACGTTGTCGTGCAGGTGGGGCACGTTCCAGCGCGGCGCTCCCGGCACGCGGTAGAGGGGGTAGTAGGGCTGCACCATGTCCGGGCCCAGGCCAAACACCGGGTTCTCGCGGATCATGCGGACGGCGGCCTGCGCCATGGCGATCCGGTCGCGGTTGGTCGGATCCGAGAGGTCGACGGTCGAGCGAATGCGGTCGCGGACGCCCGCCGGCGCCGCGAAGTAGACCGCCAGGAAGGCCGCCGCGATCGCCGGGAGCCATCGGGGCCGCCGGACGGCCGCGTAGAGCAGGAGCGCGGCGACCAGGCCGACGTAGGCGTTGCGCGTGAACGTGAGCAGGACGGCCGTCAGCGGCGCGGCCGCCGCCAGGCCCACGAGCCGCCGGCGCCCGCGCTCCTCGAACGCGAACCCCAGGAGGACGCAGGCCGAGAGCAGCGCGATGCCCGAGAACGTCATGTAGTGGGACAGCGTGCTGCGGATCCGGCTCTGCAGGTCGTCGCCGCCGTGGAAGAACTGCCAGATGCCGAAGAGCGACAGCGCCACGGCGCTCGCCGCGAGCGACAGCACCAGCGCGCGGGCGCGGCGCGCGCCGTCGACGAGGTCCATCGTCGCCGGGACGAGCAGGAAGAGCCCGAGCCCGCCGAGGTGATGGGAGCTCGCCCGCGGATCGCGCGAGAAGACGGCCGAGAGGATCGTGAGGAGGGCGAGGACGAAGAACAGGAACACGAACGGCGCGTCGAACGCCTCGGGCCACCGCCTCGCCCGTCGGAGCTCCGCGATCCAGGCGATCAGCAGGAAGCCCGAGACGATGTACGCCGGCGCGATGAACGGCGTCAGGAATGCGAAGAGGCAGAGAAGGCGAAACGCCCAGGGCGACGCGGGATCCGGGATGCGGGATGCGGGATCGCGCATCACGAATCTCGCATCGCGCATCCTTCGCTTACCGCGCGGCCTCCGATCCCGGGAGTGCCTCGTCGATCAGCATGACGGGAATGTCCGAAACGATCGGGTACACCAGGTCCGCCTGGCGCGAGTAGAGCCCCTGGGTCACGACGGGCTCCTCGTCGCGGAACTTCTCCCGGTACTTCTCGACGAGGGCCTGGCGCGTCGCGTCCTTCAGCTCGACGAGCTCGAGCGGACCCTTCGTCTTGGGACACACCAGAATCGCCAGCAGCTCCGGATCGACGGCCATGCACGCCTCCCGCGGCAGTATACCGGCCCGGGACGACGGGATTCCTCGGGAGACGGTCACGACGCGACTTCCCTTCTCGTCCGCGCGTCGAGAGCGGCTCAACCACCCGCCGAGCGCCGCTACGGAAGACTCGCCAGGATCTCTTTCGGGTGCGACTTCGGCGACACTTTCGCGTGGGCCTGCGCGATGCGTCCGTCGGGGCCGATCACGTACGTGATCCGGCTCGCCCACTTCGACGCGGCGTCATCGCCGGCGCCGTAAGCGATCCCGACGCTCCGGTCCACGTCGCAAAGCAGCGGGAATGGATACTCGAACTTCTTCGCGAAGGCGGCGTTCTCCTCGACCGTGTCGAAGGAGATCCCGAGAACCTCGGCGTTCTTCTTCCGGAAGTCGGCGTAGAGGTCGCGGAACCCGCAACCCTCGATCGTTCAGCCGGGCGTGTCGGCCTTCGGATAGAACCAGAGGACGACCGACCGCCCCCGGTAGTCCGACAGGCGGCGCGTCGTGCCCGTGTGGTCCGTCACGGCGAACTCGGGAGCGGGACCTCCGACGGCGAGCATCTTCGGCCTCCTCAGGAGCGACTTCAGGATTCCGATCATCCCCGGACTTCCCACGTTTCCGGCCGCTCATCATACGCGGGGAGGTCGACCGGCCAGCCGTTCGCCTGGAACCGCTGCCACTCCCAGACCCGCGCCCACTTCAGGAAAACGCCCCACGACTGGAGAGCGCAGAGGATCAGGCCGTGGCGGCCGTCGAGAAACCCGGCCTGGATTCCGAACATGCGGACGAACCGCCAGGTCGGCCGGAAGAGGAGCTCGATCGGGCCGGCGCGCCGCCCCTGGCGGAACGCGTCGGCGGCGCCCCACGTCGCGTAGCGATGCACCTTTTCCAGATACTGCGTCAGCGAGCGGCACGTGAAGTGCGTCATCGGGGCGAGCAGCGTCGGCGTCATTCCCTGGACGTCGAGGTCGGCGTGGACGCGCCGGTTGGGATACCGCGCGGTCCCGCGCCGGATCAGCCGGACGACCTTGTCGGTCGACCAGCCGGAGTGCCGGATGACGCGGTCGAGGAAGACGTTCTCGCGGCGGATGAAGTACTGGTCCGCCTCCGGCTCGCGCTCGAGGAGCGCCTGAATCTCGTGCGCGAGCTTCTCGGGAATCCGCTCGTCGGCGTCGACGATCAGGAGCCAGGGCGTCGCGACCTGGTCCATGGCCCAGTTCTTCTGCGCCGCGGAACCGAAGTATTCGCGCTGGACCAACTCGACCTTCGGAAACTCCCGCGCGATGGACACCGTGCGGTCGGTCGAAAAGGAGTCGACGAGGAGGATCCGGTCGCAGAACCGGACGCTCTCCAGGCACGCCCGGATGTTCGCCTCTTCGTTGAAGGTGGTGACGATGGCCGTGAGCGCGGGACGGGACATCTGGTCTTCGCCCCCCTCACCCCGGCCCTCTCCCCCTTCGGGGCGATGGGGTTCGCGGGTGACGGGCGCCTTCTCCTCCAGTCGACTCTAGTCGACCTTCACCTGCACGCGCTCGATCCGGCGCGCCTTGCCGGTCGTCTCGTCGACGTCGATCACCGCGCCCGAGAGACGGATGTCCTTCTTGGCGGTCTCGAACGCCCGCGGCGTCTGCGACAGGAACTTTTCGATGATCCGGTCCTTCGAAAAACCGATGATGCCCTCGTAGGCGCCGGTCATGCCCGCGTCCGAAAGGTACGCGCTGCCGCCCGGCCGGATCGTCTCGTCGGCCGTGGGCACGTGCGTGTGGGTTCCGAGGACGGCCGAGACGCGCCCGTCGAGGTACCAGCCGATGGCGGCTTTCTCGGAGGTCGCCTCGGCGTGCATGTCGACGACGATGACCTTGACGTCGCCCGCCCGCGCGAGCTCCTCGTCCGCCACGCGGAACGGCGAGTCCGCATGGGCCGGCATGAAGACCTGCCCCTGAAGGTTCAGCACCCCGACCGGGATTCCGGCCGCGGTCTTCTGGACGGTCCAGCCGCGCCCCGGATTGCCGGGGGGATAGTTGGCCGGCCGCAGGAGCCGATCCGACGCATTGAGAGCGTCGTAGATCTCCTTCTTGTCCCAGATGTGGTTGCCCGAAGAGAAGACGTCGATCGGCATCTTCGAGAGATCGTCGAAGAGCTCGACGGTCAGCCCGAAACCGCCGGCGGCGTTCTCGACGTTCACGATCGTGAAATCGATCCGGTGCCGGTCGATGACGCCGGTCAGGCCCTCGACCAGCGCGCGGCGCCCGGGCGCCCCGACGACGTCGCCGACGAAGAGGATGTTCATCTAGCGCGCGTACTCGACGGCCCGGGTTTCCCGAATCACCGTCACCTTGATCTGTCCCGGGTACTGGAGCTCGGCCTCGATCTTCTTGGCGACGTCGCGCGAGAGCCACAGCGCCTCGTCGTCGGTCACACGATTGGCCTCGACGACGATGCGCAGCTCCCGTCCCGCCTGAATGGCGAAGGATTTCTGCACGCCCTTGAAGCCGTCGGCGATGTGCTCGAGCTTCTCGAGCCGCTTGACGTAGGTCTCGAGAATCTCGCGGCGCGCGCCCGGCCGGGCGGCCGACAGCGCGTCGGCGCCGTTGACGAGGACCGCCTCGAGCGAACGCGGCTCGTAGTCGCCGTGGTGGCACTCCATCGCGTGGATCACTTCGTTGGACTCGCCGAACTTCTTCAGGACCTCGCGCCCGAGCTCGAGGTGCGTGCCCTCCATCTCGCGGTCGATCGCCTTGCCGATGTCGTGCAGGAGCCCGGCGCGCCGCACGACCTCGACGTTGGCGCCGAGCTCGGCGGCCATGTTCATGGCGAGCCAGCCGACTTCCTTGGAGTGCTGCAGCACGTTCTGGCCGTAGGAGGTCCGGTACTTGAGGCGGCCGAGCATCTTGATCAGCTCGGGGTGAAGGTCCGAGATCCCGAACTCGAGGGCCGTCGCCTCCCCTTCCTGGCGGATCTTTTCCCAGAGCTCGGAGCGCACCTTCTCGACGATCTCCTCGATGCGGGCCGGGTGGATGCGCCCGTCCACGATCAGCTTCTCGAGGGCGTGGCGCGCGACCTCGCGGCGCAGCGGCTCGAAGGCCGAGATGACGATCGCCTCCGGCGTGTCGTCGATGATGAGGTCGACCCCGGTGGCCGCCTCGAGCGCGCGGATGTTGCGGCCTTCGCGGCCGATGATGCGCCCCTTCAAGTCGTCGGAGGGCAGCTCGACGACCGACACCGTGGCCTCGACCACCGTGTCCGAGGCCAGGCGCTGGATCGCCATCCCGATGATCCGGCGCGCCTTCTGCGTCGCCTGCTCGTTGGCCTCCTCCTCGATGCGGCGGATCAGGCCGGCCGCTTCGAGACGGGCCTCGTTCTCGACCGACCGGACCAGGTCGCGCTTGGCGTCGACGGCGGTCAGGCCCGAGATCTGTTCGAGCCGCTTGCGCTGCTCGTCGATGACGGCCTCGATCTCGGCCTGCCGGTCCTCCAGCTTCTTCTGCTGGTCGGCGACGGCCTTTTCCTTGCGGGCATATTCCTCTTCCCGCCGCTCCTGCTGGGCGAGCTTCCGGTCGAGGTTCTCTTCCTTCTGCTGGACCCGCTTCTCGAGGGCCGCGATCTCCTGCCGCCGGGTCTGGACGGTCTTGTCGAACTCGACTCGGGCGGCCAGGACCTTCTCCTTGGCCTCGATATCGGCTTCCCGAACCTTCGACTCGGCCTGCTTGCGGGCCTCCGCCAGCGCCCGGTCCGCCTCGCTCCGGATGCCCAGCCGCTCCTGAGCGACCTTCTTGCGCACCACGGTCCAGCCGACGGCCAGGATGATCGCGGCGGCCACGAGGCCTGCCCCGATCGCCATCGCGAGAGATGTGATCATTCGCCCCCCAAAGTGCCCGGGGGGCGCCGGAAAGTGAAACGGCTACACGACGGGCCGGAAGCCACGCTTCCTGAGACGGTTGTCCATCGAGGAAACCCGACCCTGTTTCAGAACCACTCGAATTCCGATCGTGTTTTCCCCGAACCGCGTTCGGGGTGCCGACGCTTCGCCTTCAGGCGCCCAGGGCGTCGTCCAGTTTTCGAATCAGGCGTTCCGCACGGGCCTTGGCGTCCGTGGGGTCGCCCTGCCGACGTTTTTCCGCCTGGTAAAGATCATCCGTGATGTTCAGGGCGGCGAGGATCGCGATCTTCGTCGTATCGACCGTCGCCGTCCGTTCCGCCACTTCTTTCATCCGGGAATCGACGAAGCGGGCCAGGTCGTGAATGTAACCACTCTCGCCCTCGGCGCGGACGCTGTACGTCTGCCCGAAGATCTCGACCTGGGTCACACTGCCCCGCTTGTCCAAATCGAGAAGCTGACTCCTTTCCGGATCGGAGTCTAAGGTGCGAGCCCCAAACGAGTCAACGGTTTAGGGTTAACCCCCAGAGCGACTAAGACTTCTTTTCCTCGGCCGCCTCGAGGGAACGGATGAGCTTTTCGAGCCGCTCGCGAACGACCTCCTGCTCCTTCTCGAGCCGCTCGACCGTGCCGCGCGACTCGCCGGCGTCCTTCTCGGCCTTCCGCGCCGCCCCGAGGTCGGCCTTCAACTTCTCGTTCTCTCCTTCGAGCTGCTTCAGGCGCCCGAGGAGCTTCTCGATCTTCTTGTCCAGGGCGTCGAAAACCTTCGTCGTGTCCATCGGCGAAACCTACTCCTCCGGGCCCCGGGGGCCCAACGCGACTCCCGGCAGCGAGACGAGCTCGTCCGCCAGACGCCGCACCTCGCGGTTGACTTCCTCCTGCTCGAGCGTCCTCTCCGGCGAACGGAACGTCAGGCGGATGGTCGTCTTGACTTTTCCGGCCTCGACGCCGGGCCCCTCGTAGCGGTCGAGACAGCGCAGCGACTCCAGATCCGCGAGCTTCCGCGCCCGGACGAAGGTGGCGATCCTCTCCCACGGAAGGTCCTTCGGCTGCGCGAAGGTCAGGTCCGCCGCGATCGCCGGCAGCGCCGGGATCCCGGCGAACCGGAAGGGACGCGGGCCCGCCGGGATCGCGTCGACCAGGATCTCCGCCGCGAAAACCGGCACCGTCAGAGCGCGCTTCTCCCGCTCGGCCGTGCCGACCAGGCCGGCGATGCCGAGGAGCTCGCCGGCGCGCGTCCGCACGGCGGCCGTCGCCCCGTCGGTGAACGCCGACACCGGGACGCGCTCCCACACGAGCGCCTCGGGGGAAATCCAGCGCTCGACGAGCGACTCGACGAGCCCCTTCACGTCGTAGAAGTCGGCCGCGCGATGCCCGTCCGGCGTGCTCCAGTGGGGACGCCGCTCGCCGGCGAGCGCCACGGCGAAACGCCGCGACTCGAACGACTCCGGCTTGTCCGTCTCGCCGGCCGCGCCAAAGGCGCGCCCCACTTCGAAGAGTCCGACCGACGCCGCGCCGTGGCGCAGGTTGCGGCCGACCGCGTCGAGAAGCCCCGGCAGCAGGGTCGCGCGCAGGTGGCGCCGCGAAGCGTCCAGCGGGTTCGCGATCGCCAGCGGCTCGAGGGCCGTGCCGGTCAGGCGGAGCCAGTCGCCGTAGGGCGCCTCCTCCACGTCCCGGTCGACGAACGGGTAGTTGACCGTTTCGAAGAGACCCGCGGCCGCGGCCGCGTCGCTCAGCCGGTCCTCGACCGTGCGCCGGGGCTCCTTGACCTCGCCGGCGCCCGACGCGGGCGGCAGTCGCGACGGCAGGCGGTCGTAGCCGTAGACGCGGAGAACTTCCTCGACGAGGTCGTCCTCGCGCCGCACGTCGGCGCGAAAGAGCGGGATCGAGACCGAAATTCGCTTGCCCTTGCGCTCCGTCCCGAAGCCGAGACGCACCAGCGCCTCCTCCGCGAAGTCGAGCGTCAGTCGCGGGTCGCCGGAGAGCAGGCGCAGCCGCGCCAGGCGCAGGGCCGTGCGGCGGATCCGGAACAGGTTGCCGTGGGCGTCGAGGAGCCCCGCGGCGACGGTCCCGCCCGCCGCCTCGACGAGCAGCCGCGCGGCGAGGTTGAGCGCGCCGGGAATCGCGTCGATGTCGGCGCCGCGCTCGAAGCGGTGGGAGGCGTCCGTGTGCATGCCGAGACGTCGCGCGGTCCGCCGGACCGTCGCCGGGTCCCACCACGCGCCCTCGAGCAGGACGTTCGTCGTCCGCTCCGTCACGGCCGTGTCGAGCCCCCCCATGATGCCGGCGAGCGACACCGGCCGCTCGGCGTCGGCGACGACGAGGTCCGAGCTCTCGAGCACGCGCTCGACGCCGTCGAGCGTGACGAGCCGCTCTCCTTTGCGGGCCTTGCGCACGAGCAGCAGGCCACCCGCCAGGCGATCGAAGTCGAAGGCGTGCAGCGGCTGGCCGGTGTCCCACAGGACGTAGTTGGTCGCGTCGACGGCCGCCGAGATCGGCTTGGCGCCGAGCGCGGTCAGGCGCCGGCGGACGAGCGCCGGCGCGGCCGCTCCGGGACGGACTCCCAGGACGAGACGCGCGCCGAATCGCCGGCAGAGGTTCGGCACCTGGATGACCACCGAGGTGACCTGCTCGGTCGCCTCGGCGCCCGCCTCCGGGTCGGCGTACCGGGCGGCGAACTCGCGCATCGGCCGGCCGCCCATCGCGGCCACCTCGCGGGCGAGGCCGCGGTGACCCATCGCGTCGGGACGGTTGGGCGTGATCTCGGCGTCGAGCAGCGTGTCGCCGTCGCGGATCTCGAGGCCCTCGATCGGGATCCCGGCCTGCTCGAGGAGGCGGCGCACGCCGTCGGCGCCGCCCGCCGCGGCGACGTCGACGAAGTCGTCGATCCAGTCGAGCGAGAACTTCACGACGCGCCCGCAAACTGCGCGAGGAAGCGCTCGTCGCCTTCGAAGAGCAGGCGCAGGTCCGGGAAACCGTACTTGAGCATCGCGACGCGGTCGATGCCGAGGCCGAACGCGAAGCCGGTGTACTCCTCGGGGTCGATCGCCACGCCCTGCAGGACGCGCGGGTGCACCATGCCGGCGCCCATGATCTCGATCCAGCCCGAGCCCTTGCACTTCGCGCAGCCCTGGCCGCCGCAGAAGATGCAGGTCATGGAGACGTCCACGCCCGGCTCGACGAAGGGAAAGAACGTCGGGATGAAGCGCGTCTTCGTGCCCTTGCCGAAGAGCTCTTCGAGAAACGCGGCGACCGTCCCCTTCAGGTCCGCCATCGAGATCCCGTGGTCGACGACGAGGCCCTCGACCTGGTGGAACACCGGCGAGTGCGTCGCGTCGACCTCGTCCTTCCGGTAGACGCGGCCCGGCACGATCAGCCGGAGGGGCGCGCCGTGGCGGCGCATTTCCCGGATCTGCACCGGCGAGGTGTGCGTCCGCAGCAGCAGGGGCGAGGCCGCCGGCCTGTCCAGCAGGAGCGTGTCCTGCGAGTCGCGCGCCGGGTGATCGGGCGGGAAGTTGAGCGCCTCGAAGTTGTGGAAGTCGTTCTCGACTTCGGGGCCGTCGGCGATCGAGTAGCCCATCCTCAGGAAGATGTCCTCGATCCGCCTCCGAACGACGGTCAGCGGGTGCAGCCCGCCCGGACGGACGCGGCGGCCCGGGAGCGTCACGTCGACGGCGGCCGCGCGTTCCCGGGACGCGGCCTCGCGCGCCTCGAGCTCGGTCCCGAGACTCCGGAGAGCCTCCTCGATCTCGGTCTTGGCGGCGTTGGCCCGGGCGCCGAAGCTCCCCCGCTCGGCCGGCGGCAGCGACTTCAACTTCGCGAAGAGCTCCGGGACGAGGCCCCGGTCGCGGCCGAGAAAGCGGCCCTTGAGGCGCTCGAAGTCGGCGCGTGCGGGCACACCCTTCCCGACCTCCTCGCGAAAGGAGCGCAGCAGGCCCTCGATGGGATCCTGGGTCACGTCCGTCTGCGGTCCGCCGGTGGCCGGTCCCGCGCTACGCGATCTTCAGCGCCTGCTTGGCGACGCCGACCAGATGACCGAAGGCGGCCGGGTCGGAAACGGCGAGGTCGGCGAGCATCTTGCGGTTGATCTCGCTGCCCGCTTTCTTCAAGCCGTCGACGAGCTTCGAGTACGAGATCTCGTGCTCGCGGGCCGCGGCGTTGATGCGGACGATCCACAGGCCGCGGAAGTCGCGCTTCTTCGCCTTGCGGTCGCGGTAGGCGTACACGAGCGACTTCTCCACCTGGAGCTTCGCCATCCGGTACGACTTCGACTTGGTGCCGTAGTAGCCCTTGGCGAGCGCCAGGGTCTTCGACCGGCGATTCTTCCTCTTGGGTCCTCTCTTGACGCGAGGCATGGTGTCGTCTCCTTCGATTGGGCCGTGCGCCTAGGCGTACGGCAGCATCTCCCGGACGCCGCGGATGTCGGCCTTCGAGACGCTCGTTCCCTGCGCGAGGCCGCGCTTCCGGCCCGGCGCCTTCTTGGTCAGGATGTGGCTCTTGAAGGCCTTCGCCCGCTTGAACTTGCCGGACGCGGTCTTCCGGAACCGCTTGGCGGCTCCTCGATGCGTTTTCAGTTTTGGCATGGTCTTTCTCCCGTTCAGCCCTTGGCCGCCTTCTCGTGCTTCTCGTGCCGGACCGGCGAGAGGATCTGGTAGAGGCGGTTGCCGAGCATTTCCGAGCGCGACTCCGCGACGGCCTTCCCCGTCAGGTCCGTGAGCAGGCGGTCGAGCACTTTCTGACCGTTCTCGCGGCGCGCCATCTCGCGGCCGCGGAACTGCACGGTGGCCTTCACCTTGTCGCCGTGCGACAGAAATTTCTCGATGTTCTTCATCTTGAATTCGTAGTCGTGGTCGTCGATGTTCGGCCGGAACTTGACTTCCTTGACTTGCGTCGTTTTCTGCTTCTTCTTCGAATCCTGCTGCTTCTTCTTCTGCTGGTAGATGAATTTCCCGAAGTTCATGATCCGACAGACCGGCGGCTGCGCCGTCGGGGCGATCTCGACCAGGTCGAGGGCGGCTTCCCGCGCCTTCTGGAGCGCGTCGGCCATCGCGACCACGCCGAGCGCTTCTCCCTCGGCGCCGATCAGGCGGACTTCCTTCCACCGGATCTGCTCGTTGACTCGAATGCTCTTCTTATCGATCTTTCACCTCCGTCGTCAGCTCCCGTTTCCTTCCGGCGACCGCCTCGGCGGCGGCCGCGATGAACCCCTCGAGGGACAGCGTCCCGGCGTCGCCGCCGTGCCGCAGGCGCACGGCGACCGTGCCGGCCGCGGCCTCCTTCTCGCCGATCACGAGCATGCAGGGGGCCTTGGCGAGCTCGGCCCGCCGGATCCGCGCGCCGAGCTTCTCGTTGCGGTCGTCGCACTCGACGCGCAGGCCGGCCGCCGCCAGGCGCGCCGTCGCCCTCCGCGCGGCGTCGGCGAAGCGGTCCGACACCGGGATGACGACGGCCTGCACGGGCGCGATCCAGAACGGGATGTTTCCGCCCGTGTGCTCGATCAGGATCCCGATGAACCGCTCAAACGAGCCGAGGATCGCCCGGTGCATGATGACCGGCCGGTGCTCCTTGCCGTCCTCGCCGATGTAGCGCAGGTCGAAGCTCTCGGCGTGCTCGAAGTCGCACTGGATCGTGCCGAGCTGCCACGGCCGGCCGATCGCGTCCTTGACGCGAAAGTCGATCTTCGGGCCGTAGAAGGCGCCGTCGCCCGGCGTGACGACGTGGGGACGACCGGCCTTCTCCAGCGCGGCCGCGAGAGCCTTCTCGCCGCAATCCCACTGCTCGTCGGTGCCGATCCGCTTCGCGGGCCGCAGCCCGAGCGAGATCTCGACGTCCGTGAACCCGAAGGCGCCGTACACCGCGTCCGTGAACTCGAGAAACCGCAAGATCTCGTCCTCGACGTGCTCGAAGGGCGTGAAGATGTGGGCGTCGTCCTGAGAGAACGAGCGCACGCGCGTCAGCCCGGCCGTCACGCCCGAGAGCTCGTACCGGTGGAGGCGCCCGAAATCCGCGAAGCGCGCGGGCAGCTCCCGGTACGACCACAGCCGCGTCTTGAAGAGCAGGAAGTGCCCCGGGCAGTTCATCGGCTTGACGCCGAACTCCCGCTCGTCGATCTCCGTCCAGTACATGTTCTCGTGGTAGTTCTGGTAGTGGCCGGAGAGCTTGAAGAGCTCGGCGTCGAAGATCTGCGGCGTCAGCACCTCCTGGTAGCCGCGCCTGGCGTACTCGCTCCGCAGGTAGGCCAGAAGCTCGTTGTAGAGCACCGCGCCCTTCGGGTGGAAGAACGGCGACGCCGGGGCCCACGGGTGAAACGAGAAGAGATCGAGCTCCTTGCCGAGCTTGCGATGGTCCCGCGCCCTGGCCTCTTCCTGCTGCTTGAGGTAGTCGTCGAGCTCCTTCTGCGTCAGAAAGCAGGCGGCGTAGATCCGCTGGAGCATCGGGTTCTTCTCGTCGCCCTTCCAGTAGGCGCCGGCCGTGTGCGTCAGCTTGAAGACGCCGAGCCGCCCGGTCGACGGGACGTGCGGGCCGCGGCAGAGGTCGATGAAATCCTTCTGGCGGTAGCAGGACACCCGGTCGTCGGGGATCCCCTTGATGATCTCGACCTTGAGCGCGTCCTTCTGGCCCTCGAAGATCCGGATCGCGTCTTCCTTCGACATGTCGAGGCGCTCGACCGTGTTGTCCTCGGCGACGATCCGGCGCATCTCCGCCTCGATCGCCACGAGGTCTTCGGGCGTGAAGGGACGCTCCGGGTTGAAGTCGTAGTAGTAGCCGTTCTCGATCGCCGGACCGATGCCGATCTGGACCGTGGGGAACAGGCGCTTGACGGCGTTGGCCGTCAGGTGCGCCGTCGAGTGGCGGTAGAGCGGCAGCGCCTCGGCCGACTTGGGCGTCACGATCTCGAGCCGCGCGTCGCTTTCGACGCGGGCCGAGACGTCGACGAGTCGGCCGTCGAGCTTCCCGGCCAGAGCGTCCTTGGCCAGCCGCGGTCCGATCCCCGCCGCGATCTCGCGCACGGTGGTCCCCGCCGGAACCTTCCGCGTCGAGCCGTCGGGCAGCGTGAGCGTGACGCCGTTAACCAGGGCTTCCATTGTCTCCTCTCCCCGTGAAGATCGCCGTCAAAAACAAAAAACGCGGGCACCCCGCGTTTTCGATGGACCTCATGGTAGGCGCTAGCGGGATCGAACCGCTGACCTCTTCCGTGTGAAGGAAGCGCTCTCCCGGCTGAGCTAAGCGCCTGACGTGCGAAGAACTGGTAGGCTCGAGCGGATTTGAACCGCTGACCCCCACAGTGTCAATGTGGTGCTCTCCCCCTGAGCTACGAGCCTGCTCTTCGATCCCGGTTTCCCGGGGGGCTATTGGCCGGAAGCCCGCAGGGGCATTTGATCCCGGCCCTCGTCCCTGATTGAAAAAGATCCTGCCGGCGGCCAGGCCGCCGGGATCGCGCAATTTACCAGACGGGCGACTCGGGGGCAAACCGACGGCGCCGCTCATCCCGACCCCCTCTCCCCCGAGGGGAGAGGGGTGACCCTCTCCGTTATGCCCAGTCCCCCGCCTTCCGCGACAGGACCGGGGCTCCCTCGAGGAACGTCAGGATCGCCTTCGTCGTGTCGGCCACGCCGAAGAGAATGCGGTCCTCGGTCCGGGCGTACTTCTTCTGCACCGCCAGCTCGAACTGCTTCAGGAGCGGGTCGAAGTAGCCGCCGATGTTGGCGATCACGATGGGCTTGCCGTGGATGCCCATCTGCTTCCAGGTGATCATCTCGATGATCTCTTCCATCGTGCCGAAACCGCCGGGAAAGGCGACGAAGGCATCCGAGAGGTCGAACATGAGCTGCTCGCGCTCGTGCATCGAGCCGACGACTTTCAGCTCCGTCAACCCGCGATGCGCGGACTCGCGTCCCTGGAGCGCTTTCGGGATGATGCCCGTGACCTTGCCGCCCGCCGCCAGCACCTCGTCGGCGATCGCCCCCATCAACCCCTTCGACGCTCCGCCGTAGACGAGACCGACGCCGCGGGCGACGAGCTCGCGGCCGAAGAGACGGATCTCCTTCTCGACGGCGGCCTCGGGCTGCGCGCTCGAGCTGCAGTACACGCACACGTTCTTCAAATCCATGCGCCGATCTTACAGGCACCGCCGGGAGAAGCGTAAACTTCGAGCCCAATCTCGCGCCCGAGGAGGATTCGTGATCACCAACTCGCTGTCCGGAACCCGTCTCGACGAGATTGCCGACGGCATCTATCGGATCTCGACGCCGTTCGCGGCCGTGCCCGGGGGCTTCTCGTTCAACCAGTACCTCGTCCTCGACGACGAGCCGCTGCTGTGGCACACCGGGTTGAAACGCCTCTACCCGCTCGTGCGCGAGGCGATCGGCCGCGTGACGCCGATCGAGAAGCTGCGCTGGATCGGTTTCTCCCACTTCGAGTCCGACGAGTGCGGCTCCCTGAACCTGCTGCTCGCCGAGGCGCCCCGCGCGGCCGCGGTCTGCAGCCAGGTGGCCGCGATGGTCTCCGTCGAGGACTTCGCCGACCGGCCGCCCCGCGCGCTCGCCGACGGCGAAACGCTGCGCCTCGGTCGGCACACGGTCCGCTGGATCGACGCGCCGCACGTGCCGCACGGCTGGGAGACGGGCTTCCTGATGGCCGAGACGGCGCGGACGCTCCTCTGCGGCGATCTCTTCACGCAGGGCGGCACCGGCGAGGTCGCGCTGACCGAGGCCGACATCCTCGGACCGAGCGAAGCGTTCCGGAAGCCGATGGACTACTACTCGCACTCCGCCAAAGCCGGACCGATCCTCGAGACCCTCGCCGCGTGCGAACCGACGACGCTCGCCTGCATGCACGGGAGCGCCTGGAGGGGTGAGGGCGGAGCGCTGCTGCGGGAGCTGGCGAAGACGCTCGAGGCGTCCTAGGTTTCTCGGCGTCGGGCTCGGTCAACTCTTCTGGAAGCGGCTGCCCGGCGCCTCGACCGGAAGGCCCTGGCGGCAGAGCGGGCACTCGGCCTCGGGCCAGGAAGGCACCGACAGCGACAGCAGCGAGCGCGCGGGCACGGAGAAGACGCCGGGAGGCAGGCCGCGGTCCACGATCGAGGCGACGGCCAGGACGCGCCCGCCCGCGGCCTCGACCGCCGCCGACGCCTCGCGCGTCGATTTGCCCGTCGTGAACACGTCCTCGACGACGACCACGGGCTCGCCGCGCTCGAGCGCGAAGCCCCGGCGGAGCGCGAAGGCGCCGTCCTTGCGCTCGACGAACATCGCCGGAATCCGGAGAGCGCGCGCGGTCTCGTGGCCGATGATCACGCCGCCGAGCGCCGGCGAGATCACGGCCTTCGGGGCGAAAGAACGGAGCTTGTGCGCCAGCTCCTGGCCCGCGCGCTCGGCGCGGTCCGGGAACATCAGCAGCCGCGCGCACTGAAGATAGCGGTCGGAATGGAGGCCGCTCGACAGGCGGAAGTGGCCGGTCAGGAGGGCGCCGGTTTCCTCGAAGTCCTTGAGGGTGATCATGGCGGCGCTCAGTCTAACGTTGCCGGAGCGGGAGGCAGGAGTCGACCTAGGCGTCCGTCTCCCGCGAGATCTTGTGGTGCTCGATCTTCTTGTACAGGTTCGAGCGCGGCGTCTGGATGACCTCGGCGGTGCGGCTGATGTTCCAGCCGTTCTCCCGCAGGCGCGCCACCAGGAACTCGCGCTCGGCGAACTCCTTGAAGTCCGAAAGGGTCGCGAGCTCGAGACCCCGCGACGAGATCTCGGCCGGCTGGACGCGGATCTCCGGCGGAAGGTCCCGGGCGTCGATCGGATCCGCGTCCGTCATGATGAGGACGCGCTCGACGAGGTTGCGCAGCTCGCGCACGTTGCCCGGCCACGAACGGGCCGCGAGCAGGCCGAGCGCGCTCGCCGTGAAGCGGCGCGCCTTGCGGTGGTCGCGCTCCGCGAAGACGCGGGAGAAGTGGCCGACGAGCGCGGGGATGTCGCCGGCGCGGTCGCGCAGCGGCGGCGTCGTCAGCGGCACGACGTTCAGGCGGAAGAACAGGTCCTCGCGGAAGCGCCCCCCGCGAATCGACTCGGAGAGGTCCCGGTTGGTCGCCGCGATCACGCGCACGTTCACGCGGCCGGCCTTCGCCGCGCCGACCGGCTCGACCTCGCCGACCTCGAGCACGCGGAGAACCTTCGCCTGGGCGCGGGAGGACATGTCGCCCACCTCGTCCAGGAAGATCGTGCCGCCGTCGGCTTCGACGAACTTGCCGATCTGCTTGCGGACGGCCCCCGTGAACGACCCCTTTTCGTGGCCGAAGAGCTCCGACTCGATGAGCTCCTCCGGTATCGCGGCGCAGTTGACCTGAACGAAAGGGCCGCTCGCGACGCGGGACGCCGCGTGGATCTGGCGCGCGACGAGCTCCTTGCCCGTGCCGCTCTCGCCGAGGATCAGGACGGTCGCCGCCGTCGGGGCCGCGCGGGCGATTTCCGCCCGGAGGCGCTTCATGGGGTCGCTGTCACCGAGGAGAATCGAGGCGTCCTCGACGCGGCGCTTCAACTCGCGGTTCTCGGCCCGCAGGCGGTTGCCCGACAGGGCGTTGCGGATCGAAACGAGCACGCGTTCGCGCTGCAACGGCTTCTCGAGGAAATCGACGGCGCCGCGCCGCGTGCACTCGATCGCCGTGGCGATGTCGCCGTGCCCCGAGATCATCAGGACCGGCGGCGCGGCCTCTCGCGCCACGATCCGGTCGAGGGTCTCGAGACCGTCCATCCCCGGCATCTTGATGTCGAGGAGGATTGCGGCGAAGGGCGCCTCGTCGAGGAGGTCGAGGGCGGCGCGGCCGTCGCCGGCGGTCGCCACGTCGTACCCCTCGTACTCGAGCACCATCCGCAGGGTGTCGCGGATGGCAGCGTCGTCGTCGACGACGAGGATCCTCTGGGCCATCGCCCTCCCCTACAGTCTGCCGCGCGTGCTTATTCCCTGACGCGCCTCAAAAACGGGCGCGCCCGCCTGGGGCGGGCGCGCGAGGAAACCAGCGGAAGCGCGGAAGATCAGTTGTCGATCTTGACCAGCGCGAAGCTCGAGACGTTGGCCCGCGGGTGGAAAACGTAGAGCTTCAGGTAGTCGCCCTTCTTGGCTTTGCCGACGATCTTGCCGAAGTCCTCGGTGGAGCCGACCTTCTGCCCGTTGACCTGCGTGATGATGTCGCCCTCCTGGATGCCGGCGTCGGCCGCGGGCGAGACCTCCTTGACGTGCACGACGACGAGGCCGTCCACGTCGGCCTTGATCCGCTGCATCTGCCGCATCTGGGGGGTCAGCTCCGTGACCTGGATGCCGATCCGCTCGTGGGAGTCGTCGGAGCCGGCCTTCTCGGGCTCCTTGCCCCCGGACTCGTCCTTGCGCTCGGCGAGCGAGGCCGTCAGCGTCTGCTCCTTGCCGTCGCGGACGACGTCGAGCTGGACCTTGCTGCCCGGCGCCTTGCCCGACACGTAGCCGATCAGATCGCGGGTCTCCTTGACGGGCACGCCGTCCACCTTGACGATCGTGTCGCCCGGCTTGACGCCGGCCTTGTCGGCGGGCTTGCCCGGCTCGACCGACTCGACGAACGCGCCGTCCTCGGTCTTCAGGTTGAAGGCCGCGGCGCGGTCGGCGTCGACGTTGACGATGTTGATCCCGAGGAAGCCGCGCGTGACCTTCCCCTTGTCGCGCAGCTGCGGAAGGATCGTCTTCAGCGTGTTGACGGGGACGGCGAACCCGATGTTCTGGGCCGGCCGGAAGATCGCGGTGTTGATGCCGATGACCTCGCCGTTGACGTTGATCAGCGGGCCGCCCGAGTTGCCGAAGTTGATGGCCGCGTCGGTCTGGATGTAGTTCTCGAACGAGCGCGTCGCTGGATCCGCCGTCAGGCCCGAGCGCTGCTTGGCGGAGACCACGCCGACGGTGACCGTCTTGTCGAACGCCAGCGGGTCGCCGATCGCCATCACCCACTCCCCGACGCGCAGCTTCTCGGAGTCGCCGAGCGGGAGCGGCGTCAGGCGCTGCTTGGTCTCGACCTTGAGCAGGGCGAGGTCGGTCGCGGTGTCGCGCCCGATGAGCTTGGCCGTGTACTTCTCCTTGTTGTTGATCCGGACCTCGATCTTGTCGGCGCCTTCGATCACGTGGTTGTTCGTGACGATGTAGCCGTCCTCCGAGATGATGAAGCCGGTGCCGCCCTGGACCTGCTTGTGCTCCTCGTCGTCGGGCTGCTGGCCGCGGCGCTGGCCGCCGCCGCCCGGAGGACCGAAGAAGAACTCGAACGGATCACCGTCGCCGAACGGGTTCGCGTAGCGGCGGTTCTGGCCGCCCTTGACGATGTCGGTCGAGGTGATCGACACGACCGAGGGCATGGCCTCCTGCGCGATGTCGGCGAACGACGGAGCGCCCGCGACGGCCGCGCGCGGGTGCGACGCCGGGGTCGCCTCGTGCTGCGCCTCCGAGCGCGGGGTGATGTTCACCGAGCTCGCCACGACCATGCCGAAGACGACGGCCGCCGCGATCAGCGCGGAGAAGGAAAGAGCGCGTTTTGTGGTCTTTTCCATGACGAAACTATTTCTCCTGTCTCAGGTCCCTTCTCGGGACATGGGGGAAACGCCGTGGTGAGCCCGGGCATTCCTCGATTTGGGCTGGATCCCGAGGCGCCGGTGCTCGACCAGGATGCACCGGTTCATGGCCACCCCGATGCCGGCGGCCTCGAGGCGACGCGCCGCGGCCGCGTCCTCGACCCCGAGCTGCATGAAAAAGAAGCGCGCGCCCCGGGCGATGGCCTCCTCGGCCACGCCGGCGACGTGCTCGGAGCGGCGGAAGACGTCCACGACGTCGATCGGGATCTCGTCCGGAACGTCCCGAAGAGACGGGTACGAGCGCTCGCCGAGAACCTCGGCGGCGCGCGGGTTCACCGGGATGACCCGGTAGCCCTGGCGCTGCAGATACTCGGCGATCTCGTGCGACGGGCGCGCCGGATCCGGCGAACAACCGACTACCGCCACGGTGCTCGCTCCTTCGAGGGCTGCCCGAATCTTGCCGGGATCGTTCACTGCGGCCTGCCCTCGTCGTCCAGACGCATGTTGTAGAGGAAGGTTACGGTGACGCCTTCCTTTTCTTCGTGGAGCTCGTCGGGGAGCGGCCGGAAGGGCGAGGACTTCAGGATCGCCTGGAGCGCCGCGTTGTCGAAGGGCGGAATTCCCGAGTACCGGATGATCTTCGCGTCGCCCACGCGGCCGTCGGCCAGAATGTAGAAGCGGATCGTCAGGCTGCCCTTCCAGCCGAGGCGCGCGAGCTCGGGGACGTCCCAGTGCAGCTTGATCCGACGGATCATTTCCGCGGCGTACGCTCCCCAGTCGTACCACTTCGTGTCGAAGGAGAGCGGGCCCGAGTCGACGAAGCCGCCGTCCGGGTTGCCCTGCGGCGAGCCGCCCTCGCCTCCGGCCGAGGCCGCCGCCCGGGCGGCTTCCTGCCGGATCGCCTGGTCGAGCCCCGCGAGCTTGCCGATCTCGCGCGGGCCGCTCGTCTGGGGACGCGTGTCCGTCGGGAACTCGGAAGGCTTCTGGTCGGTCTTCGGCTCCGCCCTGGCCTGCTGCGAGTCGGCGCCGTGCTCGCCCTTCGGCGCCTGCTGCGCCGCAGGGCCTCCCGGAACCCGCGGCGCTCGCGGTCCCGGCGCGAGGCCCGCGATCCCGGAGGACGGCGGCACGTAGGGCGTGCTCGCCCTGGGCCGCGACTTGTCGCCGCCGGCCGCCTGCCGGTCGGCGTCCGACAGCGGCGCGCGTTTCGGGTTCGGCTTCGGCGCGCCGGGAGCGTCGATGATCACGGGAATCGGGGTGTTGTCCCGGGGCTCGGGCTGGAACATCGCGAGGAGGTCTCCCTTGGAGCCTCCCGGCAGCCGCGCCGGCATCACCAGGATCAGAAGCAGCAGCATGATGTGGAAGAGCAGCGAAATCAGGACGCCGCGCTCGATCGGCCAGTCGCTCCCGATGTGCTCTTCGAGGCCCGCGAGCTCGGCGATGGTGCTGTGCAGGGCGAGGTGGCCGAAGGCGTCCGTCTCGGCGTCGACCTTCCCGGCGGCTCCGTCGAGGGCGAGCATCGAGGAGGGACCGTCCTCGTCGGCGGAGGCCTCCGGCGCCGAGGCGCCCGCCTCGTCGGCGAGGCTCCCGAGCATGCTCCGGACCGGCGGCTCCTCGTCGGCGACCGAGATCGCCTCTTTCAGGAACCGCGACGCGGCGTCCGTCTCCCGGACGGCCGCCGGCGGGCCCGAAAAGACGCCCAGCATGCTCCTGCCGGGAGGCCCGTCGTCGCTCGCCGGCCCGGCGCCGTTGCCCGATACGGCAGGCGCCTCCCCCGGAGCGTCCTCCTGGGGCGCCGAAGCGAAGAGCCGCCAACGACGGCGGGAGCCGATCGCCGCGATCGCGCTTCGCGCGAACGGCAGATCCTTCTCTTCGGACTCAGGCACGCAAATCTCCTCTGGCGATCCAGCCGCCTTCACCCATTAACACGCAAAGACTTGCCGGGATTTCGCGACAATTGTAGGGGCGAGACGATGGATCAAACCGCCCATGGATCGGACGCCCCCGAGCCTTCCGGTTCTCCGTCAGTCGGTTACGCCCTTCTAGCCCCCCTGTCGGCCTTTTGATATAAACCGCGTGTTTCGCTTGAAAGCGCGGGCAGGAGCCCGCTTTTTTGTTCGATGAAAAAGCCCTTGGGAGAGAAGACGATGCGGGAAATCGAGGCCGTCGCCGAGGAGAGGGGCTGCCGGCTGCTCGAGGTCGAGACCTCGGGCGCCGGGGGCTCGACCGTGCTGCGCCTCGTCCTGGAGAGACAGGACGGCAGCGCGGTCACGGTCGACGACTGCGAAGCCGTCTCGCGCGAAGCCTCCGCCGTGCTCGATGCCTCCGACGAGATCGCGCACCGCTACACGCTCGAGGTCTCTTCGGCCGGGCTCGACCGCAAGCTCTACGATCTCGACGACGCGCGCCGCTTCGTCGGCCGCCGCGTGAAAGTGAAGACGGAGGAACCCGTCGTGCCGTCGGCGCTGCCCCGGCCGAACGGAAAGCTGCCCGCGCTCTCGCCGGCGCGTAACTTCGGCGGACGACTCGACGCGGTCGAGGGCGACGTCCTGACTGTCGTTGATGAAGCGGAACACAAAATCTATAATGTCCGTTTCGGCGTTATTCGGCTCGCCCGGCTGGACTTCGAGTGGCCGCGACGGGAAGGACCGGGGCGATAGGAGAGCGGGTTGTCATGATTATCGATCCGTCGGTCATCCGACAGGTTTCGCGCGAAAAGGACATCGACGCGGAAAAGATGTTCGGCGCTCTCGAAGAGGCGATGTCCTCCGCGGCGCGGAAGTATTACCACGACAAGGCGATGGTCACCCTGATCGACCGCCAGAGCGGCGCCATGACCGTCTACTCGCCGCGCACCGTCGTCGCGGAGCTCGACACCGAGTCCGAGGAGCCGCCGCCCCAGGTCCTGCTCGACGAAGCCCGAGAGCTCGTCGCCAAAAAGGGAACCAGGGGCGACGTGCGGGTGCTCCGGCCGGGAGCCGAAGGCGCCGCGCCGGCCGAGGTCCACGACGTGCAGCTCGGCGACGAAGTGAGAATCTACCGCGAGACGGTCGGCCTCGGACGCATCGCGGCGCAGACGGCCAAGCAGGTCCTGTACCAGAAGGTCCGCGAAGCCGAGAGGGACAACGTCTACAACGAGTACCACCCGAAGGTCGGCGAGCTGATGAACGGGACCGTCAAGCGCTTCGAGCGCGGCGACATGATCGTCGACCTCGGCAAGACCGAGGCCGTGATCCCGCGCGATCAGCAGTCCCGCGCCGAGCGCTACGGACAGGGCGAGCGGATCCGCGCGATCCTCTACGACGTCCACAAGAACCCGAAGGGCCCGCAGCTGGTCCTCTCGCGGACGGACCCCCGCCTGCTCATCCGTCTCTTCGAGATGGAAGTGCCGGAGATCTACGACGGCACGGTCGTCATCAAGGGCGCGGTGCGGCAGCCCGGCGAGCGCGCCAAGGTCGCCGTGCGCTCGCGGGAGCGCGACGTGGACCCGGTGGGCGCCTGCGTCGGCATGCGGGGCAGCCGCGTCCAGTCGATCATGCGCGAGCTCCACGGCGAGAAGATCGACGTCATCCTCTATTCGGACGACCTGATCACGTTCGCCCAGAACGCGCTCGCGCCGGCCAAGATCACGCGCGTCTCGCCGATCCACCACGAGGACGGCACGATGAGCCTGGACTGCGTCGTCGAGGACGACCAGCTCTCGCTCGCGATCGGGAAGAAGGGCCAGAACGTCCGCCTCGCCTCCGCCCTGATCGGATTGAAGATCGAGATCAAGGGCGAGAGCGAGGTCAAGGGCGAGGTGGCCGAGGCCCTCTCGCGCATGCTCGAGGCGTCGCGCCGGAAGCAGACGGCCGTCGCCGAGATTCCCGGGGTCGGCGAAAAGACCGCCGAGAGGCTGGCGGAGGCCGGCATCGCGACGCTCGGCGACCTGCTCGAGAAGTCCGCCGCCGAGCTCGCCGAGATCCCCGGCATCGGCGAGAAGTCCGCCGAAAAGATTCTCGAGGCCGCTCGCGCGGCCGAGTCCAGCCAGACCTCCGAGGAGGAGGGCGAGTACGAGGAAGGCGCGGAGGAAGAGTCTCCGGCCGATGCACCCGCCGAGACGGGCGTCAGGGAGTAGAGCGCGCTAGATGGGAAAGATCCGAGTCGAAGAGCTCGCCCGGCAGATGGGCCTCCCGAGCAAGGAAGTCCTCTTCCTGCTCCAGTCGATCGGCGTCGACGTGAAGTCGCCCCAGGCGGCTCTGGACGAGTCGACCGTGCTGGCGATCCTGCAGGGCCGCACGCACGCGCCCAAGCAGCTGATCGTCCGCGACACCGAGGCCCGGACCGTCCGGCCGCAGAAGAGCGCGTTGAACCGCATCAAGATCGTCGACAAGCCGCCGCCGACCGCGGCCGAGCTCGCGGAAGCCAGGAAGGCGGCGGCCCTGCCGGCCGACGAGCCCGAACCGCCGGCCGCCCCGGTCAAGGCCGCCGAGGCCGCCCCCGAGCCGCGGCCGCCGCGCGCGGCCCCCGAGCCGGCGCGCACCGCGGTCGTGCCCGCCGAACCCGAAGTCGAGGCGCCTGCTCCGGCGGCCGCCAAGCCGGCGGCCCCGGCCCTGCCGCGCAAGATCGTCCTCCCGCCGCGCCCGGTCGCGCCGCAGCGCCCCATGGGCCCGGCAGCGGGCCCGCGTCCGGCGGGACCGGTCAACCGTCCGATGGGTCCCGCGGCGGGCGTGAGCCGTCCGATGGGACCGGCGGCCGGCGTGAGCCGGCCGATGGGGCCGTCAGGCGGCGTCGGCCGTCCGATGGGCCGGCCCTCGGGTCCGTCCGTCTACCGTCCGGCTCCCGGCGGCCCGGGCGCCCGGCCCCTCGGCGGTCCGGCGCGCCCCGGCGCGCCCGCGGGACGCACCGGGCTTCCCGGCGCCGACCGCGGCGCTCCCAAGCGCAAGAAGGAAGACGACGACAAGAAGAAGGCGGCGGCGGGCAAGCGCGGCGCGCGCCCGAAGATCACGGTCGCCGACGAGGTGGACCTGCGGGAGTTCGTCGGCACCTACCAGGAAGACACGTACTCCGACATCTCGCTGCCGCTGATCGAGAAGGCCGCCGAAGGCTCCGAGACCGCGGCCGCGGAGCGCCCGACGTCGAAGTCGGCCATCCGCCGCGCGGCGAAGGAGACCCGGGCCCACGACTCCGGCAAGCTCCTCGAGTTCAAGAAGCCGGCGCCGACGGGGCCGGTCTTCTTCACCGAGGGCGTGACGGTCAAGGAGCTCTCCGAGAAGCTCGGCGTGCTCGCCCGCGACATCCAGCGGCTGCTCATGCAGCGCGGTGTGCTCGCGACGGTGAACCAGACGCTCGACGCGGCCACGGCCGTGCAGATCGCCAAGGAGATCGGCGTCGAGGCCGCGGTCGTCTCCTTCGAGGAGGAGCTCGACCTTTCGCGCTCGGCCCGCGAGTCGGCCGAAGCCGGCACCGCCGCGGCGCGCGTGCCGCGCGCGCCGGTCGTGACCGTCATGGGCCACGTCGACCACGGCAAGACGTCGCTGCTCGACGCGATCCGCCAGACCAACGTCGCGGCGGGCGAGGCCGGCGGCATCACGCAGCACATCGGCGCCTACCGCGTCGAGATTCACGGCAAGCCGATCGTCTTCCTCGACACGCCGGGCCACGAGGCATTCACGTCGATGCGCGCCCGCGGCGCCAAGGCCACCGACATCGTCGTGCTGGTCGTGGCGGCGGACGACGCGGTCATGCCGCAGACGATCGAGGCCATCGCGCACGCGAAGGCCGCGAAGGTGCCGATCGTGGTCGCGATCAACAAGATCGACAAGCCCAACGCCAACGTCGACCGCGTCAAGAAGGAGCTCGCCGACCACGGCGTCCTCCTCGAGGCCTGGGGCGGCGACACGCCCGCGGCCGAGATCTCGGCGCTCAAGAAGCAGGGCATCGACCACCTGCTCGAGCTGATCCTCCTCGTGACCGAGATGCAGGAGCTGACCGCGCCCGCCGGCGGCGAAGCCAGGGGCGTCGTCCTCGAGGCGCGCCGCGAGGCCGGCCGCGGCAACGTCGCGACCGTCCTCGTCCAGGCCGGAACGCTCAAGGTCGGCGACGTGTTCTTCGCCGGCTCGGTCTTCGGCCGCGTCCGCTCCATGAACGACGACCGCGGCGAAAAGGTCGCCGAGGCCGGGCCCGCGACCCCCGTCGAGGTGACGGGCTTCGAGGACCTGCCGCAGGCCGGCGACGCGTTCCAGGCCGTCGCGGACGAGGGCAAGGCCCGCTCGGTGGTCGCCTTCCGCCAGGCCAAGGACCGGGAGAAGGCGATGGCCGCGAGCTCGCGTCTGTCGCTCGACCAGCTCTTCTCGAAGATCCAGGAAGGCAAGATCAAGGACCTCCCCATCATCCTCAAGACGGACGTCTCGGGCTCGATGGAAGTGCTCTCGCAGTCGTTGAAGGCTTTGTCCAACGACAAGGTCAAGGTCTCGCTGCTGCACGCCGGCGTCGGCGCGATCACGATCAACGACGTCCTGCTCGCATCGGCTTCCGGCGCCGTCATCGTCGGCTTCAACGTCCGTCCCGAGAAGAAGGCGGCCGAAGAGGCCGAGAAGGCCGGCGTCGAGATCCGCCTCCATACGGTCATCTACAACGTCACCGACGAGATCAAGAAGGCCATGGAAGGCCTGCTCGAGCCGACGCTGAAGGAAGTCGCGCGGGGCCGCGCCGAGGTGCGCAACACGTTCAAGGTGCCGAAGTTCGGCGTGATCGCCGGCTGCTACGTCACCGAGGGCACGATCCCGCGCAGCGCGCAGGTCCGTCTGCTGCGCGACAACCGCGTCATTTACGAAGGCAAGGTCGGCTCGCTGCGCCGCTTCAAGGACGACGTCTCGGAGGTCAAGCAGGGCTTCGAATGCGGCATCGGGCTCGACAAGTACCAGGACGTGAAAGTCGGCGACGTCATCGAGGCCTTCCAGGTCGAGAAGGTCGCCGGAGTGATGGGATAGAGCGGCTCACGGCTCACGGCTCACGGCTCGGGCCAAACAGAGAACAGAGCACCGGTTCGACGGGCGCCGAAAGCGGTAAGCGGTAAGCTCGCCTCGTGGTTCTCGCCTATGCCGTTTTCGACCTTCACCTTCCGGGCTGCCGCGGCCTGAAGGAGAAGCGGATGATCGTCAAGAGCCTGAAGACGCGCATCCGGAACGATTTCGAGGTCTCCGCCGCGGAGGTCGCCGACCAGGACCTCCTCCAGCGGGCGCGCCTCGGCGTCGCGGTCGTCGGGAGCGAGCAGGCGCCGCTCGACGCGCTCCTGCAGCACGTCCTGCGCTTCGTCGAAGAGAACCTCGACGGGGAGATCCTGGATTACCGGAACGAGTTCATCCATGTGTGAGACGGCATGAAGAAAGAGTCCCGCCGCAGCCAGCGCGTCGCCGACGTCGTGCGCGCGGAGCTCTCGCGCCTGCTCCTGCTCGAGGCGCACGACCCGGACCTGCACCAGGTCACGGTCACCGACGTCGAGATGCCGCCCGACCTGAAGTCCGCGCGGGTCTTCTTCTCGTGCCTCGGCGGCGAGGAGGAGCGCCGCAAGGCGGGCGACGCGTTGAAGCGCGCCGCCGGGTTCCTGCGCCGCGAAGTCGGCCAGCGGTGCCAGCTCCGCTACGCGCCCGAGCTCCACTTCGTCACCGACCGCTCGCTCGAGCGCGGCGCGCGCATCGAGGAGCTCCTGCACCAGGTGCTTCCCCCGTCCGCCGGCGAGCCGGACGACGAGGACCCCTCGTGACGGCGGCCGATCCGCTGCAGCGCGGCTACCTGCTCCTGCTCGACAAGCCCGAAGGGCTGACCTCCCACGACGTCGTCGAGCGGGCGCGGCGCGTGACCGGGCTGTCGCGGATCGGACACAGCGGCACGCTCGACCCGATGGCGACGGGCCTGCTCCTGCTCTGCGCGGGCAACGCGGCGCGTCTCCAGGGGTTCTTCACGCTGATGGACAAATCCTACGAGGGCGTCATCCGGCTCGGCCGCGCGACGACCACCTACGACCGCGAGGGAGAAGTCGTCGGCCCCGAGCGCGACGCCTCCGCGGTGACCGCGGCCGCCGTCGCCGCCGCCGCCGAGGCCTTTCGCGGCGAGTTCCTGCAGGCGCCGCCGCCGTACTCGGCCAAGAAGGTCGGCGGCCGGAAGTTCTACGAGATGGCCCGCAAGGGCGAGGCGGTGCCGTCGCTCCCGAAGAAGGTCCGCGTGACGAGCCTGACCTTCGGCGAGCCGTCGGGCGGCGCGCTGCGCTTCTCGATCGCCTGCTCCTCCGGCACGTACATCCGCTCGATCGCGAGCGAGCTCGGCGAGAAGCTCGGCTGCGGCGCGCACCTCGAGTCGCTCCGCCGCACGCGCATCGGCAGCTTCCGGATCGAGGACGCCATGAGCCTCGAGCGCTTCGAGGCGCTGTCTCCGGCCGAGCGCCTGGCCGGCCCGCACGCCGTCCCGCTCGCGCGCGTGGCTTTCCCCTTCCCGCGCGTCCAGCTCGCCTCCCTGGAGGCCTGGAAGATCCGCCGCGGCCAGGCCGTCCCGGCCCGGGGGGTCCACGCCCGGGAAGGCGATTGGGTGACCCTGGTCGGCCCCGCCGACGACATGCTCGCCCTCGGACAGGTCAACCCCATCGGAAACCGGGGGGTCGCCATGATCAAGCCGCGGATCGTGCTGGCGTAGATGAGGTCTCCGTAGGGGCGGGGCTGGTCCCCGCCCGCGGGCGGCC
>DATJPZ010000100.1:0-45838 GCA_035506175.1 Thermoanaerobaculia bacterium | reverse complement strand
CCGCGGGCTCGGTGAAGAGCGCCGCTACGGTACGGGGTCCACGCCGCCCCGCGACCACGGGTTGCAGCGCAGGACCCGTCCGGCCGTGAGCGCGAAGCCCTTGGGAAATCCGTAGCGCGCGATCGCTTCGCGTCCGTACGCCGAGCAGGTCGGCTCGAACCGGCAGCGCACGATGCCCTTCAGATGCGGCGACACGGCGGCGCGGTAGACGTCGATCGCGGCCACGGCCAGACGCGCGCTCGCCTGCTCCGACGGCGGCCGCAGGGCGTCGCCGGCCGCGAGGCCGATCAGGGCCGCGCAGAGCGGGGCGGCGAACCAGGCGCGCCGCGCCCCGGATTCGCTACGCCCGGTCGGCAGCGGAGAGCCGGCTGGCATACGCGGAGATCCCCGGGATCATCAGGCGCTGTCCGCCGAGCGCCTTCACGACGGCGAGGATGTCGATGCCGACGTACAGAACGCCCGCGATCAGCATGGCGACGGCGTAGAGGCACGACAGCGAAGGCAACAGCACGCTGACGAGGGTCGCGGCCACGCCGACCGCCGCGAGCGCGCCGAAGAGCAGGAGGCCGTTGCGTGCGTGCCAGCGCGGCTCGCGATCGCGCGATGCCGCGAGCGTCACGAAGCCGAGGAGCGGGACGTAGGCGAGGACGAGCAGCCAGGGACGCGTCGGGAGGCGACCCTCGGCGCTCATGCCGCCGAGGATATCAAGGGGGTCGGTCTACCGGGCCCGCGAGCAGAGCGCGGTCACTCGAGGGATCCCTCGCGGCGCCCGGGATGTCGCCCGGGGCTCCGCTCCACGCGTCAGTTGGTCTTCAGCCGGATCGTGCCGTTGACCGTCTCGCAGTGGAGCGGCTCGCTGCCGCCGTTGTAGCTGCCGCGCGCTTCCTTGGGGCCGAACTTGCCTTCCACCGGCAGCTCGAAGTTGCCCTCGATGTGGCCATTGACGGTCTCGAGGTCGTAGCGCACGGACGAGCTCTTGTCGAAGGCGACCTCGATCGAGCCGTTGACCGTCTCGATGCGCGTGTTGTGGAGCGCGCCGGCGAAGGCCAGGCGCACCGAGCCGTTGACGGTGTTCGCGCTCGTCGGGCCGGCGATGCCGGCGAGCTCGATGGAGCCGTTGACGGCGTCGCTCGAGATCCTTCCGGAGAAGCCGCTGGCGGCGAGCTTGCCGTTGCAGGTCTCGAAGCGGACGTCGGTCCGGGCGGGGATCTTCAGCTCGTAATCCACGTGGGGCGCGTTCGAGTTCGAGAAATCGAAGAACCCGAACAGCCGGCGGCGTTTCGGGTTGACCGTCTCGACGCGGATCTCCTCGCCGACCTTCTGGACCCGGATCTCGGTCAGGCGCAGCTGTTCCTGGGCCCGGCTCCCGCTCGAGTCGGTCCGTTTGACGGCGCGCAGTTTGAAGTAGGGCTTGTCCCAGGCCGTGGCTTCGATGTTCCCGTTGACGTTTTCGACGGAGATTTTCGAGACTCCCTCCATCGAGTAGGCCTTCTCGAAGACCTCCTGCTCGCCGTCGGCGCGCAGGGGCAGGGCGGCCGCGAACAGGAGCGCGAGGAAGGCGATCGAGGCTCGGCGTGCTCTTGGCATCGTGACTTTCCGAATCTTTACAACGAAACGAGCAGGAAAAGGTTCAAGGGCCCCCGAGGAGGAAGGCTCCCGTGGCGCCATGTCTCATGTTATCCGCAGGATACGGATTCCCGTGCGTCGATCGGTCCGCCGTTCGCCATCCGGGCTCTTGAGCATGGGCCAGGCGTCGTAGAGGTTCCAGAGGGGCACGATCAAGGGGAAGTTGCGCCGCACGGATGCCCAGGGGCCGGGTGGCCGGCCGTCCGGCCGTTGCGCCTCGAGGGCCAGCCAGAGGCGGGCCCGGCCGCCCTCGGCGTCCCGCAGGAGAAAGGCGGCCGTCGCGGCCGTTCCGGCGGCGATCCAGACTCCGGGGATCGCGGCGCGGAAGGCGGGAAGGAACCTCCAGACGAGCCAGGTCAGGAGAAGGGCCGCGAGGTCGGCGGGCACCGCGACGACGAGAACGTCGAGAAACAGGGCAAGGAGTCGGGCGCGGCGCATATAGTGAGCGGGCCTCGCGATTGTGAAGGGCGGGTGCCCGATTGTGAAGACCGAAATGGACGGGGCCGCCGCGGCGCCGGGCGTT
This sequence comes from Thermoanaerobaculia bacterium, assembly GCA_035506175.1. Taxonomy (GTDB): domain Bacteria; phylum Acidobacteriota; class Thermoanaerobaculia; order UBA5066; family Gp7-AA6; genus DAHUXD01. The sequence continues at coordinate 43,689 of DATJPZ010000100.1, read as the reverse complement.
CCGGCGCTGGCTGACTGCCACCTGCATTTCGAGGGTTGCCTCCCGGCGCCGGAGATCGCGCGCCTCGCGGCTCGCTCGGGACATCCGTTCGCGGATCCGGACGCGTTTGCGCGGGCGCGCGCCTCGGTCGCCGACGCCGCCGGGTTCCTCGACCTCTTTGCGACGGTGTGCCGCCTCTTCCGCCGCCCCGAGGACTACGTCGCCGCGGCGCTCGCCGTCGCCGGGGCGCTCGCGGACGACGGGCTCGCGTACGCGGAGGTCTACGTGTCGCCCGAGATCTTCACGCGCTGCGGCCTCGACGCCGCGGCCTGCCTCGAGGCGATCGACACGGGATTCCGCGAAGCGCTCGAGACGCGCGGCATCCTCTGCCGGATCCTCCTCGACGCGGTGCGCCACTGGGGGCCGGAATCGGCCGACCGCGTGCTCGACCTCTACGCGCGCCGCCCGCTGCCGACGATCGTCGGCTTCGGCATGGGCGGCGACGAGGCCTCGGTGCCGGCGGCCGCCTTCGCCGGCGTGTACCTGCGCGCCCGCGCGCTCGGCCTGCACACGTCGGTGCACGCGGGCGAGTGGGCCGGCGCGGCCTCGGTGCGCGACGCGCTCGACGCGCTGCGCCCCGACCGGATCGACCATGGGATCGCGGCGGCCGACGACGAGCGGCTGCTCGAGCGTCTCGCCGAGGAAGGAACCGTCCTCTGCGTCGCGCCGACGGGAAACGTGCAGACACGGGCGGTCGCGAGTGTCGCCGCGCACCCGCTGCGGCGTCTCCTGCGGGCCGGGGTGCGCGTCACGCTGTCGGCCGACGATCCCGTGCTCTTCGGGACGACCACGCGCGGCGAATACCGATTCGCGCGGCGGGAGCTCGCGCTGGAAGACCAGGAGCTCCGCGCGCTCGCCGCGAACTCCTGGCGCGCCGCGTTCTGCTCGCGCGAACAGCGCGAGCGGGGCATGCGGGCGGCTTCGGCGCTGGACTTCTGATCCCGGGTCAGCCCCGGCGAAACGGAATCCGCGCTTCGGTGAGGGCCGCTTCGAGGGCGGCCGCCCGCGACCGCCGCACGTCGAGCTCGAGAACGGGCTCGGGGTCGAAGCGCTCCGCCGTCAGGCGCACCTCGGGCGGGTCGACCAGGCGGCGCACGATGCCGCTCTTCGCGTGCGGACAGCGAACCTCGAGGCGGACGGTCTCGTAGACCGTCGCGGCGCCGCCGGCCGCCAGAGCGCGCTCGGCCGCCAGGCGGTAGGCGCGGGCCAGACCGCCGGTGCCGAGCTTCGTCCCGCCGTAGTAGCGGACCACGGCGACGACGGCGTCCGAGAGCCCGGCGTTCTCGATCGCGGCGAGGATGGGGCGTCCGGCCGTGCCCGAGGGCTCGCCGGCGTCGGAGGCGCGCGTGGCGGCGGCGGCCGGCGCGCCGATTCTCCAGGCGAAGGCGACGTGGGTCGCGTCGTGATGCGCGCGGCGGATTCGGTCGAGGAACGCCTCGGCGTCCGCGGTCGCGTCGGCGCGCCCCGAGAGCCCGAAGAATCGCGACGCCTTTTCGCGAACCTCGCCACGGCCTTCGCGCGCCGGGACGTTGCGGGCGTCGGCGTCCGCGGTCACCCGGCGAGGGTTCGCTCGTAGAGCGCGCGGTAACGGCCGACGAGCGCTTCGGTCGGGAACTCTTCGACCGCGCGCTTCCGGCAGGCCGCCGAGAAGCGCTCCCACAGGCCGGGGTCGTCGAGCAGCGTCAGGGCGGCGGCGGCCATCCCGTCCACGTCCCCGACCGGGCGGAGGAACCCGTGCCGGCCGTCTTCGACGACCTCGGGCAGCCCGCCCTTGGCCGTGCCGACGACCGGCACGCCGCAGGCCATCGCCTCGAGCGCCGCGAGCCCGAACGATTCCGCGTCCGACGGCAGCAGCAGCGCGCGGGCCGCGGGAAGGATGGTCTCGATCGCGGCGACGTTGCCGAGGAACGTGGTCTTCTCTTCGAAGCCGCCCTCGCGGGCGAGCCGTTCGGCGAGCGAGCGCTCGGGGCCGTCGCCCACGAGCAGGAGGCGCGCGGGGAACTTCCGGCGGACGCGGTCGAAGATCGCGAGCACGTCGGCGATGCGCTTGACCGGCCGGAAGTTCGACACGTGAACGAGCAGGGCCTCGCCGGGGCGCGCGAGGGCGCGGGCAAACGGCGAAGCGCCGTCCGGCCGGTATTGCCGCGTGTCCACGAAGTTGGGGAGGACGTCGATCTTGCGCTGCACGCCGAACTCGCGGACGGTCACGTCGCGCAGGTACGTGGAGACCGCCGTCACCGCGTCGCTCTTCTCGATGCCCCAGCGCGTGATCGGAAGATACGAGCGGTCCATCCCGACGATCGTGACGTCGGTGCCGTGGAGCGTCGTCACGACCTTCAGCCGGACGCCGTTGCCATTGCCCATCTCGCGCGCGAGGATCGCCGAGATCGCGTGGGGCAGCGCGTAGTGGACGTGCAGCAGGTCGAGCTTCGCGTGCGCCGCGACCTCGGCCATCTTCGTCGCGAGCGCGAGCGTGTAGGGCGGCGACACGAACAGCGGGTACGACGGCGCGACGACCTCGTGGAAGTGCACGCGCTCGCGCGGCAGGTCCAGCCGCGACGGCAGCGCGTAGGCGATGAAGTGCACTTCGTCGCCGCGGGCGGCGAGGGCGACACCGAGCTCCGTGGCGACGACGCCGCTGCCGCCGAAGGTCGGGTAGCAGGTGATGCCGACTTTCATGATCGATCTCCCTCTCCCACCGGGAGAGGAGGTCGGGGTGAGGGGAGAGCTCCGGCCACGATCCGCCTCAGAACCCGGGCTCGAACCCGGCGAACGTCTTCACGAGGTCGTCGATCCGCGGCGGGCGCCGCGACAGGAACCCTTCGCCGAACTCGACGCCGATGAGCGCGCCGTGCTGCCGCGCGCGCGACTCGACCATGTCGAGGAAATCCCGCCGCGACAGGATCGTCTGCGGCTCGGAGGACTTCGGATCGTGGAACTGGCTCTCGAAGGCGCGCATCGCGCGGCGCCGGAGCTCGATGAACGGCGTCACGTCCACGACGAAGTCCGGCTCCCGCGGGTCGAACGTGGCGAAGTAGACCGTCTGCTGCGGGCGGTGGGCCGGATGCGCCGTCTCGAGCTTGCGGAGGCCCGCGTAGTAGGCCGCGTCGGTGACGAGCTGGCCGGCGCGCCGGTGGTCCGGGTGGCGATCGTCGGGGTAGGGCGCGAGCACGACGCGGGGCTTCTCGCGGCGGATGACGTCGATGACCGCGAGCTCCTCCTGACGGCCGCGGCCGAGCCCGCCGTCGCCGAGGTCGAGCGACTCGCGAAACTCCGCGCCGAGGATCTCGGCGGCGCGCCTCGCCTCCGCGGCGCGGATCTCGGGGGTGCCGCGCGTGCCCATTTCGCCGCGCGTCAGGTCCACGATCCCGAAGCGGTAGCCCGACGCCTTGAGGCGCGCGAGCGTGCCGCCGCAGGTGAGCTCGACGTCGTCCGGGTGCGCGGCGATGGCGAGGACGTCAACCGGCATGCGCGGCTCCGTCGGCTCCGAAGTCCACGACCGCGACGCCCTCGGCGCCCGTGCCCGCGACGCGCCGGAGCGCGTCCCCGACGGCGCCGGAGCCCCAGGCGAGCATCCACGACAGCGGCGGGTAGACGCGCTCGGCGGGAATGCCGCCCGGCGCGAGCGCCTGGGCGAGCCGCTTGCGGCGGTTGGCGCCGACGCCGTCCTTGCGCTCGGCCGCCTTGCGCGTGCGCTCGGCGAGCTGGTCGAGCTGGTAGGCAATCTTCTTGTGCGCCGTCTCGAGGGCTCCCTCGAGCGACGGGTCGAGGCGCACGAGCGTTCCCGACACGCTCGACAGGTTCTTCGCGGTTTCCTGCGCGATGGCGGCGACGGCGTCGGCTTCGGGCACGGGCACGGCCCCGGAAGCCGCCGGCGGCGTCAGCAGGTCTTGCTCCGCGATGCCGAGCTGTGCGGCCAGGCGCCGCTCCGCGGGCCCCCGCAGGACGGCGTGCGTGCGGGGGATGAGGACCGGCGGGACGACCTCGAAGAGCGGGTACAGCGGCAGGCTCTGCGCGTGGTACGCGATCTCCGCCGCCCCGAGGACGCTCGCCGCCATGGGGAAGAGATACGACTTCAGGATGGGGCGGGTTATGACGTCCGCCGACGGCCAGGCCTCGCCGGCTTCAACGCGCTTGACGGCGGCGGCCACGTCCTCGACGCGGCGCCGCCCCTCGGCCTCGATCGTGAAGAAGGAAAAGCCTTCGGGCACCGGCGCCGGCACCGGACGGCCCGCCGCCTTCAGCGCCTCCTCGGTCCGGCGCAGCGCGGCGTGCAGGGCCGCCTCGCGCTGGGCCGCGTCGAGGAAGAGCGCGACGGTCGGCGCGCGCAGCGCCGGGTCGAGCGGATCGAGCACCAGCAGCGGATCGGGCGCGACGAGGTCGAGAAGCGTCTCGACGAAGGCGTCGCCGTAGCTCCTCCCGGGCGCGCTGCGCGCCGCGACGGCGTCGAGAAGACGGCCGCCCTCGGCGTCGCGGACGTCGGGGCGGAACGCCTCGACGATTCCGCCGACGGCTTCCGGGATCGTCCGCCGCCCGACCGGCTGCCGGTTCTGGCGATCCGCGCCTTCGAGGACGAGCTCCTGCGCACCCTCCGGCGTCGGCCGCGCGGTCCGGGCGATCTCCTGGAGGTCGTGGTCGTCGGTCAGCGCCCAGAAGACCGGAACGGCGGGAACGCCGCGCTCGGTGAGCGCGCGGGCGATCCGGATGGCGTCGAAGGCTTTGAGCAGGGTGAAGAGCGGGCCGGTGAAGAGACCGACCTGGTGGCCGGCGGAGACGGCGACGGCGCGGCCGGCGGCGAGCTCCTCGGCCAGGCGCGCCGCTTCGGCGCCGCGACATCGGAACGCGGAGGCGGGAACGCGGGGGCGCCGTCCGGCGGCGAGGAGCTGCTGGCCGCGCTCGACGCAGGCGTCGAGCGTCGGGCGGTCCGGGTAGAGGTCCGGGGCGCCGGCGAGGAACTCGAGAAACAGCGGCGAGAGGCCGGGATACTTCGCGTAAGGGATCACGATGGTTTCTCCGGTTTGCGGGCGAGGACGATCAGGCGCGGCGCGTTCGGTCCGGGCGGGGTCTCGTCGAAGTCGCCCCAGGTCTTGCACACGGCGAGACCGGCGCCCTCGAGCAGCGCCGCGAGCTCGTCGGGCGCGTAGGCGCGCACGCTCTCGCGGAAGATCTCCGCGGAGCCGCCGCGGCGCACCTCGATCTCCTTCTCGATGCGGGAGGTCACCGGGTCCCAGGAGCGCCGGATCCGGTACTCCTTGCCGCCGCAGTCGCGGCGCTCCTCCGGCACCAGGCGCGCGAGCACGTGGGCCCGGCAGAACGTGTCGCAGAGGAAGGCGCCGCCGGGAAGCAGGACGCGCTCGATCTCGGACACGACCGCGGTGTTCTCGGCGTCGGCGCGGAAGTAGCCGAAGCTCGTGAAGAAGTTGACGACGGCGCGGAAGCTGCCGTCCCGGAAGGGCAGCGCGCGCATGTCGCCCCGCACGAGCAGCGCGTAGCGATCGCGCCGCCGCGCGAGGTCGAGCAGGGGCGCCGAGTAGTCGAGGCCGACCGGCGGCGCGCCGGCCTCGGCGAAGGGAATCGCGTGGCGCCCGCTGCCGCAGCAGAGATCGAGGAGGGGGGCGGGCCGCGTCGGCAGATGCGCGAGCGCGAACGCCGCCTCCCGCCGGGCCGACGCCAGGTCCCGGTGGGGATAGAGGTCGAGGTACTCCTCGCCGAACCAGGATTCCCACCAGGTCATCGCCGGCGAATTATAGAGTTGGGCGCGCATGCGCCTGCTCGCCCTGGCCTACCTGCTGTTTCAGGCCGTCCCGGTCCACCCGCCGCGCCCGACGCTGCGGCCCAGGACCTCGCCGACGCCCGTCCCCGTGCTCGCGCCGCTGAAGATCCGGTCGCGCAAGGAGCGGATGGATCGCTATCTCGTCGCGGCGCTGCGCCACTCGAACATCGACGCGTGGCTGGTCGTGACGCGGGAGGCGACGGTCGATCCCATGGCCTTCGACGTCGCCGCCGACCACGCCGTCGGCCGCTCGGCGTGCCTCTTCGTGGACAAGGGCGACCACCTCGAGCGCATCGCCGTCGTCGCGAGCTACGACACGGACACGTTCGAGAAGTCGGGCCTCTATTCGAACGTCATCCCGTACGGGAAGGAGGGCCCGGGCCCGGCCCTCAAGGAGCAGATCGAGCGGCTGAACCCGCGGGCGATCGCCGTCGACATGTCGCGCGACGAGCCGCTCGCCGACGGCATGACGGCGGGAAACCTGCAGTGGCTCCGCGAGACGCTCGGCGCCGACTATTCCAAGCGCCTCGTGTCGGCGGAGGCCTTCCTCGTCTCCTACCGCAGCCGCAAGACGCCGGCCGAGATCGCGAAGCTGCGCGAGGCCGTCAAGAAGACCGAGCAGATCCTGACGGAGGCCCTGTCGCCTGCCGTGATCGTGCCGGGCAAGACGACGGAGAAGGACCTCGCCGACTTCATCCGCAAGCGGCGGCGCGACATGGGGCTCGGCCCGTCGTGGGAGGAGGACCAGGATCCGAACGTGATGGCGGGGCTCGCGCGCGGGCACTCGGCCGCGTCGGAGGAGTCGATCCTTCCGGGTTCGGTGATCCGCATCGACTTCGGCGTCGACGACGACGGCTACAAGACCGACATCCAGCGCCTCGCCTACGTGCTGCGGCCCGGCGAGACCGAGGCGCCGCCCGAAGTCGCCTCCGCGTTCGCCACGGTGCGCGCCGCCAACCGGGCCGCCGCGGCGGCGTTGAAGCCCGGCGCGACGGGCACGGCCGTCGACACCGCCGCGCGCAAGACCGTCACCGAGGCCGACTACGAAGAGTACCCGCACGCGACCGGCCACCCCATCGGCTTCTACACGCACGACATCGGACCGCTGCTCGCGCCGGCCTGGCCCGACCGCTACGGCAAGCTCGGCAACTACGCGATCGAAAAGGACCAGACGTTCGCGATCGAGCCGGCGCTCGAGGTGGAGCTGCCATGGATGATGGGCGGCAAGGTTGGCTTCGGCCTCGAAGAGGACTACGTCGTGACGGACAAAGGCAGCGAACCTCTGGGGACGCCTCAGGAAAACCTCATCCTCATCCCGAGCGGCTCGTGAAACGGGCGGCGGCCGGGCTCGCCGCGGCGGCGCTCGCCGTCCTCGCCGTCGCCTGCGGCGGCGGCCTGAAGACCGTCGGCAAGGACGGCTATCGCGCGATCCTCTCGTTCTCGAAGGACGAACGCTTCGAGGTCGCGGTGCGCGGCGAGTGGAAGCGCGTCGAGGCCCGGATGGACGGCGCGCCCCTCGTGAAGATCATGCGGCCCGACCTGAAGCAGGTCTGGCAGTTCCGCCCGTCCACGAAGAAGATCCTGGCGACGCCGTGGGAGCCGACCGAGGAGATCGTGCCCGGCTATCCGCTCGAGCCCCACTTCGACCCGGCCGCCTACGCCGACCGCTTCGGGGGCACGATCGCGAGGATCGGCGACGCCGCGCACGGCCTCCACCCCTGCGACCGCTATCGGATGAGCCTGCCGTCGGGGGACCAGGTCACGCTCTGGGTCGCTCGCGACCTCGAGAAGCTCGTCGTCAAGATCGAGCACGCGAAGAAGGACCAGGGCGACGAGTACCAGCCCTTCACGACGACGGAGCTCCTCGACGTGCGCGTGGGCGCCGACCCGGACCTCTTCGAGAAGCCGAAGGGCTACAATCCCGCCAAGAACGTCCAGGAGCTTCTCAAGTAAGAGAGCCGGCGCGGGCCGGCGGGAGGCTGCCATGAGGTTTTCGGGGCTCCTCCTCGCGGGCGTCCTCGCGGCGACACCGCTCGCCGCCGGCGAATCGGCGCCGCCCGGGCTCGTCGCCACGGTCGGCCGATTCCAGAAGCTGCGCGTCGACGACCAGTCCGCCGCCGTGTCGAACCTCCGGCTCGCGCACGAGCACCTCGTGTGTCAGGTCTCCGCCGGCCGTGCGTCCTACGTGAAGGCCGGCGACGAGATCGTCGGTCTCTTCGTCGAGGGGTCCGGAACGGTCGAGTACGTGTCGGCGGATCCGATCGAGGCGCCGGTCATCGTCTACGTCGCGAAGAAGTCGACGAGCCTCTCGACCGCGAGGACGGACGCCGGGACGGCGGTCCGGGACCGGTTCACGAAGCTGCTCTGGCTCGCGTCGGGGGACAAGGCGCCGGAGCTGACGGGTCTCGAGGCCCGGCCGCTGACGGCGAGCTTCGACGCGCATCGCGAGAAGTTCTCGAAGAAGCGCGGCCGCACGCTCGCGGTCGACTTCGCGTCCCAGCGCCTGGCGGCGCCCGGCGCGCCGTTTGCCTGGGTCGAGATGGGGGGCGGCAGCGAAGACCTGATCTACGAAGCCGAGGGCGTCGCGAACCCTTCGGAAAGGTTGAGCTTCCTGCACGGCAGCGCGTCCGGCGAGTCGTCGCTCAAAGACATGCTCTTCTCGACCACCCTGTCGCATCAGCCGACGGACCGCGACCCTCGCGATCCGCCGAAACCGCGCGTCGTTCTGACCGACGTGGATCTCGAGGTGAAGGCGTCCGCGGGCGAAGACGTCAGCCTGACGGTCGTCGAGACGCTCGTGCCGCAGCGGGAAGCGCTCGGGGTGTTTCGGTTCGCCCTCGAGAACGGCATCTACACGACGTTCGGAGCGCACCTGTCGGCGCGCCGCGAGCACCTGCGCCAGGTCACCGACGAGGGCGGCCGGCCGCTCGCCTTCTACCACGGCGACGGCGAGGTCCTCGTGCAGACCCGCGAGCCCGTGGCGGCGAACCAGCCGGTCAAGCTGAAGTTCGAGATCGACGGCAACTTCCTGGTGCGCCCCGGCGGCAGCAACTACTGGGAGCTCGGCGTGCGGCCCTGGTTCCCGCAGCCCGAGACGTGGGAGCAGTTCTACACGCTCCACGCCGTCGTGCGCGTGAAGAAGCCGTTCGTGCCGTTTGCCCAGGGCCGGACGATTCGCCGTGCGGAGGAGGGAGACGAGAACGTCGTCGAGACCCGGATCGAGAATCCGATCCAGTTCGCGGTGGTGCTCGCGGGCGACTATTCCTACAAGGAGGAGGTCCGCGACGGCGTCACGATCCGCGTGGCGACCTACGCGCTGAAGAACGACCGCGCCGTCAAACAGCTGACCGATCTCGCGGCGGCGATCATCGGGTTCTACAGGGAGTTCCTCGGACCGTTTCCGTTTCCGGAGTTCAACATCCTCGAGATCGACTCGTACGGCTTCGGCCAGGCGCCGGCCGGGGTCATGTTCATCACCAAGGAGGCCTTCAACCCGACCGGCGGCACGGAGGAGAACCAGCTCTACTCGGGCGGCGTCAACGAGCGGTTCGCGCACGAGATCGCGCACCAGTACTGGGGTCACGTCGTCAAGGCGCCGAGCGACGAGGAAGACTGGCTGTCCGAGTCCTTCGCCGAGTATTGCGCCGCGCTCTTCATGAAAGCGGCCAGGGGCGAGTCGACGTACAAGATGATCGTCGGCCACTGGAAGGCGGGGGCGTCCTTCGCCGCGGACAAGGCGCCGATCCCGCTGGCCGACCGGGTCTACCTCGCGAGCGACGCGCGGTCTCAGTATTTCATCCGCACCGGGCTGCTCTACGACAAGGGGCCGTTTCTGCTGTACGCCCTCAACCGCGAGCTCGGCGACGAGACCTTCCTGACGTTCCTGAAGTCGTACCAGAAGTCCTTTCGGTGGAAGTTCGGGTCGACGAAGACGATCGCGTCCTTCCTCCAGTTCCTGACGAAGAAGGACTACGGCCCGTTCTTCGAGCAGAACTACTGGGGCCTGGGGATGCCCAAAGAGTAATGACTCCTGACCGCGAACTCCGGTGCGCGCGTTTCCTGACTCCCTCTCCCTCCGCTCGGGGGGAGAGGGCAGGGTGAGGGGGGCTTCCCGAGCCGCGATGCGGGGCCTCGCTCCGCGCATTAAAATGGCGTCTCCCATGCTCACGATCGGGCCCGTCCGCGTCGATCCGCCGCTGGTGCTCGCCCCCATGGCAGGCATCACGGACCACGTGTACCGGTTGATGCTGCGGCGCATCGGCGGCGTGGGACTCGTGACGATGGAGTTCATTTCCTCCGAGGCGATCACCCGGGGCAACGCCCGTCAGCTCCGCAAGCTCGTCTTCTCCGAGGAGGAGCGGCCCCTTTCGATCCAGATCTACGGGTCCGATCCGGAGCGCATGGCGGCCGCGGCCGACATCGTCGAGGAGCTCCGCCCCGACGTCTGCGACATCAACATGGGCTGCCCTGCGAACAAGGTCCTCAAGGGCTGCGCCGGCGCGGCGCTCATGGGCGACCTGCCGCTCGCCCGCGCGATCGTGCGCGAAGTGCGCTCGCGCCTGACGATTCCCCTGACGGTGAAGTTCCGCCTCGGGCTCGACGACCGCCGCCTGAACTATCTCGACCTCGGCCGCCTGTGCGAGGACGAGGGCGTGGCCGCCGTCGCGATGCACGCGCGCACCGCGCGGCAGATGTACACGGGCCAGGCGGACCGGCGGCGCATCGCCGAGTTGAAGCGGCACCTCACGATTCCGGTCGTCGGCAATGGGGACGTCGCCACACCGGACGACGCCCTCGCGCTGATGGCCGAGACCGGCTGCGACGCCGTGATGATCGGGCGGGCGACCATGAAGAACCCGTGGATCTTCCGCCAGATCGCGGATCGGCTCGCCGGCCGGCCGGTGCGCGAGGCGGCGCTCGACGAGCGCCGCGACCTGATGCTCGCGCACTTCGACGCGATCGAGGCGACCGCCCACGATCCGAAGGAGGCGCTCCACAAGCTGCGCACGATGACCGGCTGGTACACCAACGGCCTGCCGCACGGCCGGGCCCTGCGGGTGCGGATCTCGGAGCTCGCGACGCCGGACGACTTCCGGGCCGCCGTTGCGGACTTCTTCGCCGACCTCCCTGGCCGGCTGGAAGTCCCGGCGGCCCTGGCTTCCTAGCGCCCGGCGGGAATTCCGGCCGCCGCCCGACAGGTTCGTTTCTTGAGCATGAAACCGCGCGCCGCGTTCCTTCTCCTGGCCGCGCTCGCCGCCGGCCTTTCCGCGCCGCCCTCGCCGGCGGCGGCCCAGACCCAGAACAGGGAAACCGACCTGTCGACGGCCGGCGGGACCTTCCCGCTCTACGTCACGGCCGAGTACCTCGGCATGGCGGGCTTGAAGACGGTGATGCGGGTCCGGCTCCGCGCCCCCGAGCTCTCGATGGCGGCGGCCAGGCGCGGGCTGTCGAGCTTCTCGGGCGAGCTGCAGGGCAGCTTCGTGAAGGGCGGCGACGTGGTCCAGGCCTTCAAGTACCCGGTGTCGGGTCAGATCGGGACGCGGACGACCTTCACCTACGCGTTTCTGCGTTCGATCGAGCCCGGCTCCTACACGTTGAAGCTCGTGCTCGTCGCGCCGGGAGGGCGGGAAGTGGGCCAGGCCGCGACCGAGCTGTCGGTGCCGGAAGTGGGCGCGAAGTTCTCTCCCGACATGGCGCCGGGCGAAGCGTCGACGCTGCCCTCGGCCGAAGCGGTCGTGATCGCCGACGAGGCCGCCGCCGCCGCGACTCCGGGCGAGTCGAAGCTGAAGATCCTGCCGCCGGCGCGCGAAGCGCCGATCGGCCTGCTGCGGCTCGAGGCCGACGTCTCGCCGCCGATCACCCGTGTCGAGTTCTACCTCGAGGACAAGCTCATCGTGCGGCGCACGAAGCCGCCGTACTCGGTCGAGATCGACCTCGGGCAGCTGCCGCGGCGGCAGACGGTGCGCGCGGTCGGCTACGACTCGAATGGCCGCGTCATCGACGAGGATGCCTGGTCGGTCAACCAGGGCTCGGCGCGGCTGGCGGTCAAGATCCTGCCGACGCCCGATCCCTCCGGCGGCACGGTGCGCGTCAAGGTCGCCGTCCAGTCGATCGGCGGCGGGGTGGCCAGGCAGGTCGAGCTGTTCCTGAACGACAAGAAGCTGAAGACGTGGGGCGACACCGGCCCGTACGACGTCGTGATTCCGTTTGCCGAGTACTCGAAGGGCGACTACCTGCGGGCGACCGCGATCGCCGAAGACGGCAAGGAAGCCAACGACATCCACTTCCTGAAAGGCCCGAACACGACGGTCGAGAACGTGCGCGTCGACGTCGTGCAGCTGCACATTTCCGCCCTCGACAAGGACAATCGGTTCGTCAAGGGCCTCGGCGAGTCCGATTTCGCCGTCCAGGAGGACGGCCGCAAGCAGACGATCACCGGCTTCGAGATCGCCGAGAAGCTGCCGCTGACGATCGGCCTCGTCGTCGACGGCTCGGGCTCGATGGAGAAGTCGATGCCCTTCGTCCACGACGCCTCCTCCGAGCTCTTCCGCGGCCTGATCCGCGAGAAGGACAAGGGCTTCGTCATCGAGTTTCGCGAACAGCCGCACATGATCCAGGAGCTGACCGGCGACTCGGCGGCCCTCCAGCGCGCCTCGCGCGAGACCTCGGCCCGCGGCGCGACGGCGCTGTACGACTCGGTCGTGCTCGGCCTCTACCAGTTCCGGACGCTGCAGGGGCGCAAGGCCCTGATCGTCATCACCGACGGCGCGGACAACCACTCGCACGTGGACTACCCGACCCTCCTGCGCTACGCGCGGTCGGCGGGAGCGCCGATCTACTTCATCGGCGTCGGGATCTCGGTGCTCGACTTCGGGATTCGCAAAGAGATCAACGAGATCGCCCACGAGTCGGGCGGCGAGGTGTTCCACATCTCGAGCGCCGCGAAGATCGGCGAGGTCACCAAGCGCATCGAAGAAGAGCTGCGTTCGCAGTACATCGTGGCGTTCCGCACGGACTCGCAGAAGCCGGATGGCGAGTACCGCACCGTCGCCGTGAGCGTCGACAAGCCGGGCGTCACCGCGAGAACGATCAAGGGGTACATTCCCTAGACCGTCGCCTTCGCTCGCTCGCAGGCCTGCCTTCGGCACCGGGCCGCGGCTTTCCCGGATGCGGGCTCGACCGCGACCCTGGCCCGCTCGCTCGTTCCGGCTCCCGCCGCACGCGCCGGTTCGCTCGGTTACTTCACGGAGCTCTGGCGCGCGGCGAGATCGGTCACCGGGCTTCCTGGCGACCGGGCACTGGCCCTCGCCGGTCAGTGGTTGGCGACGAGCGCGTGCTTGCCCGAGTACCTCACGACGCGGGCGGGCGGCGCCGCCTGCATCATCTCGACGAGGTCCTGGAGGCGCACGAGGACGAGCATCGGCTGCTCGCTCTTCCAGAGCTCCCAGAACCGCTCCTTCGACCACAGGAGCGCGTCGCGGTGGTCCGGGTCCGTCTCGAAATCCGGCTCGAGCTCGCCGCGGTAGGCGGCGACCGGGATCGTCCGCCCGAGCGCCCAGGAGAGGCCGTTCAGGTAGTCCTTGTAGCCGACCAGGGGAACCTGCCCGGCGCCCGCCGCGCGCGCGGCCGCCGCGATCTCCTGCGCCAGGCGCGCCGGCGGGGTCCGCGGCCAGGCGATGACGACGGCGCCGAGAAACGCGGCCCATCCGACCGCGAGCGCCGCGGTCGCGAAGGAAGGGACGCCGCCGGCGAAGAGGACGGCCGCCCACGCCGCGACGACCAGGATCGCCAGCGCCGGAGCGATGAGCCCCTGGAGGCGCGACTCCATCAGGAACCCGCGCGTGACCGGATGGAGCACGAGCGCGGCGCCGAAGGCCGTCGCCAGCAGCGCGTGGGCGATCCACGGCCGCCTCCCGAGCGCGCCGCCGGCCGCGCCGCCCGCGAGGATCGCCGCGGCGGGGAGCGCGGGGAAGACGTACGGCGGCAGTTTGCTCTGCGAAACGGAGAAGAAAACGAAGACGACGGCGAACCAGACGAAAAAGAAGAATCCGTCGCTCGCGCGGCGCCACGCCCTGGCGAGGGCCGCGAGGAAGAACGCGAGCCCCGGCAGGAACCCCAGCGCGAGAACCGGGACGAAGTAGTAGACGGGCCCGGCGCGCCTGGCCGCGCCCGTCGCGAAGCGCTGGAAGTGCTCGTGCACGAAGAAGAACTCGAGGAATCCCGGGTGCCGGCGCTCGACCAGGACGAACCACGGCGCGGCGAGCGCGGCGAAGACGAGCGGCGCCGGCGAGATGACGAGCGCGGCGAGGCCCCGCCAGCGCCCCGTCGAGGCCGCCCAGAGGAGCAGGACGAGGCCCGGGAGCGCGATCGCGATGAGTCCCTTCGTCAGAAACGCCGCGGCCGCCGCCGCGCCCGCCGCGGCCGCGAAGCCGTTCCAGGGCCGGCCCGCCTCGCGGCGAAGGATCGCCGCGCGCGCCGCGAGCAGCGTCGCCGCCAGGAAGAACGTCAGCAGGCCGTCCGTCAGGTTCGTTCGCGCCATGAGGAACCCGATCGGGCTCGCGAGCAGCAGGATGCCCGCCGCGAGCCCTTCCCGCCGGCGGCCGCCCGCGCCGGCCGCCCACACGACGAGGAGGGCCGTCCCGAGGCCGGCCAAGCGGGTGGGCAGGCGCGCCGCCCACGGGGTCTGCCCGAAGAGCCGGAAGGACGCGGCGTTGGCCCAGTAGAGGAGGGGCGGCTTTTCGAAGTACGGCAGCCCGTTCAGGCGCGGCACGACGAAGTCGCGGGCGGCGAGCATCTCGCGGGGAATCTCGGCGTAGCGCGTCTCGTCGGGCTCGGCGAGGCCCGACCCGGCCGGCTCGAAGACCGCCACGAGGCAAAGCAGGAGGAACGCCGCGAGCAGGGTTTTCTCGCCTCCCGACCGGTCCGTCGCCGCCTCCATCGCTTGATCGGAGCATACCGCCCCCCGGTGCTAAGATGCCCGCCGCCTTGACCGCCGACGCGCGTTCCCGCTGGGCCCTGGTGCTGGGCGCCTCCTCCGGTTTCGGAGAGGCCTGCTCGCTCGAGCTCGCCCGTTCGGGCTGGAACGTCTTCGGCGTTCACCTGGACCGGAAATCCACGCAGCCGAACGTGGACCGGATCACGGCCGAGATCCGCGCGACGGGGCGCCGGGCCGAGTTCTTCAACGTCAACGCGGCCGACGACGCCAGGCGCGGCGAGGTCGTCGAGGCGATCCGGCAGACCTGCGGCAACGACGCGCCCGAGTCGCGGGTCTCGGTGCTCCTCCATTCGCTCGCCTTCGGGACGCTGAAGCCGTTCTTTGCCGAGCCGCGCGAAAACGCGATCTCGAAGCCGCAGATCGAGATGACCCTCGACGTCATGGCCAACTCGCTGGTCTACTGGACACAGGACCTCTTTTTCGCGGGCCTGCTGTCGCCCGGCGCGCGCATCTTCGCGATGACGTCGGCCGGCGATCACATCGTGTGGCCGGCGTATGGCGCCGTGTCGGCGGCGAAGTCCGCGCTCGAGTCGTACGTGCGCCAGCTCGCGGTCGAGCTCGCGCCGCACCGGGTCGCGGTCAACGCCCTGCGGGCCGGCGTCACCGATACCCCGGCGCTGCGCAAGATTCCGGGCAACGAGGCGATGATCGAGCGCGTGTCGGCGATGCACCCGGCCGGGCGCCTGACGGTGCCCGCCGACGTGGCCAGGGCGCTCGTGGCCCTCTGCGGCGAGGGCGGCGCGTGGGTCAGCGGCAACGTGATCGGCGTGGACGGGGCCGAGGACGTGGCGGGAGGCCGGTGATCCCCGAGCCCCGGATGCCGAGCCCCGGGAACCCCGCTTGAGCCCGGCGTCCGGCGACGCGTTCGACCTCCTCGCCGAAAAGGCCGGCTTTCGCGAATTCCGGCTCAAGGCGAACGGCCTGCGCGTCCTGCTCCTGCAGAACCGGGTCGCGCCGGTCGCGACCTTCGCGGTCGTCTACCACGTCGGCAGCCGCAACGAAGCGGTCGGCTACACGGGCGCGACCCACCTGCTCGAGCACCTGATGTTCAAGGGAACGCCCGAGTTCGACCGTTCGAAGGGAACCGCGGTCGCGGCCGTGCTCGAAGCGCTGGGCGCCCGCTTCAACGCGACGACCTGGTTCGACCGCACCAACTACTACGAGACGATTCCCTCCGACGCGCTCGAGACGGCGCTCGCGATCGAGGCGTCGCGGATGCGCCGCGCGCACCTGCGGGACGAAGACCGCGTGCCCGAGATGACGGTGGTTCGCAACGAGTTCGAGCGCGGCGAGAACTCGCCCTTCCAGGTGCTCTACAAGGAGACCTTCGCGACGGCGTTTCGCGAGCACCCGTACCACCATCCGACGATCGGGTGGCGCGCCGACATCGAGGGCGTCTCCACGGCGCGGCTGCGCGAGTTCTACGACACCTTCTACCATCCGAACAACGCCACGGCGATGCTGATCGGCGATTTCGACGAAGCGGAAGCGCTCGCGTCGATCGCACGCCGCTTCGGCCCGATCCCGGCGTCCCCGCGGCCGATTCCCGAGGTCTACACGACCGAGCCGCCGCAGGAAGGGGAGCGCCGCTTCGTCGTCCGGCGGGCCGGCGAGGTCGCGTGGTGCGGTCTCTCGTGGCGGACGGTCGCCGCGCGCCACGCCGACACGCCGGCGCTCGCGGTCCTCGGCAACATCCTCGGCGGCGGCATCACGTCGCGCCTCCACCAGGCGCTCGTCGAGAAGAGCCTGGCGCTCTCGATGACCGTCGTGCCGTGGCAGCTGCGCGATCCGGCCCTCTTCTCCGTCTTCGCGCCGGTGCGTCCGGGCGTGGAACCCGCGCAGGTCGAGGCGACGATCCGGCAGGAGATCGCTCGGGTCGCCGCCGACTCGGTCACCGAGGCGGAGTGCGAGAAAGCGCGGACGCAGATCGAGGCCGAAGTCATTTTCGACCGCGACTCGAGCGACCAGATCGCGGCGTCGCTCTCGGAGGCGATCGCCGTGGCCGACTGGCAGTGGTATGCCGACTACCCCGCGGCGATCCGCCGCGTCACGCCCGCCGACGTGCAGCGCGTCGTCCTCGCCTACCTCCACGACGACGGTCTGACCGTCGGCACGTACGTGCCCAAGCCTTCGGCCGGCAACGGCGCCGAAGCGTCGGCGGAGGAGGCGTGACGGCGCCCGCGGCCGCTCCGGCGCGCCGGCTCTTCGCCGAGTCGGTGCGGCACCGCACGCTCGGCAACGGAGCGCGTCTCTTCGTCCTCGAGAACCGGTTCAACCCGACGCTGGCGCTGTCCGGATCGTTCCAGGCGGGTCGGCTCTACGCGCCGGCGGACCGGCGCCTCGTCGCCTCCGTCACGGCGGGAGAGCTGATGAAGGGAACGGGCAGGCGCACGAAGCTCCAGCTCGCCGAGGACCTCGAGAGCCGCGCCGCGAGCCTGTCCTTTGCCTCCGACCTGGGCGACCCCGTCGGGGTGGACGTCGTGGGCTCGGCCCTGTCCCGCGACGTCGACCTTCTCCTCGACGCGCTCGTCGAAGTCCTGCGTTCCCCGGTCTTCCCGGCCGAGGAGCTCGACAAGGAGAAGAAGCGGCTGGTGGGCGCGATCCGGCAGCAGCAGGAACAGACCTCCCTGCGGGCCTACGAGTCTGCCATGCGCCGGATCTACCCGGCGTCGCACCCGTTGCACCGGCCGACGGGCGCCGAGCGCATCGGGAAGGTCGAGGCGCTCGACCGCGGCATGCTGGAGGCCTTCTACGCCGCGCGGTACGGGGCGGCGTCGCTCGCGCTCGTCGTGGTCGGCGACGTCGAGGCGGACCGCGTCCTCGACCGGCTCGAGGCGGGCCTCGGCTCGTGGAAGCCGGGGCCGGCGCCGGCGATCCCGCAGCCGGGCGTGCCTCCGGCGGTGCCGGGCGCCGAAACGGTCCGGCTCGCCGACAAGGCCAACGCCGACGTCGTGCTCGCGATGCCGTCGGACCTCGTGCGCACCGACGCCGACTTCCTGCCGTGCTCGCTCGCCAACTCCGCTCTCGGCCAGTCCTCGCTGACGTCGCGCCTCGGCGTGCGCGTCCGCGACACCGAGGGCCTGACCTACGGCATCCACTCGAGCTTCTCGGCCACGCACGTGCCGGGACCCTTCGTCGTGAGCCTGACCGTCAAACCCGAGAGCCGCGACGCCGCGCTCGACGCGACGCTCGACGAGATCGGGAAGTACGTCCGGGGCGGCATGACCGACAAGGAGCTCGCCGAGGAGAAGAGCTCGCGAATCGGCCGGTTCAAGGTGGACCTCGGCTCCAATTCCGGCATCGCCCAGGCGCTCGACGCGGCCATCTATTACGGGTTCGGCGTGGCCTATCTCGACGAGTTCCCGGGGAAAGTCGCGGCCGTGACCAAGGCCGAGGCCGACGCCGCCTTCGCCCGCCGCGTCCGGCCGGAGGCGTTCACCGTCGTCAGCGCGGGGACGTTTTGAGCCGGTGAACCGTGAACCGTAAACCGATGTCATTTTGCTGCGGTTCCCGGTTTACGGTTCCCGGTTTACGATCCGCGGTGAACGTGAAAGAATCCCCCGCCAGATGAGACGCCCCCAGCACCGACGCCCGATGCGCCGCCGTCCGGGAGAGGCTCCCGCCACGCACCGCGTGTGGCTGTCTCAGGATCAGCCCCTGCGCGAGACCGCTCCCGACGGGAAGACCTACTTCCGGATCCGCCTGGAAGGGGAGCCGTCACCCGAGTGGATGCGCGCGTACCGCGCGGGGCTGCTCGGACTCGTGCCCGAGGACCGGGACGCGGTCCTCCGTTTCGAGTTCCAGGGCGACACGGTGCGCATCGCCGGGACCGACGCCGAGGTGGGCAAGCTCCGCCGCGTGCTCGAGCGCCGCGTCGAGGCCGTCAACGGGATCCTGTCGGGCGGCCGGTCGATCACCTGACGCTCTGAGTTGAGGGGGCTGCAGCGCAGCCCGACCGACGAGGGTGGGAGCGCCGGCCCCGCGCGGTCTCCCGGATCAGCGCTTCTTCGGCTTCCCGGACTTCGCGGCTTTCTTCGTCTTGCCGCTCTTGCCGGACTTGCCGGCCTTCTTGCCTTTCTTGCCCTTCTTGGTCTTCTCGGTCTCCTTGGTCTTCTTCTCTTTGGACTTCTTCTTCCCGCCCGGGATGGCGAGGGCTTCCGCGGCGCCTTCCTGGCGGTCCTCGAGGTCGGCCAGGAGGCCTTCGTCGGACAGATCGAGCGGGTGTGAGTTCTTCCAGTCGCGCCTGGCGATCTCGTGCAGGCGGTCCACGACTTCGTCGTCGCGCACCTCGATCGCGAGCTCGCGGCGGCTGTCGAAGCTTCCCGGCGCGAGGTTGATCGAGCCCACGATCGCGACGACGCCGTCGGCGAGAAGCATCTTGCCGTGGAGCTTCAAACCCTTGAGCTTGTGGATCTTGATGCCGACGTCGTCGAGGATGCGCAGGCCGCCGACGCCCTCGACGAGCTTCTCCTTCTTCAGCGAGTGCGGCGGCCGGGCCATGACGTGGACCTTGACGCCGCGCTCCGCGGCGCGCACGAGGCGCTCGAGGATGACGGCGTCCTGATACCGCTCGTTCTGGACGAAGAGCGTGTGCTTGGCGCCGTCGATGAACTCGGCGATCCGGTCGCGCCCGTTGATCGGGCACCAGATCAGGCGCGCCTCCGTTCCCGGGGAGAACTTGCCGCGTTCCCAGTCGGCCTCGAAGCACTCCACGATCTCGCCCACTTCGTGCCGGTGGTCGGTGACGACGGCGTAGTCGCGCGTCTCGGTCAGGTTCTTCGTCGCCCAGTTGAGCGACTTCACGAAGGCCGTGGCGTCGTCGACGACCATGGACTTCTCGTGGGTGAGGTCGACGGCGGGGTTGCTGTCCTTGACCGTGACCCCCGCCTTCGCGAGCTTCTTGCGGGTGGCTTCGTTGTCTTCCTCGCCGCTGCGGCGCTCGGGGTTCAGCATCACCTGCGTTTTGACGCCGCGCGCGTGGGCGGCGATGACCGCGTCGAGGAGCGCCGGATCCGAGAAGACGAACATCTTGATCCGGAGCGATTTCTTCGCGCCCGCGATCGCGTCGAGGATCGGCCGGGCGGCGTCGTCGGGCAGCACGATGAGGGAACGGGAAGGCATCGACTCCTCCTGATCAGGCCCTGGCGGCCCCCGCCGCGGGCGGGACCTCCGAGGGGAACTGGATGCGGTAGAGCTCGGCGTAGAGGCCGTTCTTTTCGAGCAGCTCGCGGTGCGTGCCCTGCTCGTGGACGAAGCCGTCCTTGAACACCACGATCTTGTCGGCGTCCTTGATCGTCGAGAGCCGGTGGGCGATCGCGATGGCCGTGCGGCCCTTCATGAGCCGCTCGAGCGCCTCCATGACCAGCTTCTCCGACTCGGTGTCGAGCGCCGCGGTGGGCTCGTCGAGAATCAGGATCGGCGAGTTCCGGATGATCGCGCGGGCGATGCCGATCCGCTGGCGCTGGCCGCCCGAAAGCGTCATCCCGCGCTCGCCGACCTCGCTGTCGTAGCCCTTCGGCATCCTCGCGATGAACTCGTCGGCGTTGGCGAGCTTGGCCGCGGCGACGATCTCCTCGCGCGTCGCTCCCGGCCGCCCGTACCCGATGTTCTCGGCGATCGTGCCGGCGAAGAGGACGGTGTCCTGCAGGACGAGTCCGATCTTGTCGCGCAGCGCCTTGACCTTCAGATCCTTGACGTCCACCCCGTCGATCAAGACCCGGCCCTGGTTGGCGTCGTAGAAACGGGGGATCAGGCTCGCGACGGTGGACTTGCCTCCGCCGGTCGCGCCGACGAACCCGACGAGCTGGCCGGGCTCGATCTTGAAGGTGATTTCCTTGAGGACCGGCGAGTCGGGCTTGTACGCGAAGGCCACCTTGTCGAAGGTGATCTCGCCCTTGACGTCCTTCGGCTCACGGGCGTCGGCCTTCTCCGGAATCATCTCGTCGGCGGCGAGGATCGTCTGGACGCGCTCGACCGCGACGGCCGCCTGGGCGATCGAATTGGTCATCTTCGCGAGGTCCTGCACCGGCTTGAAGAACTTGCCGAGGTACGACAGAAAGACGGTCAGCGCGCCGATCGTCATCGCGTCGCGCAGGATCAGCCAGGAGCCGCGGTAGAGCACGAACGCCGTGCAGAGCGCGACGACGACCGAAACCACCGGGGAAAGCAGGGACTTGATCCGCCGCGCCTTCAGCGCCGCGTCGACGGCGGCCTGGCTGGCGTCCTTCAGGTGCTCCTCCTCGAGCTGCTCGCGGCCGTAGGCCTTCACGACGCGCATGGACTCGAGCCCCTCCTGGACCACCGCGACGATGTCGCTCTGGCGGTGGCGCACCTCGTGCGTCGCCTTCTTGACGGCCTTCTTGAAGCGCGACACGAAGAGGAGGAGGAACGGCGTGACCGCGACCGCGATCAGCGTGAAGTCGAAGTTGAGCCAGAACATCAGGCCGAGCATCCCGATGATCGTGAGGATGTCGACGAAGATCCCGAGGGTCGAGCCGGAGGCGAAGTTCTGGATCGTCGTGATGTCGGTCGTGATCGTCGAGAGCAGGTTTCCCGTCTGCTGCTTGTCGTAGTAGCCGAGCGAGAGCCGGTCGAGGTGCTGGTAGACGCGCATGCGCAGGTCGTTGGCGACGTACTGGCCGACGCTCTCCGTGTAGTAGTTGTCGATGTAGGTCGCCACGTTCTGGAACAGCGCGATCAGGATGATCAGCGCCGCGGCGAGGCCGGCCAGTCCCATCTTGTGATCGGCGACCTTTGGTCCGATCAGGCTCGCGACCCAGTGCGGCATGGGGTGATGGCCGATGACGCTGTCGAGCACGATCTTGAGCGGCCACGGACCGGCGAGGCTCATCGCGGTCTCGACCAGCATCGCGAGCAGGATGATGACGAGCCAGCCGCGGTAGGGACGGAGCAGGTCCCGGACCAGGCGCGTCATGCCGGAACGGTCGGTGGGCGACTTCGCCATGGGTGCGGATTCTATGAGATGCGGGAGGCGGGATGCAGGAGGTGAGGTCCGGGTCATCCATCCGGCGTCTGGGACCTCGCCGCGCGCCTCACGATCCGCCCTCCCACTCCAGCCGCCGGTAGTCGAAGGCCGCGGCGGAGCGCGGGTCGAACTTCACGATCTCGAAGTACGGGGACAGGTCGAAGTCCCGCGGGACGCAGAGGGTCGGGTGGCGTGCCCGCAGCAGCCCGCTGTACGCCCGCCGCGTCGGGCGCCCGAGGACCTGCTGGCGCAGCCGCGCGCCGAGGGTGTGTGGCTTGCGGCGCAGCGGGACCGGCAGGATCGGGAAGCCGACCTTGCCGAACGCTTCGGCCAGAAGCGACGAGCAGATCGTCTCGGTCTCGCGGCCGCTGCCGAAGTGCAGAGCGTCCTCGCGCAGTCCCGACGGAATCAGGTGAAACGGCAGGAGGTAGCGCGTCAGGTCCCAGAAGTTGCGGCGGTCGTAGTCGAGGCCGATCCGCGCGATGACGTAGTCGAGAACCGTTCCGAGGTCGTCGGCTTTCAGTCCCGCCGGCCGGCAGATGCGCAGGTTCAGGTCGAGGTACTTGACGAGCGGCGAGACGACGACGCCCTTGTCCACGAGCGCCTCGACGAGGAGGTGCTTGGCCTCGCGGCCGAACCGGCGCTGCATCTCGGCGCGCGTGGAAGCGTCGCGCCGCAGGAGCGCGTCGCCGACGTAGAGCGCGCTGTGAGACCAGGACGACATCGTGAGGTACTTGATCGCCTGCGAGATGCGCTGGTCGCCCTCCACCAGGATGACGTCGCCCGGCCGGACCGTGGCCTTCAGGGTCGCGGGAACGTTTTCGACGAAGTGCTGGTAGCGCTTGCGCGGGGTGGTGAGGATGCGGATGAACCAGGCCGAGACCGCGCGCGCCAGAGAGGGCATGTCGCGACTATTGTGCTCTCCGCGCGACGCGGCTGTCATCCCGAGCGCCGCGAGGGACCCGTCGTTTTCGCGCCAGCGCCTTTCCCGGGAGATCCCTCCGGTTTTGCGCCCCTCCGGATGACCGCCGGCCGTGCGGGCCGGCCCAGGTTCTCTTTCGAAGCAGGGCCCTCGCGCTGCCCGGCCCCGGCTTCGGCGCGGCGTTCTCCCGCCGCGTCACTCGTCCGGAAGCTCGGGCTCCTCCTGGACTTCTCGCTTGGTGCCGGGCGCGAGCAGGTCCATGAGCAGATCGGGCAGAGTTTCGGAGAACTCGCTGCGCGCCATCGTCCGCGAGACGCCGGCGGCTTCGGCCTGGCGCGCGAGATCCTTGTCCACGTGCGAGAGAAAACCGATGAGCGGCAGCTCCGAGCCGCGCGATTGGCGCAACTCGCGCACCGCGTCGAGCGAGCCCCCGTTGGAGAGCTCGAGGAGGACGGCCGCCACGCCCTTATCGCCGCAGGCCTTGGAGAGCTCCCGGGCGCCGACGAAACGGACCGGCACGTTCAAATGCCGGGCGGTCG
This sequence comes from Thermoanaerobaculia bacterium, assembly GCA_035506175.1. Lineage (GTDB taxonomy): Bacteria > Acidobacteriota > Thermoanaerobaculia > UBA5066 > Gp7-AA6 > DAHUXD01. The sequence goes on along the minus strand of DATJPZ010000100.1, from coordinate 20,436 downwards.
TCTCGATCTTCGAGCGGAAAAAGAGGTCTTCCACGGAAGCGATCACGCTCTTGTTCATGGACGGGCTGATTGTATCCGACCCCCGACCCGCCGGCGTGGCCGTCAGAACATCTTCACCAGGCTGACCGTGACGCGCGTGAGCCAGTAGTCGAGGTCGAGCCGCTTCTGCACGACCATGGCCGGCTCCAGGTAGACGAGCGGCAGGATCGTGTAGGACGCCCCGAAGCGGTACCCCTTCGCCCACGTGTGCCACCACCATTCGTCCGTGTTGTAGGCGCCGACGAGCGCCTCGCGGCCGATGTACTGATAGTAGACGAACGCCCGCCAGGTCTTCGGCGTCCCGACCGAGCCCACGAGCAGTCCCGCCTCGTAGGCGTCGTCTCCCGCGTACCCGACGCGCCCGAAGTTGTGGACGAAGTCGAAGCTGACCGTCACCGGCAGCCCGGCGACGGGAAACTGGAGGCGGAGCAGGTTGTCGAGCAGCTCGAACCGGGATCGGTAGGCGAGCTGGCCGTCGACGACGGTCGTTTCGTTCTGCCGGAAGTACTCCCGGGCGACGTGTCGCATGTCCATGTTCCAGAACGCGAGCGACGCCTGGACGGCGAAGCGGTTCTCGTCGCCCATCTTCCAGACGACCTGGCCCACGCCGAGGATCGATTCGTCCGGTCCGTGCTGGGCGCTGTAGATGCCGGCGCCCGTGAAGGTCAGGCTCGATTCCGGCGACAGCGTCATCGCGTACGACGCCGAGGCGCCGGGCGTCTGGATGTTGTACCTGTCCCACAGCATCGGGCTCGCGACGACCGGCAGCGCGAAGGAGCCGCCCTGCAGCGTCCACGCGCCCGGCGTCCACAGGACGAAATAGCGGTCGACGTAAGCCGCGCGCGACAGCCAGTTGTCCCCGTAGTACCCGTTGTATTCGTTCGGCAGCGTGCCGTCGTTGAACGAGCCGCGCACGCCGAAGCGCAGGGTCGGCGAAACGACGAGATCGACCTGGGGACGGAACTCGAAACGTCCGCGGTCGATCGGCGGGTAGTACTTCCAGTGTTCGACGTTGTCGTACCACGCCAGCGCGTCCCACTGCAGGGTGAAATGGGGCTTGAACTCGGAGTCGGAGAAGTACCGGGGGGCGGCCTCCTGGGCGGTCAGCTTCAGGGCGGCGAGAAGCATCAGCGTCACGCTCGAGGCGCTCTTCGTCCCGTCCTTCACGCCGTCACCTTCGTCAGCGCCTCGTAGAGGTCGTTGACGCTCTGGAAACGGTCCTTCGGGTCCTTCTGCATGCACTTCAGCACGATCTGCGAGATCTTGGGATCGGCCTTCGGGTTGCGCGCCTGCGGCGACGGCGGGTTCTCCTGGATGTGTTTGAGGACGACCGCGAGCGGGGTGTCGCCCTCGAAGGGCAGGGTTCCGGTGAAGACTTCGTACAGGACGACGCCCGTCGAGTAGATGTCGGACCGGAAGTCGAGCGCGATGCCGCGGGCCTGCTCGGGGGACATGTAGTCGGGCGTGCCGACGACGGTGCCCTCGGCCGTCATGCCGCGCTCTTCCTTCAGCCGGGCGATGCCGAAGTCCATGATCTTCAGGCCGCCGGCCGCCTCGATGATGATGTTCTGCGGCTTGATGTCGCGGTGAATGACGCCGACCTCGTGGGCCGCGGCGAGGCCCGCGCAGAGCTGCTTGGCGATGCGCAGGCCGACCGGCGTCGGCAGGACGTCGCTCGACTCGATGAGCTGTTTCAGGGTCAGGCCGCGGACGAACTCCATCGACAGGTAGCGGAGGCCTCCCGCTTCGCCGAGATCGTGCGTGCGAAGGATGTTCGGGTGGGTGATGCGCCGGGCGAGGCGGATTTCCTGCTTGAATCGGTCGAGCAGGGACGGGTCCGCCGACAGCGCCTCGCCCCGCAGCGTCTTGATCGCGACGGCGTCGTCGAGGTCCTTGTCGTGGGCGCGGTAGACGACGCCCATCCCGCCGCGGCCGAGGATGCCGAGGATCTCGTAGCGCCCGGCGAAGACCTCGCCCACGCGCGGTTCGCCGCCGGCCGACGCCGCGGTCGTGGCGGAGAGCACGGCCGTCTCGGCCTCCGAGGAGGTCATCTCGACGTTCAGCGAGGCGACGTACCGCTCGAGCGCCGCCTTTTCTTTGAGCTCTTCGAGCATCGCGCGGAACGAGCGCGCGAGGATCCCGATCTCGTCCTTCGAGTCGACCGGGAGCTCCGGCGTGTCGAGGTTGCCGACGCGGACCTGCTCGGTCGCGGCCACCAGACGCGCGACGGGGCCGGTGACGCGGCGCGCCAGGACGAACGACGCCGCGAAGGCCGCGACCAGCGCCGCGAGGCCGACCAGCACCTGCGTCTTCTGGATCTGGCGAAACGCCGCGAGCTCGCGGTCACGGCTCCGGAGAGCCACGGCCGCGCCGACGAGCTGGTCGGACGACGACCGGAGCGGCAACAGGTACGCCAGGTACGTGTCGCCGGAAAAGTCGAGCGCCAGCGGTCCGATCGTCTTGCCCTGGCGCAGCACGGCCTGGACGAGGTCATCGCGCTTCTCGATCGCCGAGAGCGCGGCCGCGCCGAGAGGTCCCATGGTCGAGGCGGCGAGCGCCGCCTTCGCCGGTCCGCCGGGCTTCCCGGCGTCGGCGAGGAAGACGACCTGCGTGTTCAGCAGCTGCTCGAGGTTGCGCGCGACCTCGTCGTTGATCTGGAATCCGGCGGCGATGACGCCGACGAGGCGCGAGCCGCCCTCGAGCACGGGAGCGGCGACGACGTCGTAGAGCTTGCCCCCCGAGAGCCAGATCCCCTCGGTCTGGTCGCCCTGGAGTGCGCCGGCGATCGTCGGCACGCCCGAAAGGTCCGCGCCGTAGGGAAGCGGCCGGTCGGTGCGCGCGAGCGCGATGCCCTTCGGGTCGGCCGCGATGAGGAAGTCGGCGCGCGCCGCCGACGCCTGCTCGCGCTTCAACGTGTCGAAGACGGTCGCCGTGTCGGGTTTGCCCGTCTCCGGCGCGAGCGTCGTCAGGAGCGAGATCGTCCCGGCGCTGTTGACGACCACCGCGAGCGAACGCTGCAGCTCCGCGTAGCGCGTCTGCTGGAACGACTCCCAGGCGGGACCGGACTTTTTCAGGTCCTCGGCGATCTTCGCGTCGGCCACGGCGCGCGACCGGATCGCCGAGACGACGACGGCGCCGCCGACGGCGATGAAGATCAGGAGCGCGGCCATCAGGAAGATCTTGATCGTCAGCGAGAGCTTCGGCGGCTCGGGCGGCGGGAGCTTCAGGCCCTTGAGGCGCAGTTCGCCCGAGGTGAGCCCGGCGCCCGCGGGCGCCTCAGTAGCGCTCATCGCTCGAGGCGGCGGCGTTGGGCGGATAGTCCTTGCCGTACTTGTTCTTGTGCGCCTCGGGCTTGAAGCCGGTGACGTCGAGCGAGACCGCGGCCGGCGGGTCGCCGGCGCCGCGCACGACGACGGGCTGCGAGGTCTCGCCGCTCTCCTCGTGCCACGCCTTCAGGACGTAGCTGCCGGGGGGCACGTCGTCGAAGCGGAACGCGCCGTCGCGGCCCGTGATCGCGACGTGGTCCGAGTCGACGACGACGACGAAGCCGACCATCTGCGGGTGAATGTTGCAGTACACCCGAACGATGCCGACTTCCTCGAACTTCTTCGATTTGGACGAGCCGCCTCGGTAGAGGCCGAGGTCGAACCGGTTGCCGCCCGAGACCGAGAAGACGTTGTGGTAGATGGGGTCGTCGTTGGGGAAGTCGACCGTCGCGTTCTTCTCCACGACGACGACCGGCGGCTGGAACCGCTTGGACACCTGCTTCATCGACGCCTTCGACGGGCCGATCCCGGTGCGCGGCGCCCCCTCGAGCCACACGACGGCGTTGGACGCGTCCGGGCGCGCCTTGCCGTCCGCCACGAGGGACACCGTGCCCGTGAGCGTCGCGGCGGCCGCCGGGAGGGCCGTGACGAGGATTGCGAGGGAGACGGCGCAGAAAATGCGCATGGGGCTCGAGAAAAGAATAACTCGGATTGCGTGCTGGCCCGGGCTCGGCGCCCGCCGCTATCATCGACCTCGAACGGAGGACGCCATGGAAGGCAAGCGCGTCGAGATCTTCGGAAAGGACACCTGACCCCACACGACCGCGGCCCGTGAGGACTACGCGAAGCGCAGCTACTCGGTCCGGTACGTCAACGTCAAAGCCGACGAGAACGAGCTCGCCCGGATGATCCGACTTTCCGGAGGGCGCGAGGTGCCCGTCATCCTGGAGGACGGCAAGGTCACGGTGGGGTTCGGGGGCACCTGAGGAGTCTGACGGCCGGTCCGGCGGACCGGCACATATAATCCCCGGCCAGCAACGACGTCGAAGAAAAAGCGGAGGTCGCATGGCGCACGACGCCTCGTCCGGCTCGGAGTTTCGTCCCTACGTTTCGCCCGGGCAGGACATTCCCGAGTTCACGCTGAAGGCGGTTCTCCTCGGCGTCTTCTTCGGCGTGCTCTTCGGCGCCGCGACGGTCTACCTCGCGCTGCGCGCCGGCCTGACGGTTTCCGCCTCGGTGCCGATCGCGGTCCTCGCGATCGCGGTCTTCAAGAAGATCGGCAACTCCACGATCCTCGAGAACAACATGGTCCAGACGATCGGCTCCGCGGGCGAGTCGGTCGCGGCGGGCGTCGTGTTCACGATGCCGGCGCTGCTCTTCCTGACCGACGGCGCGACGTACTTCAAGTACGTCACGATCTTCGTGCTGTCGGCCGTCGGCGGCACGCTCGGCGTCCTCTTCATGATTCCCCTGCGGCGCGCGCTGATCGTCAAGGAGCACGGCAACCTCCGCTACCCCGAGGGCGTGGCGTGCGCGGACGTTCTCATCGCCGGCGAAAAGGGCGGCGATCTCGCGCGCATGGTGTTCAAGGGCGTCGGCGCCGCGATGCTCTACAAGTTCCTCTACGGCATCCTCGGCCTCTGGAACGAAACCGCGACCTGGTTCAAGACCGGCAAGGACGGCAAGATCCCGGACGCGACGTTGAACTGCGACGTCACGCCCGAGTACCTCGGCCTCGGCTACATCATCGGGCCGCGCATCGCCGGGGAGCTCGCCTCGGGCGGCGTCCTGTCGTGGCTCGCGCTGATCCCGCTGATCTCGATCTTCGTCGCCGAGGGGCGGATCGTCCAGGACCTCAAGAACCTCGGCTTCACCGACGCGTGGATGGCGAGCCACTCGCACGCCGAGTGGATCTACCGCGCCTACGTGCGCTACATCGGCGCGGGCGCCGTGGCGTGCGCCGGCGTCATGACGCTCATCAAGACGCTGCCGACGATCGTCTCGGCCTTCCGCGAGTCGGTCAAGTCGTTCGGCAAGGGCGGCCAGGCCGACAACGCGGTGCGCACCGAGCGCGACCTCGGCATGGGCCTGGTCGTTTTTGGCTCGGTCGTGCTCGCGCTGATCATCACGGTGCTGCCGAACTTCCCGCACGGCCCGTTCCCGGGCTCGCTGATGATGGGCCTGCTCGTCGTCGTGTTCGGATTCTTCTTCGTGACGGTCTCCTCGCGCATCGTCGGCATCATCGGCACGTCCTCCAACCCGATTTCGGGCATGACGATCGCGACGATCATGGCGACCTGCGTCGTCTTCGTCGCGCTCGGCCGCACCGGCGACGTCTACCAGTCGGTGGCGCTCTGCGTCGGCGCGATCGTCTGCGTCGCGGCCGCCAACGCCGGCGCGACGTCGCAGGACCTGAAGACCGGCTACCTCGTGGGCGCGACGCCGCGCCGTCAGCAGATCGGCTTCATCATCGGCGTCCTGACGTCGACGCTCGTCATCGGCGGCACGCTCTTCCTGCTCGACAAGACCTACGCGATGGGCGAGCCGCACGGCATCGGCGGACCGAAGCTCGCCGCGCCGCAGGCGACCCTGATGGCCACGATCATCAAGGGCCTGCTCGCGAACAACCTGCCGTGGGCGCCGGTGCTCGTCGGCGTCGCGATGGCGTTCATGGCGCAGATGGCGGGGGCGCACGCGCTGTCCTGGGCCGTCGGCGCGTACCTGCCGCTGTCGACGACGTTCCCGATCTGGATCGGCGGCATGATGAAGGCGCTCGCCGACAAGGTCACGCACCGCAAGGGCGAGGAAAGCGAGCTCTCCTCCGGAATGCTCTACTCGACGGGGCTCGTCGCCGGCGGTTCGCTCGGCGGGGTGCTGATCGCGCTCGTGGCGTTCGTCGGTGACTCGGTGCTCCACATGGAGAACCCGACGCTCATCGAAAAGCTCGACCTCGGGCAGCGGTTCTATCCGGCGTTCAAGAATGGCGCCGGCGGCGACATCCTCTGCGCGGCCGTGTTCGCGGTGCTCTGCTGGCTGCTCGTCTCGAACGCGCGGAAGAAGCTGGACGCGTAACGGGGTCAGTCCTGATTTCTGATTTCGGCGAAGCTCGGGCGGCCGCAAGGGCCGCCCCTACCGTAGGGGCGGGGCTTGTCCTCGCCCGCGGTTAGATCACCCCGAACGTCTTCCCCACCTTCACGAACGCGTCGACCGCCTTGTCGAGGTCGGCGCGCTCGTGCGCGGCCGAAACCTGGCAGCGCAGGCGCGCGTGGCCCTGCGGCACGACCGGAAAGCCGAAGCCCGAGACGTAGACGCCCTCTTCGAAGAGCGCCTTGCCCATGGCGAGCGCTTTCGCGGTGTCGCCGACGATGACGGGAACGATCGGGTGCGTGCCCTTCGGGATCGTGAACCCGGCCTCGCCGAGCGCCTCGCGGTAGTACGCGGCGTTGTCCCGGAGCTTGCGGACCGGCGCCGTGTCTTCCTTCAGGAGGCGGAACGACTCGAGCGCCCCCGCGGCGACCGCCGGCGGCAGCGAGTTCGAGAACAGATACGTGCGGCTGCGCTGGCGAAGTGTCTCGACGAGCGCCTTCGGGCCCGTGACGAAGCCTCCGGCGGCCGAGCCCATCGCCTTGCCGAGCGTCCCCGTCGTGATGGGGATCTTCCCGAACACGCCCTGCTCCTCGGCCGTGCCGCGCCCGGTCTTCCCGAGGATCCCGGTGGCGTGCGAGTCGTCGACCGAGAGCACCGCGCCGTGCTTCTCGCAGACGCGGACGCATTCGCGCAGGTCCGCTTCCTCGCCCTCCATCGAGAAGACGCCGTCGGTGATGTAGAGCTTGAAGCGCGAGGTCTTGTCCTCGCCGAGCATCCGGTCGAGTGCGGCGAGGTCGCCGTGAGGGGCGCGGTAGCGCTTCGCCTTCGAAAGCCTCACGCCGTCGATGATCGAGGCGTGGTTGAGCTCGTCCGAGTAGAGCCCGTCCGCCTCGTCGAGGACGGCGGCGAACAGGCCTTCGTTCGCGGCCCAGCAGGTCATGTAGAGGATCGCGTCGTCGCAGCCGAAGAAGGATGCGATCTCGGCCTCGAGCTCCTTGTGGAGCTCCTGCGTCCCGCAGATGAAACGAACCGACCCGAGGCCTGCGCCCCAGCGGTCCACCGCCTTCTTCTGCGCCTCGCGAATGCGCGGATGGTTGGCGAAGCCGAGGTAGTTGTTCGAGGTCAGCATGACGACCTCGCGGCCGCCGACTTTGACGCGCGGCCCCTGCGCGGACTGCAGCACGAGCTCTTCTTTGTAGGTGCCGGCTTGGCGGAGGTCGGCCATCTGGCCGGCCAGGTGGTCGAAGAGGCTCACTCGCGTCCCTCCGAGACGATCTTGCCCGCGACGCGCTCGCCCGGGAACGCGGCGCCGAGCGCGCCGAGGGCGCGGTCGAAGGCGGCCGCGGTGCCGGCCATGATCTCGGCGCACAGCGTCGGCGTCCGGACGAACTCCATCGTCCCGGTGACGCCGCGGACGATGATCGAGTCGGCCGGTTCCTCGACGACGTAGAGGATTCCGTCGAGCTCCTCGAGCGCCCGCGACGCGATCCGGTGCGCCTTCTCGACCTCGTCGCGCTCCAGGCACACGCCGGCGAGGCCGACGACGCGGTAGTGGTTGGGCTCGAACTCGGTCCGATCCCAGTTCTTCCAGACCCGCTCCCGCGGGACGAGCTGGAACCGGTAGGCCACGTTCGAGAGGCGCGATTCTTCGAGCGCGAACTCGGCGATGCGCCGCGGGGTCAGCTCCTGCATCGGGTCGGGTCTGGGCGGTTTGCTCGTGGGCATCGGGTCTCCGTGTTGATCGTCGTTTTGCGCGGGAGCCTATCGCAAGTCCCCGCGAACCTCCGGGGAACCTCCGCCCGCGCCGCGCGTACTCTGGGCAGGAGGAAGCATGCGTTCGAGAGCCTTCGTGTCCCTCGTTCTCGGTCTCCTGGCGGCGGTGCGCCCGTCCGTCGCGGCGCCCGCGGCGCCCGCGGCGCCGGCCGGCGTCGCCGGCGAGTGGGAGTTGACGGCGCAGGTTTTGGGCTACCCGGCGCACAGCCGGCTCGTTCTCCAGGTCGACGGCGCCAGGCTCACCGGCACGCTTCGCGGCAACGGGAAGCGGCAGGTCGAGGGCACCGTCGCGGGGGACAGGGTGCGGTTCTCGTGGAAGGACGAGGACGGCACGACCGACACGTACGAGGGCGTGCTCCGCGACGGGCAGCTCTCGGGCACCCTGACCGTCGCGGGCGAGTCGTGGGGCGCCACGCCGCCCACGACGTGGAGCGCGCGCCGCCCGGCGTCGGACAAACCCGCCGCGCCGCGGACCCTCGACTTCGAGCCGACGGAGTTTCACCGCGTCTTCTCCGCGTCGATCGAGCCCGTCCTCCGGATCTGGCCGGGCGACGTCGTGCGCACGAAGACGGTGGACGCCGCCGGCGTCGACTGGAACGGGAAGACGCGCGTTCTCGGCGGCAACCCGCAGACCGGACCTTTCTACGTCGAGGGCGCGATGCCGGGCGACGTGCTCGCGGTCCACGTGAAGAAGCTCCGCCTCAATCGCCCGACGGCGATCAGCGACGACGGCCTCGTCGACCGCGCCGTCACCAACGACTACGCCTCCGACCATCACGACGACAAGTTTCAGGACGTCGTCTGGCAGATCGACCTCGCGACCGGGATGGCGCGCCCCGCGAAACCGACCGAGCACCTGAAGGGTCTCGCGGTGCCCGTCCGCCCGATGCTCGGCTGCATCGGCGTCGCGCCCGGGTTCGGCGGCGCGCCGATCCGGACGGGAGACTCCGGCGGCATCGGCGGCAACATGGACTTCAAGGAGATCCGCGAGGGCGCGACCGTCTACCTCCGGGTCTCCCAGCCCGGCGCGCTGCTCTACCTCGGCGACGGGCACGCGCTCCAGGGCGACGGCGAGTTGAACGGCAACGCCCTCGAGACCTCGCTCGACGTCGAGTTCTCGGTCGACGTCCTCCGCGACAGGTCCCTGCCGGGACCGCGCGTCGAGAACGCCGAATACCTCATGGCGATGGGCCTGTCCGGGTCGATCGACGACGCGTTCCGGGAAGCGACGTCGGCGCTCGCCTCGTGGCTCGAGAGCGACTACGGCCTGACCGGCCCGGAGGCGGCCGTCCTGCTCGGCGCCACGGTCGAGTACCAGGTCTCCGAGGTCGCCGATCGCAACGCCGGGGTCGTGGCGAAGATCGCGAAGAGGTACCTCCCCCCGCCCGCGCCGCCGGCGGAGAAGAAATAGCCGCTCCGGGCTCGGCGGGGTATAGAATCCGCGCAGTTTCGAAGCCCCCGTTTCACATTTGATAGGAGGAAGGATCATGAAGACGCGCACCATCCTGGCTTCCCTGGTTTTCGTCCTGGCAGGAGCGGCTTTCAGCCTCGCGGGAGACGAGTCCGCCAACCTCGGCACCTGGAAGCTCAACGAGGCCAAGTCCAAGTTCAGCCCCGGCGCCACCAAGAACACGACGGTGGTCTACTCCACGGCGGGCGACAACATGGTGAAGGTCACGACCGACGGCGTCGACGCCGACGGCAAGCCCTCGCACACGGAGTGGACCGGCAAGTTCGACGGCAAGGACTATCCCGTGACGGGCACGACCGCCTACGACACGCGCTCGTACATCGCGTCGGGCAAGCACTCGCTCAGCATGACCATCAAGAAGGGCGGGAAAGTCGTCGCCACCGGCAAGGTCACCGTGGCGCCGGACGGCAAGTCGCGCACCGTGGTCACCTCGGGCGACGCGCCCGCGATGAACAACACGGCGTACTACGACAAACAGTAGCCCGCCGCACACCGATTCGAAGACGCCGGAGGCCGCGAGGTCTCCGGCGTTTTTCTTGGGCGTCGTCGCCGCTAGGGCGCCGGGCGCTCGAGCGCGGCGCGGTCCCAGCCCGCGAGTTTCGCGGCCGCCTCGTAAGTCGACTGCAGGAACGCGAGGAGCGTTTCGTCGGGCGCCTTCGAGAGTCGGACGGCGTCGTAGGGCAGAAGGAACTCGCCGAGGTCCTTGCCGTAGAACGCGGCGGCGGGCTCGACCCTGGCGTCCGCGAATCCCGGTGGAGCGGGATAGGCGTACGAATAGAAGGCGGCCTCCGCGACCGCGCCGCCGCCCGGCCAGAAGCCGGCGTTCGAAACCTCGTGCGAATACGCGTCGCGCGTGACCCGGTCGGGCAGGTTCGGGATGCCGCCCGGGTGGACCGGTGCGATGCGGCCCGAGAAGCGCGTCACCGCGAGGTCGGGCGCGCCCCAGAAGAAGTGCACGGGGCTGCACTTGCCGACGAAGCGCGCGCGGAAGCGCTTGAAGACGCGGTCGGCCTGGAGGAGCGCGCGCCAGAAACGATGCGCGAACTCGGCGTCGTACGACGTGTGCGTCTCGTCCTCGTCGAACGGGATCGGCTCGGCGATCTCGTTCGGTTTCTTGACGATGCGCGCGTCGAGGCCGAGGTGCGCGAGCGCCGCGAAGAGCCGGCGGTAGAACATGGCCACCGACTGCGGCTGGAGCGCCAGGGTCTCCACCGATCCTTCCGCCGTGCGGACGATCAGGCGATGGTCGACGAAGTCGAAGTCGATCTCGAAGACGCGCGTTCCGTGCGGGATGGGCGACGTCGTCAGCCCGGTCGCCGTCACGTAGAGCGTGTCGCTCCAGCAGTGGGCGAGCGGCGGCGAGAGAACGTGCCGGATCTTGCCGACGATCTGCGTCCAGAGGTGAAGCGTCGCGTAGGTGTCGCTCCAGGCTTCGAGCGGGAGGGCGGGCCAGGCGTTGGAGGCGTCGGATGCGGCCATGGCGAGAGGCTACATCCGGACGCGGCGGTTCAGGAGCCCGGCGCGTCCTGCGCCCAGCCGCGCGTCCGCTCGACGGCGCGCTGCCAGTCCCGGTACGCCGACGCGCGGCGGTCCTCGGTCCACCGCGGCTCGAACGCGCGATCGGCCTTCCAGAGGCGGTCGAGCGCGTCGGTCGACGCGAACGCGCCCGCGGCCAGGCCGGCGGCGTAGGCGGCGCCGAGGGCCGTCGTCTCGCGGACGACCGGACGGACCACCGGCGTGCCGAGCACGTCGGCCTGGAGCTGCATCAAGAAGTCGTTGGCGCTCGCGCCGCCGTCGGCCTTGAGCACCGAGAGCGGGCGCCCGGAATCGGCGGCCATCGCGTCGGCGACCTCGCGCGACTGGAAGCAGATGGCCTCGAGCGTCGCGCGGACCAGATGCGCGCGGGTCGCAAAGCGCGTCAACCCCACGATCGCGCCCCGCGCGCTCATGTCCCAGTGCGGCGCGAAGAGACCGGAGAACGCCGGCACGAAGTAGACGCCGCCGCAGTCCGCGACGCTCGCGGCGAGCGCCTCGGTCTCGGCGGCCGACCCGATCAGGCCGAGGCCGTCGCGGAGCCACTGCACGGCGGCGCCCGCGACCGCCACCGAGCCCTCGAGCGCGTAGGCGCGCTCGCCGGGCCCCGAGCACGCCGCGGTCGCGAGCAGGCCCGAGGCGCTCGCCGCGGGCAGCGCCCCGACGTGCTCGAGGAGGAACGAGCCGGTGCCGTAGGTGTTCTTGGCTTCCCCCGGCGCGAAGCAGCCCTGGCCGGCGAGCGCGGCCTGCTGGTCGCCGAGGTCGCCGCAGACGGGGGCGCGCTCGCCGAAGGGGCCGTCGGCGGCCGTGAAGCCGTACGGCTCGCGGGCGATCGAGGGCCGGATCGCCGGGAGCGCTCGCCACGGCACGTGGAAGCGCTCGAAGAGGATCTCGTCCCACGCGAGGTCTTCGAGGTTGCAGAGGAGCGTGCGCGAGGCGTTCGTCGGGTCCGTCACGTGGGCGCCGCCGCGCGGGCCGCCGGTCAGGTTCCAGATGACCCACGTGTCGATCGTCCCGAGGAGCAGGTGTCCCGAGGCGGCGAGCGCCCGGACCTCGGGCACGTGGTCGAGGAGCCAGCGGATCTTCGTCGCCGAAAAGTACGTCGAGATCGGGAGCCCCGTGCGCCGCCGCACGTCGTCTTCCCAGCCGCGCGCGATCGCGTCGCGGCACCGGTCGGCCGTCCGCGTGTCCTGCCAGACGATCGCGTTGGCGGCGGGGCGCCCGTCGCGCGCGTCCCACGCCACGACCGTCTCGCGCTGGTTCGTGACGCCGACCGCGACCACGCGCCCGGGCGGCGCCGCGCGGCGCGTCTCGAAGACGACCTCGTCGACGCGCTCGCGGATCTCGAGCGGATCGTGCTCGACCCAGCCCGGCCGCGGAAAGATCTGCTCGTGCTCGCGGTACGCCGACGCGACGGGCGCGCCTTCGAGGTCGAAGAAGATGCAGCGCGTCCCGGTCGTGCCCTGGTCGATCGCGGCGACGTAGTCGCGCATGGCCGCCGCCATCGTATCCGGGAACCTGCGCCAGGTTGTCGCGCCCGCAGGGGACGTCGCGTCGCCGTCGAGGCCGCGCGCCTCGAGGCGCGCCGCGCCGGCGCTGCAACCTCGCCGCCGGACGTCCGTACGCAATCCCTGATCGATCGTTCGACGAATCGTCATGGAAGCAGGAGGACAGAGATGCGTACGTCCCGGTTCTTGACCCTTTCGTCCCTGGCCGCGGCGCTGGTTCTCGCGGCGGGTTGCGCGCCGAAGGAAGCGCCGGCGCCGGCCGCCTCGGCCGAGGCCGTGTCGCCGAAGCCCGCCGGCGACGGCAAGATTCCCATCACGACCGCGTCCGAAGCGGCGAAGGTCGAGTACCTGCAGGGCCGGACGCTGGTCGACAACCTCCGGATCACGGACTCGGAGGCGCACTTCCAGAAGGCGCTCGAGCTCGACCCGAACTTCGCGCTGGCCGAGCTGGCGCTGTCGGGCTCGGCGCCGAACGGCACGGAGTTCTTCGCGCACCTGAACAAGGCCGTCGTCCTCGTCGACAAAGTCTCCAACGGCGAGAAGCTCCTGATCCTCGCCACCCAGTCGGGCGCCAACGGCGACGTCCAGGGCCAGAAGAAGTACCTCGAGGAGCTGGTCGCGGCGTATCCGAACGACGAGCGCGCGCACTTCGCGCTCGGCGGCCTGTACTTCGGCCAGACCGAGTACCCGCCCGCGATCGAGCAGTACAGGAAGGCGACCGAGATCAACCCCGACTTCGCCTCGGCGTTCAACCTGCTCGGCTACGCGTACCGCCAGAACGTCAATTACCCGGAGGCCGAGAAGGCGTTCCAGCGCTACGTCGAGCTCATCCCGAAGGATCCGAACCCCTACGACTCGTACGCGGAGCTGCTGCTGAAGATGGGGCGCTTCGACGACGCGATCGCCCAGTACCGCAAGGCGCTCGAGATCGACCCGAACTTCGTCAACGCCCACCAGGGCATCGCGATGGCGCTGCTCTACCAGGGCAAGGCCGGCCAGGCGGCGGCGGAGCTGGCGAACATCGACAGGAAGGCGCGCACCGACAACGAGAGGCGGACCGGCCTCTTCGCGTTGAACGTCGTTCACATCGACGCCGGCGAGCTCCCGAAGGCGCTCGAAGACGCGCAGGCCCAGTACGCGCTCGGCGAGAAGTCCAACGACGTCGCGGCGATGGCGTTCGACAGGAACCTGATGGGAACGATCTCTCTCGAGATGGGCAAGCCCGACCAGGCAAGAGCGAGTTACGAGGCGGCGAATGCGCTCGTGCAGGCGTCGAACCTTTCGGCGGACTTCAAGGCCAACGCCGCTCTCGTCCTTCATTACAACCTCGCGCGCGTCGCGGCGGCGAAGAAGGACTGGACCGCGGCGAAGACGGAGGCGGACGCGTTCCGCGCGGGGGCGGCCGCGTCGAAGAACCCGAACCAGGTCAGGAACGCCCACGAGCTCGACGGGATCGTCGCGCTCGCCGAGAAGGACTACGACAAGGCGATCGCCGAGCTCTCGCAGGCGAACCAGCAGAACCCGCAGGATTTCTATCGCCTGTGCCTGGCTTACCAGGGCAGGGGCGACGCCGCGAAGGCCGCCGAATCCTGTCAGAAGGCCGCCGAATTCAACTCGCTGCCGAACGTCAATTACGCGTGGGTGCGCGCGAAGGCCAGGGCCGCCGCGAACGGCAAGGGCTAGGCGTCGGGTCCGGCGGAATGGCGGGCTCGGCCGCCCGGTTCGGAATCCCGGGGCCATGCGAAGGACGCTGACGCGCCGCGGTTTTCTCGCGACGGTCGCCGCTGCCGGCGCGGCGGCGGCCGTTGGTCCGCCGCGCGCGTTGGGTCGGCCCGCGATCCAGGCGCCTCGTCCGGGCCCGATCCTGACCCGCCCCATCCCGTCGAGCGCCGCGGGCGAGCGCTTGCCGCTCGTCGGCCTCGGCAGCTGGATCACCTTCAACGTCGGCGACGATCCGGCCGCGCGCGACGCGTGCACGGAGGTGATGCGCGCTTTCTTCGCCGGCGGCGGCCGGCTGATCGACTCCTCGCCGATGTACGGCTCCTCGCAGGACACGATCGGGTACGGCCTCGCGAAGCTCGGCCATCCGCCGGAGCTCTTCGCGGCCGACAAGGTCTGGATTTCCTCCGGCGAGAAGGGGCCGGCGCAGATCGCGGCGTCGCTGCAGAAGTGGGGGATCCCGCGCTTTTCGCTCCTCGAGGTGCACAACGTCATGTCGTGGGAAGAGCACCTGCCGGCGCTCTTCGCGCTGAAGAAGGCCGGCAAGCTCGGCTACGTCGGCGTCACGACGTCGGAGGGCCGGCGGCACGACGAGATCGAGAAGATCATGCGGTCGCAGCCGATCGACTTCGTCCAGGTCACGTACAACGCCGCCGACCGCGAGGTCGAGGCGCGGATCCTGCCGCTCGCGCACGAGCGCCGGATCGCCGTGATCTGCAATCGCCCCTTCCGGCGCGGCGAGCTCATCGCGCGGACGGCGCGGTCGCCGCTGCCGGCGTTCGCGCGCGACATCGACTGCGAGAGCTGGGCGCAGGTGCTCCTGAAGTTCATCGTGGCGCACCCGGCGGTCGCCTGCGCGATCCCGGCGACCTCGCGCGTCGATCACGTGAGGCAGAACATCGGGGCGTCGTACGGGCGGCTGCCGGACGAGGCGACGCGGCAGCGCATCGCGGCCGAGGTGGCGAAGCTCTGATGTC
The DNA here is from genome assembly GCA_035506175.1 of Thermoanaerobaculia bacterium. GTDB lineage: Bacteria > Acidobacteriota > Thermoanaerobaculia > UBA5066 > Gp7-AA6 > DAHUXD01. The sequence goes on along the minus strand of DATJPZ010000100.1, from coordinate 5,063 downwards.
CGAGTGGTGGACCTACCGCCTCTCGAACTTTCTCCTCTTTGCGCCGCGCACGTACTTCCGGCTCTTCGAGCTCTACAACGCCGCGATCTGGCCCGCGCAGATCCTGGCGTTCGCGCTCGGCGCCGGCCTGCTCGTGCTCCTCCGGCGCGGCGGCGTCGCGCGGGGCCGCGCGATCGCCGGACTTCTCGCGGCCGCGTGGCTCTGGTCCGGGGTCGGCTTCCATGCGCTGCGCTACGCGACGATCAACTGGGGCGCGGTGTACTTCGCGTGGCTGTTCGGCTTCGAGGCGGCCGCGCTCCTCGGGCTCGCGCTCTCGCGGCGCGCGGCCTTCGAGAAGCCGGCCGACGGGGCGGGCCGGATCGGCCTCGGGCTCTTTCTCTTCGCGCTCGTCGTCGAGCCCCTGATCGGTCCGGTGCTGCTCGGCCGCCGCTGGCGGGGGATCGAGCTCTTCGCGGTGGCGCCCGACCCGACGGCGGTCGGCACGCTCGGGCTCCTGCTGCTCGCGCGCGTCCGCCGGCGGTGGCTCCTGATGGCGGCGCCCGTGCTGTGGGCCGCGCTGACGGGCGTGTCCCTGCTCGCCATGGAGGCCCGCGACTGGTGGGTCGCGCCGGCCGCGGCGGCCATGGCCCTCGCCGCCGCGGGGAGGCAGGGGAGCCGCCGCCGCGTGCCCGGGGCCGCCTGGAGACCGGCCGCCCGATAGAATCTCCGGCCAATGAGGGCCCTGCGCCGGCGTCGGTCCCGGGGAGCCGCCTCGCTGGCTCTCTGGCTGGCCCTTTCCGCGTCGGCGCTCGCGGCGCCGCGCCTGGTCGCGGTCGGCGACGTGCACGGCGACCTGCCCGCGTTCAAGGCGATCCTCGCCCAGGCGGGGATCCTCGACAAGGACGGCGCCTGGGCCGGCGGCGGCGACGCGATCCTGGTCCAGATGGGCGACCTGATCGACCGCGGCCCGGCGATGAAGGCGACGCTCGACTTCGCGATGGCGCTCGAGGCGCAGGCGCCGGGCAAGGGCGGCCGCGCCGTCTTCCTGCTCGGCAACCACGAGGTCATGAACATGGCGGGCGACCTGCGCTACGTCGCCGCCGAGAACTACGCGGAGTTCGCGGACGGCGAATCGCCGAAGCGGCGCGAGGACGCGTGGAACCTCGTCGTCGAGCTCCGAAAGAAGCGCGCCTCGCTCCTGGGCAGGCCCGACCCGGCGGTCGACGCGAAGGCGAAAGAAGCGTGGCTCGCGGCGCACCCGCTCGGCTACGTCGAGCAGCGCGAGGCGTTTTCGCCGGCCGGCAAGTACGGGCGGTGGCTCCGCGCCCACGCCGCCGCGGCACTCGTCGAAGACACCGTCTTTCTCCACGGCGGCATCGCGCCGGCGCTCGCCGGAACCGTCGAGGACCTGAACCGGCGCGTGCGCGACGATCTCGCGGCGTACGACGCGGACGAACAGCAGTTCGTCGCGCAGGGCCTGATCCTGCCGTTCTTCGACCTCCAGGAGACCTTCAAGGCCCTCCACGAAGAGCTCGAGCGAATGGAGGCCGCCGGCGCCGCCGCGAAGACGTCCGGCAAGCCCGTTCCACCGCCGGATGCCGCGAAGGACGCCGCGCGCCGGAAGGTGTACGAGCGCTTCCTCGACTGGAGCCGGTGGACGATGAACAGCGAGGACGGGCCGCTCTGGTTCCGCGGCTACGGCCGCTGGTCCGACGCCGAAGGCCTCGTCGAGATCCCGAAGCTGCTCAGCGCCGCGCATGCCGTCCGCTTCGTCGTCGGCCACACCGTCCAGAAGGACGGCCGCATCGTCATGCGCTTCGACGGGACGACCTTCATGATCGACACGGGGATGCTCGACGGGAAGTTCTTCCCGGGCGGCCGAGCCTCGGCCCTCGAGATCTCGGACGGCGCGGTGACCGCGATCTATCCGGGCGAGGAGCCGCAGCTGCTGCGCGCGGCGCCGGTCCGGAAAGCGGCCGCGCTGCGATGACCAACGCGCTCTCGCGGGCTTTCAACCTCCAGCCCGGCGACGGCCGCCGGGCGGGGCTCCTGTTCACGTACCTGCTCCTGATCATCACCTGCTACCAGCTCGGCAAGACCGCCCGCGACGCGCTGTTTCTCTCCGTGTTCAAGGCGTCGAAGCTGCCCTACGCGGACATGGCGATCGCGATCTCGGTCGGCTTCGTGATCGCGATCTACGTGACGATCGGCCGCAAGGTCCAGCTGCGCGACCTGCTCGTCGGCTGTCTCCTGCTCTTCGCGGTCGTGCAGTCCGGGTTCTGGTACCTCGCGAAGTTCCGCCCGGCGCTGACGTGGCAGTACCCCGCGTTCTACATCTGGGTCGGGATCCTCGGCGTGCTCGCGCCGACCCAGGTCTGGACGCTCGCCAACTACCTGCTGACGACGCGCGAGGCCAAACGCGTCTTCGGCATCGTCGGTGCGGGCGGGATCAGCGGCTGGATCTTCTCGGGCCTGCTCGCGGACAAGCTCGCGACGACGCGCGGCTTCGGGACGGAGAGCCTGCTCCTGGCGATGTCGATCCTGCTCGTCCTGTGCGCCGGCCTCGTGTTCGTCCTGTGGCGCGAGCGGGGACGGGCCGCCGCCGCGGCGCCTCACTCGGCGCCCTCCTCGAAGGGCCTGCGCGAGAGCCTCGGGATCGTCTTCTCCTCGCCGTACCTCATGTCGATCGCGCTCCTGATCACGCTCGCGTCGCTCGCGACGTGCTTCGCGGGCTGGCAGTTCAAGGCGATCGCGAAGGCCGCGTACGCCGACAAGAACGCGCTCACGGCGTTCTTCGGCCGGTTCAACTTCTGGGCGGGTGTCGCGTGCCTCGTGCTTCAGCTCCTCCTGACGTCGCGCTTCCTGCGCCGCTTCGGGCTCGGGCCGGCGCTCCTGATCGTGCCGCTCGCGGTCTTCTCGAGCGAGATCGCGGTGCTCGCCGTCGGGACGCTGGGCGCCGCGATCCTCCTGAAGGGCGGCGACTCGGTCGTCCGGTACTCGCTCGACAAGTCGTCGGTCGAGCTGCTCTATCTGCCGATCGCGCCGGACGTGAAACTCCAGGCGAAATCGGCGATCGACACCGTGATCTGGCGCCTCGGCGACGGGCTGGCGGGCCTGACGCTCGCGATCTTCACGGACAAGCTCCAGTGGTCGGCGCAGCGCGTCTCGCTCGTCAACCTGGTGTTCGCCGGCGGCTGGATCGCGGCCGCGCTCGCCGCGCGCCGCCGTTACGGCGACACGCTCCTCCAGAGCATCCGGCAGCGCCGGCTCGACGCCGAGAAGCAGCTCGCGCCGGTCCTCGACAAGTCGACGGCCGACATCCTCGCCACGCAGCTCTCCTCGGCCGACCCGAAGCAGGTCCTCTACGCCCTCGACATGTTCGGCGCGTCGGCGGGCGGCGGCAGCCATCCCGCGCTGCGCGACCTGCTCTCCCACCAGGTGCCGGCGGTCCGCCGGCGCGCGCTCGAGCTGCTCGACCAGTCCGGAGACCTCTGGGTGCTGCCGAAGGTCGAGGAGATGCTGAAGGATCCCGACGCGGACGTGCGCTCGGCGGCGCTGCTCTTTCTCGCGCACCACGCGCCGCTCGACCCGCTGACGCGTATCCAGGAGCTCGACGGCTTCCAGGACGTTTCGGTGATGTCGGGGATCGTCGCGTTCCTCGCCCAGTCGGGCGACGCGGACAAGATCCCCGAGGCGCGCCTGCTGCTCGACCGGATGATCGCCGAGCGCGGCGAGGAGGGGAGGCGCGCGCGCCTCGAGGCGGCGTCGCTGATCGGCGCGAGCCCGGACGAGTTCGAGGAGCAGCTCGACGCGCTGCTGGCCGACGACGACGTCGAGGTCCTGCGCGCGGCGATCAAGGCGGCCGGGAGACTCCGCAAGCGCCGTGCCGCGCCGCGGCTGATGCAGCTCGTCAACGACCCGCGGTTCCGCGAGGAGGCGGCCGACGCCCTCGTCGCGATGGGCGATCGCGTCCTCGGCGCCCTGCGCGACCAGCTCGTCGACGCCGACACGCCGGCGGGCGCGCGGCTCGAGGTGCCGGGAATCCTGGCGCGGATCGGCACGCCGGACGCCGCGGCCGCGCTCGTCGGGAACCTCCTCGAGAGCGACCCCGAGCTGCGGTTCCGCACGATCTGCGCTCTGAACGACCTGCACAAGGCGCGCCCGCAGACGCCGATCGACACGGCGCGCCTGCGCGCGGCGCTCGGGTTCGAGATGATGCTCCACACGCGGACGAACCAGATCCTGTCGGTCGCGGGGCGGAGCGCCGACGGGACGGCGACCGAGGTCGCCCGGCGCCTCGAGGCGGCGCGCGACCGCGAGATCGAGCGGATCTTCCGGCTGCTCTCGCTCCTCTACCCGGGGACGGACTTCCGCAGTGCCCACTACGGGCTGCGGTCGGGCGACACGACGGCGCGCGACCACGCCCTCGAATTCCTCGAGATCAACCTGGACGGGGAGCTGCGCCGGTCCCTCGTGGCGCTGCTCGACCCGACCGTGCCCGTGACCGATCGCCTCGCGCCGATCCTGAAACGCACGCACGTCGCGCCGCCCAACGCCGACGAGCTCGCGGCCGCGCTCGTCGAGAGCGAGGACGTGTGGCTGAAGGCCTGCGGCGTCACCGCCGTCGGCGTGCTGCGGATCACGAGCCTGTCGGTCCACGTCGAGGCATGCCTCGACGCCGAGGACGACGTCCTGCGCGAGGCCGCCCGCGTCGCGAAGAAGCAGCTCGCGGACGCGGGACGGTAGGGAGAGGGGAGCCCCCTCACCCTGCCCTCTCCCCCCTCACGGGGGGAGAGGAGCTTGAAGCGATCCCCCCTCTCGCCCCAGCGGGGGAGAGGAGATTGAAGCGATCCCCCCTCTTGCCCCAGCGGGGGAGAGGAGCTTGAAGCGATCCCCCCTCTTGCCCCAGCGGGGGAGAGGAGATCCAAGCGATCCCCCCCTCTTGCCCCAGCGGGGGAGAGGAGATTCAAGCGATCCCCCCTCTCGCCCCAGCGGAGGGAGAGGAGATTCAAGCGATTCCCCCTCTCCCCGCAGCGGGGGGAGAGGAGATTCAAGCGATTCCCCCTCTCCCCGCAGCGGGGGGA
>DATJPZ010000099.1:0-6639 GCA_035506175.1 Thermoanaerobaculia bacterium | reverse complement strand
GATGCGCCTGGAGTCGCTCAACGCGCGGGATTTTCCTACAGGTGCCCGATGCCGCCGGCAGGGCCACTGAAACCGCGGGGGCTTCGTCCCCGTGTGGACCAGGGGCGAGTGGAAGCGCTGCCGCGCGACGGGGAGGGCGCTTCATGTCGTCGGCGCGCCCCCGGTCGGTTTCGTCGGGCTTGACGTCGGACAGATCCAGAATCAGGCCAAGGGCCGGCCGCGCTACATCCTTCGAGACGGCGCCGCGGGCTCCTGATCGGACGGGTCGCGGCCCCGGGGTGGAAACGGCGGGGCCGGACCACCGCGGCCCGACCCCGCCGAGACGAAACGGGCTTCTCCTACCGGCTGGTTTCGACGCAGCAGCAGGAGGCGACCTCTTCACCGGTCAGGGTGCAGATCATCGTTCCGTCCTTCACGACGCAGCAGCACGAATCCATGACGACGCCGGTCTTCTCGCACACGAGGGTCGAACCCGTCGAGGCGAGCAGCGACGCGGCGGCGAAGAGAGCCAGAGCCAGGGACCCGAGGGTCTTCTTCACGGTCTTCCTCCTGTCGACGTGTGTCGGTTTCCGGGAAACGGCGACGAAAGGAAGGGTCAGTTCCGCGATGGCCGCTGGAATCCGGGCGGCAGGGCCGGCCACGCGAGAGCCGCCGGGGCGGCGAGAGGCTGGAAGCGGGCGGCGAACGAAATCAGGTTCGGAGCCGGGAGAGACACCGCGGCCGCCTCGCACTTCGTGGACAGCACGGCCGCCGTGTCTTTGCAATAGACGATCGGGCAGTGGTCGCAGGGGGTGCCGCAGCAGAGCGACGGGATGAGCGTCGCCGAAGCGACCGTCGCGCCGAAGAAGCCGACGACCATCGCCAGCGCCGCAATCCGCGCCATCCAGCTCACATCCCTTCGGGGACCCGGCGCGATTCCCGCTGCTTCCCGGTCGTTGCGCACGTCGCCATTGTGGGGCATGGCAGCACCTCCGGCGGGATGCATACGCATCAGCCGGAACGCGAGGTCGGCTAGTAGCGGCTGCTGACCCCCAGGACCTCGACCGTCAACCCGTCGTATTGGAAGGGGAAATCGTGGCCGGCACGGCACGTCTCGACGCCTACGCCGGGCTCGGCATCGGACGGGAACTCGAGCGTGACGCATTCCCCGCAATCGGGGCACGCGAGAGTCCACACGGTGGGAGTCGTCGGTTCGATCATCGTCGCCTCCTCGGATGGAACCTATGGCCGCTCCGTGAAGGGGCGCGGTAGGCCTCGTGAGAACGAGGCGAAGGCGCGGCACGCGCGGCGTAAAAGATTGCTTGCGCGCGTTCCGTCGCCGCGGTGCGGCGCTACCATCGTCGTGGATGAGCGCGAACCTGCGGAGCGACGCCTAGTGCACGCCGCGGCCGGGCGCGCGTGGCTGCTGCTCGGCCTTTCGTCTCTCTTCGAAGTCGCCTGGATCGTCAGCCTGAAGCTTCTGAACGGCCCTGGCCGGCTGCTGCCGCTCCTCGGCTACCTCGTCTCGGGCCTCGGCGCGGCGGTCCTGCTCTCGCTCGCGATGAAGGCGATCCCGATGGGAACCGCCTACGCCGTCTGGATGGGCGCCTCCCTCGTGGGCGCGCTCGTTCTCGACACGGTCGTGTTCCGCGAGCCGTGGAACGCGGTCCGCGTTTTCTGCGCGCTCCTCATCGTCATCGGCACCTGCGGCCTGCGCCTCGCCTCCGCTCCCTGAGCGCGGGCTTCGTTCGTCGCGCGAAGACGGCGTTCACCGAGGCTTCAAGGCTGGGGCGTACCTTCGGGGTCGGAGGCCATTCGATGGAAAGTCCCCGTTTCGTCCTGATCCCGTGCCGGAGCTGCCACGCCACCACCGTCGTCATCGGCGATCGCCCCCGCCCGGTCATGTGCGCGCGCTGCCGCTCGCCGTTCGACCCCGCGTCGGCCACGTTCGGTCCGCCCGCCGACGTCCCGGCCGGGCCCGCCGCGGCGGCGGCGGGGCGCCCGGAAGCCTGAGGCGCGGCGCCGGGGCCGGAGGGGTTGTTATGCTTTGAGCTTGAGTCCCCGAGCCCGATTCGGCCGCCGCGCGTGAGATCTCCGCGAAGCCCGAGCCTGCGGCAGCTCACGCGGTATGCGATCGCGCGCAGCCTCTTCGAGCCCACCAGCCTTCCGCGGGCGATCGCGCGCCTCGGCTTCGTCCAGGCCGACCCCATGCGCGCGCCCGCGCGCGCCCAGGATCTGATCCTCGCGCATCGCGTCGAGGCCTATCGCGCGGGCGATCTCGAGCGGCGGTATCCACGCCTCGCGGTCGAAGAGGCGTTCTTCGTCAACTACGGGTTTCTGCCGCGCCGAACCGTCGGGCTTCTCTATCCCGGCGGCGCGCCGCGCTCCTGGAACGCCCGGATGCGGGCGCGCGCCGAGGAGGTGCTGGCGTTCGTGCGCCAGCGCGGTCACATCCGGCCCGGGGACGTGAAGGCGCACTTCGACCACGGTCACATCAAGCGCTGGGGCAGCGCCTTGAACGTCGGCAACCATCTCCTCGAAGGCCTGCACCAGTGGGGGCTCGTGCGCGTCGCGCGGCGGGAGACGGGGACCCGCGTCTACGAGGCGTGCGACCTGCCGGTCCAGGACGACGGCCCCGAAGCCCGGGGGGCGCGCGCGGGCCGGTTGCTCGACGTCGCGGTGGGTCTGTACGCGCCGCTTCCGGCGGCGAGCCTCGTGTACCTCGGAGCGCTGCTGCGGTCGGGAGCGCGATCGCTCGCGCTCGAAATCAGGCGGGTTCAGGAAAGCGCCCGCTCCCGGTACGCCCACGCCGAGGCGGGCGGGACGACGTGGTTCTGGCCGAAGGGGGAGAATCCCGCGGCCGACGCGCACCGTGTCGACCGCCGCCTGCGCTTCCTCACGCCCTTCGATCCGGTCGTCTGGGATCGGCGCCGTTTCCGGCTGCTGTGGGGCTGGGAGTACAAGTTCGAAGCCTACGTGGCCGCGCACCGGAGGCGCATGGGCCACTACGCGATGCCGATGCTGTGGGGCGAGCGGATGCTCGGATGGGCCAATCTCAAGGTCGTCGACGGCCGGCTGCGCCACGAGCTCGGCTTCGTCGGGGCGCGTCCGCGCGAACGGGATTTCCGGCGGGCTCTGGAACAAGCGCTCGAGCAGATGCGGGAATTCCTGGGGCTCTAGGGGCGTCCGGACGGGGCCCGGATGCGCTATCGTTGGCTTTCGGGAATCGGAGAGAATAGAGCATGGCAATGTCCGCGACCACCGACGCGCCGATCGAAACGGTTTCGAGCCCCGCCTCCGCGGCCACCGCGCCCGCGGCGCCGGAGATCCGTTACGTCAGCAACGCCGACGAGTCCTGTCGGATGTTCGAGAGCGACTTCCGGGAGCGGCTCTCCCACATCAAGCCCTGGCTTCCTCACGCGATCTTCATCCCCGTCCTCGCGGTCAGCCTCGTGGCGGCATTTCGCACCCTGCCCGCCGGGCGGGTCGCGGCGCTGTACGTGCTCGGTCTCTTCCTGTGGACGATCGTCGAGTACGCCATCCACCGCGGCATCTTCCACACCCTGCGCCTTATCGAGGACGACACGCAGCGGATCGTGGGAGGTCTCCGCCGGGACCAGCCGGTCGTGCCGAACCTGCCGACCTCACGCCACAAGTTTTACTTCGTCGCGCACGGGGTGCATCACAACTACCCGAACGACTCGACGCGTCTCGTGCTTGCGCCGGGGGTGAGCATCCCGCTGGCCCTCTTCTTCTATGGCGTCTTCCGGCTGATCTTCGGGGCGGCGACGCCGGCCGCTTACGCCGGGCTCATCACCGGCTACATCCTGTACGACACGATTCACTTCGCCGTCCACCACGCGAGCGGCCGGTCGCGCCTCCTGCGCGGGCTCAAGCGGCATCACTTCCGGCACCACTACGCGGATTCGACGCGGGATTTCGGCGTCAGCTCGCCGCTGTGGGACATCATCATCGGGACGCTCGGCTCCGCGGAAACTGCCCGGCGGCGATAGGCCGGCTGCGAGCAGGGGCGAGGGATTCGCGAGCCGCGGAAGAGGATTTGGTCGGGATGCCGGGATTCGAACCCGGGACCCCCTGAACCCCATTCAGGTACGCTACCAGACTGCGCCACATCCCGACCGGGAATGCCGCATTGAAACAGGGTCGGCGGGACCTGTCAAACGGCGCGCTAGAATCCGGGCCGTGCGCGTTCGGCTCGTCTCCTCCTCGCATTTCGCGGCGGCGCATCGGCTCCACCGCGACGACTGGGACGACGCGACCAACCAACGCGTCTTCGACAAGTGTAACAACCCTCACGGGCATGGCCACACGTACGGCCTCGAGGTGACGGTGGAGGGGGAGATCGACCCGGAGACCGGCTACGTGATGGATTTCGGCCACTTGAAGCGCGCCGTGGACGAATCGATCGTCCGCCGCCTCGACCGCCGGCACCTGAACTTCGACGTGGACTTCCTGGCCGGCGTCAACCCGACCGCCGAGAACATCGCGGTCGGGATCTGGCGCGAGCTCGCGCCGCGGGTCGGGCCGGGGAAACTGGTCCGGGTGGTTCTCCAGGAAACCGAGCGCAACAGCGTCGTCTACGAAGGGGGCCCCGCCTGAGCGCGAATCCGCCGTCGCGGAGGTTGACCCGTTCGCGCCGGCACAAGATGATCGCCGGCGTCTGCGGCGGCATCGCCGAGTACTTCGATCTCGATCCGACCGTCGTGCGCGTCGCGTACGTGCTGATCTCGATCGTGTCGGTGGCGTTTCCCGGGATCCTCGCCTACATCATCCTGATGTTCGTGATGCCGCCGCCCCCTCCCGACGCCCCGGGCGCATGACGCGGCCCCGGATCCTCGTCACCAACGACGACGGCATCTTTTCCGAGGGGATCGAGCGCCTCGCGCAGGCGCTTGCCGCCGTCGGCGACGTCTTCACGGTGGCGCCCGACCAGGAGCGCAGCGCCGCCGGACACTCGCTGACGCTCCATCACCCGCTCCGCGCCAAGCTCGTCGGCCCGCAGCGCTGGTCGGTCGACGGGACGCCGACGGACTGCGTCAACTGGGGCGTGCTCCACCTGTTGAAGGACGAGCGGCCGCGGCTGCTCGTCTCCGGCATCAACCTGGGTCTGAATCTCGGCGACGACGTGACCTACTCGGGGACCGTGTCGGCGGCCTTCGAGGGGACGCTCATCGGCATTCCGTCCGTGGCGATCTCTCAGGAGATCGAGACCGGGTTCACGTTCGATGCCGCGGCGGCGTTTGCGGCGCGCCTGGCCGGGCACCTGCTCGAGAAACCGCTGCCGCCCGGGACCCTGATCAACGTGAACGTGCCGGCGGGCGCGCCGCGCGGGGTCCGCGTCGGGCGCCAGGGCCGCCGGCGCTACGGGGAGGACGTCATCGAGAAGACGGACCCGCGCGGGCGGCCGTACTACTGGATCGGGGCGACGCCGCCCAGGGGCGAGCTCGAGCAGGGGACGGATCTGTCGGCGGTCGCGGAGAAATACATCTCGCTCACGCCGCTCCACCTCGACCTGACGGATTACGGCTCCCTCGAGCTGCTCGAGGGCATGGCAGGCCGGGTCGGCACCTCCGGCTGACGGCGAGCGCCCGGCGGCCTCTCAGCCGATCGTGACGGAGCGGCCGAAGACCCGCTGGAAGAACCCTTCCAGGGTCGGGTTGTCGAACGAGTTCCAGCCGCCGCAGAGATCGTGCTCGCGCGTCTCGATGTCGCAGGCGACGGCGGCGCCGGTGGCCTCCTGGCGCGCCAGCAGGTAGAGATTGACGAGCTCCGTCAACTCGGCGCGCGAGACGCCGGGCCGCTTGCCCGCGATCCACGCGAAGCGACGGTGGAACTCTTCGTCGGAGATCTGGGCGAACCCCTGGCATGGCAATCCCAGGCGCTGCGCTACCGTGCAGACGCAGTGGTCCGCGTCCGACAGCGACCGCAGCTTTTCGCGAAGCTGCGCGATCGCCTCGGGTCGCGAGAGGTGCTCGCTCGGAGCGGTTTCGGCCATCGCGCCCAGTGTGGCGTCGCGGGACGGCCGGCAGGGTAATGCAAGCGCATCATTTCCACGGGCCGTCGTGCGCCGGTCTCCGCTAAGATGCCCCCGATGAGACGGGGCAGCTTCTGGCGCGAGGCCGTGGGCCTGCTGGTCCTCGCCGGTGTGGCCGCGGCGGTGTCGAACCTCGCGGCGGGACCGGAGCGAAAGCTCCGCTGGATCGGCAACTACTCGACGTCCGCGGAGGGCGCTCCGGCGGCCGCGGGGAAACCGGCCCGGCCCACCGCGGCCTCCGCCCCGGCCGCGGCCGTGACGCCGTCGGCCGGTGGCTCGGGAAGTTCCTTCCCGCCGCACCCGGACAAGGCATGGCTCGAGGTCTCGGGAGAGGACGTCGTCGGCCTGCACGACCGGGGCGGCGTTCTGTTCCTCGACGCACGGCGCTCGAGCGTGTACCGCGACGGGCACATCCCGGGCTCGCGTTCCGTGTCGGTCTGGGAAGCCGACGTGGACGACAAGGTCAAGGCGCTCTTTGCGGAAGGCCGCGACCAGAGCGCGCCGATCGTCGTCTACTGCAGCGGCGGCGACTGCGAAGACTCTCACATGCTCGCGCAGAAGCTGTACTTCGTCGGCTTCGACAACGTCCTCGTTTACAAAGATGG
>DATJPZ010000098.1:0-26151 GCA_035506175.1 Thermoanaerobaculia bacterium | reverse complement strand
CTCGGCTCGACTCGCCCAAGATTTCGTGGAGCACTGTGGCTCCCCGCGGGACCCCCGGTCCGGAGGCGAAGATAAGATTTTCGTGAGATTTTCGGCCCGACGATGGCGTACTGCTTCGGTCCGTTCCTCTACGATCCCGTCCGGCGCGAACTGACGCGCGACGGCGCAGAGATTCCCCTCACGCACAAAGTCCGCGCGCTGCTGACGCTCTTTCTGGAGAACCCCGGCCGGCTGCTGACCCGCGACGAGATCGTGGAATGCGTCTGGCCGGAAGTGGCCGTCAGCGACGACGCCCTGCGTTTTCAGGTCGCCGAGCTGCGGCGCGCGCTCGGCGATGAGGCCGACGCCTGCCTGCGAACGATCCGGGGCGAGGGCTATCGCTTCGACGCCATCGTCCAGGCGGCGGCGGACGGCCCCCGGCCGCCGGGCGACTTGCGATTTCGACTCGTTCTCGAGAGGCGGGAGGTTCCGCTTCTCCCGGGCGACAACGTGCTCGGCCGCGATCCCGACGGGGTGCTGTGGATCGACCATCCGTCGGTTTCGCGCCGCCAGGCCCGGATCGTGGTCCGGGGCGAGACGGCGACTCTCGAGGACCTCGGGAGCAAGAACGGCACGTTTCTGAACGACGAGAAGCTCGAGCGCGGCAGGGCGCTCGCCGACGGCGACGCGATCCGCATCGGTCCCGAGACGATGATCTTCCGGAAACTGTTTCCCGGGACGACCGAGGCCGAGCGGCAGGCCTGAGCCTCAGGCCGTCCAGAGACAGGCGCTCGAGCCCACCCAGGTGCGGTCCTTGTTGTAGTTGACGCCCATCATCTGGCCCTGCGCCAGGCGGGCGAGCGTGATGACCGGGTAGGGTTTGCCGCCGCGGTCGACGAACATGACGCGCACCTCGACCTTCGAGAAGTGCCCGTCGGCGGTCGGGATGGCCGGCGCGTAGTCGACCTTGCGCATCAGGAGCGTCCGGGAGCGTCTCTCCGGTGAAACGGCCGCGAGGTCTTGCGCCGTGACGTCCACTTTGACGCCGGACCCCGCGAACGAGAAGAGCGGCTTGAGCACCCACTGCGAGAGGTCCATGGGCGGCACGGGAAGGTCCGAGAGTAAGACGGCCTCGGGAATGCATGGGTGCTTCAGCCGCGGCAGCGAGTGCTTGCTCCAGCGGAAGTACCAGTTGGGATGCCCCGCCCACGTCACGTCGAGCGGCTCGCGCAGGTCGAAGGGGAGCTGGCCGCCGCTCGCCTCGAGCTCGTCGAAGATCAAGCGGTTGTAGATCCGGCGGATCCGCGTCCGCGTGCCGTCGCGGTCGTACCAGAGCTCGCGGCCTTTCTTTTCGATCTGCCCGGGGTCGAGCGCGCGCACGCCCCAGAACTGCTCGGTGAACGCGAAATCGACGGCGGTCTTCTGGTGCGGCGGGTCGAGATCGAGCAGGACGACGTTCTCGGGAGGCACGCCGCCGAGGATGGCGTCTCCGACGACTTTCTTGTACGTTGCGTCGCCGAGGCCCGACAGGAACCAGCGCAGCCTTCCGGGATCGGGGCAGAGGTGCGCCATCTCCTCGCACTGGACGGCCTGGAACGCGTAGAGCGTCGGAAACGCCTGGAGCTCGATCAGCCGGGGCACGAGCCGGCCGTTCGCGTCCCGGACGACCGCGAAGTCGACGACGGCGAAAGTCGGCGACGCGTCGCAGCCGGGCACGTCGAGATGCGCCGGCACCGCCTCGAGCGACCACGCGAGCGCCTCGGGCGTCGAGAGCTGCCGGAAGATGTCCGTGCACGCGGCGAGCATCTCGTCGCGGAGCGTCTTCGGCAGGAACACGGGCGTCTCGGCCAGGCGGAACGGGATCGTCACGCCGCTGCGCTCCTCGAGGCGGCGCGCGTAGGCCTCGTACTTTTCGGGCGTGAACGCTTCGTTGTAGGCCTGGCGCAGCTCCGGGATCATGCTTCGCCGAATGCTATCCCGGCGACGGGCGATCCGCCCGGAAGCGCCCGGAAGCGCCGCGGTGCGCGGCGGGTCAGGCCGTCATGGCCACTGAAGGCCGAGGGCCTTGGCGATGAAAATCGCCATCTGACGCCGCGTCACGGGGCTGTCGGGGCAGTAGTTGCCGCCGCCGCAGCCGCCCGTGATTCCCGCCGCCACCAGCGCCTCGACGTACTGGAAGCCGAAGTCCGTCGTCGGCACGTCGCCGAAGGTCGCCGTGGCGGGCGCTGGACTGACCTGGAGCTTGTAGCCGATGAGAGCGCCGACGAGATGAACCAGCTCCGTCGGCGACATGTAGACGATGAAACGGTGGTCCGTGTAGTCGACGACGAAGTTCGAGGCGCTGAGGTCCTGCGTGATGGTCCGGCAGCCGGCCGGATAGGAGGCGGGAGTCAGAACGTTCCCCTGACCTTCCTCGTTGCCGGTCCGGTCGATCTTGAAGATCCCGAAGGTCGGGGCCATGCCCCCGTCGTCGTCGCAGTAGTCCCATTGGATCGAGGTCAGGAGGGCGCCGGCGGGCAAGTGGGGGTAGACGCACCACGTTCCGCTGCTGGCGTCGAGGCGGTACACGACCGTGTAGGTGGCGGGAAAAGTGATGGGCTGAAACTCGTTCGGCCCGATGGAGAGGTACGAAACCGCGGTCGTGCCGTAGGAATCGACGGGAGCCGCGAGCGCGGACGATGCGAAGGAGAATGCCAGGACGCCGAGAAGGGCTCGAAGGTGCCGCATGAATCCCCTCCTGCCTGGGGGCGCCGGCCTCAGATCAGGAACCTCCCGGCCTCCATGATCGGGTCGCCGTCGAACCAGATGTTGAAATCGCGGCCGACGATGTCGATGTGGGTGGTGCTCTTCCACTTCGCGCCGGTGTGCTCGGCGTACGGGTGGCCGAAGGCGACGTGGAGCGTCGGGAGCTTCTCGTCCTGGAGGATGTTGCCGATCACGTCGTGGACGGCGATGTTCGTGCCCATCGCGAACTCGCCGACGCGGTTGGAGTTCTCGTCGGTCGACGTGTAGGCGAGAAAGTCCCGGACGAGGTCCTGACGATCGCACCGGACGTCGGCGATGCGGCTGTCTTCGATCGTGACGGACAGCGGGTTCTCGCGCAGGTCGCCGTAGCGCGCGCAGAGGTAGTCGCCCACGACCCCGTCAGCGACGTAGACGCCGTCGACCCGCGCGGGCGAAGTCAGCACCTCGCCGCCGGGCAGGTTGCCCCACTTGGACGTCGAGATGATCCCCGAGGTCTTGAGCCACTTGATCGAGGGGTCGAACGTGGCCTCGAGCCGCGAGCCCGCGGGCGACGTCGCCAGGATCTTCTTCGCCTTCAGGGCGCGTTCGAGGACGCGGCACGAGATCGCGTCGACGTCGTCGAAGTTGGCGCGCATCGCCTCGACCATGATGCGGTGCGAGATCGACACCATGTGAGCGTGGCGGATCTGGCGGCGATCCACGATCGCCGTCAGCGCCCGTCGGAAGGCGAGCTCGCCCTGCTTGGGCTGCCCCGCGTAGATCGAGACGTCGGCGCGCTCGAGGCCCTGGGCGATCGGGTCCGGCAGGGTCAGCATCGGCCGCGGCCCGTAGTCTTCCATGACGTGGACCTCGATCGGGGCGCCCACCTCGCGGACCTGGTCGGCCAGGCTCGCCCCGATCTCCTCGGTCTCGAGGTCGGTGACGATGACGACGCGCTCGTGGGGCTGGATGCGGAGGCAGGTGCGGATGGCGTTGCGGGCGCCGGGGACCAGGTCCTCCGCGTACGTGGTCTGCAGTTCCCTCAGTTGGTGGGTCAGGCTCGGCTCCTTCGCTTCACGCGCGGCGCGCGGCCCTACGAGGCCGTGCGCACGAGCGGCGTTTCGATCGGCAGTCCGTGACGGGTCTCCTCGCAGATGTAGTCGACGACCTTCTGCAGGTCGCCGCCGGAGGCCTCGTAGACCTTCAGCTGCCGGTCGGCGCCCGTTCCGTTTTCCAGGATCCAGTGTACCGCCTCGCACTCCCGGCGGGAACCCAGATCGTCGACGACGTCGTCGATGAACTCGAGCATCTCCGCGACGAGGCTGCGGAACGGGACCTCGATCTCCTTGCCGAAGTCGATGAGCTTGCCCTCGATGCCGTAGCGGGCGGCGCGCCACTTGTTCTCGAGGAGCAGCGCGCGGCGGTACCGCCGCCAGCCCAGGTTCTGCTGCCGCAGCCGGTAGAGCTTGACGCAAATCGCCTGAATGAGCGCCGCGAGCGTGACGGTCTCGTCGAGCCGCATCGGAACGTCGCACACGCGAAACTCGATCGTTTCGAAAAACGGATGCGGCCGGACGTCCCACCAGATCTTCTTGCCGTTGTCGATGGAATTGGTGGAGACGAGGATCCGCACGAAGTCGTCGAACTCGGCGGGCGTGTCGAAGTACTCCGGAATGCCGGTCCGCGGGAAGCGGTCGAAGACCTTCGTGCGGAAGCTCTTCAGGCCCGAGTTGCGCCCGAGCCAGAAGGGCGAATTCGTCGAGAGCGCGAGCAGGTGCGGCAGGAAATACAGCGCCTCGTTCAGGATCTGGAAGGCGAGCGCGCGGTCCTTGATCCCGACGTGGACGTGCAGGCCGAAGATCAGGTTCGCCCGCGCGAGCAGCTGCATCTCCTGGACGACCTGGTCGTAGCGCGGGTCGGGAAAGATCTTCTGGTCGGCCCAGTTGGAGAACGGGTGCGTGCCGGCCGAGGCCACGCGCAGGCCGTTCTTGGCCGAGAGGCGGATGATTTCGGTCCGCATCTCGCCGACGTCCTGACGGACCTCCTGGATGTTCTTGCAGATGCCGGTGCCGATCTCGATGACCGACTGGTGCATCTCCGGCTTGACGCGTTCCTTCAGGACCAGCCGGCCTTCCTCGAGGATCTCCTGGACGTGCGAGCGCAGCTCCCGCGAGTCCGGATCGATGATCTGGAACTCTTCCTCGACGCCGAGCGTGAAGGCGGGTTCGTCCATGCGTTTCCCGATCAGGCTTCGCTCCTCGGCCGGGGCGCGGAGGCGCCGCGGGGCGGGGCGGGTTTCCGGGTGCGGCCCGTCGGGCGCCTGGACGCCGGGGACTCGCCGCCGGAGAGGAACGTCGCCCAGTGGTAGTCGGTGATCGGATCCGGCTCCTGCGCGACGCGCTCGAGGAGCCACTTCGTGGCGTGCTCGAGGACCCACTCGAAGTTGGCGGCGCCGACCGACTCGACGGCCGCGTCGGGCGCCGGGTTCAGAAAGTCGATCGCATACGGGATGCCGTCCCGCACGGCGAACTCGAGCGTGCCGAAGTCGTAGCCGAGCGCGTTCATCAGCTTCAGCGCGTCCCCGTGGACGCGCTCGTACAGGGCCGGCGGGACCGGCGGCGCGTTCTGCACGTATCGCGCGTGGTGCGGCTGCTTCGGGTCGTACTGCATGACGTGCACGTACCGGCGGCCGATCGCGTAGCAGCGGAAGTATTCCGTGAAGACGATCTCCTCCTGGAGCGTCATCACGGTCTGGCCCGACTCGCGGTAGGCCGCGAAGAACTCGTCGGGATTCGTCACGCGGTACACGCTCTTCCAGCCTCCGCCCGAATACGGCTTGAAGAACGCGGGGAAGCCGATGTGCTGAAAGATCTCGTCCCAGTCGAGCGGGAACTGGAGATTCGTCATCGACTCCGCCGTCGTGTCGGGCGGGTGCTGGTTCGACGGCAGGATCACCGTTTTCGGCACGGCCACGCCGAGCTTGCGGGCGACGACGTTGTTGAAGAACTTGTCGTCGGCAGACCACCAGAACGGGTTGTTGACGACGATCGTGCCGTCGAGGACGGCCTTCTTCAGGATCGCGCGGTAGAAGGGGATGTCCTGGCTGATCCGGTCGAGGATCAGGTCGTAGCGCTTCGGCGTGTCGAGGCCGACGCCGCCCACGCGGGCGGGCTCGGCCTGAACGGCGCCGTTGCCGGCGCGGTTGATCCGCTCGACGAGCGCCAGCGGGAAGGAGCGTTCCTGTCCGAAGAGAATGCCGATGCGTTTCATGGAGGTCCTCTGTTTCGTTGACGTGCGGCCGTGGCCGGAGAGCCGCAGATTATCTCACGGGGTCCGCGGCGTCCCGGGCGTCGGAAGTCGCGGCCGCGGAAAGGGTTAGGGCGGTGTCACTGGTCGCGACGCCCCGTCCTGGAACCAAACGGACGGCGCGAGTTCCTCCTCTCCGGAAGAGAGCGGGGGCGTGACGCCCCGCCGGGAGGTGACCATGGAGCCTTGCAAGGCGCCGAGCTACGCGTCATCCACCGCCAACCCCGAGTGTGGGTGCGCCCGCACGACGGAGGCGGTCCCGATGCGCTTCGAGAGCCGCGTCCCGGCTTTCGACGAGATGCATTGGGTCCCGCCGTCGGACGGGACCGACTTTCGCGCGCTCGTTCTCGTCCTCGTCGGCGCCGCCGCTGTCGCCTTCGTCCGTCAGCGCCGCCGCGCGCGACTGGCGCTCCTCCACCTGGCGCGTCCCGAGACGGTGCGCGAGCGGCGGATGCTCCGCCGCCCGCGTCTCGAGCTTCCGAATCGCGATCGCCGGGCGCTCGCGGCAGTCCGCGAGCGATAGAGGCTGTCTACCAGATCTGGCACTGGTCCTTGCGGACCATCGGGTCTCCCGGCTTGCACGAGAACGCCTTCGCGAATTCGGGCAGCGTCGACGGCGGTCCGATCGCGCGGAACTGCGGCAGGGGGTGGGGATTCGTGTTCATCAGCAGCTTGGAGAGCTCCGGTCGGACGTTGGCGGCCCACACGCGCGCCCAGGCGAGGAAGAGCCGCTGGTCGTCCGTCAGGCCGTCGATCGGCGCGACCGCGGGCTTGCCCTGGCGCGACATCTGATAAGCGCGGTAAGCGATCGCGAGCCCGCCGAGGTCCGCGGTCGCCTCGCCGAGGACGAGCTTGCCGTTGACGTGCTGCCCGTCGGAAACGTACGAGTCGTACTGGTCCTCGATGCACTTCGAGCGCGCCTGGTAGTTCTTCAGGTCCTCGGGGGTCCACCACTCGACCATGTTTCCCGCGGCGTCGAACTTGCGTCCCTGGTCGTCGAACCCGTGCGTCATCTCGTGGCCGATGACCGAGCCCATCGCGCCGTAATTCACGGCGTCGTCGGCTTTGCCGTCGAAGAAGGGCGGCTGCAGGATGCCCGCCGGAAAGACGATCTCGTTCTTCTGCGGGTTGTAGTAAGCGTTGACCGTCGGCGGGGACATGTCCCACTCGGTCTTGTCGACGGGCTTGCCGATCTTGGCGAGGTCGCGGCGGAACTCGAACTCGCCGGCGCGCTGGAGGTTGAGCACGTACGGGCCGCGGTCGATCTTCAGCGCCGAGTAGTCGCGCCACTTCGACGGGTAGCCGATCTTCGGGTCGAAGTGGTCGAGCTTGGCGAGCGCCGCCTTGCGCGTCGTCTCGCCCATCCAGGGCAGCGTCGCCAGATCGGCGCGCAGCGCCGCGATCAGGTCCTTGACCATCGCGTCGGCGCGGGCCTTGGCCTCGGGCGGGAAGTAGTCGCGGACGTAGGCCTTGCCGAGCGCGAACCCGATCGCCTCGTCGGTCGACGAGACGCAGCGCTTCCAGCGGACCTCGTTCTCGGGCGTGCCCTGGAGCGTCTTGCCGTAGAAGTCGAAGTTCTCGTCGACGAACTTCTTCGAGAGGCTGGGCGCGGCGGCGTGGAGGAGGTGCCAGCGCAGGTACGTCTTCCACACCGGCAGCGGCGTGGCGACGAGCTCCTTGTTGACCGCCTCGAAGTACTTCGGCTGGCCGATGTTGATGGCGGCGACGGGCGGCGACGCGAGGTCCTTCAGGTAGCCGGTCCACGAGAAGTTCGGGGTGAGCTTCGCGAGCTCGGCGAGGCTCTTGCGGTTGTACGTCTTGTCGGGGTCGCGGCGCTCGACGCGCGTCATCGAGGCCTCGGCGAGCTTGGTCTCGAGCGCCATCACGTCCTTGGCGTGGGCGGCGGCTTTCGCCGGGTCGTCGCCGGCGAGCGCGAACATCTTCGTGACGTGCGCCACGTACTGGTCGCGCAGCTTCTTCGATTCGTCGTCGGTCTTCGTGTAGTAGTCGCGGTCGGGCAGCCCGAGCCCGCCCTGGTACGCGCCCGCGATCACCTCGCTCGCGTTCTTGCGGTCCTGGTCGGAGCCGAAGTTGAAGACCGCGTTGACGCCGTACATCTGAAGCCGCGCGATCTCGGCCTGGAGGGCCGTGACGCTGGCGATCTTGTCGATGGCGTCGAGCTCGCCCTTCAAGGGCGTCAGGCCCTGCGCCTCGACGGCGGCCTCGTCCATGCAGGTGGCGTAGAAGTCGCCGATCTTCTGGTCGTCGGAGCCCGGCGCGTTCGTTGCCTTCGACACCTTCTCGAGGACCTGGTGGAGGCGCTCCCGATTCTCTTCCTCGAGGATCGTGAAGGAGCCCCAGTAGGACTGGTCGGGCGGGATCGGGTTCGCTTTCAGCCAGCCGCCGTTGCCGTAGAGGTTGAAGTCGGTGCAGGCCGCCACGGACTTGTCCATGTCGGCGGGGTTGATCCCGTGGACCTCCGGAGCGGCCAGGGCGGTTCCGGCGACGAAGGCCGAGGCCCCCGCGAGGGCGGCCAGTGTT
Organism: Thermoanaerobaculia bacterium; assembly: GCA_035506175.1. GTDB lineage: Bacteria > Acidobacteriota > Thermoanaerobaculia > UBA5066 > Gp7-AA6 > DAHUXD01. Next base: position 17,601 of record DATJPZ010000098.1, on the reverse strand, counting down.
CTCGATTTCACGGATCCTCCTTCTATTCAGGAGGATCTTACGTCGAGCGGCGGAGGGGGTTTCGCACCCCCCCCACCTCGATCGTCAAAAGTGACGGGGCCGGGGCGGCTTCATTGAGGGCGCCGTCCCTCGTCGGCCGGGACCGAGTCTGCAAAGAGCAGCCGCCCGTTCTCGAGGGCCGTGTTGCGCAGCGTCACCGCGAGCGCTTCCGCCAGCGTCGTGACGGGATCGACCTCGATCGACGACCGCACCTCCTCGGGGAGATCCTCGAGGTCCGCCTCGTTGTCCTTCGGGAGGACGATCCGGTGGATGCCCGCGCGCACGGCGCCGAGGATCTTCTCCTTCAGGCCGCCGATCGGGAGCACCCGGCCGGAGATCGTGATCTCCCCGGTCATCGCGACGTCGTTGCGGACCGGGCGGCGCGAGAGCGCCGACACGACCGCCGAGGCCATCGCGATGCCCGCCGACGGCCCGTCCTTCGGGATCGCGCCGGCCGGCACGTGGATGTGAACGTCGCGCTCGAAGTCCTTCTCGTCGATGCCGAGCCACGCCGCGTGCGATCGGGCAAACGTCCAGGCCGCGCGGGCGGACTCCTTCATGACGTCGCCCAGCTGCCCGGTCAGGATCAGCTCGCCCTTGCCGCGCATGAGCGACGCTTCGACGAACATGATGTCGCCGCCGGCGGGCGTGTAGTACATGCCCGTGGCGATGCCGACCTGGTCCTCGCGGGCCATGCGCTCCGGGTGGACGCGCGGGCGGCCGAGCAGCGGCCGGACGTCTTCGCGCCGGACGGTCTGGCGCTCGATCTCGCGGGCCGCGACGCGACGCGCGACCTTGCGGGCGAGCTTTCCGAGCTCCCGCTCGAGCTGCCTCACGCCGGACTCCCGCGTGTAGCTCGTCACGACTTCCCGGATCGCGTCGTCGTCGAAGGCGAGCTGGTCCGTGGCGAGGCCGTTCTCTTCGATCTGCCGCGGCACGAGGTAGCTCTTCGCGATCTGGAGCTTCTCTTCCTCGGTGTAGCCGGCGAAGTTGACGACCTCCATGCGGTCGAGCAGAGGCCCGGGGATGTTCTGGATGAAGTTGGCCGTCGCGATGAACAGCACCTCCGACAGGTCGAACGGCACGCCGAGGTAGTGGTCGGTGAACGAGTCATTCTGCGCAGGATCGAGGACCTCGAGCAGCGCCGACGCCGGGTCGCCCTGGTAGGACACGCCGAGCTTGTCGACCTCGTCGAGCAGGAACACGGGGTTCTTGGATCCGGCCTGCTTCATCCCCTGCAGGATGCGGCCGGGCATCGCGCCGATGTAGGTCCGGCGATGGCCGCGGATGTCGGCCTCGTCGCGCGCGCCGCCGAGCGAGATGCGGACGTACTTGCGTCCCATCGCGCGGGCGATCGACTTCGCGATCGAGGTCTTGCCGACGCCCGGAGGCCCGGAGAACAGGAGGATCCGCCCCTTCCCGGAGCGGCCGGCTTCGGCTTTCGCCTCCGCCGACGGCGCGGGCTTCGACGCCGCGCCTTCGGCCGCCGCCGTCTCCGGTTTCGCGTCGGTCGCCTCGCGCTGGTGGGCGAGCTGCCGCACCGCCAGAAACTCCAGGATCCGGTCCTTGACGTCCTTCAGGCCGTAGTGGTCCTCGTCGAGGACACGCGCCGCTTCGGCGACCTCGAGCTTCTCGTCGGTGCGGATGCTCCACGGGAGCTCCGCGACCGTCTCGAGATACGTCCGGATCACCTGCGACTCCATCGACTCGCGGCCGATGCGTGTCAGGCGCAGCCACTCGCGGTCGACTTCCTTGCGGGCGTCGTCCGGCAGGTCGAGCGCGTCGAGCTTGGCGCGCAGCTCCTTGAGCCCGTCGTCGGAGGCGCCTTCGCCTTCGCCGAGCTCCTTCTGGATCGCCTTGAGCTGCTCGCGCAGGTACATCTCGCGCTGGCGCCCGCCGATCTCTTCCTTGACCTTGGACTGGATGTCCTCCTGGGCCGACAGCACCTCGACCTGGCGCTGGACGTGGACGAGCACGCGGCGCAGCCGGTCTTCGACCGACAGGGTCTCGAGGAGCACCTGCTTGTCGGCGACGGGAATGTCGAGGTAGCCCGCGACGAGGTCGGCCAGGCGCCCCGGCTCGTTGACCTCGGCGAGGATCTGGTCGACCGTCTCCTCGGGGAGGCCCAGTTTCTTGCCGAGCTCGGCGGCGCGCTCGCGCGCCTCGCGGTGGAGACCGGCGAAGGCCGGGTCGCGGGCGTCGAGCGGCAGCATTTCCTGGGCGTCGTGAACGGTCGCCTCGAGGTAGCCGTTCTTGGGGCCCAGGCGCAGCGCGATACCGCGCGACTTGCCTTCGAGGACGAGACGGATGCCGCCGATGCCGCGCTGGATCGAGCCGAGCGAGGCGATGGTGCCGATCGTGAAGAGGTCCGACGGGGCCACGGCCTCGGTTTCGTGGCGCTGGGCCACGGCGAACACGAGGCGCTCGGGCGTGTTCATGGCCGCCTCGATGGCGCGCAGGGTCGCCGCGCGGCCGGCCGAGATCGGGAAGGTCACGCCCGGGAATAGAACGGCGTTCCTCATCGGAACCACCGGAAGCGACAGATTCTGTTGGGACATCGAGTTGTTCCTTTCCGGAGATAAATACGAAGCAAGACGACTGCCCGATTCACGCGGGCGCCGGCCGCCTGCCGCGCCTCGCGGTCAACGGCAACCCGCAGAACGGTTTGGAGGGCGCGGGGATTCCCCGGCGCCGGCTGACGAGGCGCCTAGGCGCGGCGGATCGCGGCGACCGAAATGTCGTCTTCCGGGGACTCCTCGCCGCGGAAAGCGGTCACGTCCACGGCGAGCGCGTCGACGAGCTCCTGCGGCGAAAGCGCCGCGGCATGCCGGATCGCCGACTCGATCCGCGCGTCGCCGAACTCGTCGCCCCGGGGGTTGCGCGCTTCGGAGAGACCGTCCGAGTGGAGCAGCAGCGTCTCGCCCGCCTCGAGCCGCGCGGCGAGAACGGGCCACGCGAGGTCGGTCTTGATGCCGAGCGGGTACGCCCCCGCGCCCAGGCGCTCGCGGACGAAGCCGTCCGGACCGACGCGCAGCGCCGGCGGATGCCCGGCGACGGCGCCCGCGAGCGAGCCGTCGGGCGAGACGAGCAGGTACACCGCGCCGAAGAACGCCCGCGGGCTGCCGGTGCGGCAGAGGATGCGGTTCAGCGTGGCGAACATGGCCTCCGGCGCCGCGTCCACCTCGAGCTGCGTGCGGAACGCCGCGTGCGCCACGGCCATGACGAGGCCCGCCGCCATCCCGTGCCCCGAGGCGTCGCCGAAGAGCACGGCGAGACGGCCGTCCTTCAGCGGGACGAAGTCGTAGATGTCGCCGCCGACCATGTTCGCGATCTCGTTGTGCGCGCCGAGGGAGAAGCCCGGCACCTCCGGGAGGACGCGCGGGATGAGACTCGCCTGCAGCTCGCGCGCGAGCTCGAGCTCGTCGCGGTAGTTGATCTTGTCGACGAGCTCCATCGCGAGGAGCAGCAGCAGCAGGACCGACGACACGGTCAGGAAGCCGCTGTCGAAGTCGACGCGGTAGGAGACGCCGCGGCGGCCGTTCTCGTCGGCGTGCGACTCGTGCTTCTCGCAGGAGGGCGCGAAGAGCGTCAGGAACCAGCACGCGAGGACGACGAGGAAGATGACGCGCCGCGCCGGCGCCAGACGCACCGCGAGGCCGAAGAGAACGCTGTTGGCCGTCTTGAACCAGCGCTTCCAGCGCCGCGGCTCGCGGTCGATGGCCTCGCGGTCGTCGACGGTCAGCTTTTCCTTGGCCCGGCGCCACTCGAGCGAGTAGAGGCCGACGATGTCTTCCCTCCCGACGTCGTGAAACGTCGAGCGGAAGAGGTCGCTCCACTTCGTGCTCCGCTCCGGCATGGAAGCCGGATTATTTCCGATCCGCGCTCCAGCGGGCGATGGTCCGGCCGCTCGGGCGGCGCCGGCCGGACCGGTCTCGCGGACGGCCTCGAGGAGGTCCCGGGCGCCGGCCAGGGCCGGGGCCCCGGCGATCAGGCGGCCAGGTCGTCGCGAAGCAGCCGGGCGAAGGCGGCGGTTAGAACCCCAGGAGCGCCAGCTCGTCCAGCCAGGTCGCGATCTGGGGGTGCGCGGCGAGCTCCTGGTAGAGCCAGCCGTGGCGCTCCTTCAGCGTGGCGACGTGGGTGCGGAGGGCCTCGCGGTCCCGCTCCGCGGCGGCGACCCGGACCTTCTCGATCGCGGTGCGCGAGGCGGCGTCGAGCTTCGATCCGAGCTTCGCCTGGACCGCGTCGAAGGACGCGTGGACGCGCTCGGCGTGGTCGTCGGGCGGCTTCTCGGGCATCGGCGTCAGCGTATCAAAGGAGGTCCGGCAGCTGCGCGAGCGAGTCGAGCGTGGCGTCCGGACGCACCGGCGAGCCGGAAGCGTGGTCGGCCCGGAACTTGCCGGTCCTGACGAGGACGCCGCGCAGCCCGGCCTCCTGCGCGCCGCCGACGTCGGACTCCAGATCGTCCCCGACGACCGCCGCCTCGGCCGCGGCGACGCCGAGCGAGGCGAGCGCGGCATGGAAAAACGCGGGCGACGGCTTGCCGACGAGCGTCGCCTCGCGGCCGGCCGCGTACTCGAGCGCCGCCGCGATGGCGCCGAGGTCGAGCATGAAGCCCTCCGCGGCGCGCCAGTAGCGGTTGCGCGCCAGCGTCAGGAAAGCGGCTCCGGCGAGCAGGTGCCGGAAGGCTCGGTTCAGCCGCGGGTACGTCAGGCCGTGGCCGAGGTCGCCGAGGACGACCGCCTGCGGCGCCGTGTCGTCCTGTTCGACGCCGGGAAAGTCCTCGCGCAGCGCGTCCGCGACGAGAAGATCGCAGCGCGTGAAGCCCCGCTCGATCAGGTGCGCATGCGCCGCGCGGGGCGCGGTGAAGATCCAGTCGGGATCGACGGGCAGGCCCATGGCGGCGAGCTCCCGGACGATCGTCGCGCGCGGCCGGCTCGACGTGTTGGTGACGAACCGGTGCGGCACGCCGCGCGCCGAGGCGGCCGCGAGGGCCTCGGCGGCGCCGGGGATCAGGCGGCGGTCCTGGTAGACCGTCCCCTCGAGGTCCACGAGGAGCGCGCGGACGCCCGCGAGCGAGCGCGTCACGCCTTCGCGGCCATCCGCTCGTAGAGCGTCAGGAGCGCCTGCGTCCCGTCGTCGCCGCGGCCCTGCGCCTCCAGCGCCGAGAGAAGCTGGTGGACGAGCGCGGCCCCGGGAAGCGGCACGCCTCTCTCGCGGGCGGTCTTCAGGACGATGGCGAGATCCTTCTGCTGGTGCTTGACCGCGAAGGCCGGCTTGAAATCGCGGTCCATCATCTTTTGGCCGAGCACCTCGAGCATCCACGACCGGGCCGCGCCGCCGAGGAGGGCCTCGTGGAGCGCGGGCAGCGGCAGCCCGGCCTTCTGCGCGAGCGCGATGCCTTCCGAAACCGCGAGCAGCGTGTCGGCGACGACGACCTGGTTGACGGCCTTCCCGAGTTGTCCCGATCCGGACGCGCCGAGGTGGGTGATCCGTTTGCCCATCGCCTGGAGCACCGGGCGCGCGCGTTCGAGCGCGCCGGCGTCGCCGCCGACGAAGAACGTCAGCGTTCCTTCGATCGCCCCTTTCTGGCCGCCCGAGACCGGCGCGTCGAGGAACCGGACGCCGCCTTTCTCGAGCCGCGCGGCGATCGACACCGCGGCATCCGGCGCGATCGTCGAGCAGTCGATGACGACCGCGTCCTTCCGGGCGCCGGAGAGCGTGCCGCGCGGGCCGAGGTGGACCTCCTCGACTTCGGGCGCGTCGGGGAGACACGAGACGACGACGTCGGCGGCGCTCGCGACCGCGTCCGGCGAGTCGCACGCCCGCGCGCCGATCTCCGCGGCGAAGGCTTTCGCCTTGCCGGCCGACCGCGTCGCGAGCGCGAGCGGGAACCCCGCCTTCGCGAGGTTGCGGGCCATCCCCGCCCCCATGGTTCCGAGCCCGATGAATCCGACGTCGAGCGGCATGGCGATCCTCCCCGGAGAGGGCCGATTCTAGACGCGCGGCCGGAAGCGGGCGCTAGCGAAGGTCGAGGCCCTCCAGGTGCGGGGCCAGCGCCTCGTCCTGGATCTCGCGCAGGCGCTTCAATCCTTTGCGCGCCAGCGCGAGAAGCTGTTCGAGCTGCGCGTCGGAGAACGGGCGGCGCTCGGCGGTCGTCTGGATCTCGACGAAGGCGCCCGAGGCCGTGCCGACGACGTTGCCGTCGACGTCGGCCTCCGAGTCCTCCTCGTAGGCGAGGTCGAGGACCGGCTGGCCGGCGCAGATGCCGACCGACACGGCCGCGACCGTCTCGCGCAGCGGCCAGCGCGGGATCCGGCTCTCGCGCGTCAGCCGGGAAAGCGCCATCGCCAGCGCGACGCACGCCCCCGTGATCCCGGCGCAGCGCGTGCCGCCGTCGGCCTGGAGCACGTCGCAGTCGAGCGTGATCGTCCGCTCGCCGAGTCCGCGCAGCTCGACGACCGAGCGCAGCGACCGGCCGATCAACCGCTGGATCTCGACGGTGCGGCCGCCCTGCTTGCCCTGCGCCGCCTCGCGCGCCGAGCGCGTGTGCGTCGCGCGGGGCAGCATTCCGTACTCGGCCGTGACCCAGCCGCTGCCCGTTCCTTTCAGGAACGGCGGGACGCGGTCCTCGACCGACGCGGCGCAGAAGACCTTCGTGTGGCCGAGCGTGATCAGGGCGGATCCCTCGGCGTGCCGCGCCACGCCCGTTTCGATCGAGACGGGGCGCAGTTCGCCCGGCTTGCGGCCGTCGGGCCGCGGCGTCGCCGCGGTCATGGGCGCGCGCTCCGCGCGGTCCTTGCCGGACGTGGCGCCGGAGTGCTCGTCGGCGTGAGCGTCGCCGTCGGCGCCGGGGACGGGGTCGCCGGCGTCGGCGTCTCGGCCGCCGTGTCGGCGCCGGGCGGCTCGAGGACGCCGCGGATGAAGGCGAGGGGTCGGGTCAGGTCCACGTGGCCTCCCAGGGTTTCGGCGGGCTCGCCGTTGACGAGGATTCTCACACGGGACGTCTCGGCCACGTTCTGCAGGGTGGTGTCGACGAGCGACGCCACGATCGCGAGCTCGTCGTCCGAGCCGAACGCGAGGCTCGAGTCGACGGCGAGATCGAGCACGACCAGACCCTCCGGGAGGAGGAAGGCGTTGCGCAGGTGCATGCGGTCCGGGAGCGCCGCCATGAGGCCGTCGCGCCTGGGCCCTTTCTGGAGCTCGTCGAAGAGCGCCCGCAGGAACGCGACGCCGCCCGCCGGTTTCGGGATGTCGCGTTCTTCCGGGTGCAGGAGCTGCCCGTTCTGGTCCGGGAAAAAGAGCGTGATCCGGATCGTCTCCGCCACGGGCGCCGGCGTGGCGCCCGGCGGGGCCGTCACCGGCGCGGCGGGGGCCGGCGTGACGCGGAGAAACGGCCTCGGCCCGCGGCGGCCGAGCCGGGGCAGGCCGCTTCGATTCACGAACAGCAGGGCCGCGACCGCGGCCGCCAGCGCCGCGAGCAGGAGGATCGCCGCGCGGCGGCTCATGGCTTCGGCGAAGCCGGCGTGGGGCGCGCCGCGGTCGGCTGGCGGCGGGCGAAGAAATGGGCGATCGCGCGAGCCACGGCGTCGGCGACGGCCTGCTGGAACTCCGGGTTCTTCAGCTTCTTCTCTTCCTCGGGGTTGGAAATGAACGCGACCTCGACGAGCACGGCCGGCATCGTCGCGCCGACGAGCACGCGGAACGGCGCCTGCTTGATGCCGCGGTTGGCGGTGTCGGAGACCGCATTCAACTCGTTCTGGATCGCCTCGCCGAGCTCGGCGGACTCCTTCAGGTGAGCGCTCTGGGCGAGGTCCCACAGGATGAAGTCGAGCGAAGAGTTGGCGCCGCCTTCGGTCCCCGGGGTGGGCGAGGCCGCGCCAGCCTGGTTCTCTTCCCTGGCGACCTCCTGGGCGATCCTGTCGGAGGCCTCGAGCGACAGGTAATACGTCTCGGAGCCCTTGGCCGACGCCGCGCGCGACGAGTTGGCGTGGACCGACACGAAGAGATCCGCCTTCTCGTGGTTGGCGATCGACGTGCGGTCGTCGAGCGAGATCTGGACGTCCGAATCGCGCGTCAGCACCGTCCGGCAGGCGAGGACTTTCGGCAGCGTCGCCGCGAGGCGCTTCGCGATCTCGAGCGTGGCTTCCTTTTCCTGGAGGCCGCCCGGTCCGATCGCGCCGGTCTCGACGCCGCCGTGGCCGGGGTCCACGACGATCGTCAGCGTCGGCGTGGCGGGCGCCGCCGGCGGCGCGGACTCGACCGGCGCGGCCGCTCCGGCGGGACGGCGGCCGACCTCGACCACGAGCCGATCCGGAGCCGTGAGCGCGTAGGAGCGCGCCGTCAGGTTGGGTTCGCGGAAGTCGACGGTCGCCGTGTCGCCGGCGAAACGCACGGCGGCGACGAGCGGGTCGTCGAACTTCTTCTCGGGAAACGGCGGGTCGATCCTCGTGTCGGCGAAGCGGACCTGGAAGCCCTTGTCGGAGAGGGCCGTCGCCGTGTGCGCCGCGGCCGAGAGGCGCAGGACGACCTGCGTCGTCGGGGCGACGTGCACGACGGCGACCTCGATCGACAGCGGCGGCGGTCCGGCGGCCGTGAGATTCCAGGCGCGCTTGCTGGCGTCGTAGGCGCCGGCCGCACCGGCGAGAGGGAACAGGATCTTCTCGAAGAAGTCGGCGGGAGCGTAGAGGGAGCCGCCGACCACGCGCGCCGGTCCCGAGATCGGGACGATGCGGCGGTCGACCGGCACCTGCGCCGTGCCGGGCCCGATCAGGACCTGGTGGCCGGGCAGCGTGAGCGTCAGGACGCTGGTGCCGGCGTCGGCCGCGACCGCGTAGCCGAGAGCGCGCGCGGCGTCGGAGACGACGAACTCCTTGCCGCCGAGCGTGCCGACGGGATGCGCCTCGCCCTTCCAGGACAGCGTCGCGCGCTCCTCCGCGAGGGCGGCGCCGGAAAGAATCGGGAGAAGGAGGGTCAGGGCCGCGGCGGCGGCGTGGAGGATTCGCGTCCGGAAATGGAGGTCTCTAGCGATGCGCGGGCTCTCGCGCGAAGGGTAGCACGACCCCGCGTTACGCCTTCGGGCGGTTCTGGACGAACTGCCAGCCGAAGCGTCCCTTGACGCAGAGGTGGCCGTTCGTGACGTCGTGGTCGAGCGGCGAGGTCACGCGCACGATCGCGTTGTCCTGCACGCGGAGCTCCAGCGTGCAGCCGACGCCGCAATACGGGCAGATCGTGTCGGTGACCGTCTGCTTCGTCTCGTCCCAGCGTCCCGCCCGCCGCAGGTCGTGCTCGCTCTTGAACATGAGCGCGCCGGTGGGACAGACGCCGATGCAGTTGCCGCAGTAGACGCAGGCCGACTCGGGCAGCGGCGTGGCGAACTCGGTCGAGATGCGGGCGTCGAAGCCGCGGCCGGCGACCGCGATCGCGAAGGTGTTCTGAGCCTCCACACCGCAGGCCTGAACGCATTTGTAGCAGAGGATGCACCTGGCGTAGTCGCGGACGTAGAGCTCGTTGTCCACCTTGACCGGCTGCGCCACGGTCGCGGCCTCGCCCGGCGGCCCCGCGTGGTGGTGCCCGGGCAGGGCGGCGTCGCGGGCGCCCGCGGCGGCCGCCGGCGCCGGCGGGCCGAAGCGCTCGGGCCGCGCGCCGTAGCCGTCCATCCAGCGGCGCACGTCGGGCGAGGCGTCCGAAAGGTCGACCGAGGAGGCGAGGAACTCGAGCACGAGCCTGCGCGAGAGACGCACGCGCTCGCTGTCGGTCCGGACGTTCATCTTCGGTTCGACGGGGCGCGAGCACGCGGGGACGAGGACGCGCGAGCCCTCGACCTCGACGACGCAGACGCGGCACACGTTGACCGGCGTCAGGTTCTCGAGGAAGCAGAGGGTCGGCGTGTCGATCTGCCGCGCGCGGCACGCCTCGAGGATCGTCGTGCCCGCGGGCACCGTCGTCTCGACGCCGTCGATCGTCAGCGTCACCGGACGCGCCGGGTCGAGGCGCCGCCGCGCGTCGGTCATGCGGAGAAAACCCCGAGCTTCCGGATCGCCGACTGGATCGCGCCGGATGCCGTCTGGCCGAGGCCGCAGATCGAAGCGTCCTTCATCGCGCGGGCGATCTCGTCGAGGAGAACGTCCTCCGCGGCGGCGCTCCCGAACGGCCGGCCCGCGGCGAGGCGCGCGACGAGCTCCTCCTGCCGTTCGGTCCCGACGCGGCAGGGCACGCACTGGCCGCAGGACTCGTCGCGAAAGAAGGCCGCGATCCGGCGGACGGCGTCGCCGAGGTCGGCGCGCTCGTCGAAGACCATCACGACGCCGGAGCCGAGCGAGGCGCCGATCGCGCGCGTGCCCTCGAAAGTCAGCGGCACGTCGAGTTCGGCCGGTCCGACGAAGGAGCCCGCGGCGCCGCCGAGGAGGACCGCGCGCACGCCGCGACCTCCCGGGACGCCGCCCGCGAGGGCGATGAGCTCGCGCAGCGTCGCGCCGAACGGCACCTCGTAGACGCCGGGCCGCGCGACGTGGCCGGAAACGCAGAAGAGCTTGGGCCCCGTGGATTGTCCGGTCCCGATCGCGGCGAACGCATCGCCTCCGTTTTCGACGACGAGCAATGCGTTGACGAGGGTCTCGACGTTGTTGATGACGGTCGGCTTGCCGAAGAGACCCTTCTCGACCGGAAACGGCGGCTTGTTGCGCGGCTCGCCGCGGAAGCCCTCGATCGAGTTGAAGAGCGCGGTCTCTTCGCCGCAGATGTACGCGCCCGCGCCGCGCCGGACTTCGACGTCGAAGGCGAAGCCGCGGCCGAGGACGTTCGGCCCGAGGAGTCCGGCCGCGCGCGCGGCCGCGGCGGCTCGACGGACGCGCTCCTCCGCGAGCGGATACTCGCCCCGGACGTACACGTAGCCCCAGGCGCAGCCGGTCGCGTGGGCGGCGACCGTCATCGCTTCGATCACGGCGAAGGGATCCTCTTCGAGGAGCACCCGGTCTTTGAAAGTGCCGGGCTCGGACTCGTCGGCGTTGCAGACGAGGTAGTGCGGACGCGCCGGCTGCCTCGCGACGGCTTCCCATTTTCGCCCGGCCGGGAACGCCGCGCCGCCGCGGCCCTGGAGCTTCGACGCGAGGATTTCGCGGACGATGCCTTCGGGACCGAGGTCGATGGCTTTCGGCAGCGCGCGGTAGCCGCCGTGGGCGCGGTAGTCGTCGAGGCTCTCGGGATCGACGTGGCCCACGCGCGCGAGAAGGCGGAGTCCGGAGCGGCGGTCGTCGAGCGTTTGCGGAGCGGACGGGGAGCCCCGTCCCGGACGGGCGGCCGCGAGGACCGCCCCGGCGATCTCCGTCCCTGCAGGGGCGGGGCTCGTCCCCGCCCGAACCGTCGCCGGCGCGATCGCCTCGTCCTTCGCGCCCGCGCCGGCTCGCTGGACGAGGATCGCGGGCGCGCGTTCGCAGAGACCGAGACAGGGCGACGGCCGGACCGACGCCGCCGGCGACGTCTTCTTCAGCGCGTCGAGCAGCGCGGGCCCGCCCGCGAGCCGGCACGCCAGATCGTCGCAGACGTGGACGACCGTCTTCGGCTGCGGCTCGACCGACAGCATCGCGTAGAACGTGGCCACACCGTAGGCTTCCGCCGGCGCGACCGACAGCCGCTGGCAGACGTAGTTCAGCGCCCCGGCGGAGATCCACCCGACCCGCGACTGCACGCCCCAGAGCACCGGCAGGAGCAGATGCCGCTTCGCCCGCGCCGCGTGGCCGCCGAAGGCGAGGTGGCCGTCCGTCTCCGGACGCCGCGTGCCGCCCTCCCAGCCGCTCGCCGGCGGGCCGGCGACGGCGTCGACCGCGGCGCGCTCCTCGGCCGACGGCTCCGCGCCGGGGATGAGGTGCAGGTCCACGCGGCTACTCTAGCCGAAGCGAAGCGACGTCAGGCGCCGAGCCGCTCGATCCGGATCGCGCTCGCCTTGAACTCCGCCGTTCCCGACTTCGGGTCGATCGCGTCGATCGTCAGGACGTTGGTCGCGACGTCGTCCTGGAAGTGCAGCGTCATGAAGGCGAGGCCCGGCCGCAGCGTCGCGTCGTAGCGCGCCGGCACCTCGATCGACCCGCGCCGCGAGACGGCGCGCACCATCTCGCCGTCGCCGACGCCCAGGCGCGCGCCGTCCTCGGGCGCGATGTCGAGCGATTCGCCGCGGCGCAGCGGCGACCGGTAGCCCGCCGTCTGCACGCCCGTGTTGTAGGAGTCGAGCCGGCGGCCCGTCGTCAGGCGGATCGGGAACTCCTCCGACAGGCGGTCCACCGGCCCTTCGTGCTCCACCGCGTGGAACGGCGCCTTCGGGCCTTCGACCGGGTCCTTCCAGAGCCGGCCGTGGAGGAACGGGCTGCCCGGGTGCGACTCGTCGGGGCACGGCCACTGCAGGCCGCCGAGCCTCTCGAGGCGCTCGTACGTCATGCCGCCGTGCCAGGGAGAGAGGCCCCGCAGTTCGTCCCAGACCCGCGCGGCCGAGGGGTTGCCCCAGTCGGTGCCGAGGCGCCGGGCGAGCTCCGAGAGGATCGAAAGGTCGGTGCGCGCGTGGCCCGGCGGCTCGAGCGCCTTGCGGACGCGCTGGACGCGCCGCTCGCTCGAGGTGACCGTGCCCTCGTCCTCGCACCACGACGCGGCCGCCGGCAGCACGACGTGCGCGATCTCGGCCGTCTTCGTCAGGAACATGTCCTGGGCGACGACGTGGTCGAGCCCGCCGAGCAGATGCAGCGCGCGCTTCTGGTCGGCTTCCGACTGCACCGGGTTTTCGCCGAGGACGTAGAGCGACGCCATCTTCCCGTGCTCCATCGCCTCGAACATCTGCGAGAGGTGCATGCCCTTCGTCGCCGGAATCGTCGCGCCCCAGACGCGCTCGAACTTCGCACGCGAAACGGGGTCTTCGACGTCCTGGCCGCCGGGCAGCTTGTTCGGGAGGGCGCCCATGTCGCCGCCGCCCTGGACGTTGTTCTGGCCGCGGAGCGGACAGACGCCGGATCCCCAGCGGCCGACGTGACCGGTCAGCAGGGCGAGGTTGATCAGCGCGAAGACGTTGTCGACCGCGTTGTGGTGTTCCGTGATCCCGAGCGTCCAGCAGAGCTGCGCGGTTTTCGCCTTCGCGTAGGCGTGCGCGACGTCGCGGATCGCGGCCGCGGGCACGCCCGTCTCCTTCTCGGCGTACGCCAGCGTGTACTTCTCGACGCCCGCGCGGTACGCCTCGAAGCCCGTCGTCGCCTTCTCGATGAACGCGCGGTTCTCGAGGCCCGCGTGCAGGATCTCGCGGCCCATGGCGTTGGCGAGCGCGATGTCGGAGCCGACGTCGAGGCCGAGCCAGGTGTCGGCCCACTGCGCGGACACGGTGCGGCGCGGATCCACCACGACGAGGCGGGCGCCGTTGCGAATCCCGCGCAGGACGTGGTGGAAGTAGATCGGGTGCGCCTCGCGGGCGTTCGACCCCCAGAGCAACACGAACTCCGTCTCCTCCGCTTCGCGGTAGGAGCTCGTGCCGCCCCCCGCTCCGAACACCGCCGTCAGACCGACGACGCTGGGAGCGTGTCAGGTGCGGTTGCAGCTGTCGATGTTGTTCGTGCCGAGGACCGAGCGGGCGAATTTCTGAGCGAGGTAATTGACCTCGTTCGACGCCTTCGAGCAGGAGAAGAGGCCGATCGCCTCGGCTCCCTTCCCGGCACGGACGCGGCGGAAGCCCTCCGCCGCCTTGTCGAGCGCCTCGTCCCACGACGCCGCGCGGAGCTTTCCCCCTTCGCGGACCATGGGCTCGGTCAGCCTGACGTAAGCCTTCATCGCGCCTCCTGGAGCCGGGGCGAGCCCGGACCCCTTCCAGCCTACGCCGGGGCGCCGGGAGTGTCCACCGGATCGCGTCTCACGCGGCGAAGCGGTCAGAGGCGCACCGGGAGGCGTCGCGCGCCCCACCGGCCGGGACGCTCCTCGAAGACGCCCGCGCACCGCTCCCCGCAGCGGCCGCAGATGCCGCGCGCCACGTCCCACTCGAACACCTCGTAACCGTCTCGGGCGATGAGCGTGTGGCCGCAGCCGTGGCAGCGCGTCCGGCCGCCCTCGAGGTCGTCGACGTTGCCCGTGTAGGCGTACCGGATCCCGTTGGCGGCGGCGATGCGGCGGGCGCGGGCGAGCGTTTCGGGCGGCGTCGGCGGGACGTCGCGCATCTTCCAGTCGGGATGAAATGCGGTGAAGTGCATCGGAACGTCGAGCCCCAGGTTCTCCACGACCCATCGGGTCATCGCGTCGAGCTCCGCGTCCGAGTCGTTCAAGCCCGGGATGACGAGGTTGGTGATCTCGAGCCAGACCTTCGTTTCCTTCTTCAGGTACACGAGCGTGTCGAGAACGGGCTCGAGGTGCGCGGCGGTGACGTCGCGGTAGAACTTTTCGGTGAAGGCCTTCAAGTCGACGTTCGCCGCGTCCACGTGGCGATAGAAGTCGGCACGCGGTTCGGGACACATGTATCCCGCCGTGACCGCGACGGACCGGATCCCGCGCTCGCGGCACGCGTCGGCGACGTCGATCGCGTACTCGTAGAAGATCGTCGGGTCGTTGTAGGTGAACGCGACGCTCCGGCAACCGAGCTCCGCCGCCGCGCGGGCAATCAGTTCGGGCGACGCCGCTTCGGCGAGCCGGGCGACCTCGCGAGACTTGCTGATGTCCCAGTTCTGGCAAAAGGCGCAGGAGAGGTTGCAGCCCTCGGTCCCGAACGACAGCACGGACGTACCCGGCAGGAAGTGATTCAACGGCTTTTTCTCGATCGGGTCGACGCAGAAGCCGCTCGAACGCCCGTAGGTCATCAGGACGATCTCGCCGTTCTGGCAGCCGCGGACGAAGCAGAGCCCCCGCTGCCCGTCCCGCAGCGTGCAGTACCGGGGGCAGACGTCGCATTGAACGCGGCCGTCCTCCAGGCGGTGCCAGTACCGCGTCGAGACAACGGATCCGCGTTGGGGGACCTGCTCGTTTTCGGCAGCCACGGGACAAGGCTAGTGCCGGTGGGAACCTCCGGAATGATGCGAACGGATCATCCCGCGCGACCGAGGAAGGGGAAACATGGGCTCGTGAAGCAGTCTCGTGAAGCAGACACGGCCGTCACCATCCCGGTGGGCGCCGACCGGATCGAAGGAGATCTGGGGATTCCGGAGCCCGTCTTCGGGCTCGTGGTCTTCGCCCACGGCAGCGGCAGCAGCCGCCGGAGCCCGCGCAATCGGTTCGTGGCGGCTCGGCTCCGCGAGGCCGGCCTGGGCACGCTGTTGCTGGATCTCCTGACCCGGGACGAGGAGATCGAGGATCTCGTGAGCGCCCGCCATCGCTTCGACATCCCGCTGCTGGCCGGCCGCCTGGGCATGGCAGCCGAGTGGGTGAAACGGCAGCCTCGGCTGTCGCGTCTGCCTCTCGGCTACTTCGGCGCTTCCACCGGCGCCGCGGCCGCGCTCGTCGCGGCGGCGGCCGCTCCGGGCCTCGTGCGCGCGGTGGTCTCCCGCGGCGGGCGCCCGGACCTCGCGGGTGCTTCGCTCGAGCACGTGCAGGCGCCGACGCTGCTGATCGTGGGCGGCCGCGACGCCGAGGTGCTCGCGCTCAACAGGGCCGCGGAGAATCGTCTCGGCGCTCTCGGCCGTCTCGCGGTCGTCCCCGGCGCGACGCACCTGTTCGAGGAGCCAGGCGCGCTCGACGAGGTCTCGCGCCTGGCGGCGTCGTGGTTTCGCGGGCACATGGACGCGGCTTGGGCGCCCTCTCCGGGCGACCGGCTCGAAGTCTCGGTGCGCGGAGAATGACGCCGTGATCTACGCCGATCGCCGCGCCGCGGGATCGAGGCTGGCGGAGGCCCTGCGCGGCTACGCCGGACGCCCGGAGGTTCTCGTTCTCGGGTTGCCCCGGGGAGGCGTGCCGGTGGCCGCGGTCGTCGCCGAGGCGCTCGGCGCCCCGCTCGACGTCTTCCTCGTGCGCAAGCTCGGCTTTCCGGGAAACGAGGAATTTGCCATGGGGGCGATCGCCTCCGGCGGCGTGCGCGTCTTGAACGAGGCGATGCTCGCGCGGTATCGCGTTCCGGCGTCCGCGGTCGAGGCCGCGGCGCGCGAGGAAGGCCGCGAGCTCCGGCGCCGCGAGCGGGAGTATCGCGGAGGCCGCCCGCCGCTCGACGTCCGGGGCCGGCTCGTGCTCCTCGTCGACGACGGCCTCGCCACGGGCTTGTCGATGCAGGCGGCGGTCGCGGCACTGCGGTCGCTCGGGCCGCGGGCCATCGTCGTGGCCGTTCCGGTCGGGCCGCGCGAGACCGTCGCGGCCCTTCGCCGGATCGCCGACGACGTCGTGTGTCCCGCGACGCCGGAACCTTTCGACGCCGTCGGGCGGTTCTACGGGGTCTTCGACCAGACGACCGACATCGAGGTGAAATCGCTGCTGGCCCGCGCCGCGGACCGTGAATCGGCGGCGGTCGGCGCGAAAGGAGAGGAACGATGAAGACGACGGCCGTGGTTCCTTACGAGTGGGCGGTGTACTTCGACGAGTTCAGCCGCCGCCATCGGGGCTGGCTCGTCCAGCTCACGATTCTCGACCCGAAGCTCGGTGCGCAGGTCGAGGCCCGCGACGTGGCGCTCCAGGGGATCGTGGCGGATCCGCGGGTCCGGGAGGTCACGTTCCTTCTGGGCGAGCCCGCGCAGCTCGCCGAGCACGCGGTGCGCCGCGTCGCCCGGGCATGGGTCGAGCTCGGCGACGACGACACCGTCGAGGCGGTCCAGATCGAGGCGGACGACGGCACGCGGGCGATTCTCCAGTTTCGCGTGGCGGTCCTGCCGGAGCTCGTGGACGGGATCTCGCCGGCGTCGCGCGCTCAGAAGTAGAGAGGCGCTGCGCCGATTCGAGAGCGCCGGGACGGCGCGGGCGGCGCCGGCCGTTGACGTTCCGAGATCGCCTGAAGAGTCCGCGCGACGTCTTCGCCGAGCGTCGGCAGGGCGGGGAAGTCGGCGCCGATCCGGAGAGCGACGTCGCCGAGACTGAGGATGCCTTCGAGCCGGCCGTCGGCCGCCAGGACCGGAAGCCGCCGCACCCTCCAGCGCCGCATGAGCTGGAGCGCCCGTCCGATCGGATCGTCGGCGCGCGCGAAGTGAATGCCGCGGGTCATGGTGTCGGCAACGAGCCGAGCCGACGGCGGCGCGTCGTCGTTGCCGATCGCCAGGCAGACGTCGCGGTCCGTCACGATCCCGACGCAGCGCTCCTCGACGACGACGGGCAGGACGCCGCAATTCTCGGCGGCCATCGTTCTCGCGGCGGTCGACAGCGGGGTCTCCGGCGAACAGGTCTTGGGATCCCGCGTCATCAGCTCCTTCACGCGCATCGTTCTCATGGCGACCCCGTATCCCACGATGGCTCCTCCCGGGCGCGGCGTCATGATTCGCCTGGATCATTCGGGCACCCGGCTCGAGGCGCCAGGGAAGTGATTCTGAGGCGTTCTCGATGCGTCTCCAGGACGTCGTGAAAGGCTCGGTCGAAACGGGTCATCCCGTGGATCGACCGCGATTTGATGAAGTCGGATCAGGTGGACGGTCCCGGGAATGGGTA